>NZ_CP076394.1:0-547500 GCF_032879645.1 Sphingopyxis indica
GAGACCGGGTAAAGGTTCTGGCGGCGAAGGATTTCATGAATCTGGGATCATCGGAGGGCAAAGACCTCTTCCGAGATCATGATGTCCTCTATCTGTATCACAACCAGATCGACGCGATTGGCGATAAGCTCACCACCGAGGAAAATGTCCCCGCTGCGGCAGAGACTGCCATCGAGGATCTGGTGAAGCTGGTGCGGAAGCTGACCTCGGCCAACTTCTCGAACATCCTGATCACCGCCGATCACGGCTTCTTGTGGCAACACAAGGCTCTGGAAGAGAGCGGCTTCGCGCTGAGCGACCCGGAAGGCGACATCGTTACACGCAACCGGCGCTATGTGATCGGGCAGGGCCTCAGCAGCAGCGGTGGCATGAAGAAGTTCACGGCCGCGCAGCTTGGCCTGGAGGGTGGTCAGGACATCCTGATTCCAAACTCGATCAACCGCCTGCGCGTCAAAGGATCGGGCAGCCGCTTTGTCCATGGTGGGGCGAGCCTGCAGGAGATCGTTCTGCCCGTTCTGCGTGTCGGCAAGCAGCGCAAGGAGGATGTCGGGCAGGTGTCGGTGCAGATCATTCCGCCACCCCGCGCTCAGATCACCACGGGCCAGATCCAGGTCACCTTCTATCAGGCGGAGCCAGTGACCGACAAGCAGCAGCCCCGGCAGGTGCATGCAGCCATCTTTGCTGACGATGGAACACTCATCTCTGACGAAGCCGAGTTGGAATTCGATTTCACGTCTGAGAACCCGCGTGAGCGCGAGCTGTCGCGGAGCTTCCTGCTGTCCAAGGCGGCAGACGCTTATAACAATCAGACAGTCTTCCTGAAGCTGCGAACGCGCATCGGTAAGACCAGCCATTTCGAAGATCACGCTTCGCAGCCGCTGCTGCTGAAACGCGGGATCAGTACAGATTTCGATTTCTGAGGTGCCGATGTCGACGCTTGATGACAAGATCAATGAGCATTTTGCCGGTTTCGTGGTCCGTAAGGACCTGGTGAAGGCCGTGAAGGGGAACGCCATTGTCCCCACCTATGTGCTCGAATACCTTCTCGGCCAATATTGCGCGACCGATGACGAAGCCTCGATTGCGACAGGCATCGAAACGGTCAAGGACATCCTGCGCAAGCACTACGTCCATCGTTCCGAAGCGGGGCTGGTCCAGTCGACGATCAAGGAGCGCGGCCGCTACAAGGTCATCGACCAGGTCAGCGTGGCGCTGAATGAAAAGACCGATGCCTATGAGGCGGTCTTCGAAAACCTCGGAATCAAGCGGGTTGCCATCGACAGCGCCACGGTCAAGGCACATCCGAAACTGCTGGTTACGGGTATTTGGTGCATCGCCGATGTGCAGTACGAATTTTCGGAAGACAGCCGGATTTCTCCCTGGATCATCGACTCGCTGAAGCCGATCCAGATCGCCCGCGTGGACTATGACGGCTATCGCGAGACGCGGGACAAGTTCACCACGGAGGAATGGATCGATCTTCTGATGCAGAGCATCGGCTTTGATCCGTCACTGTTCGGGCGCAGGTCGAAACTTTTTGCAATTGTTGCGTCTGGTCCCCTTCGTCGAGCGCAACTACAACCTTATCGAACTTGGCCCCAAGGGCACGGGTAAATCGCATATCTATTCCGAGTTTTCACCACATGGTCAGCTGATCTCGGGCGGTGAAATCACTGTTCCCAAGCTTTTCGTGAACAATTCCAATGGCCGGATCGGATTGGTCGGCTTTTGGGATGTCGTGGCCTTTGACGAATTTGCCGGCCGCGAGAAGACGGCCAACAAGGCGCTTGTCGATATCATGAAGAACTACATGGCGAACAAGCAGTTCTCTCGTGGTGTAAATCCGATGGGCGCCGAGGCCAGCTTCGCCTTCGTCGGCAACACGGACCATAACGTGCCTTGGATGCTGAAAAATACGGACCTGTTCGAAGCTCTGCCGCCGCAGTTCCACGACAGCGCCTTTATTGATCGATTGCATGCCTATCTGCCCGGATGGGAGGTCGACATCATCCGGGGTGAGATGTTCACATCTGGCTATGGGTTCATTGTTGACTATCTTGCCGAAATTCTGCGGCATCTGCGTGCCGAGGACTTCTCGCACCGGCCAGATCGCTATTTCACCATTCCGGTTCAGACCCATATCCGGGACCGCGCGGCGATCAATAAGACCATGTCCGGCCTGCTGAAGCTGATCTTCCCGAATGGAGGCGAGACGGAAGCTGAGGTCGAAGAGCTGCTGCGATTTGCGATTGAATGCCGCAAGCGGGTGAAGGATCAGCTTCTTCGGATCGACAGCACCTTTGAGAGTGCGGATTTCCACTACATCGCATCAGATGGCGCAAAGCGCGCTGTCACTACTCTCGAGGAAGAAGAGTTTCCCCAGTTCTACCATCGCCGATCGGCCGGCGATGGGGGGGACGGTGGAGCGGAACATGAGACCGTACCGATTGCGGCAGCGCCGGCTGTAGTGGCTTCGTCTTCTGCCGCACCTGTTGTGTCAGTTGCCCCTGCGTTTGTCCCGAAGCCTGGCCACGTTGTTTTCACGGAAAACCGCAAGGGCATCAGCTTCGACAAGATCTTTGGTCCCTGGACGGATGGTGCGACGCGGATCATCATCACAGACCCCTATATTCGGAAGTTCCATCAGGCGCGCAACGTCATGGAATTGATTGAGATGCTGATCCGGCGCAAACAGCCCGAGGATCAGGTCGCCGTGCATCTTGTCACGGCTCCGGACGATGGGAACATCCAGGAGCAGCGAGAATGTCTGGACGGGATTGCTGAGGCCTGCACAGGCACGGGCGTCGATTTCACCTGGGCGTTTGATGGGAGTGGAACGCTCCATGCTCGCGACATCACCACAGACACCGGATGGAAGATGGTTCTGGATCGTGGGCTGGACATCTTTCAGCCGACCCCTCGGAAGATGAACGGTTTTTCACTGGGGGAGCGGATGCAGGAGCATCGGATGCTCAAGGGTTTCTACGTGACCTATGTCAAAGATGAATAAAACCCACATTCCCCAAGTAAATCGCTGATTTTGCTGTCAGGATCTCAATATTTCCGATATAAATCATGGTGTTGATGGCCGTGAGGGGCGCGTTTGATGGATCACCCAGAGGGTGCGGGTTCGAAGCGGGCAGATCGGGTCGAGTTCGACCGCCGGGTGCATGTGGAGTTCCGAGGTGCGCAGCTCAGTTCCGACGGCGGCCTGCTGGTGATGCGCGAGCTGGATGACGCGCTCGGGCTGTCCGATCTGGCGGCAAAAGCATTGCGCGACACCCGGCGCGGCAAGAACACGGTCCACCGGCTTGACGGGTTGTTCCGGCAATCGGTGTTCGGGCGACTGGCCGGATACGAGGATGTGAACGACGCCGACCGCCTGGCCCTCGATCCGGTGATGCGCCAGGTCGTGGGTGGAAGGGCTGTCGATGCGCAAGCGGCCTCGGCCTCGCAGATGGGACGGTTCGAGACCGAGACACTGGCACAGCCCGAGAACCGTGCCGCGCTGGCCGACCTGAATGGCCAATGGATCGACCGGTTCCATGACCGTAACGGGCTGAAGTACATCGTTCTGGACATGGACAGTTCGGTCAGCCCCACCCATGGCGATCAGGAGGGCGCGGCCTGGAACGGGCATTTCGACTGCACCTGCTATCACCCGAACTTTTTGTTCAACCAGTTCGGCATGCTGGAGCGCTGCGCCTTGCGCCATGGCAACGTCCACAGCGCCGATGGCTGGCGGGACGTTCTCGACCCCGTCATCGCCCGCTACGCGGAGCGCGACCTTTGCGGCCGGTTCTTCCGGGCTGACGCCGCCTACGCGATCCCCGCGATCTATGAGCGGCTGGAAGAAGCCCGATTCTTCTACGCCATCCGGCTGCCTGCGAACAACGTCCTGCGCGAGAAGATCGCGCATCGGCTGACGCGCCCTGTCGGGCGACCTTCGCTGACCAAGGTCAAGCGCTTCTACGAAGACTTCGAGTATCAGGCGGCATCCTGGGACAAGGAACGCCGGGTGATCGCCAAGATCGAATGGCATCCGGGCGAACTGTTCCCGCGTGTCGGCTTCATCGTCACCAACCTGCCGATGGAGCCCGACTGGGTGGTGCGGTTCTATAACCAGCGCGGCACCGCCGAGCAGCACATCAAGGAAGGTAAATATGCCTTCCACTGGACGCGGCTGTCATGCCGGAAGTTCCGCGACAATGAGGTGCGACTGCAACTGCATGCGCTGGCCTACAACCTGGCCATCTTCTTGCGCTGCATCGAGTTGCCCGAGACGATGGCCGACTGGTCGTTGACCAGCCTGCAACTGAAGCTGATCAAGATCGGGGCACGTGTCGTCCGCCATGCCCGCGCCATCACCTTCCAGCTGGCCGAGGTGGCCGTCACCGGTCCGATGGTCCGCGCCATCCTCGCCGCCATCCGCCGATTGCGAGCGCCTCCGCTATGCGCATGACCGCCATCCACGCCCAAACTGAACGAAAACGGCAGGATGGGTCTGTCCGCTGCGCTGAAAAACACCGCCACCAGGGCACAACACGGCGGCTTCGCGGGCCGATCTGCCCTGTCTCAGCGCCTTGCGCGCCCGACGACGCCGCTCGGGACGGAAAATGATTGTCCTGCGGTCGGATTCAGGCTAAACTCACGTCAGACGGCATGCCACTTGGGGAATGTATGCTAAGTGGAGCACCACTAGGGAGCGTAGCGTAAATGGCCGTTCGCCTGGGCCCGCCGAGTCAGCTCGGTGAAACTTCCACGTGGAAGTCGCCAATGTGCCACGGCGTCATTGCTGCCTTTTTGCTCGCCCGATCCCCATCGTGGAAGTCGCTGCGGAGGCCGACGCCATGGTGACGGTGTTCGGCATTCTGAATCTCACCGAGGACTCCTTCTTCGATGAGAGCCGGCGGCTAGACCCCGCCGGCGCTGTCACCGCGGCGATCGAAATGCTGCGAGTCGGAGCAGACGTCGTGGATGTCGGACCGGCCGCCAGCCATCCGGACGCGAGGCCTGTATCGCCGGCCGATGAGATCAGACGTATTGCGCCGCTCTTAGACGCCCTGTCCGATCAGATGCACCGTGTTTCAATCGACAGCTTCCAACCGGAAACCCAGCGCTATGCGCTCAAGCGCGGCGTGGGCTACCTGAACGATATCCAAGGATTTCCTGACCCTGCGCTCTATCCCGATATTGCTGAGGCGGACTGCAGGCTGGTGGTTATGCACTCAGCGCAGCGGGATGGCATCGCCACCCGCACCGGTCACCTTCGACCCGAAGACGCGCTCGACGAGATTGTGCGGTTCTTCGAGGCGCGGGTTTCCGCCTTGCGACGGAGCGGGGTCGCTGCCGACCGGCTCATCCTCGATCCGGGGATGGGATTTTTCTTGAGCCCCGCACCGGAAACATCGCTGCACGTGCTGTCGAACCTTCAAAAGCTGAAGTCGGCGTTGGGGCTTCCGCTATTGGTCTCGGTGTCGCGGAAATCCTTCTTGGGCGCCACCGTTGGCCTTCCTGTAAAGGATCTGGGTCCAGCGAGCCTTGCGGCGGAACTTCACGCGATCGGCAATGGCGCTGACTACGTCCGCACCCACGCGCCTGGAGATCTGCGAAGCGCAATCACCATCTCGGAAACCCTCGCGAAATTTCGCAGTCGCGACGCCAGAGACCGAGGGTTAGATCATGCCTAGCATTCACCTTCCGGCCGCCCGCTAGCGGACCCTGGTCAGGTTCCGCGAAGGTGGGCGCAGACATGCTGGGCTCGTCAGGATCAAACTGCACTATGAGGCGGCGGTTCATACCGCGCCAGGGGAGCGAATGGACAGCGAGGAGCCTCCGAACGTTCGGGTCGCCTGCTCGGGTGATATCGATAAAATTGTAGTCTACAGCATCGCTGACGTCGCGTCTTTGTCCAACCATGATGGGTCAATTTGCGTGAACAGTGGCCGCTCGAGATAGAAGTGAGGTTTAGCATCGGGTTTCAAGGAGAGCCCAAGCAAAGGGGGTAAATGTGAGGGCTTGTCGGATAACGATAAATAACTTCAGGGGCGTTAAATCCGCGACTTTGCTGCTGCCGCAGCATGGTGTGCTTATCGGTGACAATAACACCGGCAAGACAACCATACTCGAAGCGCTTGATCTGGTCCTTGGGCCTGACCGGCTCAATCGTCAGCCGCCTATCGATGAACACGATTTCTTCCGGGGGACGTATCTTCTCGCGCCTGCTGCGCCTGCTGCGCCAGCGGCCGAAGCGGCTATTGACGGCGGCGATGGGGAGCTTCCGGCACCGGAAACCGACGTCGAACCACCGAGGATCGAGATCGAGGTGACCGTTGCCGACCTCACCGACGAGCAAAAAGGGAAATTCGGAGACTACACCGAATTTTGGGACGGAGCGACCGACACCTTCTACGACGAGCCGAATCCGGCCGGTGTGGATGCCGCCACCATCACCGAAGCACTGCGTGTCACGTTCCTCGGCTGGTACGATGCCGAGGAGGACGATTTCGAGGGGAAGACCTATTTCACCCGCAGCCTGACCGAGAGCGACCGGCCCGAGCCGTTCTCCAGGAAACACAAGCAGGTGTGCGGCTTCCTCTACCTGCGCTCCCTTCGCACAGGTTCACGCGCACTGAGCCTGGAGAGAGGCAGTCTGCTCGACATCATCCTGCGCCTCAAGGAAGTCAGACCACAGATGTGGGAGGCCACCCTCGGCACCCTGGCGGGCATCTCGGTCGCGAGCGATCCGAAGCTGGGCATCTCGCCCGTGCTCGAGAGCATCAACACGGCGCTGAAGAAGTACGTGCCAAAAGAGTGGGGCGTGGAGCCCCATCTCAAGGTCTCTAATCTCACCCGCGAGCATCTGCGCAAGGTGATCACGGCCTTCATCGCTACGGGTGACGGAGACCATGCGGCGCCGTTCTATCGACAGGGCACGGGCACCATCAACATGCTCGTCCTGGCAATGCTCTCCCAGATTGCCCAAGACAAACAGAATGTCATCTTCGCCATGGAGGAGCCGGAGACTGCAATCCCGCCCTACGCGCAGAAGCGTATCGTTCACGAGGTGCGGAAGCTTGCGTCACAGACGCTCTTCACGTCTCACTCCCCCTATGTTTTGGAGGAGTTTGCGGTCGAGGAAACTGTGGTGCTCGGGCGCGATGGAGAAGGGGTACTGGGACAAAAGGCAATTATCCTCCCGGATAATGTGAAGCTGAAACGCTATCGGCAGCAGTTTCGTACGCGCTTCTGCGAAGGATTGCTTGCCCGTCGTGTTCTTGTGGCGGAAGGCGCCACAGAAACCTCGGCCTTCCCTGTCGCGTGCCGCCGCCTGGCGGAGCTCAAACCCGATTCCTACGCATCCCTTGAGGCGCTCGGCGTATGCATTGTTGATGCCGGCGGTGAAACCGACATCCCGGGCATGGCCAAGCTGTACCGAGACCTCGGAAAACGGGCTTTCGCGATCTGCGACAAGCAGAGCGACGCCAACAAGGACCTCATTGAGGCGCAGGTCGATCTGCTCTTGATGCACGACGAAAAAGGCTTTGAGGCCATGGTGCTGAAAGGCACCACGGAGGCCGCCTTGAAGCGGTTCACCAAGCTGATCGACTGGCCCCAAGACTTGGCTCAGAAATATCCCGATCCGGAGGCGCAGGCCGCTGCCGCCCTGACGGACTATTTCGCCAAGTCGAAGGGGAGCTGGGGCATTGCCGATTTTCTCGCGCAATGCAGCGAGGCTGAGATTCCCCAATGGCTCCGGCATGCGGCGGTCAAGTTGAAGGATGCTTGTCTTCCTGCGCCTGCGGGCGGTGACCAACCTGCAGCACCCGTCGCTGCGGAGGAGCACCTGGAAGCGGTCGTACATGGAACTGACTAAGGGCCAACAGGATATCATGGAGGCGGGCGGTCATCTCCTGGTCACAGGCGGGCCGGGCTCCGGCAAGACCACCATCTCCATCCTCAAGGCGGCGCAGATTGCCGAGTGGGACCTTCGCCCCGGTCAGAAGGTCCTGTTCCTCAGCTTTGCCCGCGCCACGGTTTCCCGCGTGGTCGAGGCGATCGAGTACGAGCAGCAGATCCCGCCCGCTCAGAAGCGCCTCATCGACGTGGAAACCTACCATTCCTTTTTTTGGCGCATCCTTAAGGCACACGGCTATCTCATCGGGCTGCCGCGGCGACTCTTCATTCTCACGCCGCCCGGTGAGGCTATCGCGCTCTCGGCCGCCCGATCAGGCTTCCCCGTCCGGAATCTAACGGACGCGCAGAAAGCAGCAAAAAAGACCGCGGAAGAGACGGAACGCGCCCGCCTTGCAACGGAAGACGGCCGCGTGTGCTTTGATCTTTATGCCCCCTATGTGGGCGACCTTCTCCATGGCAGCGCGCGTATCCGACGCCTTATCGCCATCATGTACCCTGTCATCATCCTCGATGAGTTCCAGGACACCAACGAGGCGCAGTGGCGTGTTGTCCAGGCGCTGGGCGAAGTCTGCCGCCTGATCGCCTTGGCGGATCCGGAGCAACGCATTTACGACTGGATCGGCGCCGATCCTGCCCGACTCGACCATTTCCGGGAAGCCTTCAAGTCGACGGAAGTGGACCTGAGCACAGAAAATCACCGTAGCGCCGGAACCGAGATCGCTCTGTTCGGTAATGACGTGCTCACCGGGAAATTCCGGCAGGATTCCTATAAGGGCATCGACTTCGATGTCTTCGACCCGTTTCCCGATCCGGCGATGACCAAGCTCGTGACGACGGTTTACAAGGCGCGGAAGCGTCTCGTGGACGCGGGTGTCGTCAATTGGTCGCTAGCCATCTTGGTGCCGACAAAAAGGATGACGCGCCTGGTATCCGATGCCTTCCGCCAGCCACCTGCCGGCATGGCCGAGGTGCCCCACTCAGCGGTCATTGAGCTGGAGGCGGCCATTCTCGGCGCGGAAGTCATTGCCCTCCTCATGCAGCCAGGCGTCGACCAGCATTTCGGTCAGTTCATCGACCTGATATGCAGCTACTTTCAGGGCAAAGGCGGCGATGAGCCGACACAGGGGGCGCTCAAGGAAGCCGCGAACATCCGCAAAGCATACGACGAGTGGCTGGCCTGTCAGGCGGCAGGCAAGGCGATCCGCAAAAACAGCATTCTCGTCAAGATGATTGTCGCCTACGAGGACGCCCGTGCCGTTGTGCTGACGGGTGATCCCGACAAGGATTGGCGCGCTGTGCGGCGTGTTCTGGAGGATGGGAGTTGCACGCGCCTGAAGGAGATTGGGCAAGAGGTGCGCAATCTCCGCATTCTGGAGCGCGGCACCCAACTTCGTCAGGAACTGTCCCAGGATTGGCGTGACAATGGCGGCTATCGCAATGCCCTGGCTATCACGCGGCAGGCTTTCATTCAGGAGCACTTTTCGACGAACGCGAAGCCCGAATCCGGGGTCGTCGTGATGAACATGCACAAGGCCAAGGGAAAGCAATTCGACGAGGTCATCATCTTTGAACACTGGCCGATCAAGCGAAAGGGGCAGCCGCCCTACAATGGCGACAGGATAGTGCGCTTCAATTCCAGGGAGCAGATCGACGATCAGGCGCGGCAGACTTTCCGTGTCAGCGTGACCAGAGGCAAACGGCAGACGACCATTTTGACCCCCAAAGGCGATCCCTGCGTTCTCCTTCTGGGGGACAATAGTTAGATGGCACTCTATCGCATGCCTGAATCCAGAAGCGCAAATTATGCTCAGTCTTATAAAGTGGTCCAACCTAACGCGGCCCCGGGATAACTACTCAATGGCGTTCTGAAGAAACTGCTCAAGAGATGTCTTTCTCGCAAATCTGTCAAAGGCATAGGCAGTTTGTTTGAATTCCTTGCCGTCCAGTAGGCCTTGAATATACCCCGAGACAGTGTCGGCCGCCATGACGAGTGTGTTGTCCAGCGTATGGACATATCTACTGGTCACCGAACTGTTGGCATGGCCAAGGAGTGCTGCAATTGTGATCTCACTGAGGCCAAGATCATTGGCAATGCTCGCAAAACTGTGCCGAAGGACATGGGCTGTGATCGTCTCAAGTGCAGTCCCGGCGAAGATCTTCTTCCACTTGTTGGGAAAGGCGCCATACGCCTTGCCACCCCGCGATCCAGGAAACACGTAATCTCCCGCAGCAACTTCGCGCTGCATCTCCAGGAACTCGACCACCGGAAGGCCAATCGGGCGGATCGACGCGCCTTCCTTTGAATCCGACAGTCGTAGGCAACTGTTCGAGAGGTCCACGTCGCTCCACCGCAAAGCGATGATTTCGCTGCGCCGACAGCCGGTCAGAGCAATCTGACGCACTATGTCGGCCATCATAGCAAGATCGGGGTCTGTTGCCGCACGCTTCAGCGCCTCACCCATATCCCGATATTCAGCGGTGCTTAGGCGCCGGTTTCGAACCTGATCCTTTGGTTTCTTGATGCCATGGGCAACATTTCGCTCCACAATCCCGGCGTCATTTGCATAGGTAAGAATCCCGCCGAGTAAGCCGACAGTACGACTTGCCGCCCCTGGTCCTCCGCGAAGAATGGATTTGCCGCGAAGGTTCTTGGTCTTCCTGACCGCGCGCGTTTTCCCGATCAGGATGTCGTTCATCATCTTCGTCACATCAGCCTTACTCAGATCGCGCACGCGCTTTTTCCCGAGGACCGGGATGATGTGGCCATTGATTCTGCCGATATCGGTAGTGATTGTTGCTGGCTTCTTGGGCCGACCACGTTTGCCCTGGATAAGACCCGCATGGAGATCGCCGATATAGCGTTCGCAAAGCTCCTTGATCGTCATGGCATTTCGGTCCTCCAGCTTTTCTTCAGCCGGATCGTCGCCTTGAGCCACGCGCCCGAGTTGTGCCTTCGCCTCGCGTCGTGCAGTCTCGGGCGTCCAGATACCGTGAAGGCCGATAGTGAAGCGCCGGGAAGATCCGTTGCTTCGATATTGGATCACATAGCTGCGCTTGCCCGACGCGAAGACTCTCAACCCGAAACCGGGTAGATCATCGTCCCAGATGACGTAGTCGTTGGGCTTGGTTATGGCGCTCTCAACAAGCCGTTTCGATATCTTTGGCATGGAATTTATCCTTTCCAGTTGGGCTCTCGCGTAAGCACCACGTAAGCACATGGGGGAAAACCACAGCGTAGAGCCGGTTACGTTTTTCCGTCGTGATGCGCTGGAAAGTAAAGTTATTTCAGTGCTTTATCGCACTGTAGCGTAGTCCATCGCACGTTTCGGATAGACTGCTAATAATTGCTCCGAAGGCGAAGGTCACAGGTTCGAATCCTGTCGGGTGCGCCACTTTCAAGATTACGGCAGAGATTTTCGAAGCTTTTCGAGCTTTCGAGCAACGCCGATTCGGGCATCGATGCTCAACGCCTTCCCATAAGCGTCCACCGCCTCCTGGATCGCGCCTTCCTGTTCGTGCCATTCGCCCAAGAGCCGCAAAGCATGCGCTTGCAGCGTGCGCTCAGAACCTTGCGCCGCGACATGCAAGCCGGCCAAAAGTGCCTCTCGCATCCCGCGATCCATTGGCTCTTCTGACGCGAGGACCATACGAATGACATGAAGATCGCCAGCGCCGATGCGCTCGGTCTGCCAGCCCTTGCGGTCGAGCATAGCCCCGTCGAAGTCATAGCCGACACGGCCGGCGTTCGTCCGTAACAAGTAGACGTGGCGACTGGTCGTATCGAATTCATAACCGTCCGCCCAACCTGTCTCGACCTCCCAGCGGGCGATTTCATCGCCCTGTTCGAGATCGAAAAGAATGTAGCGGCAACTGTCGGTGCTGCCGGGGGCATTTGCGGTCTGACAAATAGCGATGCGTCCATCGTCCGACAGGCCGTTGCTTATCAGATTGGCGGTCAGTTCCTTTTCGACCAGCTTTGCACCGTCGGCCCCGAAGGCTACGAACCGACCCTTGAGGCCATCGCCGAACAAGCGGTCGTGGATGATGAAGCTGCCATTGTTCGCGGTCTTTCCATCCGTGGGACGCTCGAGCCGTCCCGTTGCGACAATTTCATCGCCGTGAAGCAGGGACCAGGAACCATGGCCTTCGTGGCGGTATCCACCTACCGTACCTTCAGGATTTCGGTCCGCCCAAATCAGGTGAAAATCTCCATTGGGGGATGCGGCATGATGACCGAAGAACCCGATCGACTCGATCCGGACGAGGTCGTGCCCAAACTTCTGCATGCGAAGACCCGTTGTCTTTGGGCGCGTGGGCAGTTCGCTTTGCGTTTCCATTCCAAAGAGCCGCCGCAGAAATGTCTTCATCCCATATTCTCCGTCTCTCGGCGCGTTGCTACTGCCGAGAGGTGCAGGGGTGGCCCGCTCGATGCAAGAGGGCTCAAGCTCCCAGTCCGCCTTCTTGCCGATTGACTTGTCATCAGCGCTACGCCAGATTTCTCGTAGGCCTTCAACAGGGGCCTGCCGCCTGCATTTGCGAAGCCACAATGGCACTGTTTTGATCACTGACCCATCGCATTTCGTGGCTTTGGGGGCGGTAGCAGGCGACGCCGGTCCGAAGCCCACGGAGACCTGCGATGATGTTTCAATATTCCACCCTCGCCGGGCTGAAATCGCTCGCCAAGCAAATCCAGGCGGAGCAATCGGTCCCGCGGCACGATGCGCTCGACCTCGCGGCATGTGCCGGCGGGTTCCAAGGCTATGTCGATGCGAAGCGGAAACTTCCTAGCCGATCCATGCTCCACAATGTCACGGTTCGTCAGAACTGGTGGGGCTATGAAACAAGGGAAAGCGGCACCGCGCAAATCGATCTCAAATTGCGTGTGCCACTGACCGAGTTGGTGCGGCGTCACCATCTGACGGGCTATCTGGGCGCCTGCAAAGTCGAAGACTCGGTCTTTCTCGAACGGACGGGCCAGCAGCGCCACGCCAATGAAACCCAATGGTATATCGGCCGGATTGCCCGTGCGCTGCAGTTCATGGACGCAACCGGCCTCAAACCCTCAAGCGCCCGCAGATGCTATCCGACGCACGAGTATGACAGTCGTCCGCCGGTCGCGGATCACGATCATTGCTGGTTCGATCCCGACGCGCGAGTCCATATATTGTCAACCGAACCCTATCCTGGGCGGTCCGAACGAGGCGAACCCCGACAGATCGAATGGGAACGGCGGCATGGTTGGAGCACCATGTACGTCGACTGGGGCAGCATTTATGGAAACGGCACGGAGTTCATCCTTTGTTGCCCCGCAGCCTACGCCGAAGTGCTTTCGGCCAAGGTGAAGATTCTCGAATGCTCGCCGCCGGCCGTCGAGGATGAAGCGGTCGTAATCGAGACATTTGATCCCGCCGCGCGCAAGGTCGTCATCTTCGACTAGGCTTACCGGAAAGGAGCGGGGCTGTAGGCGCGCTCTTTCCCGCCGGCCTGGCGGCCGGCTCCTGAGGGCGCGGCACCTGATGTATCGGGCCCCGCCGCACTCTGAACCGGCGGCATTTCGAAATTGCGGGCGTTGAAAGCCGACATGCCCCGGCTTTCCGCCCGCACTCAATTGGGCGACATGGCCGCCTTGTTGCAGGGTGCGATTCATTGAACCGGCCGCTCGCTGGGCGCTCGCGGTTCGTCGGCCACGGTTCGGCGTCGATGTTGCGCTCAGAAAAATACATCCAAATCTGGGGCCAGTTTCCGTTGCGACAACTCCGGTTTCGCCCAGAATATCTTCGCGCCTTCTCAATGAGGCGCGTGACCGGGTTCCGTCACGCATGTCCAGGCGAAAGCTAAAGGTGACGGTATGCGCTCCCGACGCGCGTTTCCTTTGCGCGGTCACTCCTTTTCGGATCGAGAACCGTGTCGATTATAAACGGATTATAAAATGGAAGCTGATTTCATCGAGCCATAACTTCCCATTTGCGACTCTTTCGGTCGCGATTTTGGGAAGGAAGAAAGCGATGAAAAACTTGCAGAACAGTGACGAACTGATCGATCTCGGCGCGATCAGCGTCGAAACCCGCGGCATCGAACCCGTGGGTCCGCGGGACGAGGACACGAACCAGCACTATCTGTTCGTCGGCGGCATCACGACCGACGACTGACAGCAAGCGGCGTGCCGCTTCCAGGCGGCACGCCGTATGCGCGTCTATCGATCTGGCAGTTCAAATGGCTCTCGCGCTTCGTTCCGGCCTCCATTATCGTCGATTTGACGCGGAGTATGTCTTCTTCGACCTCGCCGCGGATCGCTATTTCCTGCTCTCGGGCGTCGCCGCCAACCGCTTTGGCCGCTTTGTGTCGGGAAGGGCGAGCGCAGCCGATCATGAGCACCTCCTCGCCAGCGATATTCTTGCCGAAGGTTCCGGGAGGGCGATGCGAGATGGCTGCAATCCTGCAACTGTAACGGCGAGCCTGATCGACGCACCGCTCGCCGATGCGCCGCTCGGCACGGCGGTTGCAAGCGTCTGGGCACAGGCGCGTGCCCGCAGAGATCTGAGGCTCCGCAGCCTTGCGGACATCGTAGGCGCATTTGGCGACAAACGATTCAACCTCTCTTCGAGGGATGATAAGGTCTGCGGTGAGATCGCGGCGGCCTTTCTGCGAGTTCGCCGCTACGCACCGGCAATCGACCAGTGCCTCGCCCGCGGCATCGCCATGAAGCGAATGCTGATGCGGCGCGGCTGTGCGGTTTCACTCGTGTTTGGTGTGACCATGCCGTTCGCAGCGCATTGCTGGGTGCAGGCTGGCGAAACAGTGCTTACCGACCCGCTCGATATCGTTCTTCACTATCAGCCGATATTCGCCGTCTAATGGCCGGCGGCTTCCAAATTGAAATAGAGCGCCAGGTTGGAAGCGAGTTTTCCGCTCGAAGCGGCGCGATGCGACCTCCAACCTTTGCATATGCTGGCGTCCGCCTTTGGTCCGACGAGCCAATGATCCAGATCGATCCGCAAACCATCATCATCGGCCATCTTTTTTCGCGAGGCCCGCCAAGCAGGCGGATTGTCAGCCTGAGTCCCGGCGAAGGCCAGCGGCTAGCGGCCGACAAGGCCCGGTTACTGCTTGATGGCTACTGGGGCGGTTATTTGATGGTTCGCATCGATGAGGCGGGCGCTGTGAGGATCCTGCGAGATCCGTCCGGAGCACTCCCCTGCTATTTTCTGTGCGAGGCGGATCGTATCACTCTTGCGGGTGACATCGCGGACCTTGCGTCGCCCGCGCCTGGTCAGGTCGATTTCGAGGAGATCGCACGCGTCATTGCCAGCGGCGATGCGCGGGGGCGACGAACTTGCCTCAGGGGCATCGACGAACTCATTGCCGGGGAATGCATCGTCATTGATCGGAGCCATGTGTCGATCGAACCCTGGTGGACGCCATGGGATCATGTTGATCCGCCGCTCGAGATGGAGGTTGCCGACGCGGCGGTCCGGCTTCGCGAGACCATAACGGACTGCGTTGGAACTTGGGCAAGCTGCTTTTCGTCAATCCTGCTCGGAGCATCGGGTGGCCTCGACTCCTCGATCGTCGCTGCGGCCGCCGCGCCGAGGGCGGACCGCCTTACTTGCCTGACACTATTCGGACCTGATTTCGACGGCGACGAACGTCGCTACGCCGCCGCGCTCGCTGACTCATTGGGGCTCGATCTTCGCGAAGCGTCGCGGGAGATCGGGGACATTGATATCACCCGCGCCGCCGGCCCGCATCATCCTTGGCCGGTCGTCCCGCTGGGCGCGCAAACGAACGAGGCGATTCATCGTCGGCTGCAAAAGGAGCTTTCGATTGACGCGTATTTTACCGGAAATGGGGGCGACGGCATCCTGTGCAGTATCCGCAGCGCGGTGCCTTTTCTCGATCGGTTTCTTGCGGAGGGGCCGAGATTGGCGCTGTCGGATACGCTTCGCGATATCTGCGTCCTGACTGGCGCCGACAAGATGACCGTTCTGCGCCATGCGTGGAGCCGGTATCGCCGCGCTGGCGGCCGACACGTCGTGCAATATAATGCCTCCGGCCTCTGCGCCGAATTCGTAGCGCGTATCGAGGCAAGCGGGGCCACACATCCCTGGCTCGCGGCGCCGGACGATGTCTTGCCGGGAAAAACGGTTCATGCTGCTTATCTGATGCGCACGCAGCAAGGCGTGGAACTCTACCCCCGCGCTGTTTCGCCCCCGCATATCGCGCCGCTGCTATCGCAGCCGATCGTTGAGCTTTGCCTGTCCATTCCGACCTGGATGTGGATATCCGGCGGTCTCAACCGAGCGGTCGCGCGCAAAGCGTTTGAGGGACGGCTTCCCGCCATTATAACGCGGCGGACCCAGAAGGGTGGTCCCGGGGGCTTCGACCTTGCAATTTATCGCCGGAACCGGGCTGCACTTCTCGAGCATCTTCGCGGCGGTCTCTTGGTAGACGCCGGCATCGTCGATACGACGCTGCTCGACGAACCCGAGGACCGCAGTTGGCGCGGCACCGAACGCATTCAACATATTCTGGCGCTCGGCGCCGCCGAGAGCTGGGCGCGTTGGTGGAGCGCACCTAGAATTTAGGCGGTGGGCCGCAGGTGTGTGGTGCTTCCTTCGCCATTCGGTCCCATTCCGCCAGCCGCTCCGGGAAGGGAGCGTCGCCGTCGCGGATGCCAAGCAGCCAATAATCGAACCAGGCCATATTCTCGCGCATCGCAAGGAGACGGTTCGACGGAATATGAAACAGATGGGTTTCATCCGATGCCGAGCTCGATCCGGGATAGTAGCTGAGCTGCGTCGGCACACGCTCGCTGCGCAACGCTTCGAATAGTTGGGCCTGCGACGGGGATGCCGAGGCTACTTGCTGCAACACGGGCGTACAGACTTTGGCGGCGTTCAATGATGGCGCAAAGCGGCGATATTGAACGATATGGTCGCTGAGCGGCGAGCCGCCATAAACTGGGTTATAGCTATCCCCCGACGATGCGTAGCCCGCGGGCTCCAGGAAGCCGCCGTCGCCGCTCGACGCCGCCCGAAACATCGTCGACTGGGTGACGGCGACATTGACCACCTGCGATCCGCGGCTGTAGCCGGCGAGGCCGACCCGGTTCGGATCGACAAGTCCTGCGGCGGCAAGCTCGTTCACCGCATCCTCGAAACTGTGAACGCCGTTGATCCAGATGAGGCGCTGCAATGTTTCGGGCCCGGGCGGCCCGCTCCCGCGAATCCAAGCCTTATAGGCCGCCAGCAACGCATCGGCCTGCTGCGGCCAGGGGTCGTTGATGAGCAGGACGACATAGCCGCGCTCCGCGAACAGCTGAACCGGATAATTCCACTGGTTTCCTTGGTCGAAGAAGCGGTCATCGGCGTCGCTGCCATGCGTCACGATGATCGCGGGGTAGCTTTGTCCCTTACGATAGGCGCGCGGAAAAATGACATAGCCTGTCGCCTTGTAACCATGCCGGTTGACCCAGGTGCGCGGCTGCACGGAAAGCGGAGCGATCTCCTCGTGCCGCGGCGATATCGCTGCGATGGGTGCGATCTTTCCATTGGCGAGATGAACCCGAACGAGCGCAGGCGGCCGCGTCATGCTTTCCTGGACGCAAAGCGCCAGAGTCAAATCATCGTCGAACCCACATCGCGTCAGGCTCCCTTGACCCGCGATCTCCCGAACACCGTGCTTGTCGAGCATAGCAAGGCCGTACCGCGGATTTCCGAAGCTTCGCGTCCCAAGGACGACATGTCGCCCATCCCGGCTGACCTTGATGCCCGCTGACCGAAGGTCGCCAATCGTGAAGCCAACTCGGCCGTAGCTATGGCGTGGTCCGCCGGGGAGCGTTTCGATCAATTCGGGCCGGTCCCCGTTTCCCGATGTGGCAAGTTCGCCGCCACGCGGGCCTTTGAGAAGCCAGAGGGTTTGGAGATCCTGCTCGTTCGCGAGGATGCGCATCTTTCCGGTTTGACGATCCCAGGCGCGAACTTCGAATTCGCCCCCGCCGGTGCCACCAGGCTTCTCGACCCGAAACTGAATCTCGTCGCCGTGCCAGAGGATATTGGCGCCGGCGTACATTGCCATGCGGTCGCTCGAGGGCCGCGTCATGACCTTGATGCTGTGCCCGTCAGGCCCGCGCAAATAGAATTCGACTTCGGCCTCGGTCGTCGATCGCCGCCGATTGCTCATCGCGCTGACTTCTTCATCGAACCGGACGCGCGGCGATGTCGGTCTCGCCTTGAGGAGTGAATACCAGAGCCATTGCCCATCAGGCGACCAGGCATAGGCCAATACGCCCACATGATGTGGAACGGTCCCACCGCCCACGGGCAGGGACAGGTCAGCGCGACCGACTGCTACGGTCGCCGGATTGACGATCAGGGGTGCGATCGATCCCGCGTTATCGATCCGGTACAGTTGCAGCCCTTCGCCGATGTCGAGAAGACCGCTCCAATCGTCCGTTCCCGGAATGCGTTGGAATAATTTCGCGATGTTTGCGTGTCGCAGGTCGCGCTGCGCTCCGCCGGCAGTATCGACAAGCCGGATCACGGCCTGCGGTCGTCCAGCCTTCTCATCGGCAATTTCCGCAGCATAAATCGCGAGGCGCCCGTCGCGCGAAAGCGCGATCTCGTTCACTTCCGGAACTAGGAGAATATCCTCGAGTGTCCATGGACGCCCGATGCTCTCCCCTGCCGCTACAGCAGGGGAGAGCGTTGCGGCGGCAAGGGTCGCCGCAACGGACAAACCGGTTTTGAAGGCATGCATCATGCCGCCCTCCTCACCAGTCACGGCTGATCGTCAGCCCGAAAAAGCGGCCGATCGCCGAATAGTTGGTGGAATCAAAGGGCGTGTCGCTGGGCGATGCTACCGCCGTCCTGTCAGGCTTTGCGTTGAAGATATTGAGCGCGTTTACGGATAGCTCGGCGAGGTCGCCGATCTTGATGCGGGCCGCGAGATCGACGGTGGCCACAGGCGAAACCTTTGCCGGCACCGCGCGCCGGCGGTCTGTTACCCCGCCGGTAAAATTCACGAAGGACGCGATCGTGAAGCGTTCGTCGCCGAAGGTCGCGCCTCCGCGTGCGCGAAAGTGCGGCGAATTGAAGATCGTGCCCGCGAGGTCGGTGACCGGAAGGCCGGGCAGCAATTGCTGCCGGCTGTCGAGCCAGGTCGCATTGACCGTGACGGTCAGCGCCCGCCCGCCGCCCACAGGCGCGCGGTAGCGAAGCGAGAGGTCGGCCCCCTCATAGCGTTGCGATGCGATATTGCGGTCGCGGCCATCGATGAGCGCGATGACGTTGGCGGGATTATAGGGCCCGCCGGTTGCGTTCCCGAGCGGGTCCGATGCACCGACGATCGCCGCGTCGAGCTGGGCTGCGGAAGGATTGAAGGTCACCAGGCTCGTGAAGAGGGGATTGGTCAATATCCCCAGCGGTGAACCGAAGGGCGGGGCGACACGGTCGCGATAATCGATCCGGAACAGGCTCGTCACGATCTGCAGCCGCGGCGAAGGCTGGAAGGTCGCGCTCAGCGTCATATTCTCCGAGCGCTCGGGGCCGACGTCGGGGTTCGGCCCGCCGATATAGAGATAGGTCGAGCCGGGCGGGAAAAGCGTGCCATATCCCGTCACTGGCAGCAGCACGGGCGTATAGCCGCTATATTGCTGATTGAGCGTCGGCATCTTGAAGGAGCGCCCCCATGAAACGCCGAGGCTGAGCTCCGGCGCCGGCGCATAAACAAAACCGAGCTTTGGCGTGACGATGCTGCCCGAGTCGGAGTAATCCTCCCAGCGGAGTGCGGCGGTAATCGACGCGCGATGCGCGAAAGCGAGGTCCTGCGCAGGGCCGGCGAGCGGCACGAAAAGTTCGCCGTAAGCGAAGCGGTTTTCGCGCGTTGGTGCGAAGTTGCGCCCCGCGACCAGTGCCACGATGCGGTTGCTTCGCCAGCCGCCGCCTGCCGCGAGCCTCACGTCACCCCCGGGAAGGGTGAACAGCGGACCCTCGATGCCCGCTTCGACACTGACGCTCCGATTGTCGAAGATCCGGATCGATCGAGCTTCGACGTCGTTGGTGAAGTTCTGGGTGACGCCATAGGTCTTGTCGGTGCCGTAAAAGCCGGTGAGCCGAGCAGTCCACGCACCGCCGATTTCGGCTTCCAGCGTCGGCGCCACGCCGAATGTCTCGAATTCATTGTCGACAACGAGACCCCGGGTCGTAATCGGCCGGTCGGCGAGCAGCCCGCGCACCGATTGCATGTCGCCGCGTTTGTAGATGACATCGGCTTTCAGCCGAAGGCTGGGCGTCAATTCCTGGTGCCCGCTCAATAGCAGGCTGTGCCGCTTCAGACTGGGATAAAGGGTCGAGGCGGGGTTGCTGGTCGCGGTGTAGCTGCGGTCGCGCGCGAGAATCGCGCTGTTGTCGAAATAGTCGTAAGTCGCCATGAATCCGCCGCCCGACCATTTGGCGCCGCCGAGCAGATTATATTGCTGCTGGAAATTGCCCCCATCGGTGGAGCCGCCAAGCCGGGCGCTCGTGGTGACGCCCTCATAGTCCTTGCGGAGGAGGATGTTGACGACTCCCGCGACGGCGTCGGCGCCATAGATTGCCGAAGCACCGTCGGCGACGATCTCGATCCGCTCGACCGCCGCAGTAGGTATCGCGCTGATATCGATCACGCTTTGCGTACCGCTGTAAGCAAACCGGTTGCCATTGAGCAGCGTCAATGTGGCGCTGGGCCCGATGCCCCTCAGGTTGAAGGTCGATGCCCCGTTGACGTTGACGTTCTGGTTCTGTGTGCCTTGCCCCGAACCGATACCGGGGTTCTGGCCGCCGCCGAAATTCTGCGGCAGGCTGCGCGCAACCTCGCCGAGATCGGCTTGACCGCCATTGCGGATATCTTCGCTCGTGACGCGGATCACCGGGGCTGCGGACGGGGCGCCGGAGATCCGGCTGCCGGTCACGACGATGTCTTCTTGCGCCGGACTGCTCTCGGACTGCGCTCGCCCCAAAATGATGACCGAACCACGCTCGAAGCGCGGGGTCAGCCCAGTTCCGCGCAGCAGGGTCTCGATTGCTTCGCGCGGGGTGATGTCGCCCTTGAGCGGTCGGGTCGTCCGGCCCGCGAGATCGGCACTTGATGCGTAAAGTTCGATCCCAGCTTGCTCGGCCACTTTTCGCAACGCATCGCCGAGATCCTGCGCTGGCAGATCGAAGCTCTGGCGATCCTGCAGCTGAGCCGCCGCGGCAACGGGATGCAGACAGGCTACACCCACCATCAGCGACAGGCAAAAACGAGATTTTCCGGACATCATTATACTCCCCCTGGGTTGTGACCGGATGCTTGGGCACACGGCCATTGGGGGAGCGATGACGCCGGGTCGGCGACCGCCTTAGGGGAATGATGAAATAATTATCGTTGGCGAAGGTGGATGCCGTCGGTGCGCTTGACGGTCTCCAGATCGAACAATTGGCCGAGCCGCTCGGCCACTCTCTCGGGCTGGCTGATCCTGAACCGGCCCGACGCTTCGAGCCCAGCGGTTCTTGCGTCGTCGACAATGATTGGCTTCACCGCGTAGCGGTTGGCTTCCGCAATGAGCTGATCGAGCCGGACCGAGCGATAGTCCGCCCAGCCAGACGGCCATTCGCGGCTGCCTTGCTGTGTCGGCGATGCGGCCGGTAGCTGCTCCTTGCCGCCGGGACCGTAGGTCACGGACCGTCCCGATGGCAGGACTTGGGCGCGCGGGTTGCCGGTTTCAGGGGCGCCGCCAAAGCGAATATCGGCTTCGCCGCGCAGCACCGTCACGCTGAGCGCGCCATTTTCCTCGAAACCGATATCGAATGCCGCATCCTCGGCCGTGACCACGCCGCCGCCCGCCTCGACGCGCAGTGGCTGTTCATTGTTGGTCACCGAAAGCCGGACGCGCCCTTTGGCAAGCCGGAGATGGCGCGTCGCTTGCGCAAATGAGACTTCGAGCCGGCTATCGGTATCGAGCACTGCGGTTGAACCATCGGCAAAGCGGAAGCTGCGGATTTCCCCGCGGCGGGTTACCAGCGGCTCGGCCGCGCGCGCCGTGAGCGCACCGTCTCCGAGCGGACCGGAGAGCGGAGCCCCGCCAGCGCCGAAAGCCAGAAATACCACCGCAGCGGCGGCGATCACGGCTCCCGCCGACAGCCAGCGTCGCGCGGCCGGGCGTCGGCCGCGGCGCTGTTCGGTTTGCGCAGTGCCGTGACGCGGCGAGGATTTCAGGATCGCCGAGGCGGCGAGCTTCTTCGTGATCCGTTCATAGGCCGCCTTGTGGTCTGGCGAGGCCGAAAGCCAGGCGTCGAACTCGCCGCGGTGCGCCTCGGGGTTCTCGCCGCGCATCTTCACGAGCCAGGCGTGCGCTACCGTGTCGACCGGATAATCGTCAGACGCCTCACTCATTGGCCGCCGTCCACCACCTTCGCGATAAAGCCGAGCGCCCTCATCATATGATATTCCACCGTCGCGATGCTGATGCCGAGGCATTCATGTATCTCACGATAGCTGAGTTCGTCGACCCGGTGCATCAGAAACACCCGGCGTGTCTTTGGCGGCATGGCGTCGACCGCCTCTTCATAGAGCCGGAGAAGGTCGTCGGCTTCCATATTCCATTCCTGCTGCGGCGGGCTGGCGGCGTCGCTTTCCTCCTGAAAGGAAAAGAAAAGCGCGGGGTTGCGCCGTTGTCTCCGGGCACGGTCGATCAGCAGATTCTGCGCTATGCGGCGAAGGAAGCCGCCGGGATTGGCGAGGCTGTGGCGCTGCTCGCTGCCCGCCGCGCGCGCGAAAACTTCCTGCACGAGATCCGGCGCTTCTTCAGGCCCCGCCTTTCGGCGAAGAAAATGAAAGAGCCAAGGACCATGCGCCCGAAAAGCGTCATCGAGGTCGCAAGCCTCCGCCGGTGCCATGACTGGCCGGTCGTCGGGATGCGCGTGACAGGCCGACGACACCGAAAAGGGGTGGCGCTGCTGTGACAATTTCTTGGAGGAAAAGGAAGACAAGGGACACAGCCGACCGGCACGAGACAGCAGTCCGGCGCTTGCCGGGCTATCGATCTCCCAACGCTGTGCCGCCGTTGGGCCGCGCGAGGGCGACCTGGTCCGGATCGGCCGCCTGTCCGGCAAGGACGGGCGTTCATAATGGCTGGCGATATTATCGCACGGGCGTTGCCAGATCGATCCCGCACCCCGAATCATGTCAGCATGGCCGCGCAAAGACAAGGATTATGGGTGGAATCAGGCGCTGAGCGCCGGGTCCGGCTCTATGACGCGCCTCCGAGTAGCCGGGCGTAGCTGGCCGCTTCGCCGGCGCGGCGTTCGTGATAGCGCAGCAGAAGGTTGCGCGTCCCGTGCGGCGTGCCGCTTGTCAGCGCGGCCGCGAGCGCATCGAGTTCCGCGGCTGTTTCGCCGACAAGCTGTTCGTCGAGGTGCCGCGCCAGATGGAGGCGGTCGCCGAGCGCAGTGATACTCGCGACCAGTTCGCCATTGCCCGACCGCGCGGCCATTTCGATGAACAGCCCGGCGGTTCGGTCGGGATAGTCGCCATCCTGCGGATCTGGCGCCGCGCGCCCGCGCGGGGTCGTCGCAAGCGCCGCGAGCAGCAGAATGAGGTGGAGTTCGAGCATGTCGCGATATTCGGTCTCGGACAGGCGGTGCGCGTGAAATCCGTCTCCATGGGTGAAATCGACCATGCGCTCGCCCGCCAGACGGTAGAGGCAGTCGCGCACCGGTGTCACGCTGACCCCGAGTTGATCGGCGATCTTCGCCGACTCCAGTCGGCTGCCGGGCGCCCAGCCGCCCGCCATCAACCGGCGCTTGATGGCCTCATAGGTCGGCTCGACGACATGCGCGGGGCTCATGCGCCGTTCCGTTCAGCCGCTGCGAAGTCTGCCAGCATCTCCATCTGGTCGGGACGCAGCCCATCGACCGCGCCGATATGCTCCGGGACTTCGCCTCCGAGCAGAACCGAGGGGCATTGGCCTTCATAATTGCCAAGATTGGGACGGTGCTGGCGGTAGCCTGCGAGCGCGGCGAGTTCGGGCGGGAAGCCGCGCGCGACCTCGGGTGGATAGGCGAGCCACAAATTCTCATAGGGCTTGAGCCAGCCGAGACTGTAGCCGATCACGACGCCGCGACGCACCTCGTTGGTGATATTGGCGCCGGCGCCATGCGTGGTCGAGCCCAGAAAACAGATCGCGGCGCCCGGCTCGCACGCTGCGACAATCGGTTCGCCAGGGTCCGGCTTCGCCATGCCCTCCGCGCCATGGCTGTGCGGATAGATGTGCGTCGCGCCATTGTCCGCAGCGAAGGGAGTGAGCGGCCAGATCACATTGACCAGAAATTCATGCGCCCCCTTTTCGCCGGCCCACATATCATGGTCGCGGTGCGGGAATTGCCGGATTTCACCAGGATGGATTTCGATCGCCTGCGCGACATTGAGCTGGATGCTCTCACAGGCCTCGCCGAGAATGGATTCGACCGCCGCGAGGATTGTCGGCTCGAGTGCCAGAGCCTGCGCCCAAGCCGAGCGCTTCATCAGCGCACCGAATCTTTTGGTGCGATGACCGTAGAAGTCGCCGCGCCCAAACGGTGTCGCGGCGAAGACCGGATCGAGATCGGCGTCGAGCGCCGCAATCGCATCCGGGGGAATCAGGTCGGGGACGATGCAATATCCTGTCCGGCGCAGTTCGCGGGCAAGATCATCGGACGCAAGACCGGTCATGCTTCCGCCTCCCCATCGTCGTCGGCGAGGCGGAGCGAGAGCGGCGCATAGACGCCGCCGCGCTTGAGGTCGTCCAGCACATGCGCGTCGATATGGATGTGCAATGCCATCAATCTCCCGCCCGGATCCGCGGCCTTCGGCACGAGCGCCTCGCATCTCCAGCCGAACTCCCGTACCTGATCGAACCAGCACAGGTCGGCGACGCCGGTATAATCGGTGATGCCTTCGCGCAGCGCATGCTCTGCAAGGGCGGTCACCAGCTGGTCGCGCGCGGCGCGGCGCGATGCTGCGTCCTGGTCGCGGTCGAGGCAGAAGCGGCTGATCTCGCAGACGGTTGGACCGCGCGGCACTTCGCCCGCGCACAGATGGGCATAATGCTCACCGAGAAGATGCGCGCCCTCGGTCGGGAGCAGCCGCGCCGATGCGCGGTGACGGCCATCGGCATCGAGAAGAATGAGGTAGCGCGCCGCCGGCGTGTCGAACTCGTCGAGCTCATATTGGCCGGCGAGCACCGGCAGGTCCCATTTGAGCAGGTCGATAAAGACGCTTTTGCGCGCGGCGAACATGGCGCGCAGCGCCGCATTCCCGGGCGCGGCAGGCGCCCGCGGGGTCGTGTCGATCATGATGATTCCTCGGCTGTTTGGTGCCGGGAATCAGATCATTTTCGGTGGACTGCGCGTATCCCAAGATATGAGGATGATTTGCGCGATTCCTTGAACCCTTGGTAGCGGAGCCTGTGGTTCGTCGTCACACGGGCGTCATCCGGACGATCAGCCGTGCGGTGTTCCGGCGCGAAGCGTCTGGAGCAGCGGACAGGCGGGATCGTCTCCGGCCTCGCAAGCCCGTACCGAAGCGGCGAGGACACGCTCCATCCGCTTGAGATCGGCGATCTTCGCGCGCACATCCGCAAGGTGCGACGAGGCGACGTCGCGCACCTCGGCGCAGGCAGCCTGGCCTCCAGTCGCGAGTTGGAGCAGCGCCCGCACCTCGTCGAGGGTGAAGCCAAGCTCACGGGCCCGGCGCACGAAGCCGAGGCGCCCTACATCCTCCTCGCCATAGCTGCGGTAGCGACCGCGCCGGAGCGGAACGTCGAGGACGCCGATCCGCTCATAATAGCGGATCGTTTCGATGTTGCAGCCTGTGCGGCGCGAGAGTTCGCCGATCTGCATCGCGCTGGTTGCGGCCATCGCAAAAATACCTCTTGAGTCTGTAGCTGCTACAGATGCTACGGCGTTCCCTCACACCGCACAAGGAACCGATCCCAATGCAGAATCGACCCAAGGGTATCGACGCCGGCGCGTTCACCTTAGCCGGCATCGCCGCGGCTTTCGGCGTTGCGTCCTGTTGCGCGCTGCCCTTCCTTCTGGCCTCCGCGGGGATCGGAGCCGCATGGCTCGGCGGCATCGCCATGGTGGCCATGCCTTATCGCACGCCGCTTCTCCTGATCGGGGCGGCATGCCTCATTCTCGGCGCCTTCCTGCTCTTCCGCCAGCAGCGGGCGGCCGCGCGCTGTGGCCCCAGCGGTGCCTGCACGCTCCGCTGGGTGCGCATCCTGACGCTTGCCGGCCTCCTGCTTGGCGCGGCGCTGCTGTGGGCGGGCTATCATTATGTCTGATGCTGGCCCCGAACTTCGTTCGACGATCACCTGTCCGCAGTGCGGCCATCGCGAGACGGAAACGATGCCGACCGACGCCTGTCAGTTCTTCTATGACTGCAAGGGCTGCGGCGCGGTGCTGAGGCCCGAGCCCGGCGACTGCTGCGTGTTCTGCTCCTATGGAACCACGCCCTGCCCGCCGATCCAGATCGGGGGCAAGGGCGCTTGCTGCGACTGAGCGGCACGCCCTCGCCTCGGCTGTCATGCCGGGCCTGCCTGCCTCCATGCTGAACATGGGGACAAGTCGCCGTTGACGCGGTCAGCGCGCGTGCCACCAGTCATAAACGTCCCCGAATCCGATGAGGCCGTCGAAGAGCGCGCATAGGGTCAGCATCTGGCCGCAATGCACGTCGTAGCGGTCGCGCGCCGTCTTGAGATGCTGGACGACCGTCACTTCACCGATCCCGAGAATGACCGCCACCTCGGCCGCGGTCTTGCCGCGAGCTGTCCATAATACGCATTCGCGCTGCCGTTCGCTCAGCGTCGCCCGGCTTTTTAGCGGTACGGTGCCGACGAGTTGGCGTGCCGAGACGATCGCGAGCGCGCCGATAATTTCGGCAATGCGGAGCATATCGTCCTGGAGCTCGCTTTGCGGGCGCAGGACGAAAGAGCAGGCGCCGCTGGCCTCGCCGGGAAGGTGGCGCGGCACCGTATAACCATCGGCGAGACCATATTCGCGGCCGACATGGAGCATTTGCCGGTCGCCGCGGGTCAGGGGGATATAGCTTTCGATCTCGTCCCAGCGGAAACCGGTCATCGACCGTTCGCCGGCGCGGCGCACCGGATCGGCACCGCCGAGATCGAAGCCGACATAGACCTTGGCCCAGGCGTCGGGGTAATTGTGAACCAGCAGGGATGCCGGCTCGGCATTGCCGCGCCGGTCATAGGCGAGCGCGAAATGGTCGAAGCCGAGGCGCATCGATGCGCGCGCGAGGGCTTCGAAGAGCCCGTCCTCATTCGTCGCCGTGGAAATTTCGAGGGCGAGTTCCTCCATCAAACAAAAATGCTTCACTGTGACCGTCCGGTCGCCGGCACGTTCCCAACCCGTCGATCCCGCGAGCCGCTCCCTGGGTCGCCGGTCCCGGTTCCTCTCCGGCACGGACGACAGATGGGACATTATGCGACTGGTCCCGGCCCTCGGCGAGGCGGGCTTTTGCCCTAACCCCTGCTGCGCGATGGCGATCGCTTCCCGGTCCTAATCGATTGGCCGGAAACGGGAAAGGCGCGGGTCCCGGAAAATTGGCCCCAGATCTGCATCTATTTCCGGTTCGCCGGGCGCTGCCGCGCGGCGCCCGGAAAGAGAGCGAGAGGAAGGAACGGGTCCTGGCGAGCGGATCGAAGGAGGCGGGAGTGGCCCTGCCTCCGGTCCGCCGCGGAGACCTTGCATGACATATCATTCCTTCTTCCCGCACTTGGCGCTCGCGTGGCCCGTCCGCCCGACCGGCGTGTACGCCCCAACCCTGGCCGGGAGGGCGGCGGCATGAAACTCCTGACCCCCGATCTCGCGGCGCGACTACGCGCCAACGACGCGGCCCATCGCGCCGCCGTCGCGCGCGGCGGGCGCGAACCCGACCCGGCACCCGTCGTGCGCTTCTTCAACCCGGTGGGCTCGGCGACCTGGCTCGCGACCGAGATGGACGAGGACGGGATCCTGTTCGGCCTTGCCGATCTCGGCTTCGGATGTCCCGAGCTGGGCAGTTTCGCGCTCGCCGAACTCGAAGCAGTCCGGTTGCCCTACGGCCTCGGCATCGAGCGCGACCTCGGCTTCACACCGCATCATCCGCTCTCCGTATATGCGGCGGCGGCTCGCAGCGCGGGCTCGATCCTGCTCGGCGAGCGGAGTTTGCGCGAAGCGGCGGCGCGGATGAGCGGGCGCGGCTCCCGAATTGCCGGGTGCGGATAGGTCCGCCTGCGGCGGCCCCAAAAAGGGAGAGGAGGGCCGGTTTTTCGTGACGGGCTTGGAAGCCGGGAGAGTGTCTCGCGGCGGCCCGTCATGGAGAATGGCCATGGCCAGAACTGCCGCCAAAATCACCCTCAGCCCGTCGCGCGATATCCCGCTCGACCGGCTGGTCCTGTCGCAGTCCAATGTCCGGCGTGTGAAGGCCGGTGTGTCGATCGATGCGCTCGCCGACGATATCGACCGGCGCGGGCTGCTCCAGAGCCTCAACGTCCGGCCACTGCTCGGCGCCGACGGCCAGGAAACCGGCCGGTACGAGATACCGGCCGGCGGGCGCCGCCACCGCGCGCTGGAATTGCTGGTGAAGCGCAAAAGGCTCGCGAAGGATGCGCCGATCCCCTGCGTCGTGCGCGTCGCCGACAATGACATCCTCGCCGAGGAGGACAGTCTCGCCGAAAACAGCTTTCGCGAGCAGCTTCATCCGCTCGATGAGTTTCGCGCGATGCTGGCGATGGTCGAGAAGGACACCGGGATCGAGGAAATCGCCGCGCACTTCCACACCACTCCGGCCGCGGTGCGCCAGCGGCTCAGGCTCGCGGCTGTCTCGCCGAAGCTGCATACCCTCTATGCCGATGATGCGATGACGCTCGACCAACTGATGGCGTTCACCGTGTCGGACGACCATGCGCGCCAGGAAGAGCTGTGGGATCAGCTCGAACACAGCTTCAACAAATCGGCGGCCTATATTCGCCAGAAACTGACCGAGAACAGCGTGCGCGCCGCCGACAAACGGACATGCTTCGTCGGTCTGGGCGCCTATGTCGAAGCCGGTGGCGGCATCGTGCGCGACCTGTTCGAGGCCGATGGCGGCGGCTGGCTCACCGATCCGGCGCTTCTCGACCGGCTGGTCGACGAGCGGCTGAAGGCGGAAGGCGAGCGTATCCTTGCCGAAGGCTGGAAATGGGTGACGACCTCGATCGACCTGCCGTGGGACGCCACGCGCGGCCTCCGCGAGATCGACCGCGAGGTGACCCCGATGAGCGAGGATGAACTGGCGCGCGTCGCCGCGCTTGAGGCCGAAGGCGAGGAACTTGAGGGTGAATGGGCCGATGCGCCGGAGGTTCCGGCCGAGGTCCACGCGCGGCTCGATGCGATCGAGACCGAGCTTGGCGCGCTCGCGGACCGGCCGGAGCTTTTCGATCCGGCCCAGATGGCGATCGCCGGCGCTTTCGTCTCGATCGACCGGGACGGGTCGGTGCGGGTCGAGCGCGGATTTGTAAAGCCCGAGGACGAGCCGGAGGCGGAAGCGTCCGAAGACGAAGCGCACTCGGCTGCGGGCGGCGATGCCCGGTCCGCCGGTCCGGACGCAGGCGACGAGGCCGCAGTGCCCGCCGACGATGGTGCGGACGAGGAGGCGGAGATACTCCGGCCTCTTCCCGATCGCCTCGTGTCGGATCTGACGGCGTGGCGCACGCTCGCGCTTCAGGACGCCTTCGCACAGGATCCGGCGACCGCCTTCGCATCGGTTCTCCATGCCCTCGTTCTCGGCTGCTTCTATTCGAGCAGCAGGGAAAGCTGCGTTCAGGTGTCGCCGAACCGTGTCTATTTCACGAACGCGCCGACCAATTTGCGCGATTGCGGCCCCGCGCAGGCGATCGACGCGCGCGCGGCCGAATGGAAGGAGCGGCTCCCGCAGTCGGACAAGGATGTGTGGGACCATCTGCTCACGCTCGATGGCGAGGAGCAGACGAAGCTGTTCGCGCATTGTGCGTCGCTCTGCGTCAACGCGCAGGCCGAGATCGTGCCCAAATATGACAATGGCCGGATCTCGGCGCATGGCGTCGAGCGCCGGATTGCGCACAGCCATGTGCTGGCGCAGGCGGTGGGGCTCGATGTGCTCGCCGCGGGCTGGCGTCCGACGGCCGATGGCTATTTCCGCAGCGTGACCAAGCCGCGGATCCTCGCCGACGTCGCCGAAGCGCGGGGCGAGAATTTCGCCCAGATGATCGACCATCTCAAGAAGGCCGACATGGCGCGCGAAGCCGAGCGGTTGCTCGAAGACAGCGACTGGCTCCCGGCGCCGCTGCGCACCCCCGGTCTCGAGCCCGCGGTTCCGGATGCGGCGAATGATGACGCCGCGGACGCACTCCCGCCGGGTCTCGCCGACGTGCTCGATGACGATGTCGCCGGCGGCGATGCGGTCGCGGCCGAATAGTCGCCGCGAGGCCAGGCAGGTCCAACCCGATCCCAAATTTGAGAGCCCGGCCGCGTGCCGGGCTTTCCTTCTTCTGGAGAATTGAAATGTCCAATCTTGTCAATGAACTGGCGCCGGTGACGATGTCGGGCGCAGACCATGGAGGGCGTCATGGCTGACCGCGTCCCTGTTTCGATCACGATCGGCGGCCATGCCGACCAATCGACCTTCGCCGAGCTTGCGGCCCTGATCGCGATGGAGGGCCTGTCGACCGAATGGGATGGTCCATCCTTCGAGCCCGGCCATCGCACTATCGGCGAGGCGGTGTCGCTCCACGCGCATGAGGTCGCCTGGGGCCGGGTCGAAGCCCTCGAAAGCTTCTGTGCCGAGAAGGGGCTGCCGTTTGTCCGCTGGTCGGGGAGCTATCCCGGCGAATGGAGCGCCGAACGGATCGTCTTCCGCGGTGCGGGCACGATCGATTCCTACATGGTCGATGAATCCGACCGCGTCATGATCGACCGCTATCTGGTGAACGAGCGCGGAAGCATCGCGGCGGTCCTCGCCTATTTCGACGCCGCGGCATTTGTCGTGCCGCCGCTGGTGGTCGAGGGCGATCCCCCACCGGTGGATGCGGCTGCTGTGGAGGAGGCCTGTCATGGCTGACTATTTCTCCCAGACGGTCATCCAGCCCGATGTCCCGGTCGCGGCCATGACCGTGCTCGAGCGAAGGATCCTTGGCGAAATCTTCGAGCATGAGGATATGGGCGACGACGTCTATTTCTTCGCGAGCGCGGGTCCGAACGACTTTCTGTTCCTGTCGGTCGATGAGGCGAAGACGCTGCTTGCGGAAAGCAAGGGCGTTCAAAGCTGCACCGCCGAACTGGTCGAAAGGGAGCTCGGCGAATGCGAGGCGGGGACGACCGAACTCGAGATCGATGTGTCGATGTTCGGCTATGAGGCCATCCTCCAGGACATCGTGCGGCGATCGGAGACACTCGATCATTTGCAGGTGATGATGGCCTGGACCTGCTCGAAGATGCGCCCCGATGGCTTCGGCGGCATGGCCAACTTCATCACCGCCGACGACATCGACACGATGTCGACGACGGGTTTCCTTGAAGAAGCTCTTGGCCGGCTTCAGGGCGAACATCCTCCGCGCTGATCGATCCAGTGCTGACAAACCGACTGAAAGGCCCGGCTCTGTGCCGGGCTTTTCCTTTTTGGGGAGGTAGGTCCTTGTTTGGGAAGGCAGGCATGTCCGCCTCCCTTTTTCCCACCTCTTCGACCCGTTCAAAGGAGGCAAGCCGATGCCCGAGATTGTCGAAACGACCATATATGGTCTCGAAGAGCTTTCCGAGGCGGCAAAGGATCGGGCCCGCGCTTGGTATCGCGAGGGCGGCTTCGATCATGATTGGTACGATGCTGCCTTCGCCGACTTCGAGCGCATCTGCGACCTTGTCGGCGTCGAACTGGCGACGCAGCGGGTCCGCCTGTTCGGCGGCGGCACGCGCGCGCGAAGCTGTATCTGGTTTTCGGGCTTTGCGAGCCAGGGCGACGGTGCCTGCTTCGAGGGTGTCTATCGCTACGCCAAGGCCGCGCTGAAGAATATCCGCGGCTATGCGCCAAAAGACGCCGAGCTTCATCGCATCGCCGGCGCGTTGCAGGCGGTCCAGCGCCGGAACTTCTATCAGCTTTCGTCGGTCGTCGCGCACCGCGGCCGATATCATCACGAATATAGCATGGCGATCGCTGTCGAGCGCGATGACCCGATGTTGCGGGAGATGACCGCGGATGCGGAGGATGAAATTGGCGAAGCACTGCGCGATCTGGCGCGCTGGCTCTACCGGCAGCTCGAGCGCGAGTTCGATTATCTGAACTCCGATGAAGCCGTCGACGAGGTGATCCTGGCCAATGGTTATGGCTTCACCGAAGCCGGGGACCGCTTTGGCTGAGAGGAAGAGGCGGGCCGGAAGGGGATAGCCCCAGGGTCCAGGAGAGAGCGCCTGGCGGCTGCCCTTCAACGCCTCTCCAGGATATTCCGCCATGCGAACCATTTTGCCCGACGCCGAAGCCGGCGCCGCCCCCATTTCCTCATCTCTTTCCTCACCTGCGGCCACCCCTGCGGCGCGGCTCTTCGATGCGGCCCAGCGCCTTCTTCCGCTGCTCGAGGACGGAACGCCCTTCGACACCGGGCAGCTCCGGATCGCGATGACGTCGGCCTACGGCCAGACCGATGCCGAGGGCGCATGGGACTGGAAGATGGCTTATGATGCGTGCGAGGCGGCGCAGGTCCTGCTGCTGCGCCGCTACGGGCGCGCGCTGGCCGCTCGCGGCCGCGCGCCGCAGCGCCAGCTCGCCATGTGGCAGCGCATCGCGGCGCGTGTCCCGACCCAGACGCGGCGCTCCGAGGAGGGGCAGTCCTTCCAGCAATTCTCGACCCCGCTGCCGCTCGCCTTCGTCGCCGCTTTCGCTGCCGCGATCCGGCCCGGCGATTGCGTGCTCGAGCCCTCGGCGGGGACGGGAATGCTCGCCGTGCACGCGGGTCTTGCCGGCGCGACGCTCGCGCTCAACGAATTCGCCGAACTGCGCGCGGGCTTGCTCGAGCTGCTCTTCGCGCCGACGCTGGTCAGCCGTCACGATGCCGCGGCGATCGACGACCGGCTCGATCCTGGGGTCGCGCCCGATGTCGTTCTGATCAACCCGCCATTCTCCTCACTCGTGAATGTCGATCGCAAGATGAAGGGCGCGGCGCTTCGTCACATCGCCTCGGCGCTGGCGCGGCTGAAAGACGGCGGCCGGCTTGTCGCCATCGTGGGTGCCGGCTGCTCGCCTGAGGCGCCGGCATGGCGCGGCGCCTTCATCCGCTTGCAGGAAAGCGCCACGCTTCGTTTCTCGGCGGCGATCGCCGGCAAGGTCTTCGCCAGGCATGGCACGACGATACCCACCCGCCTCATCGTGATCGACAAGGTTCCCGCGGGCGATCCCGCGCAGCTTCCACAAAGCCGCGGCGAAGCCCCCGACCTTGCCACATTGCTCCAATGGGTCGAGGAGGATCTGCCGCCGCGCCCGGCACCGCCCGCTTTGCCCGTTGCACCGGCGACGGCGGTGCAGGCCCGAGCGACGGCGAATGTTGATGACGCATGTGCCCGGGCTTCGGCAAAGGCTGCGCCGCCCGGCGATGCCGGCGTCGAGCTTGGCTATGAAACATTGGACTGGGTGCCGCCCGAGGGCCAGCTCGGCGACACGATCTACGAGCCCTATGCACTTCAATCGCTCTCCATTCCCGGGGCGAGGCCGCATCCCACCGCGCTCGTCCAGTCGGCCTCGATGGCATCGGTCGCGCCCCCCAAGCCTGTCTATCGACCGCATCTGCCGGCGCATCTCGTCAGCGAAGGCGTGCTGTCCGACGCGCAGCTTGAATCGATCATCTATGCGGGCGAAGCCCATGGCGGGCATCTCTCGGGTGCGTGGACGGTCGATGCCACCTGGGACGTCGTCGGCGCCGCATCCGATGACGCGGAAGGCGCGGTGCAGTTCCGGCGCGGCTGGTTCCTCGGCGACGGCACCGGCGCGGGCAAAGGCCGGCAGGTCGCGGGCATCATTCTCGATAATATGCTGAAAGGCCGCCGCCGTGCGCTCTGGATCTCGAAGTCGGACAAGCTGCTCGAAGACGCGCAGCGCGACTGGTCGGCGCTGGGGCAGGAGAAATTGCTCGTCACGCCGCTGTCGCGCTTCCGGCAGGGGGCACCGGTGAAGCTCGGCGAGGCCATTCTCTTCACCACCTATGCGACATTGCGTTCGCAAGGGCGCGAGGGGAAGGCGAGCCGGATCGAGCAGATCGTCGAATGGCTCGGCCGCGACTTCGACGGCGTCATCATCTTCGATGAAGCCCATGCGATGGCCAATGCCGCGGGTGGGAAGGGCGAACGCGGCGATCAGAAGCCTTCGCAGCAAGGCCGTGCCGGGCTTCGCCTCCAACATGCGCTTCCCGAGGCGCGCATCGTCTATGTCTCGGCGACGGGTGCCACGACGGTTCAGAACCTCGCTTATGCGCAGCGTCTGGGTCTCTGGGGCGGCAGTGATTTCCCCTTCGCATCGCGTGCCGATTTCGTCGCGGCGATCGAGGACGGCGGGGTTGCGGCGATGGAAGTGCTCGCGCGCGACCTGAAGGCGCTCGGCCTTTACGCGTCGCGTTCGCTCTCCTTCGACGGCGTCGAATATGAGCTGCTCGAACATGCGCTGACGGGCGAACAACGGCGCATCTACGACAGCTATGCCGCCGCCTTCCAGGTCATCCACAATAATCTCAATGCCGCGATGGAGGCGGCGGGGGTGACGAGCGCAGAACATGGCACATTGAATGCCCAGGCCAAGTCGGCGGCGCGATCGGCGTTCGAGAGCACCAAGCAGCGCTTTTTCAACCATCTCATCACCGCGATGCAGACGCCGAGCGCGATCGCGAGCATCGCGCGCGATCTTGAGGCGGGCCATGCGGCGGTCGTTCAGATTGTCTCGACCGGCGAGGCGCTGCAGGAGCGGCGGCTGGCCGAGATCCAGGCGGACGAGTGGAACGATGTGTCGGTCGACATCACGCCGCGCGAATATGTGCTCGACTATCTTGCGTCGAGCTTCCCGGTCCAGCTCTTCGAGCCCTGCACCGACGGCGACGGCAATCTGTCGTCGCGCCCGGCCTATGACGGCGACGGCAATATGATCGTCAGCCGCGAAGCCTGTCGGCGCCGCGACGCGATGATCGAGAAGCTGGCGTCGCTGCCGCCCGTGCCGGGCGCGCTCGACCAGATCGTCCAGCATTTCGGGACCGCTATGGTGGCCGAGGTGACGGGGCGCTCGCGGCGGATCGTGCCGCGGGCCCGCGAGAGTGGCGACGTCCGTTTCGCGGTCGAGAACCGTCCGGGCAGCGCCAATGTCGGCGAGACCCATGCTTTCATGGACGATGAGAAGCGAATTCTCGTCTTTTCGGAAGCCGGCGGCACCGGGCGCTCCTATCATGCCGACCTTGGCGCGAAGAACCAGCGCCGCCGTATCCACTATCTGCTCGAGGCGGGCTGGAAGGCCGATGCCGCGATCCAGGGCTTCGGGCGCACGAACCGCACGAACCAGAGGCAGCCGCCGATGTTCCGCCCGGTATCGACCGACGTGAAAGCGCAGAAGCGCTTCATCTCGACGATCGCGCGGCGGCTCGACACGATGGGCGCGATCACGCGGGGGCAGCGGCAGACGGGCGGCCAGAATATGTTCAGCGCGCACGACAATCTGGAATCCTTCTATGCCCGCGACGCGCTCCGCCAGCTCTACATGCTGATCGTGCGCGGCAAGGTGGAGGGCTGCTCGCTGCTCTGCTTCGAGGCCGCGACCGGGCTGTCGCTGCTCGATGCCGAAGGCGGGATTCGCGACGAACTGCCGCCGATCACCACCTTCCTCAACCGCATGCTCGCGCTCACCATCGACCTACAGAATATCCTGTTCGACGCGTTCGAGGGGCTGCTCGTCGCCCGGGTCGAGGCGGCGATCGCGGCGGGCAGCTATGAGGTCGGCCTCGAGACGCTGCGCGCCGAGAGCTTCATCGTCACCGATCGCCGGACGATCTACACCCATCCCGGCACCGGCGCCGAGACTCAGCTTCTGACGATCGACCGGATTGACCGCGTCGTCCCGCTCTCGCTCGGCAAGGTGCTCGATCTCGCTCGGGCTGAAGAAGCGGCGTTGCTGGTGAACGGGCGTTCGGGCCGGGCAGCGGTCAAGCTGCGCGCGCGCAGCCTCGTCGACGACGAGGGTGCGGTGCATCGCCGCTTCCGCCTGATCCGCCCGATGGAGACTGTACTGATCCTCGCCGAGCAATTCGGGGCGAGCCACTGGACTATCGTCGATGCGGAGGCGTTTACCGCGGCGTGGGAAGCCGAACTTCGAGAGCTTCCTGAATATGAAACCGGCACGCTCCATATGGTCTCGGGGCTCCTGTTGCCGATCTGGCGCAGCCTGCCGAACGAGTCGACACGGGTCTACCGCCTGCAGACCGATGCTGGCGAGCGCGTGATCGGCCGCCGCGTATCGCCCGCATGGGCCGCTCGGATCGTCGATGACGGGCCGCCGAAGCTGTCGGCCGAACAAGCCTGGTCGATGTTGCTCGCGGGCGATGCCGTTTTCCACCTCGCTGAGGGTCAGCGCGTCGCGCGCGTCCGGGCCATGAACGACTGGCGGATCGAGCTTACCGGTTTCAACGATCTGGGTATCGAGCGGCTGAAGGCATTTGGCTTGATTTCGGAGATCGTCTCGTGGAAATTGAAGCTCTACGTGCCGGCAGGGGCTGCTGGCGCCGATGTGTTCGCCCGGCTCGTCGATCGGTTTCCGATCGAGCGGGTCAGCGACCGCAAGGCCGCCTGAAGGAGCCCCGCATGGAAAGCCCAGCCCGTGAACTCGCGCGCCGTCTCGGTGAGAATGCCGAGGCGGTGTGCCGTCACTATCTTTCGAACGGTCGCCGTGAAGGCCATTATTGGCTGGTCGGTGATGTGAACAACGCGCCGGGACGGAGCCTTTATGTTCGGCTCAGCGGCAGCGAGGGCAAGCCGCGTGCCGGAAAATGGACCGATGCGGCGACCGGCGATCATGGCGATCTGCTCGACATCATCGCCGCGAGCTGCGCGCATATGAGTCTCGGCGAAACGCTCGCTGAGGCGCGGCGCTTCCTGAGCCTGCCTCCGCCTGATCCGGTGAAGCGCAACCTGCGTCCGCGGCGGGCGAGCCCGGGAAGCAGGGAGGCGGCCGCGCGGCTTTGGGCGGCGTCCAAACCCATCGCCGGGACGCTGGTGCGAACCTATCTCGCGGGCCGCGCTCTCCGGCGGAGCGGGGATTTGCCGGCGCTGCGATATCATCCGCATTGCTATTATCGCCGGTCCGAAGAGGATGCCCCATCGGTCAAGCCGGCATTCCCGGCGATGATCGCCGCGGTGACCGATTTGGACGGCTCGCTCATGGGCGTTCATCGCACCTGGCTCGATCCGGCACAGCGGGCCAAGGCGCCGGTGGCCTATCCGCGGCGCGCGATGGGACATATTTTGGGGCATGGCGTTCGCTTCGGGCTGGCGGGAGAGGTCATGGCCTTCGGTGAGGGCATCGAAACCATGTTGTCATTGCGCGAGGTCGCTCCAGCATTGCCGCTCGTTGCCGGTCTCTCCGCCGCTCATCTCGCGGCGCTCCTGTTCCCGCCATGCCTGCGGCGGCTCTATGTCGCGCGCGACGATGATCCCGCCGGGCGCGCCGCCTGGGTGGCGTTGACCGAGCGCGCAATGCCGCTTGGCATCGCGGTCCACCCGCTCGAGCCGCAGCACGACGATAACAACACCGATCTTCGCCGTTTCGGCTCGGCGCGGCTGGCAGAAAGGCTGCGGTCGCAGTTGACGCCTGTCGATGCGGTGAGATTTCTTGGACGATGATTGCTGACGAAAAGGGTTCGGCTTGGGGCCGCGGCTATCGCGCCCTTTCAGCTATCGAGGCTCTTCTTTTCGTAGATGGTCGTGATGGCCGTGCCGTCCCACATATAGCAGAGATGCCGTTCCTGCCGGCAGTTGGACAGAAGGCGCGGCCGGAAGGCGGCGGCGCATTCGCCGCCGGGATGGCGGACGCTCTGGTAGAGGATACCGTCCGAACCCGCATCGCGGAGCTCCGCCCCGAACCCTTGCGCATGGATATAGCTGTCCGGATCGTAGAGATGCGCATGGCTGTCCGCGAGACCGCGAATGTCGTGGAGACCGGCCTCGAGGTCGACGGCATAGACGCGCATGTCGATCTCCTGGGCGGGCTCGTCGGTCGCGGCGAGGAATCTGGCGCGGTGGTGCCGGGTTTCCGCGATCGCTGTGTCCAGCGTGAGGCCGGCGTAGAAGACACCGAAGCTGCCATCGGTGAAACGGCTGCCCTCGGGATTGAGATGGGTGAAGGCCGCCATGATCGGCGTCGTGCCGGGACCCGAAACACGGTCCTCGGGCGGCACCAGCGCGAGCACACCGACTTCGTCGCGGAGGCGGTCGTTGGTCATCGCCTCGATCTGGAAGACCGCTTCGAGATCGGCCGGATCGGCCACCTTCTCGAACAGGCCGATCGGCGGGAAGCGGCTGGGGATGATGCGATAGCAGGGCGACCAGCGCGTCGCCGTCACCGGAATGTCGAGCGGCATGGGCTTAGCCGCGCTGCCCGTCGATATATTGCCGCACGACATAAAGGTCCGAGACATTGCCGGACACCATCCGGTCGAGGGCGGACTTGCCGGCGAAGCTCTTCGCCTTGTTCGGCTTGCGGACCCATTCGTCGGCGGTCTGCGGCACGAGAATCTGCAAGCCTTTGTAGATGCCCATCACATAGGAAATCCGCTCGAGCGCATCCTTCGAAAGCGCCGCGACCTCGCCGCGTTTCCAGTTATGCAGCGTCGAACGGCTGTCGAGCCCGAGGACCGCCATTTGCTCGCCTTCATTGAGCTTCCACGCCTCGGCGATGTTGAAAAAGGTGCGCAGCGCCGGGCCGGTAAGATCCTTCCGGTCGATCGTCTTGGCTGATGCCGTTGCCATGTCGGGCTCCTTTCATGGCTGATATGTTCCTTTATTGAACAAAAGTCAATTTTTTATCCGAAATGAAACAAGTGTTGATAGCCATGAGGTGGTTTGGCCCGCGCAATGGCTTCTAGTCGCTGTTATGGACGCACTGCTCCAGCTGTAGTGCGCTGCTTGATCGCTATTTCCTGGCGTTGAGTTGACGTTCGAGTGCAGCGACACTTTCGACAATGGCATCAAATTCGGGCGGCTCGCCGAAGATCATCGTCGCCATGGCGCGATAATCCTGTCTGAGATCGTCGATCATGCCGTCCTCGGGGCAAAGGACGAATGTCGGCGGTTGCGCCGATGCGAGATCGAAATCCGGGCGATTGAAGAACATGCGCGCATGGGCGACGCAATCCTCGCCGAGTGTCCGGTCCTCGATCGCGCTTTGACCGACGGGCGACTGCATCAACTGGTGAAGGTCATAATAGTGGCGCGACACGCGCTGGCCGTTGCCACGCAATTGTCCCCGGATTTCATACCATCGCCGCAGCCCGTGCAGGATGACGACCTTGTCCCAGAAGGTGCGTTCGGCATCGACGATCGTCACATTGGGGACGCCGAGATCGATCGTGGGCAGATCCTCGTCAACATAGGGCGCGATGGTTCGGCGGCTATTGGGATCGAGCGCCGATTTGGCGCCCGATTCAATCTTCACGCTCTTCGCGATATAGGCATCTTCGGTGGTGACGCTGGGATAGGCCACCAGCAATGTCTGGCGATCCTTTGCGTCGGGGATGACCTTGATCGCGCCGACCTTGAGCCCGGCCCGCTCACAGCATTGGGCGGCGATGACGGTCAGATGATCGAGGAGTGCGCCGTTGATATGGGCCTCGCACGCGTCCCGGATCGCATCGAGCGCGGCCTCGCGCTTCTTGCGGCTCAGCGCCGCGAGCTCGTCGATCGTCGCGGGGACGCCAAGGTCGTCGCGAAAGACCGTGACGTCGATATCTTCCGAGAATCGCCGGATCAGACCGAAGCCTTTCGAAAGCGACGTCCCGCCCTTGAACAACAGCCGGGGGCCATCGGGCAATCCGTTGAACAGCGCGTCCAGCGTCCAGCACACCCAGAAGTCCTTTTCGACATTCTGCGGCGTGGTGCCTAGGCGCTGCGCGGCGGTGATGAAGAGGCCGCTCCGGGTTCGCGTCCCTGCACGCAGAACTTCGTCGAAACCGGGGTTCATGCGCCAGGTTCCTGACGGAAGACGAGCGGGCGCAGCAACTCCTGCATCCAGACGGGCAGACTCGTCATGCCCGCGGCAAGATCAGTGCGGAGCGTTTCGCCATGAACGGGATCGTCGAGCAACTGCACGAGCCGCTCGCGCCATTGGTCATTCTCGTCGCCGAGCATCGTGTCGCGCAGCCAGTGCAGGGCCTGAACGATCCGCATCGCCGGTCTCCCGGCCCAGAACAGCTTGCTTGCCGCCGTCGGCTTGAAAATGATGGCCATATTGCCGAGCTTGATCGTCTTCAGGCCCGTTTCGGCATGAACGATGATCTTCGCCGGCACGGCGTTGGTGAAACCGAGGTCGTTGGCGGCGGTCATGCCATCGACGAGCACGCGGATCTGGTCGCGGCGGGCAACCGCGTCGATCACTGCCTTCGGACTGGGCGGATTGGCCTGGTGGGTCAGCTCATTATGCGCGGGCCTGTCATAGAGGCCGCGGTCGATCCTGCGCAGTTCGTCCGATTTTGCGAGGCGCTGCAGAGCCTTATCGACGGCCTCCCGACTCCCGAGATCGAGAAAATCGCTGGGGGTCCATACGCTGCCGGGCACCTCGGTACGATCGAGGATCGCGGCTTTCAATCCGGATGCGGGCTTCTCCATGTCCGAAATATATAGCAGTATTTCGGACAATTGCCAGTGGAGTTGTCCGAAAAACATAGCGGGATTTCGGACATGCCCCCAGCCGCCTTCACGCGTCGCTCTGATTAGGCAAGACTTTTTTGGGGCGAGTTTCGTGACCGTTGCCGCGCCGGACCATTTCCTGTGGAAGGCTGCGCCGCCTGCAAGCGGCTCGCCCTGTCGGGATGGATAGAGTGATCACTCCCTTCTCCCAGGGCAGCCGCGCCTCCGGCCTTCGCTGGAGGGCGACTGCGGCATCGGGCGCGGGCCTCGCAATGGCTTGGCGTGCGGCCATTTTCCGCCGGGGCTCTGCCCCTTTGCATCGCGAGGCAAAATAGCCTTCGCCCGCCATCCTTCGCTGCGCTTCGGCCGCCCGGGCTCTGCCCGTGCGGTGCGGACCCGCACCCGCCGCCGCAAAGGCGTCGCTGCGAAGGCCGCGAGAGGCGCGGCCGCCAGATGCGAGAGATGACATGACCGACCTGTCCGACTTTCCCGAACGCGGCGAACCGCATGAACCCGGCGCCAGCGCTTATCTTCTTCAGGAAATGCAGCTTTACGGTCACCGTCCCTATGAGGACGAGCCCGATAGCAGGCCGCTTCCCGACGATCGGCTCGCTGGCGGCGCCGTCGCCGACATCTTCGACGCGATGACTGGCTGCCTCGTCGACACCCGCATCGAGCCCGATCTCGAAGACCTGCTCTGGAACATCGTCAATATCTTCCACCGTGCCGGCGAGCGGATCGAACGCGACCTTGATCGCAACGAGCAGGCCCAGCGCGAGCAGCAGCGCGAACAGGACGGCAGCGAAATCCGCTCGGTCGAACTCGAGCGCAAGATCGCCGAAGGCATCACGATGATCGAGCGCCGCGATACGATGGAATTTTTCCGCGAATGCGCCGCCGAGCAATTCCGCCTTCATCTCCGCAAAGCCTGGATGCCGCGCACCGGATCGCGCGCCCAGCACAAGACGCTGACTGCGTCGATGATCGACAGCCGCGATTTCCTCGACAAGCGGCTGCGCGAAAAAGCCGCGGCATTGATCCCCGAAGGCACTCGCGTCGCCTTCAGCGGCGGTCCCGCCTGCAACGATCACCAGCATATCTGGGCCGCGCTCGATCGTATCCATACCCGCCATCCCGACATGGTGCTGATGCACGGTGCGACGCCGACCGGGGCCGAGCGCGCCGCCGCTTGCTGGGCTGATACCCGCCGCGTGCCGCAGGTCGCTTTCCGGCCCGACTGGAATCGCCACAAGAAGGCGGCCCCGTTCAAGCGCAACGACCGGATGATCGATGCGATGCCCGCCGGGCTCGTCGTCTTCTCGGGCACCGGCATCCAGGACAATCTCGTCGACAAGGCCCGCGCGTTCGGCATCCCCGTCTGGGATTTTCGCGTGCCGCCCGAAACTTGACGGCAGATTTGGCTGCAACATAGCTTGCCATCGGGCGAGCGGACTTACAGGGTGAGAATAGTCATGCGAACCGATCTCGATCATCTACCGCCGAACAAGCAGCGCGAGCTCGAGCGCGTGAAGGCGATCATCTTCGAAGAATTCGAGGATGCGATCGCGCTTGCGACGATGGGCTGGAAGAAGAAGGGCCGGATCGAAAAGCTGATCCTCTACGGCAGCTATGCGCGCGGCGGCTGGGTCGATGAGCCGCATACCGCCAAGGGCTATCGGTCGGATTTCGACCTCCTCATCATCGTCAACGACAAGCGCCTGACCGAACGCGTCGATTTCTGGCTGAAGCTCGAGGACCGGCTGATCCGCGAACTTGCGATCGACAAGACGCTGCACACGCCGGTCAACTTCATCGTCCACACGCTGCAGGAGGTGAACGACGGGCTCGCGCATGGCCGCTATTTCTTCATGGATGTCGCGAAGGACGGCATCGCGCTCTACGCATATGATGACAAGGAGCTGCACAAACCCAAGCCGAAGACGCCCGAACAGGCGCTCGCGATGGCGAAGGAATATTTCGACGAGTGGTTTCCGGGAGCGATGCGGAAAGCGAAACTATCGCAGGATGCGATGGATCAATCGTTCCACAAGGAAGCTGCGTTCCTTCTCCATCAAACGACCGAAACGCTTTATCATTGCGTCCTTCTGGTCTGCACCTTCTACACCCCACATGTTCACAACCTCGGTTTCCTCCGCACACAGGCTGAGCGGATCGATATGCGGCTGGTCAATGCCTGGCCGCGCGAAACCCGGGCAGATCGCGCCCGCTTCGAGAAGCTGAAGGAAGCCTATGTAAAGGCGCGCTATTCGAAACATTATCGCATCACCGAGGAGGAGCTTCTCTGGCTCGGCGGCTGCGTCGAGGAATTGGGGCGCGCGGTCCATGCGATCTGTTCGGAGCGTATCGCGGAGCTTGAGGAACGGTGCCGCCCGGCATGATCGCCGGGGACTAGTCGGCCGCGCCTTCGGCTATTCGCAGCGCATCGGCAATCATCGCGGCGAGCGATTCCTCGGCCTGGATGCGGGCGACATGGTCTTTCGACTCCAGGTCGCGGCGAACCCATTGCGGAGCTCGTTCGACGGCGCGCAGGACGATGCTGGTCAGTTCATCGATCATGCGGGCGCTATATCGGAACGTGTCGGACTAGCAATCGCCAACGGTTAGGTGCGGCGATCGTGTTGGCTTAATCCTTGCCCAGGAATCGCTTGAAGCGCTCGCGGCCTTCGACCGTCTGCACCGCGACGTCGGCGTTCGTGCATTCGTCGCCGCGCGTCGAGCCGGCCCGGCAGTCGGCGACCACCTTTCGCGCCTCGTCGAGATTCGCCTCGAAATATTGGGTGCTGCGCGGCTCGCTTTGGCCGCAGGCGGACAGGATCAACCCGAGTGACAGGATAGCGGAATGTCGCAAATTCATTCTCCAGCCAGAAAATGGGAAGGAGAATATACCCGCCAAGACCTTGGGCGAAAGGCGAACTGGAACCAGATCTGGTTCTATTTCCCCAGGTCGATCAGTCTCTTGGTCCGCCCTTCCTATGCCGCCTGCGCTTCATAGCCGGCTTCGCGGATCGCAGCGATGAGCGACGCGCTGTCTGCGCCGGTTTCGACGCTGACCCGCCTTTCGGGAATGTCGGTTTCGACCTCGGCCGCGGTATCGATGCCCTGGATCGCTTTGGTGATCGAGCGCGCGCAGCCGCCGCATGTCATCCCGGGGATATTGAAACGGATCGTCATAGTGCCTCCAAACTTCGATTGAAGCTCGAAGATGGGGCTTGCCATCGTGACAAGGTCAATGCCCCCGAAGTGCATTTTCTTCCCCTTGACCTTCCCATCGTTGGAAGCCCCACATTCCGGTCGAACGAGCAGATCCGGAGAAAAATATGATGTCCGATGTTATCGAGTTGAGGCGGAAAAGCGATGCTCCCACCACGGGGCCGGAGCGTCTGAGCGTCGCCGTCGCCGGCATGACCTGCGCCTCCTGCGTCGGCCACGTCGAAAAGGCGATCGGCAAGCTGCCGGGCGTAACCGGGGTCGCCGTCAATCTGGCGACCAACCGCGCCGACGTGACATTCGCTGGAGCGTCCGATCCCGGCGCTGTCGTGCAAGCGGTCGAGCGCGCCGGCTACGAGGTGCCCGAGGCCGATGTGGAAATCGGCGTCGCGGGCATGACCTGCGCGTCGTGCGTCGGGCATGTCGAAAAGGCGCTGTCCAAGGTGCCGGGCGTCAGTAGCGCCACCGTCAATCTGGCGACCGAAAAGGCCAGCATTCGTTATCGCGCCAGCTTCGCGTCGCTGGAAGATCTGGAGGCGGCGATCCGTGGCGCCGGTTATGAACCGCGCCGGATTGAGAGCGACAGCGCATCGCCCGATCAGGAAGCTTCGGCGCGCGAGCAGGAATTGGGCAGCCTGCGCCGTTCGCTGTTTCTCGCGGCGGTGTTGGCACTGCCGGTGTTCATCCTCGAGATGGGCTCGCACCTCATCCCCGCCGTCCATGATTTCGTCATGGGTACGATCGGGATGCAGACGAGCTGGCTGATCCAGTTCGTCCTCACCACACTGGTGCTCTTCGGGCCCGGGCTGCGCTTTTTCCAGAAGGGCGTTCCCGCGATCCTGCGCGGCACCCCCGACATGAACTCGCTCGTCACCTTGGGGACGAGCGCCGCCTGGGGCTATTCGCTCGTCGCAACCTTTGCTTCCGGCGTCCTGCCGTCCGGCACCGCCAACGTCTATTATGAAGCGGCGGCGGTGATCGTCGCGCTGATCCTGCTTGGCCGCTATCTCGAGGCCAAGGCCAAGGGGCGGACGTCGGAGGCGATCAAGCGGCTGGTTGGGCTTCAGGCCAAAACCGCGCGCGTCGTGCGCGATGGTGCGGCGCTGGAAGTCGCGCTTGCCGATGTTCGTGCCGGCGATATCGTTCAGGTCCGCCCGGGCGAACGCGTGCCGGTCGACGGTGAAGTCGTCGACGGCAGTTCCTGGGTCGACGAGTCGATGATCACCGGCGAACCGGTCCCGGTCGCCAAGTCCGCAGGGGCGCCCGTCGTCGGCGGCACGATCAACAAGACCGGCGCCTTCACCTTCCGCGCGACCAAGGTCGGCGGCGACACCGTGCTGGCGCAGATCATCCGCATGGTCGAGCAGGCGCAGGGATCGAAGCTGCCGATCCAGGCGATGGTCGACAAGGTCACTGCATGGTTCGTCCCCGCCGTGATGGCGATCGCGGGACTGACCTTCCTCGTCTGGCTCATCTTCGGCCCCGATCCGGCGCTCACCTTCGCCTTGGTGAATGCGGTCGCGGTGCTGATTATCGCCTGCCCATGCGCGATGGGGCTCGCGACCCCGACCTCGATCATGGTGGGAACCGGGCGCGCCGCCGAACTGGGGGTGCTGTTCCGCAAGGGCGAAGCGCTCCAGACGCTGCGCGATGTGTCCGTCGTGGCGCTCGACAAGACCGGCACGCTGACCAAGGGCCGCCCCGAATTGACCGACCTCGAACCGGCCGCAGGCTTCGGGCGCGATGAGGTGCTGGCGCTGGCCGCCAGCGTCGAAAGCCAGTCCGAGCATCCGATCGCCGAAGCCATCGTGGCGGCCGCGAACGCGCGGGGTCTAGACGTTCCATCGCCCGCGGCGTTCGAAGCAATCCCCGGTTATGGCGTGTCGGCAAAGGTGGGTGACCGCGAGGTCCAGGTCGGCGCCGACCGTTTCATGACCAGGCTGGGGCACGATGTCTCGGCCTTTGCCGTCAAGGCCCGCGAACTTGGGGCGATGGGCCGCACGCCGCTCTACGCGGCGATCGACGGCAAACTCGCCGCGGTGATCGCGGTCGCCGATCCGGTCAAGGACACGACGCCCGAGGCGATCCGGGCGCTCCACGCCCTCGGGCTTAAGGTCGCGATGATCACCGGCGACAATCAGGCGACGGCCGATGCCGTTGCGCGCACGCTCGGGATCGACGAAGTCGTCGGCGAAGTGCTGCCCGACGGCAAGGTCGATGCGATGAACCGGCTGCGTGCTGGCGGCCGCAAGGTTGCGTTCGTCGGCGACGGCATCAACGACGCCCCCGCGCTTGCCGAGGCCGACGTCGGCCTAGCGATCGGCACCGGCACCGATATCGCGATCGAGTCCGCCGACGTCGTGCTGATGTCGGGTGACCTGCGAGGGGTGGTCAACGCAATTGCGCTGTCGAAGGCGACGATCCGCAACATCCAGCAGAACCTCTTCTGGGCATTCGGCTATAATGCGGCGCTGATTCCTGTCGCCGCGGGGGCGCTCTATTCGCTGAACGGTACGTTGCTGTCGCCGGTGTTCGCCGCCGGCGCGATGGCGCTGTCGAGCGTCTTCGTGCTAAGCAACGCACTCAGGTTGAAGACCTTCCGGCCGGTGATCGCCGCCGACAAGGGAAAAGAAGGAGAGGCGGCATGAACATCGGTCGCGCCGCGAAAATATCCGGCGTCTCTCCAAAGATGATCCGCTATTACGAGCAGACGGGTCTCATTCCCAAGGCTGCGCGTCAGGACTCGGGCTACCGCGACTACGACGACGCTGACGTGCACCGCCTGCGCTTTATCCGGCGCGCGCGCGATCTCGGTTTTACGGTGGAACAGATCGGCGAGCTGCTGGGCCTCTGGTCCGACCGAAGCCGCGCTAGCGCCGACGTCAAGGCTTTCGCGCTCGAACATATCGAACGGCTCAAGGAAAAAATGGCCGAGATCGAAGCCATGGTGCGGACGCTTGAGACGCTGGCGGATCACTGTCACGGCGATGATCGACCCGACTGCCCGATCATCGAAGGGCTGGCGGAGGAAGGCGAGGGGATGCCGCGTCTTGAGCCGCGCGAACCCCGACGCTTCGGCAGGTCCGGTGGGCAATCGACGCGGCAGCAATCAGTTGGCTGAAACTGACGCGCTGACGCAGTTTTGGGATTTCTTGGGCGCTTCTCGGACGCAGATCAGACCATTTTGCTCCCCATCTTCACCGTTTGGAGCATCGAGGGCAGGCACCCGCAAGCTACGTCGGGTCGAATAAGCAGCCTACAACCCGCGCGCGCCATCGGCGACGTCGGTTTTTGCACGCTTGAGGCCAGGCCATGCTAGGATCAGATGATAGCAATCAAAGCGGGCAGGATAGCCTTTGCCCACAGGTACTGTCCGATCATGCCGAGACAGGCTGCCAGGTTTTCCCGGATGCTCGGCGAGCGGCTCCAACCTGCAGCCTAGCGCGGTCTCTATCGCGGCCAAGGCATCCGCGCTCTCGCCTTCCAGCAGATAGCCAAGCATGGCTCCAGAATTGGAAAAGGGGCCATAGCGACACGTCAGAAATTCGTCGCGAACGTCCTTTACGTAGGGCGCGATCTTCTTGGGGGTCTCCATGATCTTGGCCTCGAGCGGCCACATGATTCGCTCATCAGCACGGAGGACGAAGGCGAGGTCATATTGCGGCGGTTGGGCTGGCGGCGGTCGCATTGTCTCGTGCTCATAGGGACCATGCTGTATATAAAAAGGCTCGTCGCCAGACATAGCTTTTCGAATACGCGGTTCCAGTAGCTGGGTGATACTGCGCTCGAGATCTCGGTTGTCGATGACGGGCGGCGCGGCGCGCATGTCCGCATAGCCCGCCCAAACCAGTCCGACGAACTGCTTCGAAGGATTGGCCATCCAGGCACGTGCCAGCGCAATAAATGCCGGATCGGCGGATGGCCCATGCGCTGCGACGATCCCGGCGCCGGTCAAAGGAGCAGGTCCTCCGTCGCTGGTTCGCTCGCGGCCTGCCAGCTGAACAGGTCCAGAGAAATGTTGTCGCCGTCGATCAGGCCAGCGCTTCTCGTCCAGAACCGTTTCTCATCGGGCTTCGCTATATAAATCGTCGGGAGGCCATTTGTGACCTGATACACTCGCGCGACCCGATGCCTGAAGAGGCTACCTGCATCTTGCGCATCCAGCTGTTTCAACTGGTCGAGCAGCGCCTGGCTCTGGATGTCTTCAACCCGAGTCGCATCGGATTCCGAACCGAGGGATAACGAGACGAGACGATATGGCGTGGCATCGGCGGCACGGAAGATGATTGTCGAAACAGTCTTGTCCTGACCGAACCCCGCCTTGAGCACGCGGGTCAGATAGGTGCAGTAGTCGAGGAGATCCCTTTCCGCCCCATCATCTGCGTGCTGCGTCGGCAAATGCCCCATGGCATCGTCGCCGCCTAGAAAATCGCCGAGCGTGAACGTGATGGCATCCTCGACGAGGACGCGTTCGGCATCGGAAAAGTCGAACAGGTCGAACATGCGCTCGTCGAGCACATCGCGATTGGCGACATCGTCGAGGAGCCCCGGTCGCGGTTCGGGTATGGGGAGGTTGAGGATTTCATCGCGCGACAATTTGGGGCGGTAAGCAGCGAACCTCCCGCTGGTGAGAAAATTATAGTAAACCGCAAGCTTGCTGTTGAAGGACAGACATGCAGCGTCGAGGGCATCGACTGCGCCGTGGACCGAAAGATAGCTCTGGTTGCAGATGATGCCGGCGCCTTCGCTCGAGCGGGTTCGGCGTGCATGGAAGCGGCCCGTAGGCCTGTTCCAACTATGCTTGACGAGCAGTTGCGGCGCCTCGAACGCGTCAAGCCCGGTCGAAGCGCGCGAATGGATCATGAGGTCGCGAGCGATCGGCAAACCGCTAGGATCGATCGTCAGGAGTGAACCCGGTTCGAACATCGTCGCGTCGAATATCCGGCGTCCTTCGAGGTGCGGTGCGGCCTTCGTCCCGTCACCGAACGTAATGCCCTGTTGGCTCGTGATGCCGTGCGAGGCTTTCAGCGAGGCGAGGCTGGGGTAGGATTGCAGTCGCCGCACGAGTTGTATGTCGCGGGCATGTCCCCACATCAACGTCGACCAGATCTGTCCATCGCGGGCGGCATCGGCGGCATCAAGGGTGCGCAGATCACCGGGTTCGATCACGATGGTGAACTCGTCAACGAGCGGTCGGACGTGCTTGGGGCTGATATACTGGATATGCTCACCCGCGGATGGAAGATCGCGCCGCAAGATTATGACGCATGCTGGGGCGGCCGAAGTTCTGGTCGTATGAGTCTTCCGCTTGAACATGCGGAAACGAAGAGCCGAAAGATTGTAGATCGTCTCGACGCGGTGCTTCGCGAACAGCCGCTGCCGAAACGCGCGCGCCCGTGGACTGATGTTGAACAGGAGCGAGTTGGCAGACTGGATGAGCGCAAGTCGCCCCGTCTCTCGGAGCAGCTGCGCGCCCTTCGCGAGAAACAGCCCGCCGATATCATTGTTGGGTATCGGCCAGCGGTGCTCGTCGTCGTTCGCCCATGTGCGGGCAGCTTCAGTGATCACGCCGTCACCCCAGGGGGCATTGCCTATGATAAGATCATAGCTGGCGGCGTCATTCTTCGTCTCGAAACCCTTGCGATCCTCTTCGAAGAAGTCAGCGCAAACCAGCCGACGGTCGCGCATCGAGGGAAAGACCACTTGAGTCCAATAATGGCGCGGCTCGATCTCGTCGCACATTGCGAGATACAGGCTGAAGCAGGCGACCCGCACAGCATGCGGATCTTTGTCCACACCGAAGATATTGCGTTCGAGCAGGCGCCGAAGGGTCTCTGCCCGGATAACTTCGGCAGGATTGGCGCGCTTCCAGCGATGGACGAGCCGCTGGAACGCCTTGACGAGGAAAATTCCCGATCCGCAGGCGGGATCGATGATCTTCAGATCCCACTCCATACCGTGCCAAGGCAGAATCTGATCGAGCACGAAATCCACTAAGTGTGGCGGGGTGTAGAAGATGCCCTCGTCGGACGCGCGCTCGGTAACGAACGTCTCGTAGATGCTGCTGATGAATTCGAGCGGGATAACGTCGAAGGCATATTGGGGCCACAGCGACAGCTGGCTGGACAGCATGTCGAGCGAACCGCTGATGAAATCGGCAAGGGTCGCGAGATGGCGCGGCGTCACCACCGCCCGCTCGCGCGCCCAGCCCGCGGCGCGTTCGTCAGGCCGAGTGCCCTTGCCGGGGAAAAGGTCGCCGTTGAATTTGGTGTTGAGCCAGTCAAACAGCCGATAGCTGTCCTCATAATCGGTCAGTATGCTGCCGAGCGTGTCATGACAACTTACGAGCACCCCGTCCTTGTAGAGGCGATGCAGCCGCGTGGCGGTGAGGGCGGGATTGCCGTCCTGGTCCTTGCGATCGAAGAGAAACTGGACGAAAATCACGCGCGCCAGAAGATCGTGGCAAATATCGTCGTCGGTCAGCCCTTCGTCGAACAGCACATCGCGGATATGCCGCAGATTGCGAAGCAGCATCTGATCAGCGCGTCCATCGCGGTCGAAGCGTTCCGGACGATCGCTGAAGAAGCGGCCCGAGACGAGGTTTACCCAGTGAAGCGCCTCGACCGCGCGGGCTTCGGCGTCATCGCGCTGTGTAGCGCGCAAGGCTGCAGCCGACACGCCTTCGACAAGATAGGCGTCGATCGAGCGGTCGGGATCGGGCGCCTCGCAGCAACTCCAGACTCGCAGCTGCGTAGGCTCAATTGTTATTAACGTCGGAGCGTGCGAGAAATTCCAGGCGAGCCGGTGGAGCTCGCGCAATGTGTCGGTGCCGATCGGGGCGGAGAAGGCGGCCACGATCGCGAGCGGCGGTTCCGAGGTGGAGGAAGCAGGGTCTGCGAGCAGCACGCCGACCTGCGCATCATGTGTCTCATCCCGAAGGTGGAGCGACCTGCCGATCTTGTTCTGGACAAGTTGCGAATAGACGGCTGCCCCAGCACCACTTGGCCTCAAGATTGCATTGGCATTCGGCCAGGCCAGAACACGGCCTGCTTCAGCGAGCGTGAGATCGATCGGTTTGCTCACGCTCCGAGTTCCAGCTGACCCTGTTTGTCACCGCCGAATTTGCCGATCGCGGATGCTCCGCGCGGCCGCTTCGGCGACAGCCCTAGCCGCGCGAAGGCCGGCGAAAAGGGTATGTTGCGAACATGAAGTTCGGCCAGCAGTACCGCGATGATGGCGAGATGATCCGGGACTTCGCCAAGCTTGCGGTTGTTGGAGATGGAGTTCGGACGTCTGCCTAGCAATTGGGCGAACTTTTGAACACTCAGGCCCGCTTTGCCCAGCTCGGCGAGGAAGTCGTCATAGGACATGATCAGTGCTCGGACTCATGATTTTATGACATTTACACATTAAATCATGTGCGTCCAGCCCCAGTCCAGCCAGCGCGGCCGTGGCTCGCCTCTGGCGGCCGGCGGAAATATTGCTGTTTGACCAACCCCTGCGACCGTTCGCTCAATCGGGAGCCACGGCAGGGCGAACTGATCGTCAAGATTGGCAGTATAGGTCTGTGCGCTCCGAGAACAACGCACGATGATGATCGTCCTCGGGGTGCGCATGTTCGCGATGATGATGGTGGTGATCGGAACCTCCCATCAGCAGCAGCGCGCTCACGATGTTGACCAGGAGGCCCAGCACCGCAACCAGCGCGGCATTGCCGAAATCGACGCGCACCGGGTCGATCAATCGGGTGACGGATTCGCTCGCGATACCGAGCGCGAAAATGCCGAGGATCAGCGCCGATGCGAAGCCGGTCAGGTCCCCGACCTTTCCGGTGCCAAAACTGAACTTGGGATTATTGCGGTGCTTTTTGGCATAGCTATAGGCGGCCGCCGCAAGGCCGAGAGCACCGGCATGGGTCGCCATGTGGAAGCCATCGGCGAGAAGGGCCATCGAGCCGGTGACGTAACCGGCAATGATTTCGGCGATCATCATCACGGCCGTAAGGCCGACTACCCAGAGCGTTCGCTGGGCGTTTCGATCATGGGCTGCGCCCAAAAAGACGTGATCATGTGCCGGATATTCGGCGTTTGTCGAAGCAGTCATACGGTCTCGCCTATTTGGAATATCGACGGATGACGGCAAGCAGGTCGTCTGCGCCAGCCGCTCGCTCCTCGTGGGAAAGCCCATCCGCAGCAACGTGTGCGGTGAGGTGCTGGGCGATGATTTCGTCCAGCAGCCCATTCACCGCGCCGCGAACAGCGGCGACGCGATGAAGAACCGTCGCGCATGGCGCGTCGGATACCAGCGCCTTCTCGACAGAGGTCACTTGTCCGGCGATGCGCCTGACTCTCGCGACAAGCTCGGTATTATCTTTCAGATGGCCCATAGCATAGCGGGGTAGGGTATAATTGCACCGAGGACAAGATGTCAGTTTGGATGGGCTGAGACAAAGGCCAGAACCTGGCCGGATGTGGTATCGTTCGAGGTCAGGCTCCGGACTGAGCCTTATCGCCGCTGGAAATAGACACGCTCCGCCGCCATGTCGGCGATCGCATCGAAGCCCGCTTCGCGCCAAGCCCGTCGGTGGGGAGGCTCGGCCTGCTCGGTCATGCACCACCATTGCGGGTCGGCCGCAGCGCGCGGCAACAAGCCGCGGACGATGCTCTCGATCTGGGCAAAGCTCAGTTCGACACCAGGGGCGTCGTTGCGGACTTTCCACCTTCGCAAAAAGGCCCCAAGCGCATCATATTTGCCCATGGCGGCATCCCCAATCCCGGCAACAATGGGTCAGGACAAGCTCTGACCCCTTAAACGCGCCTGCCGCTTTCAAGGCGCTACCGACCTGGCAGCGGATCGTCGTCGCGGAAAGACAGGTGGCGCGCGGTGCCACAAGTGCCTTTGTCCAATAGCCGATGAATGACGGCGGCAGCAAGTCTCCCCGGTCGATCGTCCACCCCTCTAGGGCGCTTTTCTGTGGGCCTCGGATCGCCTCCGGCCGTCAACCCCATTCGGGGTTCCCCGTCACGATGTTCCGGTGACGGCGGCTCCCGGCCCCTCGTGCAAGCGCCATCGGGATGGTCCCGATCAATCCAGGAGACTTTATCATGGCCACCATCGCAAATCTCACCGTCAAGGCGGACGGCAGCTTCGAAGGCTCGCTCGCCACCCTCAACGTCACCGCGCCGATCGCGATCGTCCCGAATGGTCGCAAAGCCAAGGACAGCGAACCCGATTACCGCATCGTCAGCCGCAAGAACGGCTTCGAGCTCGGTGCCGGCTGGAAACGCTTCTCGCAGAACACCGGCGCCGAATATGTGTCGGTATCGCTTTCGGCACCCGAGTTCGGCACCATCTACGGCAATATCGCCAATGCGCCGGGCGACGATCCGATGAAGAAGGTCATCATCTGGAACCCGCCGTCGTGATAGCCCGTACCGGCCCCGCTTTCGAGCGGGGCCGGTCGGCTTTGCACCGGCGCATCTTGTGCGCAGGGATCTCAGTCAGTTCGGCGCGGCTGCAAAACCCTCGAAGGCGAACGGGTTGAGGAACTGCCGCCGCCACAGGAACGCGCGCTCGGCGCCGCCGAGCGCTGCTTCGTCGCACACCGCATCCCAATGGGCCTCGATCGCGGCCTGCTGACCCGCGATGATGGCGCGCGCGCGCGCATCGTCGAGGTGAAAGACGGGTGCGGCCTCGAGACACAGCGACAATTGGCTGAACCGCCGGTTGCCGAGGATGAGCATCGCCTGCGTCGCCTCGCCGCCTGTGCGGCCTTGCGGGCAGATGTCATAGGCCGGCGTAAGCTCCAGCGTCCCGCCGTCCCAGAAGGCGGCATGGTTGCGCGCATGATCGTCGGTGTTTCCGCAAAGAATGTTGAATATGATGCGCGCATAAAGTTCGGCGAGCGTCGCGGCGGGATCGACGAACCGGTGACGTATCACAGTCGCGAGATCCTCATAGCTTGCATAACGCGCCTCGGTCTCGTCGAGGGCAAGGAGGGTGAGCGCCGACACCACGCCGCGCCGGGTCCAATCGTCCTCCTTTGGCGCGCGGTCGAAGCGCTCGACGAGCAACACATCCTTGCCGAGCGCGCGCGCAAGCTTGACCGGTGCGACATCGAGGCCCGCGCGCGCGGCGAGGCGCATCGCGACATATTCGGCTTTCACGACATTATAGATGTCGGCGGCGGCCGAAAATTTGGCGATATATTTTCGCGCGCCATCGTCGATCAGCGCCTTGGGGCGCGCGCCGCCAAGCGATGTGCCATGTTGCAGCGCTTGGTCGAGTTCGGGCGTGAGCGGCACGCCTTGCTCGACGCGCTCGGCCGACTCCATCAGTTCGGCGAGCGTCGCATTCTGCCGCTGGCGCGGTACATAATCGGTGGCCGACGCCTGGAAATCGAGCATGCCGATCCGGTCGGAGCCGGATTCGAGGAGATAGATCAACTCGTCCAGCTCGGCTGGAGCGAGCTCGCCTTCGTCGCGCCCGCCGATCCGGTTGATGATAACGCGGCGGCCCCACGCGTCGGGCGATCCGTCGCGGATCGCGCTTGGCAACTGCATCTTGCTCGCCGCCTCGATCAGGCCGGCGCGCAGCGGCAATTCGGGCGCGTAGATCGCGATGGCGTCCGCGCGGGCCAGATAGCTTTGGCCATAGTTGAAGGTGAGCCGGCTATCGCTCGCGCGCGCGAGCCTGCCCGCGACGACCGGCTCGGTTGCCCCGGGCAGCCATATCCAGACGAAGGCTTCGCCGGCAGACGCGACGTCAGAAGTCATCCTTCACCTCGGATCGCGGCTTGTGAACGGCCTTGGGAAGCAGGCGCAGCTTCGTTTCCTGCTCGGCGAGATGCCCGGCGAGACGGTCCCGGTCGCTGTCGAACAGCGCGACCCCGACGATCGCTGCCGCCTCGAAGACGGGGCCGATGGCGCAGCGCGGGTCGCCCTGCTCGATGCGGCGCATCATGTCGCGCGACACGCCGCTGCGCGTCGCGAGGTCTTCAACGCTCAGCCGCCGTTCGATCCGCCGGGCGCGAATGAGGCCGCCCAGCAGGCGCACAGCCTCGCGGGTGTAGCGCGAATAGCTGCGCGGGATTCTCTTGATTGTCTCGTCGGCCATCGACCATCCTTTCGGCTTTCTAGGCTGCAATCGCCGCAAAAGTCAAGATAATGGCTTACACATAAGCCTTAATTGTAATTATGACGTTTGTGTAAGTCATATTGCCGGAAATTCCGCATGGGTTCTCAGCTGCGGCACGGCGCTGCCCGAGGGTGCGGGCCATTCCCGCTCGAATGCCGCTGATCCCTGGGTGCGAGGCCAGGCCTCCTTCAATCAACCCGTAAAGGGTCCGCTACGCTCCGCGTGCGGCCGCAGCTTCGCTCGCGGTGATTGCGGCCTGCCCCCGACCGGCGGGGCGACTGTCGAGCGGGAATGGCCCGCTCCCAACGACAGGAGCTTGACCCATGCCGCTTTCCACTGCCCAATCGCTCGGCTGGAACCTTGCCCGCACGATGATGACCATCATCGTCCTCATCGAAACCGTCAAAGGCTATTCGGTGATGCCGCTCGACGAGTTCGACGGCGATCCCGACACGATCGTGTGCGAATATGACCCCTTCGGCCGCTGATCGCGTCCATCCCGGTCCGGGGCAGCGCCGCTCGCGGCACTGTCCTGGCCCGATTGCTGTGGAGACAGGCGGGCATATCACGCCGTCGAGGTCGTGGTCGGCGCGCCCGGCGGGGCGACGCCCATGACGCTGATGATCATCCTCGGCGGTATCGCCGCGCTCTATCTGATCGGGCTGCTGTTCCGGTTGGCGTCCTTGGCCTTGCCCGTCTGCCTCGGCCTTTGCGCCTTCCACCTCCTTCGCGATCAAGGATATGGATGGGGCGCAGCACTTGCGATGGGACTGCTTACCGGCATCGGGCTCCATCTGACAGGGCGGTGGCTGTTTTCTCGAACGACCTCGGCAAATATCCGGCTCCTGATCGGATTGCTTTTCATGGCTCCGGCGGGCGCTGCGGGCCTGGGAGCGGGAACGGCGCTGGCGGGCCTTCTCGGTATCGACGGCGGTTGGCGAACTTGTCTCGCGATTCTTGTCGGGGTCGCGGCGGCCTCTGCGAGTTGGCGGTCGCTGGCGGCAGACCGGTCGTCAATCGGCGCGATGCGAGACGAGCCGACCGTTCGATAGCGCGATATCCGGACCCGCCGGTGTTTCTTCGTCGCGGACGGCCTGGCCATTCTGCGCTTCCCGGTCGCTGGCCACGCCAGCACGGCCTCCCGGAATGCGCCATCTGTCAGCAAGCCGCTGCGCTGCTCCGGAACGCCGCAACGGCCATGACCGACTTTCTTCCCCCGGCGTGCCGCCGTTCCTCGCGAGACAAGAAAGACGGCCCGTGTCCGTCCTCCGCTGCGCTGCGGGCCTGGCGGCTGCGGCACCGGCCCCTTGCTGACCATCGATGCGCATCGAGGCCGCGCTGGTGCGGCCCGAGCCCAAGGAAAGGATAAGCATCATGGCCAGGATCGGCACGTTCAAGAAGGTTTCCGGCGAGTATCGGGGACAGATCGTCACTCTCTCGGTGCAAGCGAAATTGGTTCGCATCGTTCCGGAAGACAATCCGAGCGGCAACGCCCCCAGCCACCGCGTCTTCATCGGCGAGGCCGAAGTCGGCGCCGCCTGGGAAAAGAAGTCGCAGGACAAGCGCCCCTATCTGTCGGTCAAGCTCGACGATCCGACATTTGCCGCCCCCATCTTCGCCCAGCTCTTCGCCGGCGAAGGCGAGGAACATGATCTGGTCTGGAACCGCCAGGCCCGCCGCGGCGATTGAGCCCCCCTATCCCGCCCGGCAGCAGCCGGGCGGGATACCCATTTCTGGGGATCGGCCTTCCGCGATGTTGGAATAGGCCGATATCCTCCGATCGCGATGCTGCCGTCATCCCAATGGAGGTGACGGTGGCAGGCACGGCCGGATTACAGGTGACGCAGCGGGCGCTGCTCGATTTTCCGGGCTTCGCGCAGGAATTTCTGCGCCGCAACCCTGCTTATGTCCGCGACTATGACTGCGTTATGACCGGCGGGCGCCGCGGCGATATTGCCGCGCGGGAGGCGATGGCCCGGCGTTGGGGTCTTTGCTTTCCCATGTCCGCCGTTCCGCTCGGCGCGCGAAAGTCCTGCGCTCTGGTCGGCGGCGATCTGCGGTTACACCAACATCCTCGACGTGGCGCCGCCGGGATGCCCGGCGGCTGACGCCTTTGCGGTTCCGCCGTCCCATCTTGTCGTCGCCGATCGCCGCCTGGAAGATGGCCGGCACTTCGTCTTCGCCGACGACCGGGCCTGGCACCGCCTGTGGCTCCGCACCGACAGGCCCGGCGTCCCGCTTGCGAACCTGATCCTGCGCGATTCGTTGGTCGGCCTGCGCCACGAGGCGGCTGTGCGGTTCGATCGGTGGCTCGGCGATGGGCCCGGCCCGCCGCCTGCCGGCTTCTTGCCGACCGCCTATCAGGCGCGCCGCCTCGGCATGATGCTCGCCATTCTCGATCTCCTCCAGGAACCGGGCGGCGCCGGCGTCACCTCTCATGATGTCGCGCGCCTCATCATCTATCCACGCCTGTCGGTCGGCCGCGGCGCCGAATGGAAGTCCTCGTCCGAACGAAGGCGAACGCAGCGGTTGATCGAGGAAGCACGCGGTCTGATGCAGGGCGGTTATCGGGCGCTGCTCGCCGGCCCTGCGGGGCGACAAAAATTGCCCTGAATTTTAGCCGCTCCGGCTCTCGCTCATCTTCGCGCCACCACGCTCCACGACCCGCCGCACCGGCTTTTTTCGGCCCGGCGGCTGGAAGGAGCACGCGAATGAATCCCCCCTTGCCCGCCCTTGGCCCGCGCTATCTCAGAACGCCCGATGCCGCCCTGCATCTCGGGCTGTCGGCCCGCACCCTCGAGAAGCATCGCTGCTACGGGACCGGGCCCGCCTATCGCAAGCTTGGCGGACGCGTCGTCTATGGGATCGAGGATCTCGACGCCTGGGCTGAGATCGGCCGGCGCTCTTCGACCTCCGATCCGGGCAAGGGAACCGTCCATCCGGCGCGGCCGGTGCGCCGATGATGCCGCGCGATCGCATCGCGGCGGCGAGCACGGCAGCGGCGCAGCCGCCGCTGACCGAGGTCGAACTGACCTGGATCGAAGGCCGCACCGAGCAGTGGATCCGCTTTGGCCGCGTCGCCGCCGAGCGGATCGTCAGCCGCCGCAAGCGCATCGTCATGTTTCGTCCGGGAGCGACCTTCGCCTATCTGCGCTGGTCCTCGAACGACTTCGGCACCATCCACTCGAGTATCCAGATCGTCACCGCGGTCGCTGTCGGCGAGCCTCATACGGCGCTGCCGTTCGTCCGGCCCGGCGGCGAAATTCTGCTGCACATCGAGAGCTGGCCGAAGGTTTCGCGGGTGCTCGAAGCGGTCGATGCAGTCGAGGCCGCCGGGGTCGATCCGTGCGACGCATCGCCCGATCACTGGCGTCATGTCGCCGACCGTCTCGCAGCCGGGATGCCCTTTCGTCCCTATAGCGCCGCGCGCCATGCGGCATGGCTACGCCGCCGGGCGATCGAATCATGAACCGCGGCTACCTCCATGTTGCCGCTACCGCTGTGACATTGCTCAGTCTCTCAGCCTGGTTCGCGCCGGCGCCGCGCCTGCTGTGGAATGCGAGCCAAAGCGCGCCGGTCGGTCTGTATCGCATCGATCCCGGCGCCGCGCCCATGGTCGGCGATTGGGTCGCGATCGAACCGCCAGCTGAGCTCGCCGCCTACATGGCGCGGCGCAAATACCTGCCTCGCGGCGTGCCGCTTATCAAGCGCGTTGCCGCGCTCCCCGGCGCGCGCCTCTGTCGCTCGGGCGTCTTCGTGACCGTCGATGGCCGGGCCGTCGCCCGCGCGCTGGCGCGCGACCGGGCCGGCCGGCCGCTGCCGGTCTGGCTCGGCTGCCGCATCGTCCGGCCCCGCGAAATCTTCCTGATCAATGCGGCGCCGGACAGTCTCGACGGGCGGTACTTCGGGCCGCTTCCGACCATCGGCCTGCTCGGACCGGCGCACCCGATCCTGACCCGCGACGCCTCGGGCGCGCCGCTGCGCTGGCGCCCTTCGGGCCGCGATCTTGCTTTTCCCCGTAGCGAAATGGAGTGATATCGATGCTCATCGGAACTTTCGAAATGTGCGGCGACGGCTATGCCGGCCGTCTGCGCACCCTCACCTGCGATGCCGCGATCACCATCGTTCGGGCGCAGCCGTCGGCGGCTGAACATGCCCCCGAATGGCGGCTGTTCCTCGGCGACGCTGCAAGCGGAATCGAAATCGGTGCGGGCTGGAACCGCACCGGCGAGCGTGCCGGAGCATTCATCGCGGTGCAGATCGACGACCCCGCCTTCGCGGTTCCGCTCCGCGCGAACTTGCTTCGCGCGTCGCACGACGAGGGCGAACATCATCTGCTCTGGTCGCGCCCGTCGGCGCGCGAGCGGAGCTAGACCATGGCATACGGGCCGCGATCGTCCTGCACCGCCATTGCGCTCGCGCTGCGCTGGGCGGCACTCGGCGGCGCACTCGGCGCGCCCTTCGGCGGCGCATCCGCTGCCGTCGCCGCGCCGGCGGTGCGCGCCGATGTCCATCCCTATGCGGCGTCGGTCGCCGAGGCGTCGCAGCGTTTCGGCATCCCCGAACGCTGGATCTGGCGCGTCATGCATGCCGAAAGCCGGGGCAACGCGCGCGCCGTTTCGCACGCCGGCGCGATGGGGCTCATGCAGATCATGCCCGCGACCTGGGCGATGCTGTCGGCGCGCCACGGACTGGGTAGCGACCCGTTCGATGTGCGCTCGAACATCCTTGCGGGTGCCGCTTATCTGCGCGCGATGTGGGATCGCTACCGCGATGTGCCGCTGATGCTCGCGGCCTATAATGCGGGACCGGGCCGCGCCGACGCCTATGCGTCCGGACGGCGCGGACTGCCTGCCGAGACGCGCGCCTATGTCGCGCGGATCGCGCCCGAGCTTGGCGCTTCCGGCATTGCTTCGCGCGCCGCCGCGCCGCCTTCGGCCGCGCCGGGCTGGCAGCGATCGACGCTCTTTGCCGCGCGGGGCGACAATGCCTCTGTCGTCGAAGATCGCGCGCCGGCCGTGTCGGACTCGAACAGTCTGCCCGATAGTCCGACGGCCGCCGCGCCAGCCACTGGCGCCGGGCGGCATCCGCTCTTCGTCCCGCTTTCCGGTCAGGACCGTCGATGATGGCCTCGCTCGCTCCGCCGCGTTCGTCTGCGCCTTGTGGGGTAAAGCCGGCAGCGAATGGCAGGGTTGGATGGGATGGAAGGGAAGTATGGCGAGATAAAAGGGCTGCCAGCCATTTGGTCGAAGGAGGGCACAAATCTGGGGAAAATTCATATGGCTCGCAATTGCTCGGCCATATGATCGCAAACATTACTCAGCAAATACAGCATCTTGTAATATGGCAGGCCCGCCGTGAGCGGTGACGACGGTGAGTTCAAGGTCCGGCCGGGAAGGGTGCGGGACCGCGGGGCCGGGGCGTCGCGGCGGGGGCGTAGCCTCGCCGGGCAGGTGCGTCGCTCGATGGCGCGCAAGGGTTTCGCGCGTCGGCCGCCGGGGTCCGGCGGCGGCACCGGGCGTCATGGCCGCGGCCGCCGCGCGCTCGCGCGGGCGCGCTTCCGTGCCGATGGCCGCCGCGTCGTCATCAAGGCGCGGATCGTCCGCCACAAGGGGCAGCGCTTCCGCTCGGCGCCGCTCGCGCGCCATATCCAGTATCTCGAACGCGACGGCGTCACTCGCGACGGGCGCGACGCATCGATGTTCGACGCGGAGGGGGACAGCGCCGACTGCGCCGAATTCGCATCGCGCTGCGAGGATGATCGTCATCATTTCCGCTTCATCGTCAGTCCGGAAGATGCCGGGGAGATCGGCGACCTCAGGCGTTTCACCCGCGACCTCATGGCCGACATGGCAAGGGATCTCGAGACGCGGCTCGACTGGATCGCGGTCGATCACTGGAACACCGACAATCCGCACATCCATATCCTCGTGCGCGGCGTCGCGGACGACGGGAAGGATCTTGTCGTCGATCGCGGCTATATGAGCGAAGGGCTGCGCTGGCGCGCCGAGGATCTCGCCACGCTCGAGCTCGGGCCGCGCAGCGCGCGCGACATCGCCGATGCGCTCGCGCGCGAGGTCGAGGCCGAGCGTTGGACGAGCCTCGACCGGACGCTCGAGCGGATGGCCGCCGAGGGGGCAGGCGAGATCGATCTTCGACCGGATGGGCGGGCCGATGGGCATCTTCATCGGCAGCTGCTCGGCCGGGCAGCGAAGCTCGAGGCGCTCGGTCTTGCCGAGCAGATCGAGTCCGGCATCTGGGTGATGCGCGGCGATGCCGAAGCCGTGCTACGCGACCTCTCGGTTCGCGGCGACATCATCAAGACTATGCACCGCGCATTGACCCGCGATGGCGGCCGCTTCGACCCGTCGGTGCTTGCTCTCCACGACGACGTGCCCGCCGATCCGGTCATCGGCCGCCTCGTCGATCGCGGGCTTCACGACGAACTCGCCGGCAGCGCCTATGCGATTGTCGACGGCGCCGATGGGCGCACGCATCATCTGCGGTTCGGCGACATCGAGATGATCGGCGACGCGCGGCCCGGTGCCATCGTCGAGCTTCGATCCTGGGCCGACGCGAACGGGCAGATACGGCAGTCGCTCGTGACGCGATCGGATCTGCCGCTCGATGCACAGGTGACGGCGCCCGGCGCGACCTGGCTCGACCGTCAACTCGTCGCCCGCGAGCCGGCTGCGAGCCATCAAGGCTTCGGACGCGAAATCCGCGATGCGATGGATGCGCGGTCGCGCCACCTTGCCGAGCAGGGGCTTGCGAGCCGCCAGGGGCAGCGCGTCATTCTCGCGCAGGGTCTCATCGAGACCCTGAACTCGCGCGATCTCGACGGGGCGTCCCGCTCGATCGCTGAGCGCACCGGCCTCGCGCACAGACCCTCGGGAGCGGGTGACTATGTGAGCGGCATCTACCGCGAACGCGTCACCCTTTCTTCTGGCCGTTTCGCGATGATCGACGACGGGCTCGGTTTCCAGCTCGTTCCCTGGCGCCCGGCGCTCGACAAGCATCTTGGCCAGCATGTGACCGGGACGATGACGCCCGGCGGCACCGTCGACTGGGCGCTCGGGCGCGGCAGGGGCATCGGGCTGTGAGGCCGGGCATCCATCATGGGAGGCGAGCGTGAACGACAGGATTCTCTGGGGCCAGATAACGGCTGTGTTTCTCATCATCCTGTTGGCGGTGTGGGGCGCGACACAATGGACGGCGGCGGCGCTCGCCTTCCAGCCCGAGCTTGGCGACCCCTGGTTCCGCCTTGGCGATTATCCGGTCTATCCGCCGCCGGCCTTCTTCTGGTGGTGGTTCGCGTTCGACGCCTATGCGCCGCCGATCTTCTACAAGGGCGCGCTGATTGCGGCGTCGGGCGGGTTCGCCGCGATCATCGTCGCGATCGCCATGTCGGTATGGCGCGCCCGCGAACGGCGGAAGGCCGAGACCTATGGTTCGGCCCGATGGGCGGGCCGGCGCGAGATACGCGCTGCCGGGATGCTCGGCGAGGAAGGGGTCGTGCTGGGCCGGTTTGGCAAAGCCTATCTGCGCCACGATGGCGCAGAGCATATTCTCTGCTTCGCGCCGACACGGTCGGGCAAGGGTGTGGGGCTCGTCGTACCGACTTTGCTCACTTGGCCGGGAAGCTGCATCGTCCATGATATCAAGGGCGAGAATTGGCAGCTGACCGCGGGCTTTCGCGCGCTGCACGGCCGCGTGCTGCTGTTCGATCCGACCAATGCCAAATCCTCAGCCTATAATCCCCTGCTCGAAGTGCGCCGCGGCGCATGGGAGGTGCGCGATGTCCAGAATGTCGCCGATGTCCTCGTCGACCCCGAAGGCAGTCTCGAGAAGCGCAACCATTGGGAGAAGACGAGTCATGCCTTGCTCGTCGGCACGATCCTCCATGTCCTCTATGCCGAGGAGGACAAGTCTCTGGCGGGCGTGGCAGCCTTTCTCTCCGATCCGCGGCGACCGATCGTCTCGACGCTGCGCCGCATGCAGACGACCCGGCATCTGGGGGACAAGGGCGTGCATCCCGTCGTCGCCGCGGCCGCGCAGGAATTGCTGAACAAATCGGACAATGAACGCTCGGGGGTGCTTTCGACCGCCATGTCCTTTCTCGGCCTGTATCGCGATCCCGTCATCGCGGCGGTGACGGGCCGGTCCGAATGGCGGATTGCCGATCTGATGGCGGGGGACCGTCCGACCTCGCTCTATCTCGTCGTGCCGCCCGGCGACATCAGCCGGACGAAGCCGCTCATCCGCCTGATCCTCAACCAGATCGGACGGCGGCTCACCGAGGATCTCAATCCCGGCGCGCGGCCGCGGCGCCTGCTCCTGATGCTCGACGAATTTCCGGCGCTGGGCCGCCTCGATTTCTTCGAAAGCGCGCTCGCCTTCATGGCGGGGTACGGCATCAAGGCTTTCCTGATCGCCCAGTCGCTCAACCAGATCGAAAAGGCCTATGGTCAGAACAATGCGATCCTCGACAATTGCCATGTCCGAGTGAGCTTCGCGACCAACGACGAGCGCACCGCCAAGCGCATTTCCGATGCGCTCGGGACTGCGACCGAAATGCGCGCGATGAAAAATTATGCCGGCCACCGTCTCTCGCCCTGGCTCGGCCATCTCATGGTCTCGCGCACCGAAACCGCCCGCGCCTTGCTCACGCCGGGCGAGGTGATGCAGCTGCCGCCCGGCGAACAGATCGTCATGGCCGCCGGCGTGCCGCCGATCCGGGCTTCGAAGGCACGCTATTATGTCGACCCCCGGTTCACGAGCCGCATTCTCGCGCCGCCACCGCCTGCCCGGGCGCCGAAACGGGCGGACGACGACTGGACGCCGCGGTCGCAGGAGCCGGCGCCCGTCCTTCTGCTTCCCGGACCCGGGCCTGCCGGACGCCGCGCATCGGCAGCGGAGGACGGCGACCCGAAAGCGGCTGCGCCAGCCGAGGCGGAAGCAACGGAGGAACAGGGGGCCAATTCGGGGATTCGGCGGGAGCCGGGCCTTGCCGATCATGAGGATGTGGCCCCCGAACCCGTGCCCGAGGTCAACGAGTTCGATTTCGACCGCGACGGCAAAGGGAGCAACGCGGCGCGCGACCGGCGCGCCATGGACCGGGCGATGCAGCGCAATGCACGCAACGCATCGCTCGACCCGGGCGATGGAATCGATCTGTGAAAAAGCCCGCGGTCAAACGGACCTTCCGCCTCGATGCCGCGCTTTGCCGCGAGCTCGACGAGCGGGCACGCAGCCGGCGCATGACGCGAACCGATATTGTCGAAGCGGCGCTCGCATCCTTGCTCACACCCGATCAGGAGGAGCGGCTCGAGGCCGTGCTTGCCCGGCGCCTCGACCGCCTGTCGCGGCAGATCGAGCGGCTCGAATGGCATATCGAGCTGTCGAACGAGACCGCCGCGCTGTTCATCCGGTCCTGGCTGACGAACAATCCGCCGCTCCCCGATGCGGCGCTGCAGGCGGCGCAGGCCACCGGCAAGAAACGGTGGGAGGCTTTCGTCGATACGCTCGCGCGCCGGATGGAACTTGGGCCGAAGTTCCAGGAGGAAGTATCGCTGGGCACACGGCCCGGCACTCATTCCTCGCCGGCCGCGAAATAGGCGGTAAGCCGGTGCGCGACTTCGGGCGCCAGCTGGATGAAGTTTCGCCGTCCGTCGGCGGGATCCGATGTGCGGACCAGGAGCTCGGCGTCGCAGAGCCGCTGGACCAGCCTCAGCGCGCTGCTCATCCCCAGCCCCGAGGCGATGCCGAGGCTGCTCGTCGACACCGGCTTCGCCTCGCCTTCATGAATGAAGAGGTCGATGAGCATGTCCCACGCCGGCTCGCCGAATAGCTCATCATTGCCCAGAAGCTGTTTGCGCAGCAACCGCCGGCGCAAGGTCCGGCGCGCATTGGCGAGTGCGAGGTCGGCAACTCCCTTCTCTGTCTCGATGCGGTCGCGGTGCCCGTCCCCGAGGGTCAACGGCGGTCCCGGTCTTCCCCTCGGCGGAGCTTTGCCGGCGGCCAGCCTATGGTGCTCGCGCTGGGTGACGATAATATGGTCGATGAGTTCGACGTCGAGCGCCCGGCCGATGTCGCGCAGGAGTTCGGTGACGCGAATATCGCTGTCGCTCGGGGTCGGGTCACCGCTTGGATGATTATGGACCAGCAGGATAGCTGCCGCATCCAGCTCGAGCGCGCGCCGGAAAATCGTGCGCGGATAAAGTGCCAGCTGCCGAACCGAGCCATGCTGCATTTGCTCGTCGGCGACGAGCCGGCGCGACGCGTCCAGAAACAGCACGCGAAGAATTTCCTCGGGCAGCGCGCCCATCGAGGTCTTGAGATATTCGATCAGTTTTGGGCTGGAGGGTTCGATCACGCGACCGAGCAATTCGGCGCGCATGGCTTCGAGGCCGGCCTCGCGCGCGGCAAGCAGAAGGCCTATGACCGGACTCTGCTTGCCGAGAATTCGCGCCAGCGCCTCGGGTGACCGCGACCAGATGCGATCGAGACTATGAAACTCGGCAAGTAGCGTTTCGGCTATCGATTGGCTGTTCTCGGGATCGATCGACGCGACGAGATGTACCAGGACGGCTCGCTGTCGCCGCGCGCCAGGCGTCGCTGGTGCCGCCAGGTTGCGAGGATGAGGATCGGCGGAACCAGCCACGAGGTCGCGACCTGCATCGTCAGATAAGCCGCCGGATGAATCTCCACATCGAGGAACCGGCTCGTGTGCGCGAGGAGCGGGAGTATATGGAGCACCGCGACGCACATGGGCCAGAAGCGATGCGCAAAAAGCGCGAGCAGGGTGGTTGCGGTCGCGCCGAACAGGTCGATCGCGAGATGGCCCGTGTCCAGCGATGCGAATTCGACCGGTACGAAAGCGTGGAGCATCTTGTCCGCTCCCACCATGGTCAGCGCGATCGCGGCCATCGCGCGTTCGGGTCCGCCCCCGCGCCAGGCGGCATAGCCAAGAGCAACCAGCAAGAAAGCGAGGAAAAATGCCATGCGCATCGCCCGAACCTTTCATGCTGATTGCTCCGGGTCAATCGGGGTCAGGCGGCCGCCGGAAGAGGCTCGGAAACCGCACCGGCGATCGCCGGGCATTCATGAAGGTCATAGCCCGCCGTCTCGCGTCCGATTTGCACGAGATCGCCATGGACGCGAAGGATGTCACCGCTCACATCGACCAGCGCCATCTGTGCCTTCGCGAGCCGCCGGATCGTTGCATGGCCGCTGGTGGCCGGCACCCCGATGGTATCGCGGCGTGCGGTCACGACACTTGTCATCAGCGAGGACACCGCGATGAGGGCATCGTCGACTCTGCCTTCCGCAGCCGGGACGTCGCGCTCGAGACGAGCTGCTGCAAAACTGGTTTCTTTGGACATGACTTCTCCTTTTCCGGAAAGCGGGGGCGATCCGGCGATTGCTTGGGCACAAGGGAAAGGGATCAGCCGGAGATCAGCGTCGTCAGCGCCTGGGCGATGGCGAGCCCCGATAAGATGAGCAGGACCAGTGCGACCAGCATGGCCGCCATGATCAGCGCTCGCCTTGTCCGGGCATGGTCATGCCTCCAGAAATCCCTGAACGGCGGGCTGGCCTCCATCGGCCCGTCCGCCGCCAGGACACTGTCGTTCAGCGCCATCGCGTCGGCCGGGCCTCCGTCCGGGAAGTGGGATGGCACGAGCGCAGGCGGCGGCGGAAGGTCGATCGGATCGCATGTGATCCGATCATAGGTCTGTTTGAGGCGGGCATAGACGATCGCGGTCTCGTCGCGGTTCGCCGTCCCCAATATGTCGCGCGCCTTGGTCAGCCGGAGATCGACGGTGGGCTTGGCGATTCCGAGCTGCCGCGCAATCTGCTTCGAGGTCTGTCGCTCGATCAGGAGATCGAGGCAGGCCCGCTGCTTGTCGGTGAGGCGCGCCCAGCGTTCGGCGTCCTCAAATGTGTGCGACCTCGAATCACTCATGTTCACACTCTTGTCAAAATCGCCTCCGGCACAAGCCCCGGGAGTGATTCGCGGAGGCGCGGCCGCTCTCCCGCGATGACGGCGCCTACGCCATAGCCTGTCTTTCAACGCCACGGTGCGACGCGCTCAAAAGCTTGTTGAATTGGGGCAATCCCTGCGTCTCTTACTCGGCCCCGTCGCACGGACACTCCGGTCCGGCGCCGCGAAACGGGGTCCTCTCATGGCTGCAGAACCGATCCGGCTCGAAGCGCGAAATCGCAGCGCGCGCATGTTGCAGACCGCATTCGGAGCGGCGATCGCCGGCTGGCTTGCCGACCCGCAAGTCGTCGAGATCATGCTCAATCCGGACGGCCGCCTCTGGGTCGACCGCTTGGGTGCTGGCCTTTCGGATAGCGGCACATGGCTGAGTGCAGCCGATGGCGAACGCATCATCCGTCTCGTCGCGCATCATGTCGGCGCCGAAGTTCATGCCGGAAGTCCCCGCGTATCGGCCGAACTGCCCGGCGGCGGCGAACGGTTCGAGGGACTGCTGCCGCCCGTAGTGATCGCTCCGGCCTTCGCGATCCGCAAGCCGGCGGCCACCGTTTTCACACTCGACGACTATGTGGGCGCGCGCATCATGGCGCCGGCTGCCGCCGCTGCGCTGCGGCATGCGGTCGCCGGGCGGATGAACATTCTCGTCGCCGGCGGCACCGGAACCGGCAAGACGACGCTCGCCAACGCGCTGCTCGCAGAGATCGCCGGCACCGATGACCGGATCATCCTCATCGAGGATATACGCGAGTTGCAGTGCGCCGCGCGCAATGTCGTCGCCATGCGCACCAAGGACGGGGTCGCATCGCTCACCGACCTCGTGCGCTCGTCGCTCCGCCTCCGGCCCGATCGCATTCCGATCGGCGAAGTCCGAGGCCCCGAAGCGCTCGATTTGCTGAAGGCCTGGGGAACGGGCCATCCGGGCGGGATCGGTACGATCCACGCCGGAAGCGCGCTCGGGGCGCTCCGCCGCATGGAGCAGCTCATCCAGGAGGCGGTCGTAACCGTGCCGCGCGCGCTGCTTGCCGAAACCATCGACCTTGTTGCCGTCCTCGTCCGTGATGGGACCGGCCGGCGCCTGTCCGAACTTGCGCGAGTCGAAGGGCTCGATCCCGCCACCGGCGAGTATCGCCTGGTCCCGCACACACAAGAAGGAGAAAGCTCATGATCCGTGCCGCCCGGCATGGCGCCCGCCGCGCCATCCTCACTTCGACCGCGATCGTCGTCGCGATGATCGTCGCCGTTCCGGCCCATGCCGGAGGCTCCTCAATGCCCTGGGAAGCGCCGCTCCAGTCGATCCTCGAGAGCATCGAGGGTCCGGTCGCCAAGATCGTCGCGGTGATCATCATCATCGTCACCGGCCTCAGCCTTGCCTTCGGCGACACCTCGGGCGGTTTCCGCCGGCTGGTCCAGATCGTCTTCGGCTTGTCGATCGCCTTCGCGGCATCGAGCTTCTTCCTCTCCTTCTTCTCCTTCGGCGGCGGGGCGCTCGTCTGATGGGACAGGAGGCCGACATTCCGGGTTTCTTCGCGCCGGTCCACCGCGCGCTCGCCGAGCCGATCCTGCTCGGCGGCGCGCCGCGCAGCCTGGCGATCGTCAACGGCACGCTCGCCGGCGCGATCGGGCTTGGCCTTCGCCTCTGGATCGCCGGCCTTGCCCTCTGGGCGATCGGCCATGCCCTTTCGGTCTGGGCAGCGCGGCACGACCCGCAGTTCGTCGACGTCGCCCGCCGTCACCTCAAATTTCCTGTCTGGATGCGCCCATGATGAACCTCGCCGAATATCGCACCAAATCGGCTTCCCTCGCCGACTATCTTCCCTGGGTGGCGCTTGTCGCCGAGGGCGTGGTCCTCAACAAGGACGGCTCCTTCCAGCGCACAGCGCGCTTTCGCGGTCCCGACCTCGACAGCGCGACCCCGGCCGAACTCGTCTCGGTGACCGCGCGGCTCAACAATGCGCTGCGGCGGCTCGGCTCGGGCTGGGCGGTCTTCGTCGAGGCGCAGCGTGTTCCCGCGATATCCTATCCGGTCTCCGATTTTCCCGACGCCGTCTCGGCGCTGGTCGATGTCGAGCGCCGCGAGCAGTTCCGCGAGGAAGGCGCGCATTTCGAAAGCTTCTATTATCTGACCCTGCTCTGGATGCCGCCCGCGGAAGAGGCCGCGCGTGCGGAAGCCTGGCTTTATGAGGGGCGCTCGGAGGCGGGAGTCGATCCGAAAGAATATCTGAAGGGCTTCGTCGATCGTAGCGGGCGGCTACTCCATCTGATCGAAGGCTTCGTTCCCGAAGCCGAATGGCTGGGCGACGGCGAGACACTCACCTATCTCCACAGCTGCGTCTCGACCAATCGGCAACGCGTCCGCGTTCCCGAGACACCTGTCTATCTCGACGCGTTGCTGACCGACCAGCCGCTCGTCGGCGGGCTCGCGCCGCGGCTCGGCGCGCATCATCTCCGCACGCTGACGATCACCGGCTTTCCGACCGCGACCTGGCCGGGCCTGCTCGACGAGCTCAACCGGCTCGCTTTCGCCTATCGCTGGTCGACGCGGGCAATCATGCTCGACAAGACCGACGCGACGAAGCTGCTGACCAAAATCCGGCGGCAATGGTTCGCGAAGCGCAAGTCGGTCGCCGCGATCCTCAAGGAGGTGATGACCAACGAGGCGTCGGTGCTCATGGATTCCGACGCATCGAACAAGGCCGCCGACGCGGACATGGCATTGCAGGAACTCGGCGCCGACCATGCGGGCATCGCCTATGTGACCGCGACGCTGACGGTGTGGGACAAGGATCCCGCCATCGCGGCCGAAAAGCTGCGGCTCGCCGAAAAGGTCATCCAGGGCCGCGATTTTACCTGCACGGTCGAGGGCATGAACGGGGTCGATGCCTGGCTGGGGAGTCTCCCCGGTCATGTCTATGCCAATGTCCGCCAGCCCCCCATTTCGACGCTCAATCTCGCCCACCTCATACCCTTGTCAGCGGTGTGGGCGGGGGCGGAACGGGACGAGCATTTCGGTGATGCCCCCTTGCTCTACGGCAAGACCGAAGGCTCGACTCCGTTCCGCCTAACTCTTCATGTCGGCGACGTCGGCCATAGCCTTGTCGTCGGTCCGACGGGCGCCGGCAAGTCGGTGCTCCTCGCACTGATGGCGCTGCAGTTCCGGCGCTATGAGCATGGCCAGATCTTCGCCTTCGACTTCGGAGGCTCGATCCGCGCCGCGACGCTCGCGATGGGCGGCGACTGGCAGGATCTGGGCGGCGCTCTGCAGGATGACGGCGGCGGCGTCGCGCTGCAGCCGCTTGCGCGCATCGACGAGGCGGGCGAACGGGCGTGGGCCGCCGAATGGCTGGCCGCGCTCCTCGCGGGCGAAGGCGTGGCGCTCGATCCGGCCGCGAAGGAGCATATCTGGTCGGCGCTGACGTCGCTGGCCACCGCGCCGGTCGCGGAACGGACGCTGACCGGGCTCGCGGTCCTACTGCAGTCGCAGGAACTCAAACAGGCGCTGGCGCCCTATCTGGTCGGCGGACCTTGGGGACGGCTCCTCGACGCGGAGGTCGAACGCCTCGGCGACGCGCGTGTGCAGGCGCTCGAGACCGAGGGGCTCGTCGGCGCCGCTTCCGCTCCCGCCGTGCTCGCCTATCTCTTTCACCGCATCGGGCAGCGGCTCGATGGCTCGCCGACCCTGATCATCATCGACGAGGGCTGGCTTATCCTCGACAGTCCGGCCTTCGCCGCGCAGCTGCGCGAATGGCTGAAAACGCTGCGCAAGAAGAATGCGAGCGTCATCTTCGCGACGCAGAGCCTCGCCGATATCGAGAGCTCGAGCATCGCGCCCGCGATCATCGAGAGCTGCCCGACGCGCATCTTCCTTCCCAACGAGCGCGCCGCCGAGCCGCAGATCGCGCGGGTCTATGAGCGCTTCGGCCTCAACGACCGGCAGATCGAGATATTGAGCCGTGCGACCCCGAAGCGCGACTATTATTGCCAGTCGCGGCACGGGAACCGGCTGTTCGAGCTCGGACTCGGCGAGGTCGCGCTCGCCTTCACCGCCGCGTCTTCCAAGACCGACCAGATCCGCATCGGCGAACTCGTCGCCGAACATGGCGGTGATGGCTTTGCCGCCGCCTGGCTGCGTGAGCGCCGCCTCGACTGGGCGGCCGATCTTCTCGCCAATCTCCAATCTTCCACCCTGAAGGAGTGAATGACCATGAAGACCCCGATTTTCCATTGCGCCGCCGCGCTGCTCGTCACCGGGTGCGGCATCGCGGCTGCGGCCGTGTCCGCCCCGGCCGCGGCCCAGGTGGGCGGGATCGTCCATGATCCCCGCAATTACGCCCAGAACATCCTGACCGCCGCACGCACGCTCGAGCAGATCAACAATCAGATCAAGCAGCTACAGAATCAGGCGACGTCGCTCGCGAACGAGGCACGCAACCTGTCGAGCCTGCCGGTCTCCACGCTCGAGGAGCTGCAAGGGCAGGTCGACCGGACCCGCACCCTGCTCGGCGAAGCGCAGCGGGTCGCTTTTGATGTCGGAGACATCCAGAAGGCGTTCGACGCGCGCTACAAGGGCGGCGCACTGACGGGCACGCAGGCGGAAATGGTCGCCAATGCCGAAGCGCGCTGGAACGACAGCGTCGGTGCTTTCCAGGATGCGATGAAGGTCCAGGCGGGCGTCGTCGGCAATATGGGCGATGCGCGCCGCTCGATTACGACGCTGGTGACAGCGAGCCAGTCCGCGACCGGCGCCCTCCAGGCGGCACAGGCGGGCAACCAGCTGCTCGCGCTCCAGTCGCAGCAACTCGGCGATCTTGCCGCTGCGATCGCCGCGCAGGGGCGGGCGCAGATGCTCGATGCCGCCCGCGCGGCGGCTGCCGAGGCCGAGGGACGCGAGCGCTTCCGCCGCTTCCGCAAAGGCAATTGAGATGGGCCGGGCGGCCAGGATCGCCGGCGCGGCAGTGCTGGGCGGAATCGCCATGACGCTCGCGCTCGTCGCCGCGACCCTGCCGCCCACGCCTCGTGCGTCCGTCCCCCAGGTCTCCGGGGCGGACGCACACCCGGCACCGGACGATGGGCTTCGCCGCTGCCGGACCGTCACGACGGCCGACCCCGATTGCGAAACGGCATGGGAAGCGAAGCGTCGCCGGTTTTTCGGTGAGCGGAGGAACGAGCGATGAACGACACGGGCGTGATCGACCAATTTCTGTCGGTCTTTTCGACCTATATAGACAGCGGCTTCGGGCTGCTCGGCGGCGAAGTCGGGTTCCTGTCGACGACGCTCATCGTCATCGACGTGACGATCGCGGCGCTGTTCTGGGCGTGGGGAGCCGACGAGGATGTCCTTCAGCGCCTCGTCAAGAAGACGCTCTATATTGGCGTCTTCGCCTTCATCATCGGCAACTTTCAGAGCCTGGCGACGATCATGCTCGAAAGCTTTGCCGGTCTTGGGCTGAAGGCGAGCGGCGGCACCATGGCGATCGGCGACTTCATGCGCCCGGCCGTCGTCGCGGCGACGGGCCTCGATGCCGCGGAGCCGCTTCTTGATGCGAGCAAGGACCTATTGGGGCCTATCGGGCTCTTCACCAACTTCGTGCAGATCTTGATCCTGCTGATCGCCTGGGTGATCGTCGTCCTCGCCTTCTTCATCCTCGCGGTGCAGGTCTTCGTGACCATCCTCGAGTTCAAGCTTGTCACGCTCGCGGGCTTCGTTCTGATCCCCTTCGCCTTTTTCGGCCGCACCGCCTTCATGGCCGAGCGCGTCCTTGGCCACATCGTCTCTTCCGGCATCAAGGTGCTGGTGCTCGCCGTCATCACCGGGATCGGCACGACCCTCTTCGATCGCTTCATGGGTGCCCAGATTGGCGCCGAGCCGGACATCGAGCAAGTGATGGCGATCGCGCTTGGCGCGCTCACATTGCTGGGTCTCGGTATCTTCGGTCCTTCGATCGCCAATGGCATCGTCGCCGGCGGGCCCCAGCTCGGCGCGGGCGCCGCGGCCGGCACGGCCGTCGCCGCCGGCGCCACGCTCGCCGCGGGCGCCGCCGGTGCGACGCTGGCCACCAGTGCTGCCGCCACCTTTGCGCGCGGCGCTGCGGCTGGCGCTACCCGCACTGCGGGCAGCGCGTCGGCCTCATACGCCGCAGGCGCGGCCGGGAAGAGCGGGGCGCAAGCGGTCGGCGCGGGTCTCGCCAATGTCGCGCGCTCGGCGGCGAGCGCAGCGGCGTCACCGCTTCGGCGTGCCGCCGAGCGGTCTCGCGAGCAGTTTGCGGCCGGCCGTGAGGGTCAGGCGGCGAAGGCGGGGCCGGCACCTGCTGCCGGTACGCCGCCGGCCTGGGCGACCGCGATGCGGCAGCGGCAGGCGGTCACGCAGGGCGCGATGGTCGGCGCGCAGACCCTGAAGGGCGGCGATAGCCACGGCGCTGGCTCCGCACCCGACATCAGCGAAAGGGATTGATATGATTTTCCGCAGGCCCTCCAATCATTATGGGATCTCGCCCGTCCCGGTAACGCCGCATCAGCGCGCGGCGCAGGTCTGGGACGATCGCATCGGCGCGGCGCGTGTGCAGGCGAAGAACTGGCGGCTCGCCTTTTTCGGCACCCTGCTTCTGTCAGGCGGCCTCGCCTCGGCTCTGGTCTGGCAGTCGCTGCGCGGCACGATCACGCCCTGGGTGGTCGAGGTCGACAAGCTCGGCGAGGCAAGGGCCATTGCGCCCGCAGACGCCGACTGGTCGCCAACCGATCCGCAGATCGCCTTCCATCTCGCGCGCTTCATCGAGCATGTCCGGTCGATCCCGGCCGACCCGATCGTGCTGCGCAAGGACTGGCTCAGCGCTTATGACTTCACCACGGCAAGCGGCGCGCAGATACTCAATGAATATGCCCGGCTCAACGATCCCTTCGCGGAGATCGGCAAGCGACAGGTCGCGGTCGACGTGTCGAGCGTGATCCGGGCCTCCAAGGACAGCTTTCGTATCGCCTGGACCGAGCGCCGCTATCAGGACGGCAGCCTTCTCGAAACGTCGCGCTGGTCGGCGATCGTCACCGTGACGGTTCAGCCGCCCCGCACTCCCGATGCCCTGCGGCGCAATCCGCTCGGAATTTTTGTCACCGCCGTAAATTGGTCGAAGGAGCTCAGCCAGTGACACGTTTTCTCGTTTTTGTGACCGCAGCCGCGCTGGCATTTCCTGCGGTCGCCGCCCCCTCCGATGTCAAGACACAGGTCGGCCGGGCCAATGACGCGGCGCGCGTTCAGCCCGATCGCGCGAGCTTCCAGGGCGCGATCCAGAAATATGCCTGGGCCGATGGCGCGCTGTTCCAGATCTATACGGCGCCGGGGCAGGTCACCGACATCGCGCTCCAGGAAGGTGAAGAGCTCGTCGGACCCGGACCGGTCGCCGCCGGCGATACGGTCCGCTGGGTCATCGGCGACACGCTGAGCGGCGCCGGTACGTCGCGGCGCGTTCATATTCTCGTCAAGCCGACCCGCCCCGACATCATGACGAACCTCGTCATCAACACCAACCGCCGCACCTATCATCTCGAACTGCGCGCGACGCCTTCGACCTATATGGCCGCAGTCAGCTGGTCCTACCCGGCCGATGAGCTGATCGCATTGCGAGCGGCCGAAACCGAGCGGGAGCGCGCTGCACCCGTTGCGGGCGGCATCGACTTTGCGGCGCTCAATTTTGGTTATCGGATCAGCGGCGACAAGGTGCCCTGGCGCCCGCTGCGCATCTTCGACGACGGTCGCCAATTGTTCGTCGAGTTTGGCGACGGCATTGCCGAGGGCGATATGCCCCCGCTCTTCGTGCTCGGTGACAAGGAGGGTGCGGAGCTCGTCAATTACCGCGTGCAAGGCCGGTTCCTCATCGTCGACCGCCTGTTCGAACGCGCCGAACTGCGGCTTGGCAACGGGCGCGGCGCGAAGAAGGTGCGAATCGAGCGCGACGACAAGCGCCGTCGGGGGCGGTCATGAGCGGGCCGGAACGGGAAGGGAAGGCAGAACCGCCTCCTGAAGCCCTGGCGGCGGAACGCCCCGTCGCGCCGTCCAGCCCCGACGGGTTCCGGCTTGAGGGCGAGATGCCGCCTGTCATGCGCCTCTCGCGCCGGACGCTCGCGATTATCGGCGGCGCGGCAGGCTTTGCTATCGCCGGTGCTCCGCTCTGGGCGCTGCGGTCGCCTGCTCCCCAAGCCGACAAGAATCTCTATGAGACCGATCGCCCCAACCGCTCGGAGGTCATTACGGGCGCGCCCGCGGATTATGGCGCGGTTCCGAAACTCGGGCCGCCGCTTCCCGGTGACCTCGGGCGACCGATCGTCTCAGCGCAGAAGGAGGGCGGGATGATAACGCCGCCGCCCATGGTGGCTGTTCCACCGCCGGCCGATCAACGACAGCGGGCGGTGGATCAGGCGCGTGAGCGCCGGATCCAGGAAAGCGACGCGGCGCGTTCCAGCAATCTTTTCCTGGCAAGCGGGGGAGGCAGCGCCTCGGCCAGTACCGCGGAACAACCTGCGCCGCCCGCGGCGCAGGCGATCAATCCATCGGGCGCAGAAGCCCCGGCTCGTCCCTTTCTGAGGGGAGATGGTCCGCGCCGGACAGACAGCGGCGAACGCATCGTCCCGCTCGCTTCGCCCTATGTCGTGCAGGCCGGGAATATCATTCCGGCGGCGCTGATCACCGGCATCCGTTCCGATCTTCCGGGCCAGATCACAGCGCAGGTGACGCAGAATATTTATGACAGTCCGACGGGACGCATTCTCCTGATCCCCCAAGGCTCGCGCCTGATCGGGGAGTATGACAGCGAGATCGTGGCGGGACAGAATCGCGTGTTACTGACTTGGGATCGGTTGACCTTTCCCGGCGGTCGCTCGATCGCACTTGGCCGGCTCCCCGGAGCGGATGCCGGCGGAATGGCGGGGCTGGCGGATCGCACCGACTATCATTGGGGCCATATGTTCAAGGCCGCGCTCATATCGACGCTGCTCGGTGTCGGCGCCGAGCTCGGAGCGGACGACGACGATCGGCTCGTTCGTGCGATCCGGTCGGGATCGCAGGATTCGATCGGTCAGACCGGCCGGCAGATCGTCGACCGGCAACTCGCCATACCGCCCACTATCACCATCAGTCCCGGTTTCGCGTTTCGGGTCATCGTAACCCGTGACCTGGTGCTGGAGCCGCTTTTCAGCGGCGAATCCCGATGAGCAAGCTGCGGCTCGGACCCATCGCCGAGGATCGGCCGGTCAAGGTCACGGTTGAACTGTCGGGAGGCATTATGCGCGATCTTGCAGACTATGCCCGCATCCATGCCAGGGCCAATGGGCTCCCCGAGCCTTTGCCGGCGGAGCGGCTGATTGCCCCGATGATCGAGCGCTTCATGAGCGGTGACCGCGAATTCGGCAAGCTGCGGCGTCGATCCTGATCGGCACCAGTTCGCGGCCACAAGACATCACGCCCCCGGCAATTTGGCCAGCTGTGCGGGTGTCAGGATAGGGGCGTTGCGATCCTTGCGCTCCGAATAGCGATCGACAAGCTGGTCGGCGTGGCCGCGCGTCAGCACGGTGAACCGCACCAGCTCCTCGGCAACATCGACAATCCGGTCATAATAGCTCGACGCCAGCATGCGGCCTGCCTCGTCGAACTCCGCATAAGCTTTGGCAACGCTCGACTGGTTGGGGATGGTGATCATCCGCATCCAGCGGCCGAGGATGCGCAGCGTGTTGACGCTGTTGAACGACTGCGATCCCGCCGAGACCTGCATCACGGCGAGAGTGCGGCCCTGCGTGGGACGCAGACCTCTATAGGCGAGCGGCAGGTGATCGATCTGCGCTTTCATTATGCCGGTGATCTGGCCGTGGCGCTCGGGGCTGCACCAGACCTGGCCATCTGACCAGAGCGAATGCTGGCGTAGTTCCTCGACCGCGGGATGATCGTCATCGGCGATGAGGTCGGGCAGTGGCAGGTCGGAAGGATCGAAGATGCGGGTCTCGCAGCCGAAAAGCTGGAGCAGACGCGCCGTTTCCTCGACAACGAGGCGCGAGTAGGAGCGCTCGCGCAGCGATCCGTACAGAAGAAGGATGCGCGGCGCGGGATCGAGCGGCCCCAGACCAAACGCCGGCTGTGCGTGGAGATATTCGGGGCTCAATGCGGGAAAATGGTCTGCGTCGGAGAGCGCGCGCAGGCGGCTGTGGGTCTGTTCTGTCATGATACTCAGACTTGTGAAGGAACGCTCGCCGGGAACCAGCGACGTCCGAGGCGGAATGCGACGCTGACGAGGAGGATGAGGACCGGCACTTCGACAAGCGGGCCGATGACCGCCGCGAAGGCGACCGGCGAGGCGAGGCCGAAGGCGGCGATCGCGACCGCGATCGCGAGCTCGAAATTATTGCCCGCGGCGGTGAAGGCGACCGCGGTCGTGCGTGGATAATCAGCCTCGATCAGCTTGCCCATCCAGAAGCTGATGAGGAACTGCACGACGAAATAGATGGTCAGCGGGATCGCGATCCGGATGACGTCGCCGGGGATGGTGACGATCTCGCCGCCCTTGAGGCTGAACATCGCGACGATGGTGAAGAGCAGTGCGACGAGGGTGATCGGCGCGATCCTCGGCAGGAAGTGCGTCTCGTACCAGTCGTTGCCCTTGGCGCTGGCGAGCCATTTGCGGGTGAGATATCCTGCCATAAACGGGATGCCGAGATAGATGAGCACCGCCTCGGCGATCGTCCAGAAGCTGACGTCGATGACGCTGCCTTCGAGGCCGAAGAGCGGCGGCAGGACCGTGAGGAAAAACCAGGCATAGACGCTGAAGAAGAGGATCTGAAAGATCGAATTGAACGCGACGAGCGCAGCGACATATTGATTGTCGCCCTTTGCGAGCTGGTTCCACACGATCACCATTGCGATGCAGCGCGCGAGACCGATCAGGATCAGGCCAGTCATATATTCAGGCTTGTCCGCGAGGAAGACGACCGCGAGCGCGAACATCAGCACCGGCCCGATGATCCAGTTCTGGATCAGCGAGATGGCTAGGACGCGCTTGTCTTCGAACACGCGCGGCAGCTCGTCATAGCGCACGCGTGCAAGCGGCGGATACATCATCAAAATGAGCCCGATGGCGATCGGGATATTCGTCGTTCCGATCGACATCGCGTCGATCGCAGCGGGGAGGTCCTTGAAAAGCGATCCCAAGAGGACGCCGAGCGCCATTGCAAGGAAGATCCAGAGTGTCAGATAGCGATCGAGGAAGGACAGGCGTTCACGCTTTGCGGCAATCATGATGATCCCCTCAGGCATGGACGCGGTTGCCGCCGGCATCGACCACCTGTTCACCGTCTTCCTTGGCGAAGGCGCCAAGCTGGCGGGCAGGGATGATGTCGAGCACCGCTTCGGACGGGCGGCAGAGCTTCACCCCGAGCGATGTGACGACGAGCGGGCGATTGATGAGGACCGGATGCGCCATCATTGCATCAATGAGTGCGCCATCGGTGAGATCGGGGTTGCCTAGGCCGAGTTCCGCATAGGGCGTGCCTTTTTCGCGGAGGAGCTCGCGCGGCGTGATACCGGCGCGCTCGATCAGCCGCTCGAGCAGGGCTCGCGACGGCGGTGTCTTCAGATATTCGACGACATGCGGTTCGATGCCGGCGTTGCGAATGAGCGCGAGCGTGTTGCGCGACGTCCCGCACTCGGGATTGTGATAGATAATGATGTCGGCGGTCATGCGCCTGTCTCCCGCTCGCCAGTCGCGCCCTCGATGCCGCCGATTTCCTTCAACCTGCGCGCCATTGCCATCTCGTCGATGCTTTCGTGCGGGAGCGCGAGGAAGAGCGAAATCCGGTTCGAGAGATAGTGCAGCGCACGTTCGAAAGCTTCGCGCTGGCCCGGGCCTTCGACCGCGGCGGGATCTTCGATCCCCCAGTGCGCGGTCATCGGCTTGCCGGGCCAGACCGGACAGGTCTCGCCGGCGGCATTGTCGCAGACGGTGAAGATGAAATCGAGTTTGGGCGCGTCCGGGCCCGAGAATTCGTCCCAGCTTTTCGAGCGCAGACCCTCGGTCTCGAACCCGAGCTCATCGAGAAGCGCGAGCGCCTGTGCATGGACCTTGCCTTTGGGAAAGCTCCCGGCGCTATAGGCACGGAACCGCCCCTGGCCCATGCGGTTCAGCAGAGCTTCGGCTAGAATCGAGCGGGCGCTGTTGCCGGTACAAAGGAACAGCACATTATAAATCTTGTCGGTCATCGACTTCTCCCTCAAGCGCTGAATGGGCCGATCAGCAGCAGGCAAGTTCGGCGAGCAGCGGCTCACACAGTTCAGCGCGTCCTTGGCAGCAGTCTTTTGCGAGGAAGAGCATCAGGCCGCGAAGTGCGTCGATATCCGCTCGTTGGATGATCTGCCGGCCGCGCTTTTCCGGTATCACCAAGCCCGCCTTCACCAGAACCGCGAGGTGCGTCGAAAAACTACTCTGATTGAGCCCCGACGCTTCGACGAGCTGTCCCGTCGATAGCCCTTCGGGCTCATTCTGGACGATCAAGCGAAAGGCATCGAGGCGGGTGGGATGCGCCAGAGCGGCGAGGGCGGACAAGGCGGCATCAATTTGCATGCATCGGGATTATCCGATATGTTCATGTCTGTCAATTTGTATCGGGAATATGCGATGGGTCGGTTCGGCGAGGCCCACAATCGGCCTATGACGCGGATGTGGGCGGGTTGGCAACCGGTCGGGTGTCGCAATTCTACGCAGACTGATTGCCGGCTTTGGCAGGCCGCCCGGCTTCGATGGCCCGGCGATTATACCAGAAGCCAAGGATTATGATGACCAGCGCGGCGGCTTGCATGAGGATGACCTGCAGCGTCGGATAGATACCCAGGAGCGTTACTCGAGGCCAGCCGCTCACGGGCGTTACCGAGAGCATGCCTGCCTCCTGCAGCGCCGCCGTTCCCTTGCCCGCCAGTACGGCGGCGAGCACCGCCATGAGGGCAGAGCTATACGAAAAGAATTTGCCGATTGGCAGCCGCTGACTGTAGCGGAGCATCGCCCAGGCGATGACGGCCAGCAGGACAAGGCCGGTCACGAAGCCGCCGAAGACAGCCCCGCCACTGCCCTGCGATGCCAGCGCCGCATAAAACAGGATGGTCTCGAACACCTCGCGATAGACGGCCAGGAAGGCGAGCCCGAACAGGAACCAGGACGAGCGTTTCGAGAGCGCCGCGCTCAGCTTTGCGTGAATATAGCGCTGCCATTGGTCGGCCTGAGACTTTCCGTGCATCCAGATGCCGACCGACAGGAGAATGACAGCCGCGAGCAAGGATCCGAAGCCCTCGGTCAATTCGCGGCTCGCCCCGCTGACTCCGATGGCATAGGTCGCGAGCGCCCAAGTCAGGCCCCCTGCGGCAAGGGCCGCAACCCAGCCGGCATGCACATAACGCAGCGCCTCCGGGCGCTCGGCCTTTCGCAGGAAGGCGACGATCGCGATGACGACGAGGAGTGCCTCCAGGCCCTCACGCAGCAAGATCGTCAGGGCGCCGACAAAGGCCGACGTGCTGCTCGCCTGTTCGGGGGCGAGCACCTGCTCGGCATCGGTGAAGAGCGTGTCGAGCGCCGAAATCTCGTGGCGTACCTCGGCGACGGGCGCGCCCTTCTGGATGGCCGCGCGCACTGCCCCCATCGCCGTCTCGATCCGCGCCATCAGGGCGCCATCACGCGACGCGAGGAGCGGTTCCAGGGGTTCGAACCCGTCGAGATAAGCGGACAACGCAAGTTCTCCGGCTTGCTGCCTCTTCCCCGCAGCATATGCAGCGAAGCTCTGCTCGAGCCGTTCCCGCGCCAGCGCCAGCGACCCAGCCCCCGACCCCGTGACGGCCTGCGGATTAGCCCTGAGATAGGCCATCACGGCGTCGGCCTCCGGTTGTCCGATCTTCGCACCGAGCGCCGCCGGCGTCATTGCCGTCAGCGTAGGCATGTCAGGCACCAGGCGGCGCACACCAGCGTCGGATTGCCAGATCCGCTCGCCCTGCGTCGTATCACGGAAAGCGAAGCGGCCGCTGTAGAAGGCGAGGGCCCAGCGATCGGCGGCAGGAAGGTCGGCGAAACTTTGCATTGCCGTGCCGTCGAGGCCTTGCTCGATCACTTGGTAAAGCCCGAAGACGCTGCGTTCGCGAGCGCGCGCAGCATCGGAAAAGGCGATCGGCGGTGGATCGAGCCTGGCTGCATCGGGGCCGCGGCCATCGCCCGACATGCCGTGGCACGATGCGCAATTCTGCCCATAGAGAGTAGCGCCCCTCGCAAGATCTGGGCTGCGCGCCGGCGCAAGTGGCACCGGATAGGCGTTGAGCAACGCCGCTGCGACCGAACGGGCCTGCCGTGCGACTTCTCGTGGGCTTTCCTTGGCGACAACGGCTGCCTTCAGCCGCTTCGCGTCAGCCACCAATTGCGCACGTGCGCCTTTGGGTGGCAGCGCTGCAATATTCGCGGCGGCCGAATCGGTGAACTCGAGCATTTCGGCATATTCTGCCTGGCTGATGACCCGGCCGTCATGTACCGCACCGCCATAGTCCACCGCGACATAATCGAGCAGGCGCCAGGTAGTCTGCACCGACGTCGTGTCGGCGCGTGCCACGGCCGGAAGCAGCACCAGCATGGCAAGCAAGATTGCCGCAGCGCGCCGAAGCGTGGAATATGCCCTCATTTTGCTATGCCTGCGAAGGGCGCAGCTCGGCGCGTGCATTGCGCACGATCTCCGTGGCCGAATGCAGGAAGAGAAGGGCGATGACGCCCGCCACCAGAAGATCGGGCCAGGCGCTGCCCGTCCAGCCGACCAATATGGCCGCGACGATGACGGCGATATTCGCGATCGCATCGTTTCGGCTGAACAGCCAGATGGCCCGCACATTGGCATCGCCGTCCCGAAATCGCGAGAGAACCAGCGCCGCGGTCACGTTCACGGCCAAGGCGACTATGCCGATGACGCCCATGAGTTCGGCTTCGGGTGGCTCGGCATTTAAGGCCCGCGCCACGGCAAAGGCAATCACTCCCAGCCCGAGCGCACCGAGGAACAGTCCCTGGGTTAGCGCGATCCGTGCACGGCTTGCAGCAGACCATCCCAGCGCCAGTAATCCCACCAAAGTGATCGAACCGTCGCCGATGAAGTCGAGCGAATCCGCTTTGAGGGCCTGACTGTTGGCGATGAAGCCGCCGATGATTTCGCACACACCGAAACCGAGGTTGAGTATCACCACGATCCAGAGCGCCCGTCGATAGGCGGGATCACGCTCGGCACGCACGGTATCGCCCGTACAGCCACAGTTACTGTCGTTGCTTTCGCTCATCGCATTGTCCTACATTCTCCAGTAGCTGTAGAAGCAAGGCATTTCTGAGGTGCATATGGGCCGTGAGGTAGGACTTCCCATCGGAGCGCTGGCGAGCCGGACGGGTACGAAGGTCAATACAATCCGCTTCTACGAGGACATCGGGCTTCTACCACCGGCGGCGCGCACCGCCTCCGGACGTCGCAGCTATGGTCCCGAGGATGTCAGGCGCCTGGCGTTTATCCGGAGTGCGAGGGGGCTGGGATTTTCGATCGACGAAATTCGTTCACTGAAAGCCCTCGCGGCAGGACCCGAGCAGGACTGCGCCGAGGTTCGCGCTCTGGCGGCGCGACATTTGCTCGACGTCGACGAGCGTCTGGAACGCATGGTGCGCCTTCGCGCAGAACTCGCCCGGATCGTCCAGCTCTGTGAGGGCGGCCGCATAGCCGATTGCCGGGTGATTGAGGCGATCGAGGCGACGCTGCCGTCCGCGGTCTAGCGGTGGTTTCCTCGCACTCATCATTCGGTCTTCACCTTGTTATTTCTCAAATTCAGGGGTCGTCGCTTGCGGCGCCGCGAGTCTCCTTTCGGGCATCGCGCAGAATTTCGATGCCGCCCTTGATGGCAATCAGCGCAGTGGCGAACCCGACGAGCAAGTCGGGCCAGTTCGTGCCGAGCCACCAGACGAGGACGCCGGCGATCAGGATGCCGCCGTTCGAAACGAAGTCGTTGAAGCTGAAGGTCGTTGCCGCACGAAGGTTGACGTCGGGATTCTGAATGCGCTGAAGCAGCTTCAGGCAGGCATAGTTCACCACCGCCGCGACCGCCGACATGATCATCATCGTAGCGCCGATCGGTTCGCTACCCTGAAAGTAGCGCCGCCCGACATCGAACAGGACGCCGGCCGCGAAGATCAATAGCATAACGCCCGACGCTGTAGCCGCGCGGGTCTTCCATTTGATGCCATGGCTTAGTGCGACAAGGCTCAGGGCATAGACCGCCGCGTCCGATAAATTGTCGAGGCCATTCGCGATGAGGGCGCTCGAATCTCCCAGCGCGCCGGTTATGAGAAAGGCGATGGCGATCGCCGCGTTCAGGAAAAGAACGATCTGGAGGGTCTGCTTTTCGCGGTCGGTGCTGCCTGTCTTGTCTATCATTTCACGCTCCTCATACCAAGCATCCCTAAAAGGAGGCGGAACCCCTCAGGGTTCCGCCCCTGTTCGCGGCCGGCCGCTTGCGCCCAAGCGCTGCAGCAAACCGTGAGGGCCTGGCTTCAGGTCGCAAGGCCGGGCTCACGCCGCGGCCCGGCGACTTCCTCTTCTTCGATCTTCGCGCTGCGACTGTGGACCATGAGGTACAGCGCGGGCAGGACGAGCAGCGTCAGGATCGTCGATGAGATGATCCCGCCGATGACCACGGTCGCCAGCGGCCGTTGCACCTCGGATCCTGCCCCGACATTGAGCGCCATCGGTACGAAGCCGAGCGACGCAACCAGCGCGGTCATCATCACCGGCCTGAGGCGGGTCAGCGCGCCCTCGCGGATTGCATCGACGAGCGCCTTTCCGCGTTCGCGAAGATCCTTGATGAAGGATAGCATCACCACGCCGTTGAGCACCGCGACCCCGGAGAGTGCGATGAACCCGACGCCCGCCGAGATGGAGAGCGGAATGTCGCGAAGCGCCAGCGCCGCGACCCCTCCCGTCAGCGCCAGCGGCACGCCCGAGAAGACGATGGCCGCATCGCGAACCGACCCGAACAGCATGAACAAGAGGCCGAAGATCAGCAGCAGAACGAGCGGCACCACGATCTGGAGGCGCTCGGTCGCCGACTGGAGCTGCTCGAACGTCCCGCCATATTCTATATAATAACCGTCGGGCAGCACGACATCGGCTTCGACCTTCTGGGTCAGTTCGTCGATGAACGAGCCGAGATCGCGACCACGGACATTCGCCGTGATCACCGCGCGGCGTTTGCCATTCTCGCGGCTGATCTGGTTCGGCCCCGCCGCGAGCGATATCTCCGCAAGCTCCGAAAGCGGCACGAAGCCGCCGGCCGGAAGCGCAACGGGGAGATTGCCGAGCGACGCGAGGTCGGTGCGAATGGCCTCGGGAAGCCGGACGACGACGTCAAAACGCCGGTCGCCCTCGAAGAGCTCGCCCGCCTGCCGCCCGCCAGTCGCGGTCGAAACCGCATCCTGGACCGTCTCCATGCTCACGCCATAGCGCGCAAGCTTGTCGCGATCGGGCGTGACCGAAAGCATCGGCAGGCCGGTGACCTGTTCGAGCTTCACGTCCTGCGCGCCCGCGATCCCGCCGGCCACCTCCTCGATCGCCCGCCCCGATTCGAGCAGTTGATCGAGATCGTCGCCGAACAGCTTGATCGCGACGTCGGCGCGAACGCCGGCGATCAGTTCATTCATCCGCATCTTCACCGGCTGGGTGAACTCGTAATTGTTCCCCGGCACTTCGTTTACCGCCTTGTTGAGCTCGGCGACGAGCTGGTCGCGCGGCTTTCTGGGCTCGGGCCACTCCTTCCGATCCTTGAGCATGATGAAATTGTCGGCGACCGACGGTGGCATCGGATCGGTCGCGACCTCGGGCGTGCCGATCTTCGCGAACACCCGCTCGACTTCGGGGAACTGCCTGATCCTCTTCTCCAGCGCCTCCTGCATCGCGATCGACTGGGTCAGGCTCGTTCCCGGAATGCGCATCGCGTGCATCGCGATATCGCCTTCGTCGAGGTCCGGGATGAACTCGGACCCGAGACTCGTCGCCGCCACGCCGCTGAGCGCGACGAGCAGCAGCGCACCCGAAAGCGCCGCCTTCGGCCAATTCAGGACGCGGTCGAGCATCGGACGATAGCCCTTGCCGAGACCGCGCATCAGCCAATTCTCCTTCTCCTCGACCTTGCCGGTAACGAAGAGCGCCACCGCGGCCGGAACCAGGGTGAGCGACAGGAGAAGAGCAGCGGTCAGCGCGAGGACGACCGTGATCGCCATCGGGTGGAAGGTCTTTCCTTCGACGCCTTCGAGCGCGAAGATCGGCAGATAGACCGCGGTGATGATGATGATGCCGAAGATGCTCGGCTTGATCACTTCGGCGCTCGCCGAGGCAACGAGGCCGAAGCGTTCGTCGCGATCGAGCAGCCGTCCGAGCCTGTGCTGTGCCTCGCCAAGCCTGCGAAGACAATTTTCGACGATGATGACGGCCCCGTCGACGATGAGGCCGAAGTCGAGCGCGCCGAGGCTCATGAGGTTCGCCGATGTCCGCGTCTGGAGCATGCCCGTCAGCGTCATCAGCATGGCAACGGGAATAACCGCCGCCGTGATCAGCGCCGCCCGGAAATTGCCGAGCAGCAGGAAGAGGATCACGATGACGAGCAGCGCGCCCTCGGCGAGATTCTTCTGCACCGTCGAAATCGTCCGTTCGACGAGCGCGGTGCGATCATAGAGCGGCTTCGCGACAACACCCTTCGGCAAAGCACGCGACGCTTCGACGAGGCGTTCGGCCGAGGCCTGCGCCACCACGCGCGGATTTTGTCCGATCAGCATCGAGACCGTTGCGAGGACGACCTCCTTGCCATTCTCAGTCGCCGCGCCCGTGCGAAGGCCCGAACCGATCGCGACATCGGCGACGTCGGCGATCCGGATCGGAACGCCGCCGCGGGTGGCGACGATGATCTGCGACAGGTCGCGCTCATTGTTCGCCTGCCCCGGCACCCGGATCAATATCTGTTCGCCGCTGCGCTCGACATAGCCGGCGCCGCGATTTGCATTATTGGCCTCCAGCGCGGTGACGACATCGTTGAGCGAGAGATTGAGCGAAGCGAGCGAGGCCGGATAGGGGGTCACATGATATTGGCGGGCATAGCCGCCGATCGTGTTGATCTCGGCGACCCCCGGGATCGTGCGCATCTGCGGCCGGATGACCCAGTCGGACATCGTTCGGAGGTCTTCCGCCGTGTAGGGCGTGCCATCCGGCTTTCGTGCGCCCGGTTCGGCTTCGATCGAGAACATGAAGATCTCGCCGAGGCCGGTGGAAATCGGCCCCATTTCGGGCGCCATACCGGGCGGCAGCTGCCCCTTTGCGGCCTGGAGCCGCTCGTTGACCTGCTGGCGCGCGAAATAGATGTCGGTCCCGTCCTCGAAAACGACCGTGACCTGACTCAGGCCGTAGCGCGAGATCGACCTGGTATAGTTGAGGTTGGGGATGCCCGCGATCGCGGTCTCAATCGGGTAGGTGATCCGCTGCTCGGCTTCGAGCGGCGAATAGCCTTCAGCCTTGGTATTGATCTGGACCTGGACGTTGGTGATGTCGGGAACGGCGTCGATGGGCAATTTGGTCGCGCTCCACGCGCCGATCGCGCACAGGAGCGCGACGACCGCGAGGACGAGCCATCGTTGCCGGATCGAAAAGCCTATGGTTCTGGCTAGCATATTATCCTGCTCCCCGATCAATGGTCGTGGCCCGCGCCGGACTTTTCGATGTCGGCGCGAACGAGGAAACTGCCCTTGGTGACATAGGCGGTGCCGGGCTTGATGCCCGACAGGACCTCGGTCCATTCGGGCGACGAACGGCCGAGTTTCAGCATGCGGACCTCATAGTCCTGCCCGAAATTGGCATAGACCACCTTGAAGTCGCGGAAGGGCTGGATCGCCTCGGTACGCACGGCCAGCGGCACGGTGACGGGGTTGACCATCACGCGGCCGCGCAAGGCCATGCCGGGGCGCAGCGTTCCCGAGCGGTTGGGGATGGTCGCGCGGATGAGCGCAGTGCCCGCCTCGACATTGCCGTCGGGCAGGAACTGCTCGAGTGGCGCGGTCGCGATCTCGGCGCCGTCCTGCGTCTCGACCGTCACCCGCATGCCCGGACGGATAATCGCGAGGTCACGGGGGAAGATGTTGAAGACGACCGTCGTCTGCGCGGGATCGGTGATGACGTAGAGCGCCCGCCCGTCGGTGACATCGCCGGGGTTGGCGTTGCGCTCGGCAACGACCCCGCCGACCGTCGCATGCACCGGATAGACCTGGAGGCTTTCGCTCGATTCAATGCGTGCGAGAAGTTCGCCGCGGCGAACCGTGTCGCCCACCGCCTTTGTGACCGAGACGACGCGGCCGGGGAATTGACCGCGAATTTCGGAACGGGCCGTTGGCGACAATTGGACAGTGCCATAGAGTTCGCGCCTCTCGCCGACCGTCGCCGGTCCGACGACGGCGGTCTCGATGCCGCCGGCCTTGGCGGCGTCGGCCGCGATCCGCGTGCGGCCCTCAGGGTTGGCATATTTCCAGACGTGGCGTTTGCCGCCAGTCACCGCGACGACTTCGACATCGAAGCTGTGCGGTTCGGTAACGACGCCTTGCCCTGCCAGGAACTTGCCCTGCGGGCGGAAGGTGAAGCGATCGACGTCGCCGCCAAGCCGCGTGAGCGTGATCGCGAGCTGGACTTCCTTGGGATCGACCGGCTTCCCGTCCCGGGTCGCAAAAACTCGGAACTGCGGCTCGGTGCCATTCTCGAAAATCGTGATTTCGACAGCGAAATCGCCATTTTTGAGCAATTTGCCGCCATTCGGGCCCTCGGCGTCTTCTTCGCCTTCGCCCTCGGCGTGGCTCTCACCTTCTGCATGTTTGTCTTCGCCTTCGGCTCCGCCGCCGCAGGCAGCGAGCGGGACGGCAAGGAACAGCGCCGCTGCAGCGGCGGGAAATGGAAACTTCTTCATGGAATATTCTCCGCAAGGGGAGCCGCATCGAAGCGGCCGGTCAGGCGATCGATTTCCGCGAGCAAATCGCGGTAGCGCGTCATGGCCTCGGCCCACTGACCCTGGATCTGGATGATGACGTCGGCGGCATCCTGCACATCGGCGAACAGGAAGCCGCCGCGGGCATAGCCTTCGCGCACCTGACCGAGCGTCTTCACCGCCTTGGGATAGACGTCGTTCATGATGCCCTCGGCCCGCACCCGTGCGGCGTCGGCATCGGCGCGCAGCGACGCGAGGCGCCGCAGTCGTTCGAGGCGGCTCGCCTCGGACTGGAATTCGAGCTGCCGCCGTTCGGCCTGCGCCCGGGCGATATTGCCCTGGTTGCGGTCGAAGCGTCCGAGCGGGATCGAGATTCCGCCGAGAACGGCGACATCATTGGTCTCGCGAAGGAAGCGAGTGCCGCCCGACACCGTATAGTCCTGGTGCGCGCGGCTTTGCTCGACGACAACCTGTGCCCGGGCGCGATTGACGGCGGCGTCGAACACCGCGGCATCGGCTTCGGCCAGCGGCGGATCGCGCGGATCGGGCTTCTCGATACCCTCGGCGATAACGAGGCTGTCGGGAGCGCCGCCCCAGAAGGATACGAGCAATGCTCTTGCGGACTGCCGTTTGGCTTGGGCTTCCTTCAGTGCCAGCTCGGCTTCGAGAATGCGGGCATCGGCGCGGGTCTCGACGAAGAGCGGATCCTTGTAGCCGCGCATGCGCCGGATCGCTTCGGTGCGCATCTCCTTTTCGAGTTTGACGCGATCCTCTGCGATCCAGACCATCTGCTCGGCGATCTGGACGTCGATATAGGCGCGCTGCACTTCCTGGGCGATATCGAGCCGGACGAGCCGCCACTGCGCCTCGGCGAGAACGACCCCGCGTTCGGCAAGCGCCATCCGCGCCTCCCGCTTTCCGCCGCGTTCGAGCGGCTGCGAATAGGTGACGGTGAGTTCCGATTGCCGGAACAGGCCGTAGCCGCCCGTCCCGACTCCATTTTCCATGTCGACCGACACGGTCGGATTGGGTCGGACGCGAGCTTGCAGTTGGCCGGCGCGCGCGGCGTCGACCCCCGCTTCGCCGGCTCTAAGCTCTGGCGATGCAGCGATGGCCCGCTCGACCGCCTGGTCGAGCGTTAGCGGCTGGGCCCACACGGACCCCGCCAGCAGCGCAGCCCCGGCCAACAGGGCGGCGCGCATATGGATATGCATAAATGATCACTCCTGAACGGTTCGACTGAGCGCAGGCCGGGAAGGGCCGCGCGGCAGGCGTCGTTCAGGCGAGGGGAGGGTTCAGGGGAGGCGCGAGGGCGCGCGAAGCGAGGCGCATCGCGGGCAGCGCGAAGTGCAGGCCGCCGGAAAAAAAGGGCAGATCGTCATGACCCGAAAGGGCCTGATCGGATGCGACCGGGCAATTATGGTGACTGCCGTGGAGGTCGGCGTCCTGCTGACCTTTTTGCGTGTCCTTGTCCGACGCATGGCCCGGCTCGACATGGTGCGAAAGATGCGAATCCGTCGCATGGTGCGTCATGCCCGCCATCGCCGGCGCAGCATTGTGAAGCCCGCTGAGCAGCAGGATGAACACAAGCAACAGGCGAAGGGGAGCGGCGGCCATGGTCGCGCCCCTAACAGCGAATGGCTTGTTCCGGAAGCCCAAAACCGGATCAGCCCTTTCAGGCGTCGCGTTCGGCCGCCGACCGGGCCGCCTCGATCAGTACCGCCAGGCCCTCCGGCATCGGCATCGGATCGAAGGCGCTCACTCGCGCGCGGCCGTTGTTACCGGCCGGGAGCCGGCCGGTCAGCGAGCCTAGCGGCACGAGCAGGAACCGCACTACCTGACCGGCGGCTTCGCGGCTATCGCCGAGTTCGATCGCATAGCGGAACATGTGCCAGTGCGAGGCCAGATGCGCGCCCATATAGGGCTGGCTCAATATATGTTCCCATTCCAGCGCCCGCCACGCGGCGGCTTCATCGCCGGTTCGGCTTGATTCGCGGAAAAGGCGATATTGGTCGCGCAGGAGCGGCGCGACGATGGTCCGGGTCAGCGGCTTGGCAGTCGACGTGATCATGCTGGGTCCCCCTTTTTGTCCAGGGCAGGCTTTTGCACCCTGTAGTAGATACAGGGTCAAGCTCTCATGTTGCCGCTCGGCGCCTCGATGCGCGATTTCCGATTTACCGCCCTGTCCAAGACGAATCCCTCCGCCCCGGCACAGCCCGGTACAAAGGAGGACAGAAGCAATAGCGTAAGTCCGGAAATAAGATTGCAAGACAATCGTAGAACTATTGTGCTTAACGCCCGATTGTTCGACGGATATCCTGTTCTTATAGAGGTCCTAATAAGTATTTCTAGGACGGATAAATGGCTCGATTGCCATCATGAGATAACATTACAGCACTCGTTCGGGGGTTAGAAGAGTGCCGCCGAAGTTGATTGAAAATCTTCTACTTTTCACCGCGCTATTTCGATGCTAGGGGCCGGTTCCAATGCGACGGATAATCCTCCTCTTGCTGACCTTTCTCCTTGCATCCGGAACGGTTGCGGGATCGCTCGCGCATGCGACCGAGGATCGGGCCGAGGCGAGCCTTTTTGTCGCGGCGATCGAAGCCGGCTGCGTGAGTGCGCCGGCTACCGAAAGCGCCGAGTCCGACAAGAAAAATTCCTCGTCCGGCGAAAAGCAGCAGGTGCCTGCCGCCGCTCATGGTTGCCATGGCCACCATTCGGGCGTCCCGGCGGAAACGCTTTCGGCAGCGACCGAAACCCCTGCCGCTGAAGCGCATGCGCGCATTCTGACGGCCGCCTTGCCGCCCGTCGCCTATATCGGGACCTTTCGCCCTCCAATCGCCTGACGCTCTAGGTCTGCGCGTGCCCTTCGCGTGCGCTTCTCCCTGGAAACGTCAGGAGTCTCTTTTTCATGAAATCCATAGTTGTCGCCGCGAGTCTCGTGGCGCTCGTTGCAGGCGCAAATTCCGCGCCCGCCGCTGCCCAGTCGGCAGCGACGGAGCAGGTGGGACCGCCTTCTTCGGCAGGCCAGGCCGTGCGTGCCGGCCCGCTTCCCGCTCGATTGTCCCTCGCGCAGGCGATGGAGGAGGCCGACGCGCGCTCGCCGCGCGTGGTTGCCGCCGAAGCCGAAGTGGAGGCTGCTCGCGGTCGCCAGCGTCAGGCGGGCTATCGCTTCAACCCCATCCTTAACGTCGACGTCGAGAATTTCGCGGGCACCGGCCCCTATTCGGGACTAAACGGCCTCGAATCGACGGTGTCGGTCAATCAGCGTCTTGACATCGGCGGCCGGCGCCGTGCGCGCATGACGCTAGCAGATGCCGAGTTCCTCGCCGCGCAATATAGGCTCGAGATTGTCCGAGCCGATCTCGCGCTCGAGGTTCGCAACCAGTTCGCGACGGCACTCGCAGCCCGCGACAGTCTGGCGCTCGCGCGCGAGAATGAAGCGCGCGCCCGCGAACTCGTCCGCGTCGCACAGGCGATGGTCGATACGGGTAACGAGCCGCCGCTGCGTGCCTTCCGTGCCAATGCGGCGCTGGTCCAGGCCACCGCCGAACTGCGCACCGCCGAGGCCGAGGAACGGACAGCGCGCCGTTCGCTGGCAGCGCTCCTCGGCAGCTCGGTTGCGCCGGCCGAACTGGTCGAAGGCGACCTGTGGGTGATGCCCGCATCGGTGGACTCGCTGGCCACGCTCGACGTGCGGCTTGCCGAAACCGACCGCCTCATCGCCGAAGCTCGCCTCCGAGGGCAGCGCGCCGACGGTCGCCTCGACCCGTCTGTTGGCTTCGGAGTGCGGCAACTTCGCGACACGGGCGATCGTGCCCTCATTGCGAATGTCTCGGTGCCGCTGCCGATCTTCGATCGCAATCGCGGCAACATCTCGGCGGCCAAGTCCGACGTCGCTGCCGCCATCGCGCGGCGGGAAAATGCGGTCGTCAACGCCGAGGCAGAGATTGCCAATGCGCAGGCCGAACTCGAAGCCGCCGAGGCCCGCCTCGCGGCGCTCGAGGGCAGCGGGATCGAGCAGGCGCGCGAAGGCGTCCGGCTCGCCGAGCTCAGCTACCGCGCCGGCAAATCGACGCTGGTCGAACTGATCGACGCGCAGCAAGCCTATGCCGCGACGCAGGCGGAGCTGATTGCGGCCCGGCAGGCCCGCGCCGAAGCGCGTGCGATCCTCTCGCGTCAGGCCGCGGCCGAGGGCGACGCGGATCACCAGCCATGAGCGTGCCGGTCCCAGCAATCAGCGGGGCCGTCCGCCCCGCCATCCTTCTCAATCAACAGGGGTGCGCCGCCGGTCGGCGCGCGAACCGCATCAACAGCGGAGACAGAATATGATCACCAAGGACAAGCGCCTCCTCGGCACCGTCGCGGGCGCAATGGCTCTCGCGGCCGTCACCGGTTTCGGTGTCGCACGTTGCACCGCCGATCCGGCGCCGGCTCCGGCGGCTGAAGGCGGTGCGGAAGCGGCGAGCGAAGCTCTTCCCAACAACCTCGTCATCAGCCCCGAAGCGATCAAGTCTGCCGACATCGGCGTCGAAACGATCGCATCGGGCGGCCTCGGCTCCGAAATCATCTCGCAGGCGACCGTCACTGCGGCACCGAGCGGCGAGGCTATCGTGACCGCGCGGGCCGGCGGTGCCGTCACCCGGCTTTTCAAGCGGCTCGGTGATCCGGTCCGCGCCGGAGAGACGATCGCCATCGTCCAGAGCCGTGACGCTGCACAGATAGCGGCCGAGCGGGTCGCAGCCGATGCGCGCTCGACGCTGGCGCAGAAGAACCTCCACCGCGAGAAGACGCTGCTCGATCAGAAAGTGTCCGCTCGCGTCGATTATGAGCGAGCGCAGGCCGAGGCGGCGGCTGCCGCGGCGGAAGCGCAGCGCGCCCGCGCCGCTGCGAGCGCGGCGCAGGTCACGCGCGATGGCAGCAGTGTCATAGTGGCAAGTCCGATCTCGGGGCGGATTACGGCCGAGAACGCCAGCCTTGGCGCCTTTGTCCAGCCTGAAACCGAACTGTTCCGCGTTGCCGATCCCAGCAAGGTGCAGATCGAGGCCGCGGTTGGTCCGGCCGATGCACAGCGGCTCTCGCCCGGAGATCGTGCGATCATCGAACTTCCCGACGGCCGGACGATCGATGCCCGCGTGCGGGCTGTGACTCCTGGCCTGTCCGGCGACACGCGCTCGGCAACCGCCGTGCTCGACGTGCCCGGCGCGTTGCAGCCGGGCCTTGCGGTCCGGGTACGTCTGCTTCCGAGCCGCGGCGCCGAAACCGGTGGCCCCGCCCGAATCGTGATCACTGACGAAGCCCTCCAGACGCTCGAAGGCCGCGACGTGGTGTTCATTCGCACGAAAGAAGGCTTCCGTGCGCAGCAGGTCACCGTCGGCCAGCGCAGCGCGGGCCGCGTCGAAATCCTCTCCGGGCTGAAGCCCGGACAGATGGTCGCGACCGAGAACGCCTTCCTGCTCAAGGCCGAACTCGGCAAGGGCGCGGGCGAGGAGGAATAGACCATGATCGCGAAACTGATGGCGCTATCCGTCCGCGCGCGCTGGGCGGTACTCTTTCTCTTCCTCGTGATCGCGGGACTCGGCGTATGGCAGCTCACCAAGCTGCCGATCGACGCGGTTCCCGACATCACCAACAAGCAGGTGCAGATCAATACGATCGATCCGCGTCTTTCGCCGGTCGAAATCGAGAAGCTCGTAACCTACCCGATCGAAATCTCACTCGCCGGCATTCCGGGGCTCGAGACGACGCGTTCGATCTCGCGCAACGGATTCAGCCAGGTGACGGCGATCTTTACCGATGAAACCGACCTCTATTTCGCGCGCCAGCAGGTGGGCGAACGGCTTCTCCAGGCGGGCGAGAACCTTCCCGACGGGGCTCAGCCGCAGATTGGCCCCGTGACAACGGGGCTGGGCGAGGTCGTCATGTATACCGTCGGCTACAAATATCCTGACGGGAAGGGCGCCAAGAAAGTCGCCGGCCAACCCGGCTGGCAACCCGACGGCAGCTATCTGACCCCCGAGGGCGATATCCTCACCGACGAGATTGCCAAATCGGGCTATCTTCGCACGGTTCAGGACTGGATCGTGAGCCCGCAGCTCAAGTCGGTCGGCGGCGTCGCCGGCGTCGATTCGATCGGCGGCTATGCCAAGACCTTCGTGGTCGAGCCCGATCCGACGCGGCTCACCAGCTACGGCATTTCCTACAGCGAGCTCGGCGAAGCACTCGAACGCGCCAATCTCGCGGTCGGGGCCAACTATTATAACCGGGCGGGCGAGGCCTATCTCGTGCGCGTCGATGCGCGCGTCCGTTCGGTCGATGAAATCCGCAACGCCGTCGTCGCGACGCGCGGCGGCGTGCCCGTCACGGTCGGACAGCTCGCCAATGTGAAAATCGGCGGCGACCTCAGAACCGGTGCGGGCAGCATGAACGGCAAAGAGGCGGTGATCGGCACCGTGCTGATGCTGATCGGCCAGAACAGCCGGACTGTCGCCGAAGACGTCTCGGCTAAGATTGCGCAGGTGTCTAAAACCCTGCCGCCCGGCGTCGAAGTGAAGGTGGTGCTCGACCGCGCTAAGCTGGTCAATGCAACGGTCGGCACGGTCGAAAAGAACCTCACCGAAGGCGCGGTGCTCGTGGCGGCCGCGCTCTTCTTCCTGCTCGGCAACTGGCGCGCGGCGATCATCGCGGTGCTGGTCATTCCCTTCTCCTTCCTGATGATGGCGATGGGCATGAACGCGTTCCGCGTGCCCGGTAACCTGATGAGTCTCGGCGCGCTCGACTTCGGTCTGATCGTCGACGGCGCGGTTATCATCATCGAAAACTGCCTCGCCAGATTGGCGCACCGGCAAGAGCATGAAGGGCGTTTGCTCAATCTTCGCGAACGTCTCGAGGAGACGATGCGCGCCAGCCAGGAGATGATCAAACCGACCGTCTTTGGGCAGGCGATAATCCTGCTCGCCTTCGCGCCGCTGCTGATGTTCACGGGCGTCGAGGGCAAGACCTTCTCGCCGATGGCCATCACCATCATGCTCGCGCTCGTTGCCGCCTTCATTCTCGCTATCACGCTGGTTCCGGCGCTTGTCGCGCTGATGATCCGCGGCAAGGTTGCCGAGAAGGAAGTCTGGGCAATCCGCAACTTGAAGGAGCGCTATCTGCCGCTGCTCGACAAGGCGATTGCCAAGCCCTGGCCTTTCATCGCCGGCGGCTTTGCTTTCTTCCTCCTCGCCATCCCGGCGTTCGGCCTGCTTGGCTCGGAATTCATTCCGCAGCTCGATGAGAAGAATATGGCGCTCGCCTCGACGCGCGTGCCGTCGGTCAGCCTCGAACAGTCGCTTGCGATGCAGCGCAACGTCGAGACAGCCATCTCTAAATTGCCCGAGGTCGAGCTGATGTTCTCGAAGACCGGTACAGCCGAGGTCGCGACTGATCCGATGCCGCCGAACATCTCGGACGGTTTCATCATTCTGAAACCGCAAGACCAATGGCCCGTCGGGGTCGATTCCAAGGCCGACGTCGTCGAGCGCATCGAGAAGGCCGCTGGCGGCCAGCTCGGTCAGCTCTACGAGGTCAGTCAGCCGATCGAGCTTCGCTTCAACGAACTGATTGCGGGTGTCCGCGGCGACGTCGCGATCAAGCTCTATGGCGACGACCTCGACAAGATGTCGCTCGCCGCGAACGAGATGGTGAAGGTGCTCCAGGGCATTCCGGGAGCGGGCAGCGTCAAGGCCGACCAGGTCGGCGGGGCTCCGATGCTCGACGTAACGCTCGATCGCAACGCGATTGCGAGGTACGGCCTGTCGGTCCAGGAAGTCGCCGACACCGTGTCGGCAGCGCTCGGCGGGCGCGAATCGGGCCTGCTCTATGAGGGCGACCGGCGCTTCGACATCACCGTGCGCGTTCCAGACGCAACGCGCGTGAATCTCGACGATATTCGCGCGCTTCCTGTCCTCCTTCCTTCGGAAGGCGGCAATCGCGGGCAGATACCGCTCGCGCAAGTGGCGCAGATCCGGCTGACCGAAGGACTCAACCAGATCAGCCGCGAGAATGGCAAGCGGCGCGTCGTCGTGCAGGTGAACCTCGAAGGCCGCGATGCGGGGTCCTTCGTGACGGAAGCGCAGGCGAAGATTGCCAATGTGAAGCTCCCGGCGGGCTATTATCTCGAATGGGGCGGGCAGTTCGAAAGCCTGCAGGCTGCATCGAAGCGGCTTTCCATCGTGGTTCCGCTCTGCTTCGCGGGCATTTTCATCCTGCTCTACATGGCGCTCGGCACCTTCGGACGCGCGATTGTTGTGTTCCTCGCGGTGCCGCTGGGCCTCGCGGGCGGGGTGTTCACCCTCGCGCTTACCGGGATCAACTTTTCGGTGTCTGCGGCGGTGGGCTTCATCTGCCTTGCCGGCGTCGCGGTGCTCAACGGTCTCGTCGTCATGACGGCGATCCGCGAGCGGCTCGAGAATGATGTCCCGCTCACGGAGGCAATCCGCGAGGGTATGACCGAGAAGATGCGTGCGGTGATCATGACCGGTTTCGTGCCCGCGATCGGCTTCGTGCCGATGGCGATCGCGACCGGAACCGGCGCCGAAGTGCAGAAGCCGCTCGCGACTACCGTCATCGGCGGCCTCATCGCGGCGACCATCCTGACGCTTCTCGTCCTGCCCGCGATCGCCAAGGTCGTACTCGGAGCCGACTGGCAGCCGAAGTTCCTCAAGCGGAAAGCGGAGCCGGCCACCCAGCCGGCTACGGAATAGGGAGATAATGTCATGACAAAAGCATCCAAGCTCTTGCGCATCTACACTGACGAATCCGCATTCTTCGGCGACCGGCGAGCCTTCGAATTCATCGCGGAACTTGCGCGGCAGCAGAAGCTCGCGGGCGTAACTGTCCTTGAGGCGGTGCTCGGCTTCGGTCGCTCGGCGCATCTCCATCGCCGCCACGCGCTGGAGAATGACCGGGCGGTCGTGATCGAGATCATCGACGAAGAGCAGCGGCTCCGCGATTTCGCGGCGCAACTGGGGGAGATACCCGATATCGGGCTCATCACCCTCGAAGCGGTAGATATCCTCGGCGGCAAATCCGCTGCGGAGCCTCCCGATGTTCAGAGCTGACCGGCAACTTGCCGGTTTCCACCGCGGCGCAGGCCCCCGGCCTGCGTCGCGGACCAGCTTGCGCGAGCGAGGAGGTCTCCGATGTTCTCGGTAGGCACCTCGCTCCGCTTGCCAGTTCCGATCGGTCGCGTCTGGCGTCTTCTCGTCGATATCGACCGATATGGCGACTGGCACCCGACGCTGCGGTTCACCGACCGCTCGGGCGACGACGAGCGACTGGGCTATGTCTATTCACCGCGCGGCAAGCGGGGTCCGGAATTTGCCTCCGAGGGGCGCATCACCGCTCTCGACTGGCTGACCGGTTTCTCGTGGCGGACAGGTACGCGCGGGCTGCTCGTCATTGAGGAAAGCTACCGGCTCGAAAAGCTTGGGCAGGGGGTGGAGGTTACGCATCGTATCGAATGCGCGGGTCTCTTTTCGTGGCTCGGATACCCCGTTCTTCGACGGGTTTGCAGCGTTTTTCTCAAGCGCTCTAACACGGCGCTTGAACAGCAACTCCGTCGCACGACGGTTCAGTCCCGATACGCCCGGCCTCGCGGGCGGCGCGCTTGAGGGACAATGAGATCTTGGCCGCCGGGAGCCCTTGGCTCCTTGCCCCCGCCACCCGGTCGAGGGTCACTGGCGGTCAAGGAGGTGCGGGAGTGGGTCGCGTCCCACCAAGACTCCCGCACCTCATCCTTCCGGGAGGGCCGGACATTGCCTGACCCTCCCGGATCAGATGGAAAAAAGGATTGCATCATGAGTGATCAGCTGCGGCTCGATATTCCGCTTCTTCTCCCCGAGGTCGCCGATACTGCCGACCGCTGCGTCGCGCGCCTTACGAGTGAGCTCGAAGGACGCGAGGGGGTCGACAAGGTCCATGTGATCCGCACCAGCGACGGCTCGCCACCGCAGCTCTGCATTCATTATCGGCCGGATATCCTTCCGCTCGAACGGGTGCGGCAGCTGGCGCGTAGCGCCGGCGCCGAGCTCACCGGCCAATATCAGCATCTCTTCTGGGACGATCTCGAAGGCGTCGGCCACACGCGGCGCGCGCGGACGGTCGGGCTTCGGCTTCGCGAAATTCCGGGCGTCATCGAGGCCGAAGTCGGCGCGGCGGGGACGCTGCGCGCCGAGTTCCAGCGCTCGGAGACCTCCATCGAAACGATTAGAATGGTGCTTTCGGATATGGGCGTTACCCGGAAATCGGCTGCCGTCGCCGCGGCTGTCCCGGCACAAGCCGGCCACGAGCATGGTGATGATGGCCATGATCATGGCCCTGATCATGCCCACGGGTCCGACCACAAGCATGGCCACAAAGGCTCCGACGACCATGATCATGGTCACGATCATGGGGGCATATTTGGCGAGCGCACCGAGTTGATTTTCGCTCTGCTCTGCGGTCTCGTTCTTGGCATCGGTTTCACCATCGAGAAGTTCGACGTCGCTCGCGAATGGGTAAGTTTCAGCTTCTATCTTGCCGCTTATGGCTTCGGCGGTTGGTTCACCGTCCGCGAAGCGATCGAGAATCTGAAGCTCAAGCGCTTCGAGATCGACACGCTGATGCTCGTTGCCGCGGCGGGCGCGGCGGCCCTGGGTGCTTGGGCGGAAGGCGCGTTGCTGCTCTTCCTCTTCAGTCTTGGCCATGCACTCGAGCATTATGCCATGGGCCGGGCAAAACGTGCGATCGAGGCGCTGGCGGAGCTCGCGCCGCAGACCGCGATCTTGAAGAGCGCCGATGGTAGCACCCGCGAAGTGTCGGTCGAACTCCTGCAGATCGGCGATACGGTCGTGGTCAAGCCCAACGAGCGGCTCCCGGCCGACGGCTTCGTGACCGTTGGCCGCACCGCGGTCAATCAGGCTCCCGTCACAGGCGAAAGCGTGCCGGTCGACAAGGAGCCGGTCGCGGACCGGGCCTTGGCGGCGGCCAAACCCGATGGCTTGGATGCAAAATACCGCGTGTTTGCAGGCACGATCAATGGTCATGGCGCGATCGAGATCGCGGTCACGCGCCTCGCCGCCGATACCACGCTCGCGAAAGTTGTAAAAATGGTGAGCGAGGCGGAGACGCAGAAATCGCCGACCCAGCGCTTCACCGACAAGTTCGAGCGCATCTTCGTGCCGAGCGTGCTCGCGCTCGTGTTCGTCCTGCTCTTCGCCTGGGTCGTCGTCGACGAGTCTTTCCGCGACAGCTTCTACCGCGCCATGGCGGTCCTCGTCGCGGCAAGCCCCTGCGCGCTCGCGATTGCGACGCCGAGCGCCGTCCTGTCGGGCGTCGCGCGCGCCGCGCGGGGTGGCGTGCTCGTCAAGGGGGGCGGTCCGCTCGAGAATCTCGGCTCGCTGACCGCGCTCGCCTTCGACAAGACGGGCACGCTCACCGAGGGCAAGCCGCGCATCACCGATGTCGTGCCCTCCACTGCTGTGCCCAAGGAAGAGTTGCTCCGCATCGCGGTCGCGGTCGAGCGGCTCAGCGACCATCCGCTTGCCGCCGCGATCGTGCGCGATGGCGAGGCCATGCTGACCTCGGCGCGCGTGCCGGTTGCGGACGATCTCAACAGCCTCACGGGGCGCGGCGTCACCGCCAAGGTCGAGGGCGAAACCGTCCTGATCGGCAAAGCCGAGATGTTCGGCGCCGACGGCATCGCGCCGATCGGCGACGAAGTGGCGACGGCGATTGCCGGCCTCCGCGAGCAGGGACGCACGACGATGGTGGTCCGTATGGGCGACCGCGACCTGGGTGCGATCGGCTTGATGGACACGCCGCGCGAGGCGGCGCGCACGGCGATCGCCAAGCTCCGCGAGCTCGGTATCGGACGGATGATCATGATCTCGGGCGATCATCAGAAAGTAGCGGAATCGATCGCGGCCGAAGTCGGGATCGACGAGGCGTGGGGCGACCTGATGCCCGATCAGAAGGTCGACGCCATACGCGATCTCAAGGCCGAGCAGCCGGTCGCGATGGTGGGCGACGGGGTCAATGACGCGCCCGCGATGGCGATCGCAACCGTCGGCATAGCCATGGGCGCCGCGGGGTCGGACGTCGCCCTAGAAACCGCCGATGTCGCGCTCATGGCCGACGATCTTGCCCATCTGCCCTTCGCCATCGGGCTCAGCCGGCAGACGCGGCGGATCATCCGCCAGAATCTCGTGGTGAGCCTCGGCGTCGTCGTCGTGCTCGTGCCGGCAACCATCCTCGGGCTGGGCATCGGCCCCGCGGTGGCCGCGCATGAGGGCTCGACATTGGTCGTGGTCGCCAACGCGCTGCGGCTGCTCGCCTATCGCGACCGCAGCGCGGCCTGAGAGGCCGGCGCGGCGGCGAGGCGAGACCGGAAAGGGGAGAGCGGATGAACTTCAAGAATATCTCGGCCTGGTCCATCCGGAATCCGATCCCGCCGCTCGTCATGTTCTTCGGTCTGACCGTGGCGGGAATCGTCTCCTTCCTCATGATGGGGGTGCAGAGCGATCCCGACATCGATTTTCCGGGGGCGATCGTCATCATCGCGCAGCCGGGCGCCGCACCCACCGAACTCGAAACGCAGGTCACCCAGCGCGTCGAGGCCGCGGTGCGCACGATCGAAGGGATCGACGAGCTCAACTCGACCGTCACCGAGGGCCAGTCGCAGACCTTCGTCCAGTTCGCGATCGGGACGCCGATCGACCGCGCGGTCACCGACATCCGCGACAAGATCACCCAGATCCGCAGCAACCTCCCGAACGGCATCCTCGAACCGCAGGTCATCCGCCTGTCGACCTCGGGCAACACGCTTGCCTATTGGTCGGCTTCGGCCACCGATATGACGCTCGAAGAGTTGAGCTGGTATGTCGATAATGTCGTCGCCAAGCGGCTGATCGCCGTCCCCGGCATGGGCGACGCGTATCGACGGGGCGGCGTGAGCCGCGAAATCCGCGTCATCCTCAACCCCGAACGCATGCGCGCCTATGGCCTCACCGCCGCCGCGGTGAACACCCAGCTCGTCCAGCTCAACGTCAACGCTGCGGGCGGCCGGATGGAGGTCGCTGGATCGGAGCAGGCGGTGCGCATCCTCGGCAATGCGAGCAGCGCAAACGCGCTCGGCGAAACCCTCATTTCGGTCGGCACCAACCGCACCGTGCGCCTCGCGGACATCGCTGAGGTCAAGGATCTCTATGCCGAGCAGCGCTCAGTCTCTAAGCAGGACGGACGGCAGGTGCTGACCTTCGGGTTCGAGCGCGCGAAGGGTGCCTCCGATGTCACCGTCTATGACGCGGCGGTCGAGGAGCTGCGCAAGCTCGAGAAGGAAAACCCCAAGGTCAAATTCACCGAGCTGTTCAGCGATATCGAATATACCAAGGGCCAATATCATTCGGCGATCAACGCGATGGTCGAGGGCGCGATTCTCGCGGTCGTCGTCGTCTTCCTCTTCCTGCGCGACTGGCGCGCCACCTTGATCTCGGCGCTCGCGATCCCGCTCTCGGCGGTCCCGACCTTCCTCTTCATGGACCTGATGGGCTTCTCGCTCAACATGATGACGCTGCTCGCGCTCAGCCTCGTTGCCGGCGTGCTGGTCGACGACGCGATCGTCGAGATCGAGAATATCGTGCGCCACATGCGGATGGGCAAATCGGCTTATCAGGCTTCGATTGACGCCGCCGATGAGATCGGCCTTGCGGTGCTCGCGACCACCATGACGATCGTCGCGGTCTTCTTGCCCGTCGGGCTGATGCCGGGGGTAGCCGGGCAATATTTCAAGAATTTCGGGCTGACCGTCGTCGCGGCGGTGCTGATGAGCCTCGCGGTCGCGCGCCTGATCACGCCGATGCTCGCGGCGTATTTTCTTGCCGCGCAGGGTCCGCAGAAGCATGGCGAAGGCCCACTTATCGACACCTATATGCGCGTCCTGCGCTGGAGCCTCGATACCCGGGCCGCCGACGCCGCCCGCGCCCGAGGCGGTCGCTGGAAATGGCTCGCCTATCTCAAGGATCACCGGCTCTGGGTCGTCGGTATCGGGGTACTTGCGCTCTTCGCGACCATCTTCAGCTTCTCGTTGCTGCCGATGACCTTCCAGCCTTCGATCGATTCCGACACGAGCCGCGTCGCCATCCAGCTCGCACCGGGGGCAACGCTCGAACAGACCGAGGCGGTGGCCGACGAGGTGACCGATCTCATGAAGCGCGATTCGCTCGTCGAGTCCGCCTTGTCGCGGATCGATGTCGGCACAGCGACAGTGTATCTGAAATTGCGCAAGGACCGCGAGCTCACCTCCACCGAGTTCGAAAAGGATCGCGCGCCGCGGCTGGCTGCGGTTCCCGATGCTCGCATCAACTTCCAGTCGCAGCATGGCGGCGGTGGCGGGAGCAGCCGGGACATCTCGATCACGCTCGGCAGCGACGACCCGAAGAAGCTCGAAGATGTCGGCAACCGGCTGCTTGCCGAAATGGCCAAGGTTAAGGAAATCCGCTCGCCGCGCGTCGAGGGCAATCTTCAGCGTCCCGAGATCGTCATTCGCCCGCGCTTCGCGCTCGCCGCGCAGCTTGGCGTCACCACCCAGGCTCTCAGCCAGTCGATCCGCGTCGCGACGCTTGGCGAGATCGACCAGAATAGCGCGAAATTCTCGCTGTCCGACCGGCAAATCCCCGTCCGCGTCGCGCTTGCGGAAAGCGCGCGCGAGCGGCTCGATACGCTCCGCAATATGCCAGTTCCGACCCGGAACGGGGGAACGGTGCCGCTGTCGGTCGTGGCCGAGATCGGCTTCGGCGCCGGCCCGACCCAGATCAATCGCACCAACCAGGTGCGCCAACTCACCATCGGGGCCGACCTTGCTCCAGGTGTCAAACGGCGTTCAAAAGGGACCCCCGATCGGCGTCGAAGAGGGACCCCCTTTTCGGATAATATGATGCTGGTTTGTTGAAGATGGCCTTGCGCTGCGTGCGGCGGAGGGCGGGCGTAGCCCGACCGGAGGCGCGCGCAGCGCAAGATAGATTTTTGAAGGCGCCGAAGGTGGCTGTCAGCTGCGGTTTTTGAAGCGCCAGCTGTCGTTGCCCGTCTCGACGATATCGCAGTGGTGGGTGACGCGGTCGAGCAGCGCCGTGGTCATCTTGGGATCGCCGAACACGGTCGGCCATTCGCCGAAGGCGAGGTTCGTGGTGATGATGACGCTGGTCCGCTCATAAAGCTTGCTGATGAGGTGGAACAGCAACTGCCCTCCCGAGCGGGCGAACGGCAGATAACCGAGCTCGTCGAGCACGATCAGGTCGAGCCGCGACAGCTGCGCCGCCAAGGTCCCGCCCTTGCCGATCCGGGTCTCCTCTTCGAGGCGTGTCACCAGATCGACGGTGTTGAAGTAGCGGGCGCGAGCGCCACTTCGCACGACATTGGCGGTGATCGCGATGGCGAGGTGGGTCTTGCCTGTCCCCGTGCCGCCGACCAGCACGATATTGCGGCGAGGCGGGAGGAAGGAGCCGTCATGAAGGGACCGGATCATCTCCTCATTGATCGGCGTGCCCTCGAAGCTGAACCGCTCCAGGTCCTTCACCACGGGCAGCCTCGCAGCCGTCATCCGATAGCGGATGGAGGCTGCATCCCGGTGGGTCGCCTCGGCGCGGAGCAGATCGGTCAGTATCTCCATGGTGGTGCGCTTGCGCTGGAGGCCGGTGGTGACCGCCTCGTCGAACGCCGCCGCCATGCCCTTGAGTCCGAGGCCGCGCATCGTGTCGATCATATCATGCCGCTGCATCATAGCCTCGCAGCAGATCATAGCGGGCACAGTCGGCGAGCGGAGGATGCCGCAGCATCCGGTCTTCCGAAGTGACGATGCTGTGGGGTGTCGCCGGCTCGCGGCGCCGGGAGAGGATGTTGAGGATCAGCTCGTCGCTGGCCGTTCCACTCGCCAGCGCTTCGCGCACGGCAGCCTCTACCGGCTCCAGGCCATCGGTGAGCACCGCCGAGAGGACCCGCACGAACCTGCGATCGGCCTCGTCCCCGGTGCCCAGCCTTCGCCGTAATCGGTGCAGGGCGGGCGGCAGATCCCAGTCCTGGAACGGTGCGCCGTTACGCAGCGCGCCGGGCTTGTGCGCGAGGACCGGCAGATAATGCCAGGGATCGTATATCGTGCGGTTCCGACCGAAGTGGCGCTCATGCTCCCCGACGAGCGCATCGCCGCAGCGTATGACGATGCGATCGGCATAGGAGCGCACCTGAACGGTCCGGCGTGCGGCCGTCGACATGACCGAGTAGCGGTTGCGATCGAAGCTGATGAGGCAGGTGCCGGTGACCGCATGCTCGCTCTCATGGAAGCCGTCGAACGGTGCCAGGATCGGCTGCAAGGCCGGTCGCTCCATATCCAGCGCCTCGGCGACGGTGATATCCCCGCGTTCGGGATGGGCATGATGCTCGGCCCAGCGCCGGCACTCGGCCTCGAGCCACCCGTTGAGCTCAGCCAAGCTGGCGAACCGGAGCCGCGGCTGGAAGAAGCGGCCTCGGATCGTCTGGACCTGCTGCTCGACCTGGCCCTTCTCCCATCCCGCCGCCGGCGAGCAGGCGGTCGGCTCGACCATGTAATGATCGGTCATGATCAGGAAGCGGCGGTTGAACACACGTTCCTTGCCGGTGAACACGGCCGTCACCGCCGTCTTCATATTATCGTAGATACCGCGTCGCGGCACACCCCCGAAGAAAGCGAACGCCCGGGCATGGGCATCGAACAGCATCTCCTGGCCCTCGCGCGGATAAGCCCGGACATAAGGTGCGCGCGAGTCGCAGAGACGCATATGCGCCACCTTCACCCGCATCGGCTTGCCGGCGATCTCCACATCCTCGTGGCTCCAGTCGAACTGGTAGGCCTCACCCGGCTGGAAGGTCATCGGGATGAACGCCGGTGCGCCTTCGCCAGCATCCTTCCGCCGCGCAGCACGCCAGCGCGCCGCATAGCGGCGCACCGCATCATAGGATCCATCGAACCCCTCGCGCACCAGCAGGTCATGGATACGCGTCATCCGTAGCCGATCGCGGCGGCCGCGACCTTCGTTCTCCTCAAGCAGCGCATCGAGACGATCCTGATAAGGACCGATCCGCGGCAGCGGCTGGACTTTGCGCTGATAGTTGAACGCCGCCTCCGGCGACCGGATCGCCTTGCGGACTACCTTCCGCGACAAACGAAGGTCGCGCGCGATCGCCTTGATCGCCTTCCCCGCTGCATGCTCACGCCGAATCCGAACCACTGTCTCCACGATCAACATCCCGTTCTCGCCAACTGATCAAAACCAGTCGGCCGACTAAATCCCCGGGATGAAGGGGTCCTTTTTGCACGCCGATCACCCCACGAAGGGGGTGCCTATTGCACGCTGATCCTCATTGATCGGGAATATGTCAGCGCCAATCTGTGGTCTACACTCGTGGGTCTGGGCGAAACCGGGATGTTTGTCTCGATGCTGATAGGCTACTCGCTAGCCTTCATCGGCGTGGGAATGTTCATTCACGGATGGCGCGCGGTCTATAGGGCGCGTCACGACGAACGGCTTGTCACCGATGGACTATATCGTTTCGTACGGCACCCGCAGTATACCGGGTTGTTTCTCGCCCTGTTCGGAGAAGGCGTCATTCATTGGCCGACAATCTTTTCGGTCGTTCTCTTCCCGGTCATCGTGCTCGCCTACTATCTTCTCGCGCGCAAGGAAGAACGCGGCATGATCCGTAAATTTGGCGACGAGTATCGCGCTTATATGCGCAAGGTTCCAATGCTGCTGCCACGCCCCCGTCGTTGGAAAGAGCTGGCCAAGAAATCGCAGCAGCCAAGAAGCTAACAGGACCTGGACCGAGCGCCAACTCTGAATACCCATATCAAGAGAAACGGCGCTGGACCCGGCGAACGTTAGGCGTGAAATTTCGGGGTGGAGGATAATTGTCCTGCACCTGCCTGCGCGTCCTTCATACAGAGAAGTTTCGGGGTCTTCCGTGCCTTTAACGGCTGATGTCCAATGGGCCGTCTTGACCTTCCCATGATGGGAAGGACTACATTGTGGGTCGAACCTAAATCTGCCGCTGCGGAGATGCTCTCTATGCAATCAAAAGAATCACGATTGACGCGCCGCGCGGTCCTCGCCGGTTCCGGTGCTCTGGCCATTGGCGGCGGATTGGCCGCCGTTCTGGGAGCCGGAGGTGGAACTCCGGTGGGTGCCAGCACAACCGCCGGTCGCCGCGTCCTCAAGGCCGGAACGACCAGCGCGCCACTTATCGACAAAGCCTTTCAAATACCGGTGTGGGGTTACAATGGCTCGGTACCGGGTCCTGCTCTCAGGGTTGGGCAGGGAGAGGCCTTCGAGGTCCTGCTGGAAAACGCTCTGGATGAGGAAACAACCATCCATTGGCACGGCGTTCGTGTTCCCAACGCGATGGATGGCGTTCCCCACCTCACCCAGCCCCCCGTGGAGCCCGGCGAAAGGTTCAGATATGCCTTTACGCCGGAGGATGCGGGCACTTTCTGGTACCATCCCCATCAGCGCAGCTTCGAGCAGGTCGGTCGCGGCCTCTACGGACCGCTCATTATCGAAGAGGCAGATCCGCCGCAGGTCGATCGCGACCTCGTCTGGATGCTCGACGACTGGCGGCTCGATGATCGGGGGAAGATCAGCGGTGGTTTCGGCAGTCGGCATGATGCGATGATGGCTGGTCGGATCGGCAACACCATTACGATTAGCGGAAAATCCCGGCAACCGCTCGTTGCGCGGCCCAACGAGAGGATCAGACTGAGACTCGTGAACGCAGCCAATGCTCGGATCTTCGGGCTCGATTTCGGTGAGCTCGAACCGATGGTCGTCGCGCTCGACGGCCAACCCGTCGAGCCCCACCGTTTAAGCGCGCCCCTGCTTCTCGGGCCGGCAATGAGGGCGGATCTGATCGTCGATTTCGATTATCCCGCCGGGACCCGGCATTCACTGCTCGATCTGTTCTATGATGGACTGGAATACGAACTCACCACATTCGAGTGTCAGGGCAAAGAGGTCAGGGAAAGACGTCTGCCCGATCCAGCGCCGCTGCCCCCTAACCCTCTCGCCGAACCCGAACTGGCAACGGCCGAGCGTCACCGGATCATATTCGGTGGCGGGATGATGGGCATGATGGGGCGAACAGCCAGCGGCTCTGACGCGAGGAACGGGCAACGAACCGGCTCCGGCATGATGATGGGGCGGATGGGAGGTTCGGGAATGATGTCCGGAGGAATGATGGGCTGGACCGTCAACGGTGTTTCGGCGAGCGGCCATGTTCACGATCCGATTATTTCCGCCGCGCGAGGAACCACGCTTCTCCTCGACATGACCAATGAGACTGCGTGGTGGCACCCGATCCATCTGCATGGCCACAGTTTCCGCGTCTTGTCGCGCAATGGACAGCCGACACGATATCAAGAGTGGCAGGACACCGTCCTCATGGCGCCCGAAGAGCGCGTCGAGATCGCATTCGTAGCGGACAACCCGGGCGACTGGATGTTCCATTGCCATATTCTCGAACACCAGGCCGCAGGAATGATGGCCACCATTCGAGTTAACTGAAAGAAAGGAAAACTGATGCGTTTGTTACCCAAGGTCTTGATGTCGTTTTCGGCCCTCGCGCTGCTGCCCTCGGCAGCGGCGGCACAGGAAGCAAGACCATTTGCCACGATCTTCAAGAACCCTCAGTGTAGTTGCTGTGAAAGCTACGGCGACTATCTCGAAGCCAGCGGATATGAGGTGAAGATGGTCGCGACCCACGACCTCGCCCTAATCAAGGAACGCCAGGGTGTGCCCGCCGGGCTCGAAGGGTGTCATACAATGCTCATCGGCGGCTACTTCGTCGATGGACATGTGCCGGCCGACAGCGTTGACCGCCTGCTGGAGGAACGCCCGCGGATTTCAGGCATCACGCTTCCCGGCATGCCTGCAGGTTCGCCGGGCATGGGCGGTGCCAAGACAGGCACGTGGACGATTACGGGCGTAAGAGCGGATGGTGCCACGAGCGTCTTTGCGCGATACTGAGCACCGTCCGAAGCCTAGCAAACGCGCTCGAAGCCAAACTTGTGACCAACGTCCTTGGGACGAGCCGGATTGGCATCGTCAGCGAGGTCCTTGAGGATGGGACAGTCGGGACGTTCGTCATTCGTACAATTCTCGAAAAGATGTTCGAGCGCGTCTATCATAGAATGGATTTCTGCAGCCTTCGACCGCAAGGCCGAAAGATGGCCATCGGCCACTCGGCGCACGTCCTTGCTCGCTCGGGTGTCGTTTTTCCATAAATCGAGCAGCTCGGAAATATCGTCGACCGAGAAGCCTAGATTGCGGGCGCGTCGCACAAACCGGAGCGTATGAATATCCGCCGGAGTGTAGAGGCGGTAGCCGGCATCGGTCCGGTCCGCCGCCTCAATCAAACCGATCTTTTCATAATGTCGGATCATCTTGGCAGAAACCCCGCTCGCTGCGGCCGCCTCGCCAATCGTGTGTGAATGTTTCATGCGGGCGCTCTAACCTTCCAATGATAGGAACGCAAGCCGACTGGCTCAGAGTCGAATAATTCCGTCAAATTCCCTTGACCTTCCAATGATGGGAAGCCCTATTTTGTGTGTATCGGTTGATTCGATGAAGGATAAGACATGACTATTCCGTCGTCCCGAGCCTTGGTGCCGGTCACCGCCACTTCCGCGCGCTCCAATACCGATGCGGAAGGCCTCTGTTCTGCCGGTAAAGGCCGACAGCGCAAGTGGATGCTCGCCCTTGGTGTCGTTTTGGCATTGGCCGCGCTGGCGCTTGGCTCGATGTGGTTGGGCTTCGCAGCGATTCTTCCGTTTCTTTATGTACTGCCCTGCCTGGCAATGGTCGCCGTGTGCATGCGCAAGAGCGGAACGTCGACCGGATCCTGAAAACCCGTGCCGAATTCGCTCGTGCGCCGAAGAATAAAGGACGGAGCGAAGCCCAAGGCATCAATAATTTGAAAGGAAAGATCATATGAACACTTTTAAGATGACCGCACTCGGTGCGCTCGCGACGGTTGGCCTCGCAACGACGGCCGTCGCGCAACCCAAGGTCGATCACCGTCCCGACAGAGCCCAAAACACGCAGGAGCAGCAGCGCGCAGAAATGCGGGGCGGAACGCAAGGCGATATGAGCGAGAGGGAGATGTCCGGCATGATGGCCATGATGAACGATCCGGAGATGCGCGCCGAAATGATGGAAATGATGCGTAACTGCAATGAAATGATGAAAAAGAAGCGCGAGCAGATGGCGCAAGGCGAAGCAGGCTGAAGCCTGAGTTCCAGTATGTCTGACGCTTCAACCAGTCCCCCCACCTGCCCCGCATGAACCTGCGGGGCAGGACCCTTCTGTTATAAGGCCAATGCAAACGCTATGACGATAGTCCGCCAGGATAGAACGATGGGGCGCCGCGCGGTGGCGGCAAACCTGCGCTTGCCGGTGACGGCTCGTTTCCGTATTGTGGGATGATGCGGATGCTGCGCGCTCTCGGCCTTATCTTGGTTGGCGTTGGACTCTTTGTTCAAACGGCAGCTCATGCGTCGGCGCTTCCCCAGGAGCCGAGCATGGTCGAGCGCAATTGCAACGACATGGTCATGGACACCACCGACGACGAGGCTGAAAGATCGCCGTGCGCCGACCTGCGGCTCGATTGCCTGGTTGCCCTTGGCTGCATTCCGCCGCTTGTCATGACTCAAGACCTCGCGGTTGTGAGGGTACCGCTGGCGGTCGCTAGCCAGTTTACCGATCTCGCTTTCTTCGAGTTGACTGGCACCGGCGCAGGGCCGGAACCGCCCCCTCCGCAAGCCTAGAAACCTGGAATTGATGCAGATATAGCTCTGCAGGCTATGGCTGGACATTTTGCGCGCGCGAAGGATGTGCGCGAACTGTCTCGAACGCGCGCTCGCCGCGCCCTTTAGCGGAATCCTACTGTCATGAAACGAATATGCTGGACCGCGCTTCCGGTCCTGCTGGCTATCGCGCCGGCGAGTCACGCCCAATCGGTGGGCTATGAAGAAACTCTAGAGGCTGCGGTCAGCGGCCAGCCCCAGGTTCGCACCAGCGAACTACGGCTCGACGCCCGGCGAGAGATCGCCGAGGCGGCTGACGAACTGCCCGATCCGCAATTGCGCGGCGGCATTCGTAACCTCCCGGTGACGGGGCCGGACATTCTCGATCCCACGATGATGACCATGGTCGAGATCGGGATCGAGCAGGACTTTCCCAACCTTGCCGAACGGCGTGCCCGTGCGGGCATCGCTTCTGCGGATATCGATTTTGCTTCGGCCCAACTGGCTCATGCGCGGCACATGGCACGACTGGGCGCTGGACGCGCGTGGATCTCGCTTGCCTATGCCCAGCGCGCGGATCTGGTCGTTGGCGAAGCACTAGACGAGATCGAACGCCTCGTACCCCTTGCGCGCAGTTCGGTTGCGGCGGGTACTGCACGGCCTGGCGAAAGTCTGGAGATCCGCCGAGCCGTCCTTGAAGTGGAAGACGCGCGGACGCGGATCGCGGCAGAGCGCGAAGCCGCGCAGGCTCGTCTCGGCCGATTTATTGGCGCCGAGAATGCGGTCGCTTCGGGCGAAATTCCACCGGTCGATATCCAAGCCGAGCGGCTGCGGGCTACGCTGGAATACAACCCGGAGATTATTCTGGCGGCAGCTCAAGTCCGTCAGGCTGACGCGGCAATCGACCTCGCGCGGTCGGACTTGCGCCCGGATTTCAGCGTCGGGGTCAGTTACGGCGTCAGGGAGCGCCAATATGGTGATTTGTTTTCGGTTATGGGGACGGTCACCTTGCCGCTGTTCAGCAAGAAAAGGCAGGAGCCACGCATTGCTGCGGCGCGGTCGGAAGCGGCTGCGGCACGTGAGGCGCAGCTCGACGAGCTGCGCGCGCTCGAGGCGCAATTCGAGGCTGATCTGGCCGCGTGGCGCAGCGCCTTCCGACAATGGCAGCGCGCGACGGAGGAGTTGCTTCCATTGGCCGAAAGCCGAGCCGAACTCGAACGAGCCAGCTTTGCGGCGGGCAGAGCGGAACTGCTCGACGTGATCGAAGCCATCAAGGCGCTGGCGCTGCTTCGCATCGATATTCTCGAACGCGAGGAAGCGACTGTCGAAGCTGCCGCCAACCTACGACTGACATACAGGGAACACCATCTATGAGAGCCGCAATGGGAGCTGCGTGGGACAGATTGTCACCACGCCAGAAGTCTTGGACGATGGCAGCCACGGTTGCCCTCATCAGTGTTACCGCCGGATATGGCCTCTCGCAGCTTGGCCAAGATGGCGCAGGAACGGCCGAGAGCAGCGGAACGTCGGGCGCAGAATGCGAGGATGTCCTCTACTGGTACGACCCGATGGTCCCCGGACAGCACTTCGACGAACCGGGCAAATCGCCGTTCATGGACATGGAACTGGTGCCCAAATGTGCAGGCGAGGAGGCGACCGCTGGCGTTCAGATCGACGCGGGCTTGGTCCAGAATTTTGGCATTCGCACCGCCGAAGCAGAGTACGGTCTTCTCGAGCCCGAGATAACCGTCACTGGCGTGCTCGCTTATAATGAACGCGACGTCGCGATCGTCCAGCCCCGCGCCGGGGGCTATGTTCAAAGGACTTACGGTCGTGCGCCGGATGACGTGATTGGACGGGGCGCGCCGCTTGCGGATATCCTGGTTCCCGAATGGGGCGGAGCGCAGCAGGAATATCTGGCCGTCCTGAATAGCGGTGATGAAGAACTTGCGCAGGCGATGCGCGAGCGCATGCGCCTTCTGGGCATGTCTCCAGGCCTGATCTCGTCGGTGGGACGCAGCGGACGACCGCATTCGACGATCACTGTTACCGCGCCGATCGGCGGGGCGATCACATCGCTCGGCGTGCGTCCGGGAATGACGGTCATGGCCGGACAGACGCTCGCTGAGATCACCGGTTTCTCGCCGATCTGGCTGGAAGCCGCGGTGCCTGAAACGCAGGCTGCGAATGTACGGGTTGGCCAGCCTGTCAGCGCGAACCTGACCGCGTTTCCCGACGAACGGTTCGCGGGGCGCATTATCGCCATCCTGCCGAGTGCACAGGATGCGAGCCGGACGATCACCGTTCGTGCGCAGCTGCCCAACGCATCCGGACGCCTCAAACCGGGCATGTTCGCGCAGGTTTCGCTGACCCCGGACACACGCCGCGCGCTGCTGGTACCGTCCGAAGCGGTTATCAGGACCGGACGTCGAACCATCGTAATGGTGAGGCAGGACGAGGGCGGTTTCATGCCCGCCGAGGTTCGGATCGGCCGCGAAGCGGGTGGAAGGACCGAAGTGCTGGCCGGACTTTCCGCCGGCGAACAGGTCGTGACATCGGGTCAGTTCCTGCTCGATTCCGAGGCAAGCCTGGCCGGGCTCGATGTCCGCCCGATTGAACAGGTCAGCCGCGAGCAGGCAGATGAAGACGAAGCAACGACTTTCAGTGCGATTGGAACAATCGAGAAAATCGCCGATGGCTCGGTAACGCTGCGCCACGGGCCCGTCCCGCGGCTCGACTGGCCAGCCATGACGATGACCTTCCGCACGAAGAGCGCGGCGCAGATGCGCGGGCTCGAGAAGGGAGACAGAGTCCGTTTCACCTTCATCCAGGAGGATGAGGGCCCCCGGATCGAGACCATCGGGAGGGCCGGACAATGATTGCTCGGATAATCGATGCCTCGATCGCCAACCGCTTGTTCATCGTTCTGGCGGCCATCGCGGTAACGCTAGGCGGTTTCTGGGCAGTGCGCACGACGCCGGTCGACGCGCTGCCCGATCTTTCCGACGTCCAAGTTGTGGTCCGGTCCAACTATCCGGGGCAAGCCCCCCGGATCGTCGAGGACCAGGTTACCTATCCGCTGGCAACGACCATGCTCTCGGTGCCGGGGGCGAAAACCGTCCGCGGTTACTCGATGTTTGGCGACAGCTATGTCTATATCATCTTCGAGGACGGAACCGACCTCTACTGGGCGCGCTCGCGCGTGCTCGAGTATCTCAACCAGGTGCAGAACCGCCTGCCCGATGGTGTGACGAGCACGCTGGGTCCAGATGCCACGGGGGTCGGCTGGATTTACGAGTACGCGCTGGTCGATCGCACCGGCGGTCATGACCTTGCCGGGCTACGCAGCCTGCAGGACTGGTTCCTGCGCTACGAGCTCAAGACGATCCCCGGCATTGCCGAAGTCGCGAGCGTCGGCGGTATGGTCAAGCAGTACCAGGTGGTGCTCGAACCTTACCGGATGGCCTCGCTCGGCGTGACCCACGCCGAGATCGTGAGCGCCATCCAGTCTGCCAACCAGGAAGCGGGCGGCTCGATCGTCGAGATGGGCGAAGCCGAATATATGGTTCGCGCCTCGGGCTATCTCGGCGACCTCAATGATTTTCGGCAAATCCCTTTACGTACCGCGAGCGGCGGCGTTCCGGTCACGCTTGGCGACGTAGCGACGATCCAGGTCGGCCCTGAACTGCGGCGTGGCATCGCCGAGCTCAATGGTGAAGGTGAGGTTGCCGGCGGCATCATCGTTCTGCGCCAGGGAGCGGATGCGCGAAGCGCGATCCAGGCCGTGGAGCAAAAACTCGACGAGTTGCAGGCGAGCCTGCCCGAAGGCGTCGAGATCGTCACGACCTACGACCGTTCACAGCTTATCGACGCCTCAGTGGAGAATCTGACCCACAAGCTGATCGAGGAATTCATCGTGGTTGCGCTCGTTTGCGGGCTGTTCCTCTGGCACGCGCGCTCCGCCCTGGTCGCCATCATCACCTTGCCGCTGGGTGTGCTGGCCGCTTTCATCGTGATGCGCTTTCAGGGAGTGAACGCCAATATCATGTCGCTGGGTGGCATCGCCATCGCGATCGGGGCGATGGTCGATTCCGCGGTGGTGATGATCGAGAACGCCCACAAGCATCTCGAACGATGGGAGCACGAAAACCCGGATACCGTGCTCGCGGTAAAGGAACGGTGGAGGATCATCGCCGATGCATCGAAGGAAGTGGGACCAGCGCTGTTCTTCAGCCTGCTGATCATTACGCTGTCATTCCTGCCGGTCTTCACCCTGCAGGCGCAGGAAGGTCGGTTGTTCGCGCCGCTCGCTTTTACCAAGACCTATGCCATGGCGGCAGCCGCCATTCTCTCGGTAACGCTGGTACCGGTGATGATGGGATGGCTGATCCGTGGGAAGATCCCTTCGGAGGATTCCAATTTTCTCAACCGCTGGCTGACGAAAATCTACCGCCCGGGACTCGATTGGGTCATGCGGCGCCCCAAGGCAACGCTGGCGATCGCGGCGGTGATCTTCCTGACCACCGCGATTCCCTTCACCAGGCTTGGCGGCGAGTTTCTCCCCCCGCTCGATGAGGGCGATTTGCTTTACATGCCGAGCGCATTGCCCGGGCTTTCGCCCGGCGAGGCTTCGGCGCTGCTGCAGCGCACCGATCGCCTGATCAAGTCGGTCCCGGAAGTGGAAACCGTGTTCGGCAAGGCGGGCCGTGCGGATACGGCGACGGATCCGGCCCCCCTGACGATGTTCGAAACGACGATCCGTTTCAAGCCGCGCGAGGAGTGGCGCGAGGGAATGACGCCCGATCTGCTCGTCGAGGAACTCGACCGGGTCGTGCGGGTGCCGGGCCTCGCCAATGTCTGGGTGCCCCCGATCCGCAACCGGATCGACATGCTCGCGACCGGCATCAAGAGTCCGATCGGGGTGAAGGTTTCAGGCGACGACCTTGAGCAGATCGAACGCGTGGCGCTCGAGGTGGAAGGTGTGGCCAAGACGGTCCCCGGGGTCAGCTCGGCATTGGCGGAACGCCTGTCGGGTGGCCGCTATGTCGATGTCGATATCGATCGGATGGCCGCTGCGCGATATGGGCTCAACATAACCGACGTGCAGCAGATAGTCTCCGGCGCGGTCGGCGGTGCCAATGTCGCCCGGACGGTCGAGGGCCTCGCGCGCTATCCCATCAATGTGAGGTATCCGCGCGAAATCCGCGATAGCGTCGATGAGCTTAGAGCCTTGCCGGTCCTCACGCCGTCTGGCCAGCAGATCACGCTTGGAACCGTAGCCCGGGTGGGGGTCAGCGACGGTCCGCCCATGCTTAAGAGCGAACAGGGCCGGCTGACCAGCTACATCTATGTCGATGTCCGGGGCCGGGATCTCACCTCGGTGGTGGCCGATCTCCAGGAGGCGGTTGCTGCGGGTGTCGATCTGCCCGCCGGTGTCAGCCTCTCATATGCGGGCCAGTTCGAATATCTGACACGCGCTTATGAGCGGTTGCAGATCGTGGTGCCCGCGACACTGGTGATCATATTCCTGCTGCTCTATCTCATATTCAGGAGAGTGGATGAGGCGATGCTCATCATGGGCACCCTGCCTTTCGCGCTCAGCGGTGGTTATTGGCTGCTCTATCTGATGGGCTACAACCAGTCCGTGGCGACAGCGGTCGGCTTCATCGCGCTCGCCGGTGTCTCGGCCGAGTTCGGTGTGGTGATGCTGATCTACCTGAAAGCCGCGCTGGAGCGGCGGCAAGGTACCCTCAGCGCTGAAGAAGTGGACGAAGCCATCCGGGAAGGCGCGCTCCTGCGCGTGCGACCCAAGGCGATGACGGTGGCGGTCATTCTTGCTGGCCTCTTCCCGATCCTGATCGGCACCGGTGCAGGTTCGGAAGTGATGAGCCGGATCGCCGCACCGATGATAGGGGGTATGATAACTGCCCCGCTTCTGTCGATGTTTTTGCTTCCCGCCGCATATCTGCTGTTGCGGCGGCCCCGTCCGGAAAAACCGGCACAAACCGAAGGAGACGAAGAATGCGTACCCCAACCTACATGATCCTGCTCGCAGCTCCGCTGGCGTTGGCGGCTTGCGATAGCGCCGAGGATGCGAGCGAACCGGCAGAAACGATGATGGCCGACGAAATGTCCAACGCGGACAGCATGCCGATGTCAGACGATATGCCGATGATGGACAATGCGGAGGTGGGCCAGTCTGGCAGCGGCGAAGGCTCGGTGACCGAGATTGACGAGACCGAAGGAAAGATCACGATTGATCACGGCCCTATCCCCGCGGTGGGATGGCCGGCCATGACCATGGCTTTCGCCGCCGATGAGGAAAGCCTCGGCAAGGTGTCGGTCGGCGACCGCGTGACTTTCGAGTTCCGGACTACAGAAGGCGGGAGCGGAGAGCTCACCGCAATCGCCAAGCAGTGAATCGAGAAGCGCCGCACCGAAGGACGGTGCGGCGCACTTCAACCCGGATTGTTTAAATCAATATCCGTCAGAAAGGAGCGCGAGATGATGACCGGAAACAGCATGATGGATGCCCCCATGATGATGTGGGCGATGGGCCTCTTCTGGGTCCTGCTCCTGACACTTATGATCCTTGGGATCCTGGCACTGCTCAAATACCTCAGAACGTAGAAGACCATACGGCGGCGCGAAGTGGTCGTGGTCGAGGCCTTGGACGGTTCGGAACAAGTGCAGCCAGAGCATAGTATTTCAATAGGCGCTTTCGAAACGGGAAGAATACATGACTGATAAATCTGTCACAGGCACGCAGACCGCTGTCCCGAACGAAACGGCGGTCGATCCCGTATGCGGAATGAACGTCGCTATGAAGACGGCGAAATATACGCATGAGCATGAGGGAGCCGAACATTACTTCTGCTCCTCGCGCTGTCTCGACAAATTCCGCGCCGATCCCGAACTCTATCTCTCGAAGGCTCACCTCGACGCCGTAGAAGATGTACCTGAAGGCACGATCTATACCTGCCCCATGCATCCCGAAATCAGACAGCCCGGACCGGGGTCCTGTCCCATTTGCGGGATGGCGCTCGAACCGGAGACAGTCAGCCTTGACGACGGGCCGGATCCCGAACTCGTCGACATGAGTCGCAGGTTCTGGTGGAGCGCGCTCTTCACGCTTCCGCTGTTTGCGTATGCCATGGGCGACCTTTTGCCCTCGAGACCATTCCACGGGGTCATCGACCCGGCCTGGGCACAGTGGCTGCAGCTGGTGCTTGCCTCTCCGGTCGTTCTGTGGGGCGGCTGGCCTTTTTTCACGCGTGCGGTGCAGTCGGTCCGCACGATGAATCTCAACATGTTCACCCTGATCGGGTTTGGCGTAGCGATCGCCTATTTTTTCAGCGTGGTGGCGACGCTCGTGCCGGACATCTTTCCCGATGCGTTTCGCGATGATGCGGGCCGCGTCGGCGTCTATTTCGAAGCCGCCGCGGTCATTACCACACTGGTACTGTTGGGCCAGGTGCTGGAGCTCAAGGCGAGGGGGTCTACTTCGAGCGCGCTACGCGCCCTGCTGGAGCTAGCACCTCCAACAGCGATGAAGATTTTCGCCCGCGGCGACGAGCGAGAAGTGCCGCTCGACGAATTGAGTTCGGGCGATCTCCTGCGCGTCCGCCCAGGTGACAAGGTTCCGGTTGATGGCAGCGTCGAGGAAGGCAGCAGCGCCATCGACGAATCGATGATCAGTGGCGAGCCCATCCCGGTCAAGAAAAATGCCGGCGATACGGTAATCGGCGGTACGGTGAACCAGACCGGCAGTTTCACCATGCGCGCGACGCAGGTTGGCGCGGATACGATGCTATCCAAAATTGTCCAGATGGTGGCGGAGGCGCAGCGCAGCCGGGCGCCGATCCAGCGTCTCGCCGATCAGGTTACTGCCTGGTTCGTACCCATCGTTGTTCTGGTGGCCATCGTCAGTTTCGGTGTCTGGGCGGTGTGGGGGCCTGCGCCGGCTCTGGCATACGCATTGATAAACGCGATCGCCGTTCTGATCATCGCCTGTCCCTGCGCCCTCGGACTGGCGACGCCGATGTCGATAATGACCGGCACGGGCAAAGGTGCCCAGCACGGGATCCTTATCAAGAATGCCGAGGCACTCGAAACCCTCGAAAAGATCGATACACTGGTGGTCGACAAGACCGGCACGCTGACGCTCGGGAAACCGGATCTGGTCGATGTGCAACCCCGCTCCGGCTTCACCGACGGCGAATTGCTCAGCCTGGTGGCGGCGGTCGAACGCGGAAGCGAGCACCCGCTCGCGCATGCGATAGTCGAGGGTGCTGAAAACCGCGGAGCAGCCATTCTGGATGCCGCGAATATCGAATCCGTCACCGGCGAAGGCATCCAAGCAAGCGTCGAGGGTCGCAATATCGCGATCGGCAACGAAAAAATGATGAAGCGCATCGGCGCCCTAGAGGAAACCTGGCGGCAGTCTGCGGAAGAAGGTCGACAGCTGGGCCAAACGGTGATGTTCGTGGCAGTGGACGGAGCGCCGGCGGGCCTCATCGCGGTCGCCGACCCGATCAAGGAAACGAGCCACACTGCCATTACCGCGTTGCACGAGCGAGGCATCAAGGTCGTGATGCTGACCGGCGACAGCGAGGCTACCGCCCTCGCGGTTGCCGAACAGGTCGGCATCGATGAGGTCGAGGCGAACGTCTCGCCAGAAGACAAGCATCGCAAGATTGAGGAGTTGAAGAGCGGCGGCAGCCGTGTCGCCATGGCCGGCGATGGGATCAACGACGCCCCTGCGCTCGCCGCTTCGCACGTCGGAATTGCAATGGGATCCGGGACCGATGTCGCCATCGAAAGCGCGGGCGTGACACTGGTCCGCGGTGATCTGCTTGGCGTTGTTCAAGCGCTGGTCCTGTCCCGGGCCACGATGCGCAATATCCGCCAGAACCTGTTCTTCGCCTTCGCTTACAACACGCTCGGGATTCCCGTGGCCGCCGGCGTCCTTTATCCTTGGACTGGCATGCTCCTCAGCCCGATGATCGCAGCCGCGGCAATGAGTTTGTCGTCGGTCTCCGTTATCGGCAATGCGCTGAGGCTTAGAGGCCTATCGCTCCCAAGGTTCGACGCGTGAGGTGTACTGACCGAAAAGACGAACGCACGGATGTCGCCACGCGATCGCATGGAACGAGCGCTAATCCGAGCGGTGAACCATGGCGCGGCGCACATCCATTGGTTTGGATTTCGGTGATCGGGTTTCTGATCGCGTTCGTCTGGGAGATGCTACAATTGCCGTTCTACGAGGCGGGCGGCCTGACGCCCGCGCAGGCCGCATACCGCTGCGGCCTCGCATCGCTCGGCGATGCCGGTATCATGGTCGCGGCCTATCTCGTGGGCTCCATCGGCAACTCGTATTCCCCATGGCTGGTGCGCTGGCCCGCGGGACGGTTTAGTGCATACCTCGCGACAGGTCTTGTCATCACTGCGAGCGTCGAGGTTCTCGCGGTCGGGGCCGACTGGGGCTGGACCTACAGCGATCTCATGCCCCTGCTGCCAGGAACGCATATTGGACTTGTTCCTATGCTCATGTGGGTCATTGTCCCTACTGCGACCCTGTGGCTGGTCCGCAGAATAGGCGTCGGACCGAAGGAGCGTCTCCCGAACAATTAGAGCAAGTTCGAGATGCCCCGCTACTGTGAGCGGTGGTGACGATTACCGTAGCGAAATCCAAGCACCAAAGCGAGGAAGGCTACCAGCTGAGCGGCGAGCGTTTCCACGGTGGGAAAGAACCCGAGATCGGGCAGGCGGGGAAGTCCCGACACCGCGGTCATGGAGATCGTGCCCGCTTCCTGGAACGCGCCCACACCCTTGCCGGCCAGGATGATCGCGAGGACTGCGATCAGTATCGCGCTGTACTTGAAGAATTGCGTGATCGGCAGCTTGCGGCTGTAGCGGAGCATGAACCATGCAAGAGCCGACAGGACGGCGAGAGCCGACACCGCCCCTGCAAGTATCACCGAACTGCTATCAGGGGTCCAGAGGGCGGCATAGAACAGGATCGTCTCGAAGGCTTCGCGATAGACTACGACAAAAGCGAGCCCGAAGAGAAACCATGCTGATCGCCTGGAAAGAGCCTTCCCCATCCTTTGCTGAATATAGCGTCGCCATTCATCTGCCTGGCTCTTGCCGTGCATCCAGATCCCGACGGAAATGAGGATGACCGCCGCCAACAGCGCACCGAATCCTTCGGTGAGCTCGCGGCTCGCTCCGCTAATAGCGACGAAGTAGGTCGCGGCCACCCAGGTGGCGACGCCTGCCAGCAGCGCGGCGATCCAGCCGCCATGAACGTAGGCGATTACTTCGCCGCGATCCGATTTGCGAACGAAGGCGATCATGGCAATCACCACGAGAAGTGCCTCTATCCCCTCGCGCAGCAGGATCGTGAAGGCACCCAGAAAAGTGGAGATGTCGCTGGCTGCTTCGGGCGCGAGAGCGACATCCGCTTGCTCAAGCAGGCTCGCGGCGAAAGCGTGTCGTTCGCGCAATCGCGAGACAGGCACGTTGCGCTCGATATCTGAACGATATTGGCTGAGCGCTTGCTCGATCTGCCGCATGAGATCACCATCGCGCGTCGCGAGAATACCCTCGACCGGTTCGAAGCCGTCAAGATAGGCCGACAGAGCTAGTCGGCGCGCCTCTGCGCGTTCGCCCCGCTCGTAGGCGGCGAGACTTTGCTGCAGGGTCTGCCGCGCAAGATCGAGCGAGCCGTTCTCGCTTCTCTGGCTGACAACTCCGGGATTTGATCGCAGGTATGCCATGACGGCCAATGCCCGGTTCTCTCCGATCGCGTCGGCGAGCTCTGCGGGCGTGATGGCCGCAAGTGTCTCGAGATCGGGTATCAGACGCCGCACCCGGTCATCTTCGCGCCAGATTTTCTCCCCCCGTTCGAGATCCTCGAATGCAATGCCGCCTGCATAGAATGCGAGGGCCCAGCGATCGGCTTCCGAAAGTCCAGCAAAGCTGGGCATCGACGTGCCCTCAAGGCCCTGTGTTATGACCTGATAGAGACCGAAAATGCTGCGCTGGCGCGCTCGGTCGGCATCGGTGAAATCGATCGGAGGAGGCTCGAGCGTCATGCTGGCTGCCGGAGGGGAACGGCCCGATGCACCGTGACACGAGGCGCAGTTCTGGGAAAAGAGTGTCGATGCGCGAGACAAATCGGGCGGGCTTCGGGGAGCCAGCGGAACCGGGTACGCCTCCAACAGCGATCCACCCAAGGCACGGGCCAGCCGGGAAACGCGCTCGACCGAAGCTTTCTTCTCAATCGCCTGACGCAGGTCCACAGACATCGCGATTAGACCGGGTTTGGCCGAAGCATCGGGAAGCGCGGCTACTTGTTCGCCGACGGTCGAAGAAAATTCGACCATTTCGTCATATTCGAAATTGTCAATGACCTGCCCGTTCGACACCGCTGCGGAGTAATCGACAGCGATGTAGTCGAGAAGGCGCCACGTCGTGCGCACCTCTGAGCCCTCCGCGCGCGCCATGCCCGACAGGCTCAGAAGGAGGGCCAGTATGAAGACCTTGAGCACCTTGTGCGGCGATGGAATGGAAACAGGCATCCGAGCCCCCTTAAGGATATGCAACTAACTCGCAATAGCGAATAGGCTACTTCTCATGTCGGACGCAACCGGCGGCTGTACTTCGGACCTTTCATGCTGTCCTGAGCTCGCGCCTCGCCTGGGCGAACACGTCGGCACTCCCCCAGATCGCCAGGCTTGCCAGGATTCCCGCAACAGCAAGATCGGGCCATGCCGCCCCCGTCCCGAAGACACCGACCGCGGCCGCGAGCACCGCGACGTTTCCGATCGCGTCGTTGCGCGAACAGATCCACACCGAGCGCATATTCGCGTCCCCGGTTCGATACCGAAAGAGCATCGCCGCGACCGCGAGATTTACTGCGAGCGCCAGGAAACCGACGATGCCCATCGTGCCGGCATCTGGTGAGGCACCCACAAAAAACCCCCAAAGTGCCGAGCCAAGGACCCAAAGACCAAATCCCAGCATGGTCGCCGCTTTCGCGAGCGCCGCGCGTGCGCGCCATACAATTGCCATTCCGGCAACTCCGAGGCTGATGGCGTAATTGGCTGAATCGCCCAGAAAATCGAGTGCATCGGCCTGCAGCGCGCGCGAATCTGCGGCTATCCCGGCCACGATTTCGATAGCGAACATAATGGCGTTGAGAGCGAGGGCCACCCACAGGACCCGGCGCCATCTCGGATCGTTATGGGCATCGCCGACTGTCCGCCGTCAGCACCAATGGCACAGATTTGAGGTTGTGATTTAAGGAGGATTTGGGCTTCGTCGTAGTGACGAAGGAACGAAGATGAAGCCCAAATCCTCCTTGAAAAAATCGGCGCCGAAGGCCCCTGCTGAGCGGGTGGTGAAGGACATACGGCGTGCGACGCGCCGACACTTCTCTGCAGAGGACAAAATCAGGATCGTGCTGGAAGGCCTGCGCGGCGAGGACAGCATCGCCGAGCTGTGCCGCAAGGAAGGCATCGCCCAGAGCCTGTACTACACCTGGTCGAAGGAGTTCATGGAAGCGGGCAAGCGGCGCTTGGCGGGCGACACCGCCCGTGCCGCGACCACCGGCGAGGTGCACGACCTGCGCCGCGAAACCCGTGCCCTGAAGGAATGCGTGGCCGACCTGACGCTGGAAAACCGTCTGCTCAAAAAAAGCATGATCGCGGATGGGGGCGACGACGAATGAGGTATCCCGCATCTGAGAAACTCGAGATCATCAGGATCGTCGAGCAGTCACATCTGCCAGCCAAGCGCACGCTGGACCAACTCGGCATTGCCCGCCGGACCTTCTATCGGTGGTACGACCGCTACCTCGAAGGAGGGCCGGAGGCGCTGGAGGATCGGCCATCGGCGCCGAGCCGGGTGTGGAATCGCATCGGTGACGACATCCGGGACCAGATCGTCGAGATGGCGCTGGAGACGACCGAGCTATCCCCTCGCGAACTGGCGGTGCGGTTCACCGACGAGAGGCGCTACTTCGTGTCGGAAGCCACGGTTTACCGCCTGCTCAAGGCCCATGACCTGATCACCAGCCCGGCCTATGTCGTGATCAAGGCCGCCGATGCGTTCCACACCAAGACCACCCGCCCGAACGAGATGTGGCAGACCGACTTCACCTACTTCAAGATCATCGGGTGGGGCTGGATGTACCTATCGACCGTACTCGACGACTTCTCGCGCTACGTTATCGCCTGGAAGCTGTGCACCAACATGCGCGCCGAAGACGTGACCGACACCCTGGACCTCGCCCTGGCGACTTCCGGCTGCGACAGCGCCACGGTGCTGCACAAGCCCCGGCTGCTCAGCGACAATGGCCCGAGCTACATCGCGGGCGAGCTGGCCGAATATATCGACGCCAACAAGATGACCCATGTCCGCGGTGCCCCGATGCACCCGCAAACCCAGGGCAAGATCGAGCGCTGGCACCAGACCCTCAAGAACCGCATCCTGCTCGAAAACTACTTCCTGCCCGGTGACCTTGAGGCCCAGATCGAGGCCTTCGTCGAGCACTATAATCACCGCCGATACCATGAAAGCCTCGGCAACGTGACGCCCGCCGACGCCTACTTCGGTAGGGCGCCGGCCATCATGAAACAGCGTGAAAGGATCAAACAACAGACCATAAAATATCGGCGCTTGCATCACCGCATGCTCGCCGCTTAACATCAACCCCCAGACGAGGCCCGCACTCCGCTAATTTACGCCGCGAATTGTGCCAAATGTTCTGACGACAGACACTCGTTGATTGTCGGCGTTCTCGTAGATGTCCGGGATTCGGAGTTTGGGCTTCCACAAGAAAGCATGATCCGCACCTTTGAAAATCTGTCGTTGCTCGGCGATTGAATGAACAATGATCTCCAATGACGAGCCCCGATATGCCGCTCCAAAGGTGCCGGCCTCAATTTCGGCGACGACCTGCGAGATGCCTCTTCTGATCGACCGAAAATTCTTCAGTCGCTCCTCCCACAGGAACCAGCTTTGATAGGTCGAGCCGGAATCGCCGCGCCAGCGCTCGATCAGTTCGCGAACAAGGTCGCGCTTCATGTTTATAGCCCCCGCTTGATCCATTCCGAATTGCTGTTTTCCACCTGCGGCTTGCCGGCCAAGACAGTTCGCTCGATTCGGCCCTTAGCGAAAGGCGAAACCTTCCGTCCCACCGGCAAGGTGGGCGGGAATGGAAGGTCGAAACGAGCCCGTTCACGCCCGGCGCTGCATAATTGTCGACGACCTCAGTGCCCTGCGTGTTCGCCCGCTCCGCTTGGTTTCTGACTCGCGCCTTCCGCCTCTGTCATGCCCTTCATCATCGCGTCATGGTCCATTGGCGCATTCTGCGTAATAGCCTGATATTGTGCCGGCGACAGGCCAGGGAGTTTTCGGACAAACGCGACCATATCCCAGATGAGACGATCATCATGCGTTTTCCCCCAGGCCGGCATGGCGGTCATCTTGATGCCATGCTTGATGATCCAGAATTGCTCCGAAGCCGAACGTTCCGAACCTTTGAACAAGACGGGCGCTTGCGGATACAGCCCTTGACTCATTTCGGTCTTTTCCATCCCGGGCGCGAGATGGCAGCCGCTGCACATCTCGGTATAGAGACCTGCGCCCGACGCGATCCGCGCCGGAGCCGCCAAATCTGCCGGCACCGCGATCGATCCGGATCGCGCTGCGATGGACTTCTCCCTGAATGTTTCGATGACGCTGTAAGTCAGCCGGTTATGGGGGGCATCGGCCGCTATATTATATAGGCCGAGATAGACGGTGATCGCACCCGCGCCCGCTATCAGGGCCACCGCCAGCAGCGTGAACGTCACGCTCGGCATATGCTTTCGGAAATCGAAAGTTCGAAATCGCTCCATTATCTATCTCCCGCATAACAGGCCTTGAGCTTTGCAGCCGAACGCAATGCGGCGGCTGTTCAACAGATGATACGCACCCCAACAGCTTTGCCCTTGTCACAGACGAGGCAGGCGTTTCCGTACTTGCCGCGACGAGCCATTTCAGGGTGCCCACACCCGCTCGGGCTCATGCGTCCTGCTAGGTGTGGGTTCGGAGAGATCGTGAGGACTAGCCCCTTTTTTGCCCGCTCAGCTGCCACCCGCCGGTCGCACCTTCGGCTTGCGTGAGGAGCTGTGGAGATTGAAGATCTGCCACTTTCCGTTGTCCTGTTTGAGGACACTCGTAGCGACGCCATCCCGTTCGATGGTCTCGCCGCTCGCGAGCACAATCGAGAAGCTGTAGGTCTCGGTTGCGATCGCGATATTTCCTTCGCCGCGAACCGAAATCTTGTAATTGCGGAAGGTGAAGGATTTGAATTCCTTGAGTTCGGGACCCAGGTGATGGTCGCGATAGTGGGCGAAATTCCCTTCAACGCCGCCGGATTCGAATATCTGGGCGTCTGGCGAAAAGAGGGCCTCGACGCCGGTCAGGTCCAGTTTCTCCATCGCCGATTTATACTGCGCGAGCGCTGCCGCCGCGCCCTGAAAATCCGCAGGCTCGGTCGCCTGAGCCGGGACGGCCACCAGCATGGCCAATGCGATTGCTGTAATCGTCAGTCGTCTCATATCATTTCCCCTTGTTGTGCCGACACTTCACGAGTGCCTCCCGTGGTTTCGATCAGATTCTGGCAAAGCGCAGCCGCAAAGAATTGGCAATGACGCTGACGGACGAGAGTGCCATTGCAGCGGCGGCAATGACCGGCGAGAGCAATAGTCCGAAAATCGGATAGAGCACGCCCGCAGCGACGGGAATCCCGGCGACATTATAGGCGAAAGCGAAGAAGAGATTCTGACGGATGTTCGCCATCGTCGCATGGCTGAGATGCCGCGCCCGCACGATGCCCAGAAGGTCGCCGCGCAGTAGCGTCACACCCGCGCTTTCGATGGCGACATCGGTTCCCGAGCCCATCGCGATGCCGACGTCGGCGGCGGCGAGCGCGGGGGCGTCGTTGACCCCGTCGCCGGCCATGGCGACGATCCGGCCCTCTTCGCGCAGCCGCTGCACGACCGCGCTCTTCTGGTCGGGGAGGACATCGGCCTCGACGTCGTCGATGCCGAGGCGCCGCGCGATCGCCTCGGCGGTGACGCGATTGTCGCCGGTGAGCATGATGACCTTGATTCCGGCTTCGCGCAGCGCAGCGAGCGCGTCGCCCGTCGTTTCCTTGACGGGGTCGGCGATGGCGATAACGCCGGCCGCCTTACCGTTGACCGCGATGTAGATCGCCGTTGCACCGTCTGTACGAAGCCGGTCAGCCGCCTCGGCGAGTGCGTCCAGATCGACGTCATATTCTTCGAGAAAGTTCGAATTGCCGAGGACGATCGCCTTGTCGTCGACAACCCCGACGATGCCCTTGCCGACCGGCTGGTCGACTCCCGATGGCTCGACGAGCGCGAGGCCGCGGTCTTCCGCCGCTTTGACGATTGCGGCGGCCAATGGATGTTCGCTGCTGCGCTCGAGGCTCGCGGCAATCCGGAGGAGGTCGTTTTCCTCGAACCCTTCGGCGACTTCGATGGCGACGACCGAGGGTCTGCCTTCGGTCAGCGTCCCCGTCTTGTCGACGACGAGCGTGTCGACCTTCTCCATCCGCTCAAGCGCCTCGGCATTTTTGATCAGCACGCCGGCTTCGGCGCCGCGCCCCACGCCGACCATGATCGACATTGGCGTCGCGAGGCCGAGCGCGCAGGGACAGGCGATGATGAGCACCGAGACGGCGGCGATAAGGCCATAGGCCATGGCGGGCGCGGGGCCCAGAAGCGACCAGACAACGAAAGCGACAATGGCGACGACGATGACGCCGGGCACGAACCAGCCCGAAACGGTATCGGCGAGACGCTGGATCGGCGCCCGGCTGCGCTGCGCGTCGGCGACCATCTGTACGATCCGCGCGAGCATCGTGTCGCGCCCGACCTTCTCGCTGCGCATGAGCAGGCCGCCCGTTTGGTTGATCGTTCCGCCGATCAGCGCCGCCCCGGCCGCCTTGGTCACCGGCATCGATTCGCCCGTGACCATCGATTCGTCGACCGTGCCGCGGCCTTCTACGACGATGCCATCGACGGGGACTTTTTCGCCCGGACGGATGCGTAGCATGTCACCGACCGCGACGTCCTCGAGCGCGACCTCCTCGTCGCTTCCATCGCTGCGGACGCGCCGGGCGAGCTTCGGTGTGAGGTCAAGGAGCGCGCGGATCGCGCCGCTCGTCGTTTCGCGGGCCCTGAGTTCGAGCACCTGCCCGAGTAGCACCAGCACCGTGATGACCGCCGCCGCCTCGAAATAGACCGCGACCGAGCCATCGGCGGCGCGGAAAGCCGCCGGGAAGATTTGCGGGAGAATCGCCGCGATCATGCTGTAGCCCCAGGCAACGCCCGTCCCCATCGCAATGAGGGTGAACATGTTGAGGCTCTTGTTGCGGATCGAGAGCCAGGCGCGCTCGAAGAAGGGCCAGCCCGCCCATAGAACGACGGGGGTCGCGAGCAGCATCTGGATCCAGTTGTTCGTCTGGCGGCCGACATATTGGTGGAGGCCCGTCAGATGGCCGCCCATTTCGAGCGCAACCACCGGGAGGGCGAGAAGGAGCCCGGTCCAGAAGCGCCGCCGCATATCGCGATATTCTTCGCTGGGGCCGCCCGATGCTGTCGGCATGACGGGCTCGAGTGCCATGCCGCAGATCGGGCAGCTTCCAGGGCCGGGGCGCTGGATCTCGGGATGCATCGGGCAGGTCCAGATGGCGCCTTCGGGTGCATCGGCTGCGGCTGGCTCGCTTTTTGCGGCATAAAGATCGGGATCGGCCTCGAATTTGGCGAGGCAGCCCGCGCTGCAAAAATGATGATGGTTGCCGCCGTGCGTCGCCTTGTGCGGCGTGGTGGCCGGATCGACCGTCATGCCGCAGACCGGATCGGTCGTGCTTCCGCTGCCTTTTTCTGCGCCCTGATGATCGTGCATCGCCGCCGCTCCCGTATGTGTCGGATGCCCGCCTCGCGGCGGAGCGGTCCAAACGCCACCGGTCGAGTTCGCCGCTGGCGTCGTTCCTGGTGGTTCCAGAATGGAGCCGCTTCTATCGATACGCAAGAAAGGCGATTGTCCCTTGGATTTTCTTTGCCCTGTGCCGTCAGGTCCCGGGCTTTCGGGCCTCGATGATCGCGATCGCACCGGTTGGCGTGCGGAACGTCTCAAGTTCGCGAACATCGCAAAAGCCTGCCTCTCTCATCAGAACCGGGAGCAATCCATCGGCGTTGGGTTGGGTGTCCTGGACGCCGTCGAGCTGCTGGATCGTCAGGCGGAACAGCAACCGCATGAGGCGGCTGCGCTGTTCTCCATAGTCGGCGACATAGAGTTTGCCGCCCGGCGCGAGCACCTGCCGGGCCTCGCGTAGCAGACGTGCCTTTTCCTCAAGCCCGACCTGATGAAGGACGAGGCAGATCGCAATCTTGGCAGGCGGGGGCCAGTCATCGATCGCCGAAGCCGCGAAAAAGCCAACTCGAAACTCCGGCGGTGGAACAATCTGCGCGGTCTTCGTTCGGGCAATTCGCGTCGCTGCCTCGTCGGGGTCGAAACCAAGATAGCGGACGTCCCGGCTATGGCGAGCGATCGCCAGCGCAAGATTTCCCGTACCCGAGCCGATATCGAGAATGACGTCACCCTCGCCGAGCGCCATATGGCGAACGAGACGGTCGCGCCACACGCGCTCGCGCGTTGTCACCGCGACGCCGAAATCATAAAAGGGCGTCAGGAAGTGATATCCTGCCGCTGGCGTGTAGGATCTTGCTACGGGTTTCGGGTCGGGCATGGCCGTCTCCTTTCGACGCTTTGGCTTGCCGCCGGATTGCGGCCGCAATCGCCGGTCTCGACGAGACGCTTAAGGGCAAACAGGCGCGGCAGTCTTGAATGTTTCGCCGGGGCGACGCGGTGCGAGGCGCATCCGGCTCAGGGCACGATTTCGAACGCGAAGGCACTAAGGCCGGCCGAAGGCGTCACGCCTAGCCATTGAGCGCAGCGGCGCGTGAAGTGCGACTGATCGGCGAAGCCTCCCGCCGCCGCGGCGTCGGCAAGACCTCCGCCGCCGACCAGCGTCCGCACGGCGCGTTGAAGCTGGAGCCATTGCAGCAATTTGGCCGGAGGCACGCCGAAGTCGCGGCTGACGATTTCGCGGAGGCGCGAGGGCGAAAGGCAGGCGACGTCGGCCAAGGCGCGCGCGGTCGACAAATCGTCAGGGGCCGCGAGCACTTCGGACAGGCGGGCATCCACCGGACGCGCCTGCGAGCGGTCGAGATAGTCGGACGCCCAGCGCTTCGCGTCCGCGCCGCTTGCGATGTCACCTAGTCCGGCTGTCTCTATCGGCGTCAACAGGACAGGCGCCGATCCGGCGGACAGCCGGGTGCCGGCACGAAAAAGCGGGTCGAGATAAAATGACCGCACGAGGGCGCCCGGCGGCCCGAGGCGGTGCCGGACATGCGACGCTATCGCAATGGCGTGTCCGGCGGGAACTATCAGGTCGGCATCACCGGAAATTTCGAGGTCGCGTTCGATGGCGAGGCTGATCTGGTGCGCCACATGGTTATGGGGACGGCTGCTCCCGATGCGCGCGTCAATGAGCGCCCAGCCGGTCCCGAGCATGATCGAACCCGACCAAGAGGCGGTGCTTGGGGTCAAACCGGATCGGCGGTGACGAAGGGTTCGAGCGTACCGAACCAGGCAACCAGCGCGAGTATGGCGAGCGCGGCCGACGCTTCGATGATGAGGCTTCTGCGCATGGCTGCAATCGCGAGGTCGGGGTCGGCGTCGACATTGTCGGTATCGGTCCCCGGGACGGCGGCCGCGAGCGCCGGGGTCAGCCGCCAGCGGTTCGCCGCCGCGAGCGCCAGCATCAGTCCGAACAGCGCAAGCTTGGCGAGAAGCAATTGTCCATAGGGCGAGCCGAGGGAACGGCCGAGATTCTCGGCGCCGACGATCATCTGGCTGTTGACGAGGCCGGTGGCGGCGATGACGAGGACGCAGATCGTACCGACGCGCGAGAATTGATCGAGGCTCCGCGCCGCAATTTGGAGTCCGCCCGGCCATTCGCGGACACGACGTGGTGAGATCAGGATCAGGAAGGCGCCGATCGCGCCGATCCAGACCGCCGCTGCAATCAGGTGCAAGATGTCGCTGATCCGGTGCACGGTGCCTGCGGCGCCTTCGGTCGCGCCGGCGTGGCCGGACCAGACCAGACTCGCGACGGCCACCGAGCCCGCGGCCGCGAGTACGGCGGCCGAAGTTGTCGGCCAGCGGACCATCCAGATCGCGACTCCCAGCGCGAGCAGCAGCGCTGCGCTCCGGTAGACCCAGGCTGTGCCGACCTCGGTCTCGCGAACAAGGTCCCAAAAAGGCTGGAGTTCCAGGGAGAGGAGCCCCACACCCTGCATCGAAGCCGCGAGCACGCCCATCCCCAAGATGGAGAGAAGCAGTCCGGCGGCGCAGAGCCATCGCTCTGCGCGCCAGATCGAGGCCATCATCGACTGCGGCGCAAGGCGTTCGCTCCGTGTCAGCGCAAAAAGCGGGAACGCAGCAAGGCCGGCGATGAGCATCAGGTCCGCATAAAGTGCGAACCTGATGCCGATCAGAACGGGGTCCCCCACCGTCTTTTACTTTACGGTGAAGCTGAATTCGCTGCCCATGCGGTGGGTATCAGCGCCCGCCGCCGACCATGTGACCTTGTAGGTTCCGGCTGTCAGCGGCCGCTTGAGCATCAGCATCGCCGACTTGCCCTCTTTGCCCATCATCGACGAGTAAGGCACCTTCATCGGGGCATGATTGGCCATGCCGGGCATGCCGGTCATGACCAGCTCGGTCTTGAGGGTCGAGGCGACGATCTTTTCGTTGAACTGAAGATTGACCGACGTGACCTTCGAAACGGTCGAATTGGCGGCGGGCGTCGAGCTGACGAGCTTGGTGTGCGCGCTTGCCGTGGCCGGCATGAGAAGCAGAGCGAAAGCCGCCGCTGCAGAGGGGAGAAGAGACTTGAACATGAACACCTCCAAATGCGTGTCTGTCCTGCTAATACGCAGGATATCGGCATGGCCCTCAAATATTCCGGAATAATATTCTGGTGTGAGGGGTGAGGCGCTTCGGCGCGTATGTACAATGATGGAAAGGTTTGAAGAGACGATCGATGGATAAGGAGCTTCGCATTTTGAACAGGATCGATCTGCCCGCAGCGCTCGATGCGCTCGATGATCGCATCATGGGCGCATTGGCGATCCGCCGGCGCGAAGCGGTAGCGATGCGCCGCCTGATGGCGCTCGCGGCCTTTGTCTCGCTCGGCGGCGGTGTCTTTGCGGGGAGTGCGATTTCCCAGCCGGCGGTCGCGGCAAGCCCCCTGACCCCATTCGGCCCGCCTAGCGCATTGGTGCCTTCCACCTTGCTGGATGTACAGTAGCGATGCCGTCGCGCCGTCTTCTTCTCTTGGGGCTCATTGCCTTCGCCGCGGCGATTGCCGGCGTGTTCATCGGCCGTCTGGTAGCCGATGCGCCCAAAGCCAGCGAAACCGAACTTCATGCGCTTCTCCACGGCCAACTCGACCTGACCCCGGAGCAGGAAAAGAAACTCGAGCGGATCGAAGCCGACTTCGCCGGTCGCCGCCAGGCGCTCGAACTCGAGATGCGCGCCGCCAATGTCCGGCTCGCGCAGGCGATCGAAGCCGAGCATGGCTATGGACCGCGCGTCACCGAGGCGATCGACGAGACGCATGAGGTGATGGGGACATTGCAGAAGGAAACGCTCCAGCATCTCTTCGCGATGCGCGGGGTTCTCAACCCCGATCAAGCGGAAATGTTCGACAAAAGCGTGGTCAAGGCGCTGACCGCCGATGCGCGGTGAGCGCCGACCTATCGCAATGTAGCGACCAGGATCTGGCGGCCTTTGCGCGCGCGCACCGCGAAGACGCCTATCGCGAGTTGCTGCGCCGTTACAAAACGGGCGTCTACCGGCTCATCGTAAAGCAGATCGGCGATGCCGACGAGGCGATGGATTTGACGCAGGAGACGTTCGTCTCCGGCTTTTCGGCGCTCGATCGCTATGATGGCGAACGCCCCTTCCGCACATGGATCGCCCGTATCGCGCTCAACAAATGTCGCGACTGGGCACGACGGCGAAAGGTGCGCGCCTTTTTCTCCCGCGCGCTCCCGCTCGAAAATGCGCATCACGTAGCAAGCGATGGTCCTGGGCCCGATTCCGCGGCGACCGACAGGCGAGAGCTCGCCAGGGTTCGCGGGGCGATCGATCAGCTGCCGCAGAATTTGCGCGAAGTGTTGCTCCTCCGCGGTGTCGACGAGGTCAGCCAGGCCGAAACAGCGGTCATTTTGCGGGTCAGCGAGAAAACAGTCGAAACGCGCCTCTATCGAGCGCGGACCAGGCTCCGGGAATTGCTCGCGGGAACATCTGCGAGCGCCGAGGGTTGAGGGTTCGACCGCTCGTTCAGGCGGCATCTCCTCATCGTCCGGCATTTTTATTGAGGGGCAGGCGTGCCGCCTGCGTATAGCTTTAGGAACAGTCAGTAACGGTCGGAAAGAATATGCAGATGGAAAGGCGTCGGTTCGTCAGTGGAGCTTTGGGTGGAGGGGCTGCTGCGGCGATGGCCGCATGGTTCCCGGCCTGGGCCCAGCCGGTGTCGTCCGGCATCACCGCGCCGCTTCCGACCGTATCCGGCAATGACATAACGCTGCGCATCGCGCGCCAGACGATGCGCATCGACGGCAAGGTCAGTCGCGCGATCGGGATCAACGGCACCGTGCCCGCGCCGCTCGTCCGGCTGAAGGAGGGACAAAACGCGCGCCTCACCGTCGTCAACGATCTCGACGAGGACAGCTCGATTCACTGGCACGGCCTGATCCTGCCGTTCCAGATGGACGGCGTGCCCGGCGTCAGCTTCCCCGGGATCAAGCCGCGCTCGAAGTTTGTCTATGAATTCCCGGTCGTTCAATCGGGGACCTATTGGTATCACAGCCATTCGGGGCTTCAGGAACAGCTCGGCCATTATGGCCCGATCGTCATCGATCCCGCGGGCGCCGACCCGATCGGCTACGACCGCGAGCATGTCGTCGTCCTGTCCGACCACAGTCAATTGTCGCCCGAGGCGATCTTCCGCAAGCTCAAGGTCAATCCCGGCCATTTCAACATGCAGCGCCAGACGCTGGCGGGCCTGCTTGCCGGCAAGGATCAACCGCTCAAGGAGCGGATCGATTGGGGCAAGATGCGGATGGACCCGACCGACGTCGCCGACGTCAATGGTTCGACCTACACCTTCCTCGTCAACGGCCATGGTCCGCGCGACAACTGGACCGCGCTCTTCAGCCCCGGCGAGCGGGTACGCCTGCGCATCGTCAATGCGTCGGCGATGACGATCTTCAACGTCCGTATCCCGGGCCTCAGGATGACCGTCGTCCAGGCTGATGGGCTCAATGTCGTGCCGACCGAAATCGACGAGTTCCAGATCGCGGTCGCCGAAACCTATGACGTCATCGTGACCCCGGTCGAGGACCGTGCTTATACGCTCGTTGCCGAGGCCAATGACCGCTCGGGCATGGGACGCGCGACGCTCGCACCGCGCGCTGGCATGGTCGCCGAGGTGCCGCCGCTCCGCGAACGGCCGCTCGCGACCATGAAGGACATGGGCATGGGCGACATGTCGGGCGGCGCGATGGCGCGTATGGACCATTCGGGCGGCGATATGGGCGCCATGCCCATGCCGGCGAGCGACCCTTCTTGTCCTCCCGAACATGCCAAGATGGGCCATTGTACGCCAGCGGGGGAAAGCGGCGCGATGGCGGGCATGGATCATGGATCGGGCGGAGGCATGCAGCACAGCATGCGCGACTTCAGTGTCGCGCCGCAGGTCAAGCGCGATCCCAGCGTTCAGACGATCTCGCCGATGCCGATGGATCGCATGGGCGAGCCGGGGCAGGGACTGGAGAATGTCGGGCACAAGGTGCTGACCTACCATGACCTTGTCGCGCTCGAGCGCAACCCCGATACCCGCGCCGCCTCGCGCTCGCTCGACATCCATCTGACCGGCAATATGGAACGCTTCATGTGGTCGTTCGACGGCATCAAGATGTCCGACTATCACGAGCCCATCCCCTTCATCGAGGGAGAGCGCGTGCGGATCAACCTCATCAACGATTCGATGATGAGCCACCCCATCCACCTCCACGGCCATTTTTTCGAACTGGTGACGGGCAAGGGCGACCGGTCGCCGCGCAAGCATACGGTGCTTGTCCAGCCGGGCGGCATCGCGAGCTTCGATTTCACCGCCGACGCGCTCGGCGACTGGGCGTTCCATTGCCACCTTCTCTATCACATGCACGCGGGGATGATGCGCGTCGTCAGCGTCCGTCCGAAGGGAGACGGCGAATGACCCGGGTCGCGCTTCTCCTCGCGGGTATCGCCCCGCTGGCCTTTGCTGTGCCCGCCGCGGCGCAGTCGATGGATCATTCGATGCATGGTGCGGCGCCCGCGCCGACACCCGCTCCCTCGCCAACGCCAGCACCCGTAGCGCAGTCCGCGCCCGAAGCGCCCGCCGAAGGGTCGATGGAGCAGATGGACCATGGGAACATGCAGGGCATGGACATGGAACCCGAGGCTTCAAGCTGCCCGCCCGAACATGCGGCGATGGGTCATTGTACGCCTGAGGCGGAAGCTCCAGGCAAGGGCGCTTCGGACATGGGTGCGATGGATCATGGCGCACCGCAGCCGTCCGATCCCGATTGCCCGCCCGAACATGCCAAAATGGGCCATTGCACCCCGAAGGGCGGATCTGCGGACGCGATGGCGGGAATGGAAGGCATGGCGACCACGAGCAGCGCTAGCGGCACCGATTTGCCGCCGGGCGATGCTACCGCGCCTGCGCCTCCCGGCGACTGGTATGCCGATCGCATTTATCCCCAAGCCGAAATGGAGCATTCGCGCCACGACATGATGAAAGAGAATGGTGCGCAGACCATCGCTTTCATCAGCTTCAACCTTGCCGAATATCAGGCGCGCAAGGGCCGCGACGGGTTCCGCTGGGACGGTGAGGCTTGGTACGGCGGCGACATTAACCGGCTGACGATCAAGAGCGAAGGCGAGGGCGTGTTCGGCGAAGGCATCGAGAGCGCCGAGGTACAGGCGCTCTACAGCCGGGCGATCGGACCCTATTTCAACGCGCAGGCGGGTATCAGGCAGGATCTTGGGCCCGGCCCCGACCGCACCTATGCGACGATCGGCTTCGAGGGGCTCGCCCCCTATTGGTTCGAAGTCGAGGGCGCGCTGTTTCTTTCGAACAAGGGTGATCTGCTCGCCCGGCTCGAAGGCTATTACGACCAGCGCATCACCCAGAAACTGATCCTCCAGCCGATGGCGGAGGTCAATTTTGCGCTCCAGGATGTCCCCGAGACCGGCGTTGGTTCGGGGCTTTCGGATTTCGAGCTCGGGCTTCGCCTGCGTTACGAGGTCGTGAAGGAATACGCGCCTTATGTCGGCGTCGAATGGGCGCGCAAGGTCGGCGATACCGCGCGTTTTGCCCGCGCCGCGGGCGAGGATGCGAGCGGCGTCAGCTTCGTGATGGGGGTGCGGGCCTGGTTCTAGAAGTTTCGCGGGGTGGCGACACGTCGAGGAGAAATGCCGTGAAACCAGCCTATCGCAGCCTCGCGCTGCAGACGATCGTCAGCGGCGTCATCATGTATCTGGTGATGTTCGTCATGATCGACCGCCTCTCGAGCTTCTACAATAATCTCAACATGCTCTACATGACGCTGATGATGGTCTCGCCGATGGTCGTGCTGATGATCGTCGCAATGCCGGGCATGTTCCCGTCGAAACGTCTCAATACGTTCCTGCTGCTGGGATCGGCAGTTGCCTTCTTCGGGAGCTTCGGGCTCATCCGGACACAGACGACGATCGGCGACACGGCCTTCTTGCGTTCGATGATCCCGCATCACTCGGGCGCGATCCTCATGTGTGAACAGGCTTCTCTCAAAGATGCCGAGATACGCGAACTCTGCCGCGGCATCATCGCGGGGCAGGCGGCCGAAATCGAACAGATGAAATCCATTCTCGCGAGGAAATGACATGAAAAATCTGATGACGCGCCGTCATCTTTTCGGCCTGATTGCGGTCGGATCGGGGATGGCGCTTGCGGCATGCAATTCTGCCTCGGGCCCGGCGGCGACCAGCGATAAGAATGGCGCGGCGCCCGCGCCGGGCGCCGAGACGTCCAGCCCCAAGCGAATGCTCGTTTATCGCGATCCCGAATGCGGCTGCTGCGAAGCTTGGGCGGATATCGCACGCAAGGCCGGTTATGATGTGACTGTCGAGAACCGCGCTGACATGGCCGCCGTAAAGACGCGATATGGTGTGCCTGGCCAGCTGGCGTCGTGCCACACGGCCGTGATCGGCGGCTATGCGATCGAGGGTCATGTGCCGATGCGGCATGTTGCGAGACTCCTCCACGACAAGCCACGCGACATTCGCGGAATCGCCGTGCCCGGCATGCCGCGCGGTTCTCCGGGAATGGAAATGCCGGACGGAAGCGCGGACGCATTCGAAGTGATGGCATTCGGCAGCGACGGCAAGGTTTCTGAATTCCGCGCATGACCTGCCGACACGAAGAGGAGACAGATATGACGAGATTCATTCCCCTAGCGAGCGCCGCCGCGCTGATATTTGCTCTGGCAGGATGCGGCACTGAGCCCGCGCAGCAGAGCGACGTCACACCGGAACAGAGTGAGGTCACTGCCGGTGAGCCGCCCGCAATGGTCGAGACCATGCCCGTAGCGGACGAGCCGCCCGCCGCGTCTGCCCCGGCGGCGCCGACCGAAGAAGCGATGCCTCCGGAGAAATCCCGCCCCAAGCAAGAACCCGCCGCGAAGGCCGCTGTGCCGCCGCGGGCAAAGGCCGCGCCGGAAGCGCCGAAACCTGTCGAACCCGAACCCGATCCTCATGCCGGGCACGATATGGACAAAAAATAAGGAGCATGTGCCGACGCGGCATGTCGCCCGGGCGGTCGAGGACAAGCTGCGCGAAGTGTCCGGCATCGCCGCGCCCGGCATGCCGCGCGGTCGGGTGCTGTTCGATGCCGTGCAGCGAGAGATATAACCATATGGAATAACCATCTCGTTTATAGCGATGAGTGGTGATTATTTCTGGTCATGCCAAGGCCGCGAAGATAGCTCGGTGGCGAAGCCGAGAGCTTTCGCAAATGGGAGGGGACCATGAGAAAATTGCTTCGCACGAGTGGCTCGATTATCGCCGTCCTGGCAGGCATGTCGGCCGCCGCCGCCTTCGCGCAGGATAAGGCCAAAGAGGCGCCGCAGCCGGGCGCGTCGCAGGGCGAAATCGTTGTGACGGGCACGCGGCGGAACGATCTCAAGGCGGCCGATTCCGCTCAGCCGATCGACATCATCACCGGCGCCGAACTGCTCGAAAAGGGCACGGCCGACATGAACGATCTTCTCCGCACCGAGGTCCCGTCGCTCAACGTCCAGCGCCTCGTCAGCAACGACGGCGCCGTTTTCACCCGGCCTTTCTCGCTCCGCGGCCTGCCGCCGGACCAGACGCTGGTGCTCGTGAACGGCAAACGGCGCCATCGCGGCGCGACGGTCCAGTTCACCAATGTTCCCTATATCCGGGGATCGCAGGGACCCGATCTTTCGGCGATTCCGTCGATCGCGATCGGCCAGCTCGAGGTTCTGCGTGACGGCGCGTCGGCGCTCTATGGATCGGATGCGATCGCCGGCGTTCTCAATTTCGGTCTGCGCCGCGACCGCGAAGGCGGATTGCTGATCGCCCGCTATGGCCAATTCTACAAGGGCGACGGCGAGGATGTCCTCATCCAGGGCAATGTCGGGCTTCCCTTCACCGATGCCGGTTTCGTCAACATCAGCGGCGAATATGTAAACGCGAATACGACGTCGCGCGGCGTTCAGCGCCCCGACGCGCAGGCGCTCATCGATGCGGGCGTCGAGGGCGTCCCGGTCCCGGCGCAGCGCTGGGGTAATCCCGAGTCCGAAGCGGCCCGCATCTTCGTCAATGCCGGTATCGACCTGTCGGACGAGATGGAATTCTATACCTTCGGCAATTACAGCTGGAGCCGTGGGACGACGGCCTTCTTCTACCGCAACCCCAATGCCAGCTTCATTTCTACCTCGATTCCGCTCACCAATACGCCCGGAGGACAGCGGTTCAGCTTCCGCCAGCTCTTTCCCGGCGGCTTTACCCCGGATTTCGGCGCGACAGTGACCGACGCCGCGCTTGCGGCCGGCCTCAAGGGCGAATTCTCCTCGGGTCTGACCTATGACCTCAGCGCTTCCTATGGCCAGAACCATGCTTCCTACCGGATCGACAATACGGTCAATCCGTCGCTTGGCCTCGCGTCGCCGACATCCTTCAAGCCGGGGCAGCTCGAGCAGCGCGAACTCGCTTTCAATCTCGATCTCACTTACCCCATCGCGATCGGCACCTCCGATCCGCTGACGCTTGCAGGCGGTCTCGAGTATCGGCGCGAGACATATGAGATCACGGCCGGCGACATCGCATCATGGCAGGTTGGTCCTTTCGCGTCGGTCATCGATCCCGATACAGGAAACCGCGTCGGACTGCCGGTCGGCTCGAACGGCTTCCCGGGCTTCAGTCCCATCCAGGCGGGCGAGTTCGCGCGCAGCAACTGGGCCGCCTATACGTCGCTCGAAGGTAATCTCACCGACGCTCTCCAGTTCGGCCTTGCCGGCCGTTACGAGAATTATTCGGACTTCGGCTCGAAATTCACCTGGAAGGTCAACGGGCGATATGATTTCTCGGACGTCTTCGCGGTGCGCGGATCGGTCAACACCGGCTTTCGGGCGCCGACGCCGGGCCAGTCGAACGCCTCGCAGGTCCAGACCAACATCGACTCGATAACCGGGGCGCCGCTGACCGCGGGCATTATCGCGCCCAACAATCCGGTCGCGCAATTCTTCGGGGCGACGCCGCTCCGGCCGGAAAAATCCTTCAACCTGGCGGGCGGCATCGTCGTGAAGCCGTCCAATCGCGTCACCTTCACGCTCGATTATTTCAACATCAAGGTCGAAGACCGGATCGCGGTATCGGGCAATTTCAACCTCACGCCGGCGCAGCGGGCGCAGCTTGCGGCGCTCGGCATTCCGGGCGGGGATTCCTTCCAGCAGGTGAGCTTCTTTACCAACTCCTTCGACAGCCGCACCCAGGGGGTCGACGCCGTACTGACCGTCGGCTTCGACCTCGGCGCAGGCAAGGCAACACTGGGCCTCAACGGCAATTATACGAAGACAGACGTCATCAAGGCTTCGCCGGTGATCACCGCCGACCGCGAGCGACTGCTCGAACTCGAAGGCTTCGTCCCCAAGTGGAAAGGCAACGCCTCCTTCAGCTATGAAGGCGAGCGCTTCGGCTTCCTCACGCGCGCGAACTATTATGGCAAATGGACCGACTATGGCGCGACCCCGGCGGCCGACCAGACCGGCGGCGCCGAACTGCTGGTCGATCTCGAGCTTTCCTACCGGGTCAACGACATGCTCAAACTCGCGGTCGGCGGCGAGAATATCTTCGACAACTACCCCGACCGCGAGGCGCGCCAATCGCAGATCAACAACGGGATCCAGTATCTCCGCTTTGCGCCGACGGGGTTCAACGGCGGCTTCTGGTACGTCCGCGCGACCGCTTCCTTCTGATCGGTGGCGCTGGGCGGGCGTGCGACGACTTTCGTCTTCAGCCGGCTTCGGCGCCGAACATCGCGTCGCGGTGGGCTTCGAGCATCGCGATGAAGGCGGCCGCAACTTGCGACATCGGCCGCAGCATCGGCGTGAAGAGCATATATTCGAAATGAACCTCCGGCGCGAAATCACGGACCGTAAGCCCCCGCTCAGCATAATCCGCGGCGGTTACGGGGTTGAGGATCGAACATCCGACGCCCTGCATGACCAGCGCGCAGATCGTCATCGCATATTGGGTTTCGATGACCATTTCGCGGTGGACGCCCGCGTCCTCGAAAATGCGGTCGATGCGGTGGCGCACGCCGTCTTCGAGCGCGAGCGAGATGAAGGGCTCGCCCTCGAGGTCCGCCGGCCGGATGACGTCCTTTGCGGCGAGGCGGTGCCCGGCGGGAAGGACGCAGGCACCGGGGCAGCGCAGAAAGCGCTCCATCCGGATGCCAGGCAACTCGCGCGCCGGCGTCGCCAGCCCGATGTCGAACTGCTGGTTCGCCATCCATTGCCGCACCGTGGACGAACTGCGTGTCTGCAGCTGAATGGTGACGCCGGGATGCGTCTCGCGAAACGCCGCGATCACGCGTGGCAGGAAGCTGACGGCAAGGGCGGGGAGCGCTGCGATCCGCAAGGTTCCGGTCGCCATGTTGCGGATGTCCTCGGCCACCCGCTTCAGCGCGGCGATGCCGGAAAAGCTACGCTCGACCTCGTAAAAAAAGGCATCGGCCTCGGGGGTCACGGTGAGCGCGCTGCCGCGCGAGCGCAGGAAGAGCTGAAAGCCGAGTTGATGCTCGAGATCGGCGAGCATCTTGCTCACCGCGGGCTGCGACAGGTTGAGCGACTGCGCGGCCTGGGTAACCGATCCCGAGACCATCACCGCCCGGAATGCTTCGAGGTGACGCAGGTTCATCGCACATCGCTCCTTATAGCTATTCTTTATGGCATTAGCATTGAAAGCTTCCATTATGAATAGGTCGCGCGCGCCGCGCTCTCTGCTTTCTGCCCTACTCGCCGCGGGCGCCCTGCTACTGGGCGGCTGCGGCGGCAAGCCTGCGGGCTCTGGCGAACATGAGGTCGCCGCTGCGGCGAAAGGTTCGACCCTCGCGCGAATCCGGGCGCGGGGAACGCTCAATTGTGCCGTCCACACGGGACAGCTCGGCATGTCCTATCTCGACCAGCGCGGACGCTGGCAGGGGTTCTTCGTCGATTACTGCCGGGCGCTCGCCGCCGCCGTTCTGGGCGATGCGCGCAAGGTCCGCTTCATGCCGGTTGCCTCGAACAAGCGCTTCACGATCGTGCAGACGGGCGAAGCCGACGTCCTGTCGCGGACGACCACATGGACGCTGACGCGCGACACCGATCTCGGGGTGAATTTCGTCGGCATCATGTATTATGACGGGCAGAGCTTCCTTGTGCCGAAACGCTCGGGCGTGCGGCTTCCGGCGGATCTCGACGGCGCGTCGATCTGTATCACCAAGGGGACGACATCCGAACTCAACACCGCCGAATATTTCGAGCGCAAGGGGCTCCGCTTCCAATCGGTCGTCTTCGAGAATCCCGAGGAAGCGAAACTCGCCTTCTTCGCGGGGCGATGCGACGCGATGACCACCGATGCCTTCACGCTGACGGTGATCCGCCTCGCCGATACGGCAACGCCGGGCGATTATGTCGTGCTGCCCGAACGGCTCACCAAGGAACCGGTCGGGCCTGTCGTGCGCAGCGACGACGAGCAATGGTTCGAGATCAACAAATGGGTCCTGAACGCGCTGTTCGCCGCCGAGGAAATGGGAGTCACCCGGGAGAATGCGGCGCGGATGCGTTCAACCTCCCCCGATCCCGAGGTCCGCAAGATGCTGGGCGGCCTGCCGGGATTCGGCAAGTCGCTCGGCCTCGACGATGACTGGGCGTATCGGGCGATCCGGGAGACGGGCAATTATGGCGAAATCTTCGACCGCCACATCACCCCGCTCGGTGTCGAACGCGGGCAGAACAGGCTATACCGGGACGGCGGGCTGATCTTCCCGTTGCCGATGCGATGACCCCCGTTCGGCGACGATCTGCCATCGCCGCGCTGCCCTGGCTGCTTTTGGCGGGAGGGCTGGCGGCAAGCTACGCCTTGTTCATGACACTCACCGACAATCTCGCCGACCGGAATATCCGGACGGGGTTCGGTTTCCTGTTCGACCGGGCGGGCTTTGCGATCGGCGAAACGCTGATCGCATACGCGCCGGGCGACTCCTATGCCGCTGCGTTGTCGGTGGGGCTGCTCAACACGCTCCTGATCTCGGCGCTCGGCATCATTTTCTCGACCCTGTTCGGCCTCGCAATCTGTATGGCGCGCCTGTCGTCCAACTGGCCGTTTGCGAAGCTTTCCGGCCTCTATATCGAGCTGGTTCGCAACATTCCGCTGCTGCTCCAGATGTTCGTCTGGTACGCCATATTGCTGTTCGGGTTGCCGGGTCCCGCCGCAGGATCCGTCGGTGCGTTCGATCTCGACAATCGGGGGTTGCATCTCCCCGCACTTGTGCTCTCCGATCCCGGCAGGCTCGCCTTGCTGACCGCGATCATCGCGGTGGCGATCCTCTTCGGCGCCGTCGGGCGCCAGCGCGTTCGGGTGCGCACCGCGCTGGCGCTGGCTGGCATCGCCTCGCTTTCGTTCATCCTGTGGGGCGGGGTCGATCTGCCGCGGGCGGGGCGTTTCGGAACGGTCGGCGGCCTCTCGCTCTCGACCGAATTTCTGACGCTGGTTGCCGGGCTTTCGGTCTACGCTTCGGCCTATCTGGCCGAGATATTCCGCGGCGCCATTCTCGCGGTGCCCGCCGGGCAGCGCGAGGCGGCGAGGGCGCTCGGCCTGTCGCCCGCGCAGACGATGGGACGGATCGTCCTTCCGCAAGCCTTGCGCGTCGCGATACCGCCGATGACGAGCTGGCATCTCAATACGATCAAGAACAGCTCGCTGGGGGTGGCGATCGGATATCCCGAATTTGTTTCGGTCGTCGATACCGTCATCAGCCAGACGGGGCAGGCCATCGAGGGCGTCGGTCTGATTGTGGCGACCTTCCTCCTACTTTCGCTTTCCTTGTCCTTCGTCACCGGCCGCTATGCCCGCCGTCTGGGCTGGAGTGTCGCCGGACAGCCGGGCCGGAGTGCCGAGGCACCCCGTCTTGAACCCTTCCCCTTGCGCCGGATGGCCGACTGGCCCGCATGGATGCGGCGCAATCTGTTCGGGGGCGGAGGGCAGTCTGTCCTGACGCTCGCCATTTTTGTTCTGGCGGCTCTGGCCATCGGCAAGGGGCTGTCGTGGCTGTTGCTCGATGCGACCTTCGCCGGCGGGGCGATCGAATGCCGGTTGGCCAGCGGCGCGTGCTGGCCCTTCCTGCGGGAAAATGCGCGGCTCATCCTGTTCGGCACCTATCCCGAAGCCGAGCAGTGGCGCGCCGCCGCAGCAGCGGCGGTACTGCTGCTGTCCCTCGCGCTGTCCTTCGTCCCGCGCTTTTGGGGCCGTCGCCTCGGGCTGGTCTGGGTCGGCGCTATTCTGGTCGCTGTGCTCTTGTTGCGAGGCGGGTTCGCGGGGCTCGTGCATGTGCCCATGGAAAAATGGAGCGGCCTTCCGGTCACGCTTCTGCTCGCCAGCATCGCGGTGGTCGGCGCATTTCCGCTGGCGATTGTCCTCGCATTCGGTCGCAGGTCGTCGCGGCGCACGCTTCGCTGGGCGAGCACCGCCTTCATCGAGCTCGTTCGCGGAACCCCGCTGATCGGCGTGCTGTTTCTCGCCGCGGTGATGTTCCCGCTGTTCGTTCCCGCCTATCTTTCGATCGACAGCCTGCCGCGTGTCCAGATCGCGCTCCTCTTCTTCACCGCCGCCTATATGGCCGAGGTCATCCGGGGCGGCCTGCTCGCGGTATCGGCCGGGCAGGGCGAGGCCGCGCAGGCGCTCGGCCTGAGCAAATGGCAGGCGCGGCGGCACGTCCTGTTGCCGCAGGCGCTCAAGGTCAGCGTGCCGGGTCTGGTCAACACCTCGATCAGCGAGGTGAAGAATACCACCCTCGTCCTGATCGTCGGCGTCTTCGATGTGTTGCAGACGACGCGCCTTTCCTACGTCGAGGCGCAATGGCGACCCTATTTCGCCGAAGCCTATCTTTTCACCGGGACCATCTTCTTCCTCCTCTGCTTCTCCCTGTCCCGGCTCAGCATGAAGATCGAACGGAAATTATCCTATGCATGAACAAGACCCAGCATCGCCCCGCGAGCGGGCTGAACCCGCCGGGGGCGCCTGGCAGGATCCAACCCGCGCCGTTCACGCCGGCCCGCGCGCGAGCGATCAGCGGGGTCTCATCAATCCTCCCGTCGATCGCGCCTCGACGATCATCTACGACAGCGTCGAAGCCTATATGGATCGCCACCGGGGGCTTTATGACGAGGTCATCTACGGCCTGTATGGCACGCGCACGACCTTTGCGCTCGCTGAGGCCGTCGCCGAGCTCGAGGCCGGCTATGCGACGGTCATCACCTCCTCGGGAACAAGCGCGATCGCGCTCACCCTCACGGCGTTTGCGGGCGCGGGCGATCATCTGCTCGTCGCCGACTGCGTCTATGGGCCGACCCGAAAATTCCTGACCGATGTGCTCGCGCGTTTCGGGGTCGAGGTCGAATATTTCCGGCCCGATATCGGCGCGGAGATAGCTGACCTGTGCCGCAGCAACACCCGCCTCATCTATATGGAGACCCCGGGCTCGCAGACATTCGACATGATCGACGTGCCGGCGATCGCGGCGGTCGCGCGCGGCCGTGGCATTTTGACGGCGGTCGACAACACCTGGGCGACGCCGCTCTTCTTCAAGCCGCTGGCTCATGGCGTCGATGTCTCGCTCGCGTCGGCGACCAAATATCTCTCGGGGCACTCCGATTGCCTGCTCGGCACGATGACCGCGGGCAGCGAGGCCATCTATCGCCACCTCAAGGATGCGGCGGCGCGCTGGGGCAATTGCGCGAGCCCCGACAATTGCTATCTGGTCCACCGGGGCATCCGGACGCTCGACGCGCGTCTCGAGCGCCACCAGCGCACCGCGTCGACCCTGATCGACTGGTTTCTGTGTCAGCCCGAGGTGGTCGCGGTTCGCTATCCGGCTCACCCCGCCGATCCGGGCCACGCGATCTGGAAGCGGGACTTTGCGGGGGCGTCGGGATTGTTCGGCGTCCAGCTCGATCGTCTCTCCCCGCCGGAGACCAGCGCATTCTTCAACAAGTTCTCGCTATTCCAGCTTGGGTCGAGCTGGGGCGGTTTCGAAAGCCTTGCGGTCCCCGCGTGGCCGGCGCCGATCCGCGACTTTCCGAATGGCGAGGCCGAAGGTGCGCTGATTCGTATTCATGCAGGGCTGGAGGCGCCCGACGATCTAATCGCCGATCTCGATGCGGCCTTCGGGCGGGTGCGGATGATGCGGAGCGGAAAGCGGGCGTCATGACGGACGCTTCGATTCCGGCGGCTGTCAGTCTGCGGCAGCTCGAAAAATATTACGGCGGCTATCACGCGCTTCGTTCGATCGACCTCGATATCGCGCCGCGCCAACGCGTTGTGATTTGCGGTCCCTCGGGCTCCGGTAAGTCGACCCTGATCCGCTGCATGAACATGCTCGAAGCGCCGGACGCCGGAGAGGTGCTGATAGAGGGCGTCAGGATAAACCGGGTGTCCCGCGATGCTGCCGCGGCGCTCCGTGCGGTCGGCATGGTTTTTCAGCAGTTTAATCTGTTTCCGCACAAGACGGTGCTCGAAAATTGCACCCTCGCGCCCGTCCTCGTCGGCGGCGTCGCGGTCGAGGATGCCGAGGCGCGGGCCATGTCCTATCTGGACAAGGTCCGGATCGCAGATCAGGCGAGCAAATATCCCGGGCAGCTTTCGGGCGGGCAGCAGCAGCGAGTAGCCATCGCGCGTGCGCTGGCGATGGAACCCCGGATTCTCCTCTTCGACGAACCGACATCGGCGCTCGATCCCGAGATGATCAAGGAGGTGCTCGATGTGATGACAGCGCTGGCCGGCGAGGGGCGGACGATGGTGTGCGTGACGCACGAGATGGGATTCGCGCGCGAGGCAGCCGATCGCATTCTTTTCATGGACCAGGGGCAAATTGTCGAGGACGCGAGGCCGTCCGACTTTTTTGCGGCTCCCAAAAGCGAACGCGCACAGACATTCCTTGAACAGATACTTTCGCACTGAGCAGTCGCTTGTGAGCGGCCCCGAATGGCTTCGATCTGCGTCCCCTGTCATTTCATGAGCAAGTCGAAGGGGAAGGCGGTCGGCTCCTTGCGCGAATGGGCCGGACCCTGCAAAAAATTTCAAAATCGATGAGGGGTGAGGCGTCGGCATGCGTATTAGACAAGTATGATGCGCGCCGAATTTGGCATTTAACTAATTGATATATTTCGATAAATTCCTGTTGACCTGTATATACATTTAATGCTCTCTGAGGGAAATCGGCCAACCAACAGGGGGTTTCGCTATGATGATCAGAACATTTTTGCTCGCCAGCGTCGCGGCAGTCGCGGTCTTGGCAACGCCGGCACTTGCGCAGGACGAATCGTCAGGGCAGCCGCCCCTGGCCACCGACGCGCCGAATGGTTCGGACATCGTCGTGACGGGTTCACGCATCCGCCGCCAGGACCTCGCGGGCGTCGGACCCGCCACGGTCGTCTCGGCTGAGCAGATCGAGAATACCGGGATCGTCAACATTGAAACGGTATTGCAGCGCCTTCCCGCCAATGCAGGCTTTGCGGGCAACCAGACCTCGGCCTATTGGACAAGCAACGGCTATGGCACGGCGCAGGTGAACTTGCGCGGGCTTGGCATCAAGCGCACGCTCGTGCTGCTTAATGGTCGCCGTCTCGTGGCAGGCGGCACCGGCGCGAACTCGTCGCCGGACCTGAACATGATCCCGGTCGTAGCGCTGGCACGTACCGACGTGCTGAAGGACGGCGCGTCGGCAATTTATGGCGCGGACGCGATGGCGGGTGTTGTCAACCTGGTCACCCGGACCGATTATGAAGGTCTTGGCCTGAGCGCGCGCTATGGCATCACGGGCGAGGGCGACGGTTCCGATTTTTCCGCCGACCTGATCTGGGGCATCCGCAATGATCGTGGTGGTGTCATGATCGCCGCGACGTATCAGAAGACCAGCGCGGTCAATATGGCGACGCGCGCGCCCTGTTCGCTCGCTGAGGTCACGCCAGGTTCGCTATCGTGCGTCAACAGTGCCTCGACGATCGGCGGCCGCGCCGTGTTGCCCAACGGGCAACAAATCAACTTCAATCAAACTCCCGGCGGCGATGGCGACTTCTTCGAGCCGTACAGCGCGGCGAAGCATAATTTCAATTCGGCGCCCTTCCTCAACGCGGTCAGCCCCGTCGAACGCATCAGCACGGCCTTCTTCGTCGACTATGACCTCAGCGACAGCATCGAGGCTTTCGGCGAGTTTCTCTATACATTCCGCAAATCCAATCAGATTGCGACGCCGGGCACGCTCCGCAACCTGTCCATTTCGGCGAGTAATCCGACCAACCCAACCGGGCAGGACATCGTGCTCATCCAGCGCCGGCTTGCCGAACCAGGGCCGCGTCAATTCTTCCAGGAAACTGATACCTGGCAGGGTACGTTCGGCCTGCGCGGAAAATTGTCCAACGATTGGGCGTGGGAAGTCGCGGGGGCATTCGGACGCAACACGGCGATCGACGGATCGACCAACATCGCCAACCTCGAACGCATTCGCAACTCGATCGACCCGAGCAAGTGCAGCGTGACGGTTGGAGCTGCGATCCCCTGCGCTGACTATCTGGGCGCCGGCGACCTGACCCCCGAGGTTCTCGACTATATCCTTTTCACCTCGCGCGATCGCGGCGGCAACGAACTGGCGACGGTCACCGCCGATCTCAACGGCAGCCTGTTCAACCTTCCAGCTGGCCCCGTCTCCTTTGCGACAGGGGTCGTCTATCGCAAGGAAAAGGGCTGGCGCGATCCCGATCCGCTGACCGTGCTCGGTATTGCCAACACGAACCAGCAGGATCCGATTTCGGGTTCGACCACGGCGAAGGAAGCCTATCTCGAGCTGTCCGTGCCGATTCTCGCGGGCAAGCCTTTCTTCGAGGCGCTGACGCTGGACGGCGCGGTGCGCTATTCGGACTATAATCTGTTCGGCAGCGACTGGAATTACAAGGCCAGCCTCGACTGGATGATCAGCGACAGCTTCCGCCTGCGCGGGACCTATGGCACCGGCTTCCGCATTCCCAACGTGCCCGAACTTTACGGCGGCGTATCGGAAGGCAATCTGACAACGACCGATCCCTGCTCGCGCTATTCGACGAGCGGTAATGCGACGCTGATCGCCAATTGCCAGGCATCGGGGGTACCGGCAAACTATGTCCAGCTCGGTACGACGATCCTGACCACGGTCGGTGGCAACGAGAATCTGAAGCCCGAAAGCTCCACGACCTGGACGGTCGGGACGGTGATTTCGCCAAAGGGGCTGATTCCCGGCCTGTCGCTCACCGCGGACTGGTTCGACATAAGGATCAAGGATGCGATCCGTGCGATCCCTGGTTCGACCAAGCTGTCGATCTGCTACGCGAGCCAGAATCTGTCGCATCCCTTCTGCGACGATTTCACGCGCAGCCCGCTGACCGGCGAGGTTACCTTCCTGTCGGCGCAGCCGATCAATACGGGCCGCGAGGAAATGAACGGGCTCGACCTCGGGCTCGTCTACAATAATGATATCGGCAGCGTGAACGTCTCGCTCGACGTCAACCTGACCTATCTCAACAAATATGTGGTCCTGCCCTTCCCGGGCGGCGCACCGATCGATTTCGACGGTTTCATCGGCGGCGGTAACGGCGGCTATCCGAAGTGGCGCGGCTATGGCGTGCTGACCGCCGAGAAGGATGGGATCAGCGCCACCTGGTCGACCCAATGGATCGGCAAGGCGACCGACTTCAATGCGTCGCCGGGCGAAATCGGCTATCGCACCCCGAATGTCTTCTATCATAATCTCCAGCTTGCCTATGAGGTCGACGAGAAGACGCGCTTCCAGCTGGGGGTCGACAATCTCTTCGATCGCAAGGCCCCCTATATCCAGAGCTTTACCGATGCGAACACCGATACGATGACCTATGACCTGCTCGGCCGGCGCTTCTATGTCGGTTTCCGCACCGCCTTCTGAGGAATTGGGAGATGGCGATACGTTGGCCGCTGCTCGTTCGGCGAACGCATAAATGGCTGGCGCTGGTCGTGGGCGTCCAGGCTTTGCTCTGGACCTTGACCGGCTTCTACATGGTGGTCGTTCACATCGACACCATCCACGGCGATCATCTGGTGCGCTCCCCGGTGGCCCAGCCCTTCGACCTCGACGGCCTCGCAGCGCCGTCGAAGGTCGTCGCGGCCGCGCCGGGGGTGTCCGAAATCCGTCTCCAGCGTTTTTTTGGCCAACCGGTATGGCGCGCCGAGACCCCTGAAGGCGCGCGCCTGTTCGACGCGCGTTCGGGTGCGCCGCTGCCTGCCCTGACCGAGTCCCAGGTCCGCGAACAGGCACGGCGCATCTACACCGGCGACGGCAAGATCGTTTCAGTGCGACTTTTGACCGAGGCGCCTCAGGAAATGCAGGCGCGCAAGCCACCCTATTGGCAGATCGAGTTCGAAGGCTGGAACCGCCCGACGCTCTATCTGTCGCCGACGACCGGCGAGCTCATTTCGCGCCGCCACGCATTGTGGCGCGTGTTCGACTTTGCGTGGATGCTCCACATCATGGACTATGATGAGCGGGCCGACGTCAACAACCCGCTGCTGCGCGTCGCAACCTGGAGCGTCTTCGCGATGGCGCTTTCCGGTGCGTGGCTGCTGATCTGGTCCTTCAAACGCCGCAAGAGGAAGCAGGCATGAAACGCATCCGGCTGACGCCGCTCTTCTTCCGGCGCATCCACAAATGGGTCGGACTCATCCTGGGCCTCCAGTTCCTGCTCTGGGCGCTCAGCGGATCGGTCATGGCGCTGCTCGACAAGGACAAGGTTGGGGGACACGGCGGCGGCATGTCGCATGCGCATGCCTTGCCCGCCGGCGAATATTTCGATGTCGCCGCCCTACCGCGCGGCGAACCCGTCACTGGCGTGGTTCTGCGCGATCTCGGTGCGCGGCCGGTCTATGAGGTCCGCGCCGCCGGGGGCACACGCCTTGTCGATGCGACGAGCGGCGAGGATATTCGGGTCGACGAGCAGGTCGCCCGCGATGTCGCGGCGATGATGAACGAGGCGCCGATCCGCAACGTAAGTGTGCTCGCCAAACCCAATCTTGAATCGCGCGACCATGAAGGCGCGATGTGGCGCGTCGATTTCGCGGACGCCGAAAACAGCAGTGCCTATGTTTCGCTCGACACCGCGCGCTTCCTCGTGATGCGCGGCGATACCTGGCGGACGTGGGACTTCTTCTGGATGCTTCACAATATGGATTATGTGAACCGGAAGAGTTTCAACCACCCGCTGATCATCTTCGTCGCATTCGGCGCGCTGTGGCTTTCGGGGACCGGTTTCTATCTACTCTTCAAAAGCTTCAGCCGCGCCGATTTTCGCTGGCTGCGCCGTCGCCGCAAGCCCGTCGTTACCCGCAGCACGGCCTGACGCGTCAGTCGTCTACCGAAAAGGCGGCGGAAAGCTCGAAGCGCGTGCCGGGATGGGAGAGCCAGGCGTGCGACACCAGCCGACCGTTGCTCCAGGTCCGCCGGGTCATGCGCAGAACCGGTTCCCCCTCGTTGAGACCAAGCATGCCGCGCGTGCGCGCGTCGGGCATTTCCGCGCGGACGCGGTGTTCGACCCGCTCGAGCGGCGCGGTGCGCGTCAAATATTCGTTGGGCGTGAGCTGCGTAAAATCTAGCGTGCCATAATCCGGCGCGGCAGATGCGAGCACGAACCGCTCTTCGAGCTGGATCGGGAATTCGGCCTCATGGTGCACGATGATCGAGTGGAAGATTTTCGTGCCCACCGGCACCTCTAGCAGCGCGGCGGTCTCGGTGCTGGCCTTCTCCTCGACATTCTGGATGACCCTCGCCCGGTAGTCATGACCGCGTCCCCGAATTTCCTCGGCGATATTCCGGATCTCGATCATATGGCCGATCGGCTTTGGCTCCGCGATGAACGAGCCGCTGCCTGCACGGCGGACGATGATACCTGCCGATTGCAATTCGCGAAGCGCCCGGTTCGCCGTCATGCGCGAGACGTCGAATTGCCCGACCAGATCGGCTTCCGACGGCACGCGGTCGCCCGGTTTCAAACGGCCGTCGCGGATGGCATCATGGATGCTTTGCTTGATCGCTGCGTAGCGCGGTGGGGCATCCGGGGAAGCACCGTCGGCAGACCGCTGGGCACTGTTCGAGTTCAGTCGAGGCATAAGATCCATCACCCGTCTATACAGGTGAAACCATTCAGATTCCAAGCGTTCCGACGTGAATTTCCGATGGACTCCTTCCAAAGTCATATGACTGCAAGAAACGATTCGCGGCATCGGGGCGACTGGTGCCTGATGCCACCGATTTGTGACGGCAAGTCATCTCGCCAAATGACTATTGGGCTTGCCCATGCCAGCCAAAAGCTCGGCTACCTTGAGTGAAGCTCGGCGATTAGTCAGGGCCTGCTGATGCTGTGGGCAGCGGCGGAAGCTCGTTCAGGAATTCGCGGATGGCAGGCGCCAGGCATCTAGCGAAATCCTCGGCTGTCATGATCGCGTCCGACATTGCTGCCGCAGCCAGCTTGCCGTGCGGCAGCAGGTCAGCGAGCTGCTCCGCTAACGCTTGTGGATGCCTCTCGTCCATTCCTGGAATGATCAGCGTCGGCATTGCTATACCTGCGAGTTCGCTGACGCCGCGGAAGGCGCGGTCATCACCTATTGCCGCGGCAGCCGCAATGCTGGCAGCATTGCTTCGCGGAATCGCGTCGTAAACCATCTCGCGAATGACTGGCGCCAAATTGGGCAGTATTGGCGCCCAGGCCGCATAAAGCCCTTCTTCGCGGACGCGCGCCGCGAACTCTCTCATGAATGCCGTTTCAGCTACTTTGGCCTCGTCGTCTTCGATGTCTTCAACGCTGATCAAGATGGCCGCTCTCACTCTCTCCCGATGGGCGCGTGCGGTTCGCAAAGTGATCGTGGCGCCGAGCCCCGCACCGCCGACAATGGCGGAATCTGCCTTCAGGTGATCGAGAAGCGCGATCACGTCGGCTGCGTAGGACGTCCAGGTGTGTTTCGCTTCCTCGCTGCAAAGGGACCGGCCATAGCCACGGACATCGGGCAGCAGTACCGCATGCCGGTCGCACAGCTGGCGCGCCAAGGGTATCAAACTTTGATGATCAGGGCCGCCGCCATGCATGAGCACAACGACGTTGGCGGTCGGCAGCCGGCGATAGGGATCTACAAGCGCAGCAAAGAGCGGCCAGCCGTCAGGTCCGGAATAGGTTATGTCGATTATGTCGGTCCGCATGCTAACCGCCACGAGCTGCCGAGAGGATGATCGCACCGTCATCCGAAAGACCATTTAATCGGGCTATATCAAGCAGCCTCTCCAGATCGCCGCGCAATCCGCAAGGCTCCAGGATCTCGTGAAGCCTCTGTCTGGCCGATAATTCGATTTGGGAAACGGAGAGGGGCACGAGAAAAAGCCTACAAGAATAGTCGATCCTAAAGCCCGCGGTCAGAAATGGGGCGGCGAGATCAGCTGGCTGGGGGCAGGGATTGTGCACAAGACCGGCCCGACGGTCTATTACCTTTATCCATTCGTCATATAGCTGTGCTGCCCGCTGCGATGGAATGGCCGCATCGTACCAGCAATCCAACACTACGACACCAAGCCGTGCGACCCTGATTGCCTCCTGAAGCCCCCTATGAAGGTTTTCCAGATGGTGCGCGGCGTATTCCAAAGTCACCACATCAAAGCTTTGATCCGGGAATGGAAGTGTCTCTGCTCGGCCGAGGTGTATTTCCAGACCTAGCGCGCGGCCTTCCTCTACCGCCTCTTCCTCCGGGTCTATACCGACGCAGTGGGCGACATCGGCTTCGCTGAATAGCTGCAGCGAAGCACCATTGCCGCACCCTACGTCCAGTATCGACGACGGCTTGAAGGCGAGCACACGCGATAGGAATTCCTTGCGATACTTCCCGTGCGGGCGAGGCATTTCTTCCGGCTCTCGCTGTTCGACCATCTTCAACGACATCTGCAACTCCACCTGATGGCGTCTGGTAGGCAATCCGCGTTGTGTCGGATATGTGCTCGCATGACAAAGAATATTCTGAATCGGACATATTGTGATAATTGCCGAAGGCGGGGCCGATGCCCTCTCAGTGAACCGTTCGGTTTTTCCGGCGGGGTTCAGGGGCACGTGGCATGCCCATCCTGCCGCACAGCTCATCTATCCGAGCCGCGGTGTGATGATCCTCGAAACGGCGGCTGGATGCTGGGTGGTGCCGCCCCAGCAAGCCTGCTGGCTTCCTTCCAATGAAGATCACCGCGTGCAAACTTCAGCTGGCTTCGAAATGCTCAGCGTTTACTGTCGCGGCAGCGTGCTCCGCCGGCTGCCCGAGGCTCCCGGTGTCGTTGCGGTGAGTGGCCTCCTGCGCGAGTGCATCTTTGCCCTCGAAAAGGCAGCGCTGCGCTCCCGGCGCATCAGTTTGACGATCTTGTTCTCCCAGGAAGTGTCCGTCGAAATCGCGCCATCCCTGTTCGTCCCTCAACTGCGGTCCTCGCGTCTAAGAAAAATCGAGGCCGCTCTCTCGCGGGAGCCGGGGAATGACAAACCATTGTCGGAGTGGGCGAGCGAATTGGGCGCGAGCAGCAGGACCTTGGCTCGCGCGTTCGAGCGTGAAGCCAATATGACTTTTACCAATTACAGAAGACAGGCGCGACTTCGGGCCGCCCTGGTTCGCTTGGCCGAAGGAGAGCCCATCACCAATATCGCCCTGGATTTGTCATTTGGCTCGGCCAGCAATTTCATCCGTATGTTCCGTCAGGCGACCGGCGTCACCCCGGGGAAGTATTTCCAAAGCCAGTCCAAGCGGAGGTAGATGGTCGAATTTCGGCGCGCCCTTAGCTGCGGCTTGCGATCTGAATTCAAGCCTCCCTCCAAAATCGCGTAGCCCTGTCCCAGCTAGGCTGCCTTGCGGATTGGTGCCTCCTGTCGCTCGAGGAACTCGGAGAGAGCCGCCTTCCGCGATGCGCGATCGAGCGAATAAGCACGCTGCTTGAAGATTCTTCCGTCGAGCAGGGCGGCAATGTAGCCGGCCAGTGTGTCGGCCGCCATAATCAACGCCGCGTCCAGGACATGGATATATTTGCTCGTTACCGACCCCTTCGCATGACCCATAAGGGCGGCGATGGTGACCTCGGTGAAGCCCAGGTCATTACCGATGCTGGCGAAGCTGTGGCGCAGAACATGCGCAGTGACGCCTTCGAGGGGCGAGCCCAAGAATATCTCGTCCCAATGGTTTGGAAAGCCGCCAAATGCCGTGTCCTCCCCGCGTGGGCCAGGAAACACATAGGTGCCATTGTCTTCGCTTTGGCGCTGCTCCAGAAACTCCACAACCGGCAAGCCGACAGGGCGGACCGACTTTCCCTCCTTGCTCTCAGAGAGACGCAGGCAACTTCCGTCGATATCGACATCGCACCATTTGAGATTGATAATCTCACCGCGCCGGCAACCCGTAAGCGCGATTTGCCGAATGATATCGATCGTCGGGCCGAACTTCTCGATTTGCGCAGCGGCCTTGAGCATGCGGCCAAGAATTCGATACTCGCCGTCGTTGAGACGCCGCGAACGGACATTGTCTTTGGGACGCTTGATGCCATGCGCGGGATTGCTGTCGATGATGCCGAGATCGACGGCATAGGTCAGTATTCCGCCAATCAACCCCAGCGTCCGAGCCGCCGTGCCTGGCCCACCCCGCACATTGGCGCGGCCGCGGAGCTTTTTGGTCTTGATGAAGGCTTTGGTCTTCCCCGCCATGATATCGCGCATGGCTTTCGTGAGGATCGCCTTAGTGAGGTCTTTGACCCGGCGGGATCCGAGGAGCGGGATGACGTGCCGTTCGATCCGGCCCAGATCGATGTCGACGGTCGATTGCTTCTTCGGGCGGCCCCCTTTGCCCAGAATGAGTCCATCCCTGAGATCCTGCATGTAGAGCTCGCATAGCTCCTTCATCGACATCGCTTTGTTGAGTTCGGCCCGTTCTTCGGCAGGGTCCTCGCCTTGAGCAACCCTACCGAGCTGGGACTTGGCCTCCCGCCTGGCAGTTTCCGGGGTCCAGACTCCATGGATGCCGATCGTGTAACGACGCGAGCGGCCTCCGGCGCGATACTGAATGAGGTAGCTGCGCTTGCCGGTGGGGAATATCCGGAGCCCGAAGCCAAGTAGTTCATCGTCCCAGAGGACATAATCTTTCGTCTCTGCTACAGCTGCATCGACAACGCGCTTGGTCAGTTTGACCATCGAGCCTACTCCCGTTTGGCCCGGTTTTCGCGTAAGCACCACGTAAGCACGCGGAAGGAAATCAGGGCGAATTCAAGGTTACGGCAGCGCAGATCGACAAATCAAGAATAGCGTTTTATTATAGTGGCTTAGGCTAGAAAAACTTGCTCTGGCGTAGGCTGGCGCAAACATGCTAGTACCCCCTCCGAAGGCAGAGGCCACAGGTTCGAATCCTGTCGGGTGCGCCATTATTTTCAATGACTTACGAGCAGAGTGGCGGCTCTGTATGGCATCCTGATCCGGATTATCTCCGGATTAAACCGCCTTTGTTTGGCGATCCCCGCCCCCTACATGGCACCGCTTTCCAGTGCCTGAGCCAGAACGACGGACAGCAAAAAGCCGCCGAAAGGGCTGCCACCCTTTGCGACGGCGCATTGCATAGCACAGCAGCTATAGGCGAATCATACGGCAGGGCTGCGCTCCGTTCAAGCGGCATGTCACCGGGAGGTGCAGCATGAGCATCACCCTGACGCATTCCGGTCTTCCGGATGAGGATCAGCGTGCAATAGGCACCCCCTTCGTGGGGTGATCGGCGTGCAAAAAGGACCCCTTCATCCCGGGGATTTAGTCGGCCGACTGGTTTTGATCAGTTGGCGAGAACGGGATGTTGATCGTGGAGACAGTGGTTCGGATTCGGCGTGAGCATGCAGCGGGGAAGGCGATCAAGGCGATCGCGCGCGACCTTCGTTTGTCGCGGAAGGTAGTCCGCAAGGCGATCCGGTCGCCGGAGGCGGCGTTCAACTATCAGCGCAAAGTCCAGCCGCTGCCGCGGATCGGTCCTTATCAGGATCGTCTCGATGCGCTGCTTGAGGAGAACGAAGGTCGCGGCCGCCGCGATCGGCTACGGATGACGCGTATCCATGACCTGCTGGTGCGCGAGGGGTTCGATGGATCCTATGATGCGGTGCGCCGCTATGCGGCGCGCTGGCGTGCTGCGCGGCGGAAGGATGCTGGCGAAGGCGCACCGGCGTTCATCCCGATGACCTTCCAGCCGGGTGAGGCCTACCAGTTCGACTGGAGCCACGAGGATGTGGAGATCGCCGGCAAGCCGATGCGGGTGAAGGTGGCGCATATGCGTCTCTGCGACTCGCGCGCACCTTATGTCCGGGCTTATCCGCGCGAGGGCCAGGAGATGCTGTTCGATGCCCATGCCCGGGCGTTCGCTTTCTTCGGGGGTGTGCCGCGACGCGGTATCTACGATAATATGAAGACGGCGGTGACGGCCGTGTTCACCGGCAAGGAACGTGTGTTCAACCGCCGCTTCCTGATCATGACCGATCATTACATGGTCGAGCCGACCGCCTGCTCGCCGGCGGCGGGATGGGAGAAGGGCCAGGTCGAGCAGCAGGTCCAGACGATCCGAGGCCGCTTCTTCCAGCCGCGGCTCCGGTTCGCCAGCTTGGCTGAGCTCAACGGGTGGCTCGAGGCCGAGTGCCGGCGCTGGGCCGAGCATCATGCCCATCCCGAACGCGGGGATATCACCGTCGCCGAGGCGCTGGATATGGAGCGACCGGCCTTGCAGCCGATCCTGGCACCGTTCGACGGCTTCCATGAGAGCGAGCATGCGGTCACCGGCACCTGCCTCATCAGCTTCGATCGCAACCGCTACTCGGTCATGTCGACGGCCGCACGCCGGACCGTTCAGGTGCGCTCCTATGCCGATCGCATCGTCATACGCTGCGGCGATGCGCTCGTCGGGGAGCATGAGCGCCACTTCGGTCGGAACCGCACGATATACGATCCCTGGCATTATCTGCCGGTCCTCGCGCACAAGCCCGGCGCGCTGCGTAACGGCGCACCGTTCCAGGACTGGGATCTGCCGCCCGCCCTGCACCGATTACGGCGAAGGCTGGGCACCGGGGACGAGGCCGATCGCAGGTTCGTGCGGGTCCTCTCGGCGGTGCTCACCGATGGCCTGGAGCCGGTAGAGGCTGCCGTGCGCGAAGCGCTGGCGAGTGGAACGGCCAGCGACGAGCTGATCCTCAACATCCTCTCCCGGCGCCGCGAGCCGGCGACACCCCACAGCATCGTCACTTCGGAAGACCGGATGCTGCGGCATCCTCCGCTCGCCGACTGTGCCCGCTATGATCTGCTGCGAGGCTATGATGCAGCGGCATGATATGATCGACACGATGCGCGGCCTCGGACTCAAGGGCATGGCGGCGGCGTTCGACGAGGCGGTCACCACCGGCCTCCAGCGCAAGCGCACCACCATGGAGATACTGACCGATCTGCTCCGCGCCGAGGCGACCCACCGGGATGCAGCCTCCATCCGCTATCGGATGACGGCTGCGAGGCTGCCCGTGGTGAAGGACCTGGAGCGGTTCAGCTTCGAGGGCACGCCGATCAATGAGGAGATGATCCGGTCCCTTCATGACGGCTCCTTCCTCCCGCCTCGCCGCAATATCGTGCTGGTCGGCGGCACGGGGACAGGCAAGACCCACCTCGCCATCGCGATCACCGCCAATGTCGTGCGAAGTGGCGCTCGCGCCCGCTACTTCAACACCGTCGATCTGGTGACACGCCTCGAAGAGGAGACCCGGATCGGCAAGGGCGGGACCTTGGCGGCGCAGCTGTCGCGGCTCGACCTGATCGTGCTCGACGAGCTCGGTTATCTGCCGTTCGCCCGCTCGGGAGGGCAGTTGCTGTTCCACCTCATCAGCAAGCTTTATGAGCGGACCAGCGTCATCATCACCACGAACCTCGCCTTCGGCGAATGGCCGACCGTGTTCGGCGATCCCAAGATGACCACGGCGCTGCTCGACCGCGTCACCCACCACTGCGATATCGTCGAGACGGGCAACGACAGCTGGCGCTTCAAAAACCGCAGCTGACAGCCACCTTCGGCGCCTTCAAAAATCTATCTTGCGCTGCGCGCGCCTCCGGTCGGGCTACGCCCGCCCTCCGCCGCACGCAGCGCAAGGCCATCTTCAACAAACCAGCATCATATTATCCGAAAAGGGGGTCCCTCTTCGACGCCGATCGGGGGTCCCTTTTGAACGCCGTTTGACACTTCCGGAAGGGTGCGGACGATTCGATCTACTGTCAGCGTTCGAAGCCGTGGCCAAAGTTCAGTATCGCCTGTCTCGAACAGCGATCGCCCTGATGCGACATTATGTGCTCAGAACCTCCGATGAGGATTATCTGGAGGGACGCATTTGCGCGGTCTGGGCACAGGTTTGTCGCACGGCGCGCGTCCTGAATCTGTCGCCGAGATCCATCAATTATGCCGAACGCGAGCTTGAGACCGCCGGCTTCCTGGTCCGATCCACCGGAAATAACGGCTCGCGTTCGGGTGATCGTTGCAATGGTCGAATCACATGGGCGGCCGGCGCCAATCTCGGCCCACTGATCCAGCGCTATCAGGAACTATTGGGCAAGGCTCAGGCGATGCGCCTCCGCAATCGGGCCATCGACCAGTGCAAGGCCGAGATTCGGCAGATCAATCGCGCGATCAGAAAGAGCGAGGTTGCCGAGGCAAAGACACTAGCCGCCGATATTCTGCCCGATGGGCGCACGGCGCGGATTAATGACCTTGAGCGATTGGAGGACATCAAGACCGCGCTCGCCGCCGTTCTGGTGGAGCTGGAGCCATGCCCCGGTGCGCGAAAAACTTCCGATCGATCGGAAGAAAACTGCGCACCTGATATACCACCAGAAGAATCTTCAAAAATCTGTAGCGGCAGCGCTGCCGCGCCACCTTCTTACGATCGGATCACCCCGCGTCTGGCAGCGGTGCTTGCAACCGATGAGTATCGCAGCGTGCTCGACATGTATGGCGGGGTGAACTGGCCAGCCATCGTGGAGACGTCATTCCAGATGGCTTTGCAAATGGGCGTTGACCAACGAACCTGGCAGACAGCTTGCGCTCGTCTTGGTCGCGAGCGAGCGGCTCTGTGCATCATTATCATCCAGCGCAATGCCGTGCTCGATGTGTCTCATCGTTATCACGTCAAAAGACCGAACGGCTGTCTGGCTGGCATGGTGGAAAGCAGCCTGCGTGGTCAGATGAACCTCGCCGGCCTTGTGGGCGCCATCCTTGATCGGACGAGGGCGATTCCTGCAAAAGCGGGATGCGCAAGATGATGCGGAGGGAGCGGAGACCGGAGGGCCTTCATGGTCTTCGCGTTGCCGGCGCTCGAATTGGCCGTATGCGGGTGGTGGCACGTGCCACCATTGTGGAGGTCAGTGGGGGTAGGTTTTGCTTAGAGCAGGATAAGCCTCGCGGCGTGCATTGTGCACCTCTGCGCTCGCCATTGTGGTTTCGAGCGCAGCGGCAAGGGACACCTACCCCCTGATGGACGGGTGGCTCAGCCTCCGGATCGAGCGTGAGAAAGTCGCTCAGATCGACGTGATCGCGCGGCCATATGGCGGACGTGGACCGTTCATGCGGCAGATTGTGGACAGGCTTCTCGCTCAGGCCGGTGTGGCTCCAGGCGACAATCCCATTCCCAAAGAAGGAACGCCGGCAGGCAAGCGATTGCCACCCCTTCGGCTTACCGAGGCCGAGCTTGCGGTTCTGCGGTATCGGGCACGCGAGCGTCGCATGACTCCATCGACATGGGCAAAGACGCTCATTCGCCTGCATCTGGAGATCGGTGCGCCTGTGGATGACGAGCTGCGAGCAGAGCTGTTGAACTGCCGCCGGCAGCTCCAGCACATTGGACGCAACGTCAATCAGATTGCCAAAGCCATAAACAGGATGGCTTTGGCCGACGGCCCTGCCGAAATTGTCGAACAGTTGCATGCCATGAACGAACTACGCGCCGCGATCGGTGCGGCCGTCGAGGGAATTGGCGCGGCGACCAAGGCCGATCTTTCATATTGGGAGATTCCCGGTGAGCGACTTTGATAACAGCTTCGAAGCCCATCAGCTTGCCTTGTTGTTTCGGCCGCGCCCGAAGGGCGATCCGAACATACGGCTGTCGGCAGGGCTGGCCCGCGCGACGGGGCGAAAGGCTGTGCGTGGAACCACGGCTCGCCTGGCACGCGTTGTCAGCCGGGCACCAGAGGTAATGGTGAAAGTGACAGGCCGTCCAAAGGGAAGTCAGCACCTCGCGGCGCACCTGGACTACATCGGCAGAAGAGGTGGGATCGTCCTCGAAAATCGCGACGGTGACTATCTGGACGAGCGTGACGAGCGGCATGAGCTGGCGAGGCATTGGAGTGATCCGATGTATCGGCGGAATGCTTCGAGCGTTGCCGCTGTCGGCATGATCTTCTCGATGCCGGCGGGCACAGAACCGGGTAAGGTCTTGGCGGCCGTGCGTGAGGTCGCCAAGAGTGAAATCGCGCAGGAGTGGGACTACGTCATGGCGCTGCACACCGATACGCCGAGGCCCCATGTGCATCTTACGGTCGCAGCGCGCGGCGATACGGGCCGGCGCTTTAACCCGCGGCCGCACACACTGCACCGCTACCGCGAGCGGTTCGCTGAGGAGCTGCGAGCAAGAGGTGTGACCGCTGAGGCGACTCCGCGTGCCGCACGAGGTGTTGGGCGTGCGGGGCACAGCATGGCGCTCCATCGCATGCGAGAGCGATTGAAAGCGGGGACTGCGATACCACCGCGCGCCAATCAGCGGTTCCGCGCCGCCGTCATCGCCGACTATAAGAGTGAGGCGCCACCACCACGGTTCGTCAGCGCGAGTAAGAAACTATGGGCGGAGACATCCCGTGTTTATCTGGCAGCGGCCGACCAGCTTGCCCAGAGCACGGATGCTGCCGACCGTCAGCTTGCCGACAAGGTGCGGGACTTCGTGAAGCGCGGGCGGATGCCCACCGCTCACGAACAAGCGATAACCGCAATCGAGCGCGCCGCAATTCGCGACCGGTCGCCAAGCGAACGAGAGCAACAGCCGGGACCGCCAGGTCGCTCGCGTTGATCGCCAACTATCGTTGTTGCTTGTAGACTACACTGAAATCAGCCGGGCGGTGGCACGTGCCACCGCTTATCGAAGCGGTGCGCAGTTCTCGGCCGCCCGCGCAACCGGCAGCGGCGTTTATGCTTGGAAATCGGTGTAAAAAAGAGGGAGGCCGGAGCCTCCCTCGGTGCGTCAATTGAAGAGCTGGGCTGCGCCGCTCATCACCACGCCTGCGGCGATGATAAGGCCGAAAGCACCGATCAACCAGGTCTGTGCTTTCAACTGCGCCCTGATCTCGGCGTTAGCATCCTTAATCTTCACTGCAACATACTCCTCAACAGCCTTAACAACTTCGGCTGCCGCGTCGTCGGACACATTAACCGATTGCAGCGCTTGATACAATTCAATGTGGATCCGGTTCTCCTTCTGCGTTGTGGGGAGTGACGGGCAGGCATGGGCACCGGCGGCGGCTGTCCAGGACCGCGACGCGGCCGCGCAAGCGGGCGGTGGGGGAGCCGATTTGCGTAGCAAATTGGGGGGAACCGCCGATCCTTGATGGGCGCCGCGAACCCATGCCACAATAGGACGACAACAGAGCGTATCCCCCCGGAAGTCGTCAGCTCATTTGGCAGGCGGTGGCATGTGCCACCACCTGCTGCGCGAAGCGCATTAAGGATTGATTCTCGATGTTACGAAATTCGCGAGAAGCTTTTCCGACCGGCCTTTGCGATGCAAGTATGGGTGCGCGATTTTCGCTCGGGCGGAGCAGCCGCATCGCGCTCCGATCAATATCCGGCTTCCTTCTGATGTCGGAACGCCAGTACATAGATCGCATCATCGGCGGGTTCATGGCGATACAACGCTACATAGCCGGAATCTCCGAACGGTATCACCAGCTCGCGAAGTTCCGGAAACTCCGGAAACGGCCTGCCTATGCTCGGCGACTCTTCCAGCAGCAGGAAATGCCGCTCGATCGCCTGTGCAGCCCGCTGAGCGGCTTCCGGAGCCTTGTCGGCCAGAAAGCGGCGGCAACGATCCAAACCCGGCGCTGCGCCGGGCGTGACGATCAGTTGTGGCACTCAGGCACCGCCGTCTCGTCCTCGGTGCCCCATGTGCGGAGCCAAGCGCGCACTTCCTTACCGGTTAGATGCTGTCCGGTTTCCTGATAGGCCGCCCAGCTCGCCAAGGCTTCCTGCTTGAAGCTCTCGCGCGCTTCTTCGCGGTCGACATACTGCTGGATTGCTTCGAGCATGATCCAGTGAGCCGATCGCCGGCGCTGACTGGCAAGATGCCGCACGCGCCCTTTCAGCTCGTCATCGAGCTTGATGGATGTCGCTGCCGCCATTGAGAAAGCTCCATAGCAAGAGGTAATACCAAACACTACTTTATGCCTCCTCCGGCCCGCTGTCCAAGGTCAAATTGTCCAGGGTGGTGGCACGTGCCACCACCGATGTGGCGCCCGAAAGATCAGCCGCTCCGTTCAGTGGCGCGATGTTACAAATATCGCCGCGATGGGCGGTAGAAGCGCTCGCCGCTCCCATAAACGGGCATGAGGGTATGCAGATCGAGAAAAGCGAACCGCCCCAGCCTCCTGCCGCCGCCGGTGTCGATGAAGTGGACATTCCCCAGGACAGCTACATCCGGGATAGTCATGTGCCCATGGACGACCGCTCGGATATTACGGACAGGGCGATCATACTGCCGGACGTAGCGGGCGCACGACCACAAGCTGACCATCATGGTTTCGTCGAGATCGTCCAGGCTATCCCAATCCACCGTGCGCATTTCTTCCCAGTCATCGAAAGGGCAATCGGCGTGGACCAACCCGACCGTGCCCGCCGGTGTCTTCACTTCCATCACGACAGGCAAAGCCTTCAATCGTTCGCCGATAAGCGCTTGCCGCTCAGGAGGGAGTTCCTGCAACCATTCTCCGCCTTCCTCGGCATGCACCACACCGGGGAACGGTTCGCCTGCGACGGAACGCCATGTGAGCATTTCGTGATTGCCGGCGATGGCGTGAAACCAGGGCTTGTCGAGCCAGTTCAGCACGTCGGCAGATTGTGGTCCGCGATCGACAAGATCGCCCACCGCGAACAACCTGTCCATCGCAGGGTCGAAACCAATTTCGTCCAGCCCCTCCTGCAAGACCGAAAAGGCGCCATGAATGTCCCCCACGGCGAAATCGCGCCCCCTCTCGTTGAGACCGTAGCTGACAAACCGGCGCTGTCCGCTGCGAGGCATCGTTGGTTCCATTGCATCATGATACGGGGGCAAACGGTGGGAACCAATGGCAATGCGCGGGGAAGCTTCATACGCTCCCTCATGCCGTCCCGTCAGAGATACGCGGGCAGGTTCGCCTTCCATTCGCTCATCAGGATCAAGGTGCCTTCCACGGTTTCGCCGTTGTTGACCAGTTCCAGTTCGCCGACCGGCGTGGTCTCGTCCCACTGGAAATGATCCGATAGGAACGAAAGCGCTTCGCGCTTGTAAGCCGTGTCGAGATTGTCGAGCTGATCGCCCTTGGTCTCCAGCACAGTAATCCGGTTGGCTTCTCCGTCACGCTGCACGGCGAAGATGAAATCCGGATAGATTTTGGCCTTCTTCCACCCCTGAATACCATATTGCGTTCGCGCGACATTGCGGTGCCACCAGGCCAGCGTCTTTTCGCCGTCGAGATAGACCGCCACATCCCGCTCATCGCTGTTCAGCTCGTTCTCATAGACGGGTGCGAACAGGCTCTTTTCGAGCGGGCCGCCCGCGCGGTTCAGGAGCTGGCGAGCATTCTCCGGTTCCGTTGTTTCGACGCTGAAGGGCATCCGCCAGTTGCGGCCATCGAGCCGCAAACGGAACTGGATGCGCCCCGCCGCCACTTCGTTCTTGAACATGGCTTCAGCGCGCGCATTGCGTGCGGCGTCGAGACCCTTGCGCAGCTCTTCCACGATCAGGCTGGCGAGCAGGCCAAGCTTGGCGTCATCGAAACCCCGCGTCCGAAGGGCCGCGACTGCCGCGCCGACAATCTCGCGCCCGACGAAGGGATTCGGCACGATGTCGGAAATCATCCGGACGGCATGCGCCGGATCGAAGGCAAGGATTTCCGCATTGGCGGCCACCGTCTCGCCGACGAACAATTCGTCGCCGTCCTCGGCAAGCCTGATCCGTTGGAGTTGGCTTTCCGCCGCCTGGGCGTTCTTCGGCACGCGATCCGCGATTTCCTTCGGATCGAAGCCCCGCCAGTCGAGCGCGGAGAGCACATCCATCTCATAGTCCAGCTCGCGCGCGTCGCCGTCGTCCTCCACCACCATCACCTTGGGCAAGTAGATTTCCGTGGAGGCGAAAACCTGGCGGCGTTTGATCGTGCGGGCCGTCTTGTCTGTCCCGCTCTTGTCGTCCTGCGTCACGCGCAGCACCAAATCGCCGAGGCCATCCTGCTCAAGGCCATCCTTGATAGCGCCGACCACCGTGGCCGTATCGGCGTGGTGCGTGATGACATGGCATTCGTCGAGCGCTTCAACGCCAGTCTTCAGCGCGCCGGGCTGGCGGAGGATGCGGCCGACGAGCTGCGTCATGGCCTTGAGGTTGGCGCTGGCCGCAAGACTGCACAGCACATAGGCGAAGGGGCAATCCCAGCCCTCTTGCAGCGCTTGTTTCGTGATAATCGCCCGCACGCGGTTGGTGGGCGACAGCAGGTCCTGATTTTCGGGATTGTTGAGATCGTTTTGCTGCGCGGTTTTGACTGCGATTTCCGCTGGATCGAAACCCGCCGTCAGGAGCCAGTCCTTCACATCTTCGGCGTGGATATGGCCGCTTTCGCGCTGATCCGCGCCCGTGCGCTCTACCTGGATCAGCATGATCGGGCGAATATAGCGGCCTGTGTCGGCCCGCAATTGCCGAGCTTCGACATCAAGCGTGTCGAGCTTGGCGAGCGCCGCGTTCAGCGTGGCCTTCCAGTCATTGCCCTGCCGGGGATCGAGGTTGAGCGGCATCTTTATCATGCCCTCACGGTCCAGCTCGCGCCCCGTCACTTCCACCAGCACATTGGCATAGCGGCCTTCGCGCGGATTGCGGCCGCCGCGCGGCTGCACGTCCTGCGGCGTGGCCGTCAACTCCAGCACGAAACACGGATTGAAACCGTAGAGCGTGCCGAAGGCGAGATCGGAAATGGCGCGGTGGCCCTCATCCATCACCACCACGGGCCGGATGATCCGAAGGGCGTTCCCGAGGGAATCCTTCACCATCGGGAACATGCCCGTATAGGCGGAGAGGTTCGGCGTGCGGTCGATGGCGGCCTGATGCGCCTGTTGCTCACCTTCGGGCGGGAAGAAGCCGTGCACGTCGCCCCGGTCCTGAAACATTTTCAGGGAATCCTGCGTCTCGCGGTTCGCGGATTGCAGCATCAGCAGCATGACGCAGAGATTGGTTTCCACGTCCCGCGCATCGAGCCGGTCGGTTTTCTCCATGATCTTCACGCGCCCCGCCGCCGCGCGGTCGAGCGCCTGGCGATAGGGGTGCTGGCGATCCTTCAAGTGCTTGAGTGTCTGCGTGTAAATTGCCTCATTCGGCACGATCCACAGGACGAAGCCGGTGTTGCGGTCGAGATAGCGGCCCATCACCCGCGACACGGCGGAGACGGCAAGCCACGTCTTGCCGCCGCCGGTCGGCACCTTCAGCACGGCGTTGGGCACGGGGCGGTCGCAGCCGTCCATGCGCGGCGAGAACGGAATCGCGGCGCGGGAAGCGGGCAGCTTGCCCACCGCGTTCATGGCTTCCCAAGCCTCCTTCGCAAAATCCGGAATGGCAAGGCCAAGGTCCGGGTCTTGCGCGGCGAGTGCCGCCACTCTGTCGGCGCGCGCCTTCTTTTCCTTCAAGAGGTCCAGATAAGCGTCGAGCGTCGAGAGCACGCGGTCCTGATAATCGAGCTGGCGAAACACAGCGTCAGCTCCGATCTATCCGGTAGAGCGCGAAAGGCAGCGGCACGAACTCCACGGGGATGTTCTGTTCCGCCAGCATCTTCTGGCTCACGAATCGCGCCGGGGCGAAGACAAGGTGCCGCCTGTCTGGATCGGAGGCGGCGAACGCCTTAGCGCGAGCTAGCGTCAACGCCGCTTCCGGCGACTTCAGCCAGTCGAGATCCGGCTTGTAGATCAGCCAGACATGCTGGCCTTCGGATGCGCCGAGGTAGAAATCATCTTCGCGCACGACAACGGTATCTAGCGCGTGATTGGTCGCCATATGGAACAGCGCCGAACCCAGACCGGAATAGGGCGGCAAAGTTTCACCGTTGAGCACCTTGTCCAACTCGACAGGATCGCCGAGCGTGCAATAGGTGAAGCAGCCGCCAAGACCTTCGGCGCGCTCCGCCACCGTTTTCTCCCCGGTCACGATCAACTCGCCGTCCTTCACTTCCTTTTTGATGCGGTCGTACTCGTGGCCGTGCAGGTTCTCGATAGCTTCGACCTTGTGCACCAAATCGCCGCTATTATTGAGGGCGCGCCAATTCAGCCGTTCGCGCAGAAGTTCAGTCTTCTGCGTGCCTTTGAAGTCATAGCCGTTCATAACGCGGCGGACGCGCTCCGCCGTCAGGCGGTCGGCATAGTTTTCCATTTCAACAAGGATGAAGTGGCGGTTGCCGCCATCTTTCTCATTTGTAGCGAGAACGGCGTGTGCCGTTGTACCTGAGCCTGCGAAGGAGTCGAGAACGATGGCATCCGGCCCGCAGGAGAGCTCCAAGATGCGCTCGATGAGTTGCCGTGGCTTGGGGGTTTCAAAAGGCTTCTCACCCTCAAAAAGCTCCTTCAATTCTGCTCCTGCGTTTCGAGTACTCCCCGCGAATGTGTACGGCCACCACGTCTGATTAACCACGCCTGGCTTTGCTTCTTTTAGAAACTTCTTCTCCATTGGGAAATCGGCGTCACCGTTCTTACCCCACCAGATTCGTTTATCACTTTCGAGCCACTTCATTTTGGCGGGCGGTCGTCTCCAGCTACTGCCTTTCGGTGGGAAAACTTCTCGGCCAGCCCTGTTAGTAAGAGCGTAGTAATCTCTATCGCGATGCTCTGCGCGCGTCAGCGGCGCGGCCAACCAATCGCCCCTATGGTCGCCGTCAGGGTTGGTGTAGTTCGCGATCTGATCTTCGTTTCTCTCCAAAAGATCGGGAGTAAAATCTTCCGATTTTCGGAATGCGATTACATGGTTATGAGTTTCAGCGATTCCAGAACTGTTATTACCGGGTGTATCCTTCGACTGCCATACGAAGTTTGCTAGGAAGTTTTCTTTCCCAAAAACTTCATCGAGCATTAATTTAAGGCGGTGCCCTTCATTATCATCTATCGTGATCCAGATACTTCCGTCATCCGCGAGAAGTTCATGGAGTAGCCGCAGGCGCGGCCACATCATTGCGCACCATTTGTCGTGGCGGAGACCATCTTCGATGCCGATGGGGTTGGATTCCAGCCACTCGCGGATCATTGGGGCGTTGACGTTATCGTCGTAACACCAGCCCTCGTTGCCGGTGTTGTAGGGCGGGTCGATAAAGATGCAGTCCACCTTGCCCGCGTAAAGCGGCAGAAGCGACTTTAACGCGTGCAAGTTGTCGCCGTGGATGACGAGATTGCCGTCGAGCGCGACGGGGCCGATGCCTTTGGTTTCATCGGGCACGAGTGGGCGGAAGGGCACCGCCAGATGGTGGTTATAGACAAACTCCTTACCCTTGAAACTCAGCTCCGTCATGCCCGCCCCTTCTTGGTGCCGCCTCTTTACCGCTCATGCGGCAGATCTCTCGGTGTCGTCGTGAAATATGGATCAGCCAGCGGTTTCCGCGTTGCCGCTGGCTGGCTTGGGCATCTCGAATTCCCAATGCCAGAATCCCGATCCAGGGATGCCGCGCGGACGCAGAACCGGCTTGCCGGATCGCGCTTCCACCCACCCCAGGCCAATCAGCACGGCCAACGCCGCACCAGTGATGATTGCCCCATACATCGAATGCGACCCGATCGCCGGAGAAGCAAACGCCAGAAGGCTCAGCCCACAAAGCGCTGTGAGCAATATCAGAGCCTTTCCGCCCAGCAGAAGAGCTGAGTATCCGCTACGCGATCGTTCATGCACAATGTAACCGTGCATGACCCTGCCATAGAAGTCCGGGTTATTCCGTTCCATAATTGACCCTCTCATGAAGAAGCGAACTTATTTATAATGTCGCGCCCCTCCGCGATGATGCTACGCTTATCGAAGAGGTAGAATTGGGCGAATTTTGTGGCATTTATTAGCTTCTCTTCATCCCATTGGATTTTCTGATCCTTATAGGCATCGAGCAGCATCAATACGATCCGCGCGGCATTTTCGACTAAAAGTTCTTCCTTCGCGGAAGATGGCCCTCGTTCATTACCGCGAAGCATCCAGTATGGATCGGTTCCGAACTCCCGCAGGAGGGCGTCGAGAACGCTGGATGGAATCTCGCGCCCACCTCGACTGTAGTGCTGGTAGGCACCCCGACTGATGCCAAGCCGCTGCGAGAATGCTTCCTGCGACAGATTCTCGCGCTTGCGAATCTGCTCAAGGCGCTCCGCCATGTCATCCAGGACAGCCAAGTTCCCTCCTCAACCCACTTTTCAATCCAAAACTGCCTTGATTGATTGAAATGTATTCATTATGGGTGATGCGTTCATTGTCCGCGCAATCGGGGATGAAATCAACCAATTTGGAGTGTGATGTGACAACCACTCTCGAAACACCGAAGCAATTGGCCACTCGCGTCGGCCTTTCAGTGTCGGCCATCCGCCACCTGATCCAGCAGCGCAAGCTGGATCACATTTACCCTACGCCCGGTATGCGAAACCCGAAAATCCCTGTCGGCGCGTGGGAGCGGTATCTCAGGAACCACGTGGTGAAAGCATGTCCAGACCAAGAGCCGAGCCAAGACTCGAAATCGACCGCAAAGACCCAGGTGGAAACTTTTACATCTACTGGACAGAAGGCGGACGAAGCCGAGAGAAATCGACTGGCACACGAGATCGCCGAGAGGCTGAGCTGTTCCGCGCGACGTGGCTGATCGCCCGCCACAAACCAAAAGGGCCGCGCGATCCGGCGGAGGTGCTGATCGCCGAGACCCTCAACAACTACATGCTCAAGCGGATGCCGAAGGTCGCGGACAAGGAACGCATTCAGAACGCCGTTAGCGCGATGCTTCCTTTCTGGCGCAATCGCTATGTCAGCGAAGTGACCGAGGGGAGTTGCGACGACTATCTTGTCTGGCGCAATCGAGCCACGGAAACGATGCGCCGCGAACTCGGGGTGCTGGCAGCAGCAATCAATCGAGCGTTTCGCGACGGCCTGATTTCCAGAACGGTCACGGTGTTTCGGCCGGCGCCATCCGAAGGCCGTATCCGTTTTCTGGAATGCCATGAGGCCGTGAAGCTCGTGCGCGCGGCCTCCCGTGTGGATCGGGCGGCCGGGCATCTGCCCTTATTCCTGATAATCGGCATGCTTACCGGCCAACGCAAAGAAGCGATTCTGTCGCTCAAGTGGGCGGATATCGACTTCGAGCGTGGTTATATCGATTGGAACCCCGCAGGTCGCCGGCGCACCAAGAAAGAGCGGCCGCGAACGACCATCCCGAAACGATTGGTGAAGCAGCTTAAGCGGCGGCGACGAAAATATCCGCAGGATGAATATGTGGTGACCTATCAGGGCCACCCGATCAAGGACATCAAGAACAGCTTTCATGCCGCCGTGGCGCTGGCCGACATTCCGACGACCGGTCACCGGAAAGTAGTGCCCCACACCCTACGGCATACCTGCGCTACCTGGTTGATGCAGAAGGGCATCGACAAGCACGAAGCCTGCGGGTTCCTGGGCATGACGCGGGAGACGCTTGAGAAGAATTACGGCCACCATCATCCCAATTATCAAACCAGCGCCAGAGACGCTTTCTGATCCGGATTATCCCCGGAAACCAAGCAGAACAAAACACGACAAACCATGAGGTGTGGAACCATTAAGGAGCTGAGAAATATGGATATTCCCAAAGGCATGGTCCTCCGAAGGCAGAGGTCACAGGTTCGAATCCTGTCGGGTGCGCCAATCTTTCAATAGGTTAGCTATGCGCTATTCCACGAGTATGGAATGCGTATGGAAAACGGGGTCTCAGATCAGCCACACGTGGCCCGGTGACGTGACCCCCTGATTTTCCTCCAGTCTCGATTAGAGTCCGACCCTGACCGAAGGACGGACGAGATGAAGAGAACGAGGTTTACAGAGGAGCAGATCATCGGCGTGCTGAAGGAGGCCGAGGCCGGTGCGAAGACCGCCGACCTGGCCCGACGGCACGGCGTGTCGGAAGCGACGATCTACAACTGGAAGTCGAAGTATGGCGGGCTGGAGGTATCGGAAGCCCGTCGACTGAGGGAACTTGAGAGCGAGAACGCGAAGCTCAAGCGGCTGCTGGCCGACACGATGCTGGACAACGTTGCGCTGAAGGATCTGCTGGCAAAAAAGTTCTGACGCCCGCCGCCATGCGGGAAGCTGTAGCTCATCTCCAGGCCTGCCACGGGATGAGCGAACGGCGGGCGTGCCGTGTCATCGATGCCGATCGTAAGAGCGTGCGTTACCGTTCCACCCGGGACGATGACGCCGGTTTGCGTGAGAAGCTGCGCGAGCTGGCCAACCAGCGTCGCCGGTTCGGCTATCGCCGTCTGCATATCCTGCTGCGCCGGGAGGGCGTTATGATCAACCGCAAGAAGACCCAGCGGCTCTATCGTGAGGAAGGGCTGGCGGTCCGCCGCCTGAAACGCCGCGGGCGTGATCGGCGTCAGGGCGTTCGGTCGGCGAGCCCGCGCAGCGTTCGGCGCCACGCGACGTCCATCCACAGCGCAGTGACGGCGGCGAAGGCGATTTGCGCGATGCTCGCGCCCATCGCGCCCATGCCGGGGATCAGCAGCACCGCGGTGGCGAAGAAGACCGCCGTGCCGAATGCGGCGACGACGAGCACGAGGTGCGGGCGGCCCATCGACAGCAGCACCGATCGTGACGGCGCGGTATGCATGATGAAGATCACGCTGACCACCTGCGCGACGAGCAGCGGGCCGATGTCGCCATATTTGCTTCCCGCGGCGAAGGTGACCAGCGGCTCGCCGAACGCCGCGACCGCGGCCAGCACCGCGAGGCCGATCGCCCCGAGCACCCCCTGGATGCGCCGCGTCAACATGCGAAGATCGCGATAGCGCCGGCTCGCCCACAGTCGCGCCATGTCGGGATACATCACCGCCTGCGCCTGCGCCCCGACCTGCTGCGCGAGCTTTGCGAGGCGCTTGGCGATATGATAGAAGCCCGCGGGGCTCGGCCCGGCGAGCGCGCCGACGAGCAGCGTGTCGGCCTCCTGCGTCAGCGTGCGCATCGTCATCGACAGGTTGGTCGACGAGGCGAAGGTCAAAAAGCCGGGGAAATCGCGCATCAGATGGCGCGGCGAGGCGCGGAGCGGGTTGGGAATCCGCTGCACTTTCAGCGCGGCGAAGCCGAAAGCGAGAAAGATCATCGCGCCGAAGATCTGCGCCGCGGTCCATGCGATCAGGAAGCTTTCGACACCGAGCGATTTCCACCAGCAGAAGAAGGCGAGCGCGATCCGCAGCAGCTGCGCGACGAGCTGGCTGTAGGCGATGGTGCGGAACTGCCCCGCGAGGCGGAGCGCCGCGGTCGGCATGCCGGTGATGTTGAACAAGGTGCCGAGGCAGGCGATCGCGACGAGCGGCAGATAGACCGTGTCGACCCCGACCAGCGGCCCGACGAGCGCGACGAGCGCGAGCGCGGTGCCGGCGGCGACGATCGCGGCGCCGACGTCGAGCAGCAGCCCATAGAGATAGAGCCGCGCAAGCTGGTCGGGATTGCCGTCGGCTTCGCGGTCGGTGGCGAATTTGATCAGCGGCTGCCACGATTCGAAGCGCGCGATGCGCTCGATCAGGCGGACGAAGGTCAGGATCATCACGAAGACGCCGAATTTTTCGACCGTCAACGTGCGCGCGGCGATCGCGGTGCTGATCAGCATCAGCACGCTGCTCATCGCATTGCCCGAGAGGAGATGCCCGATCTGGGTCAGGTGGCGCGCGTTGAGCCCGCCGTCGCCGAAGCTGCGCGACATTTTTCGCACGACCGGGCCGAAAGCGGTCATCGGCCGCGCCATATTTCGCGAATCGCGACGAACGCCTCCGCCGCCGCGCAATAGACCGTCGCGCCGCGCAAGGTGGCGAGCGCGCGGATCGCCTCGGGCGAGCGTTCGTCGGGGAACGGCTTCGCCTGCGATTCGAACGCCGCGAAGGCGTCGATCTTTTGTTCGATATGGTCCGAAACATCGACGAAGAGATTGGGCTGGAACCCCGGCGTCACCCCGGGGGCATACCAGTTGGTTTCCGACAGCGTCTCATAGGCGAGCACCCGCGCCGGCGCGCCGGCGTGCCGCGGCCGCGCCCACACCATCGCCGAGGTGAAGGCGATCTGATGGTCGAGATGGATGTCGCCGACGAAGGGGACGAAGAGCGTATCGGGCGCAATGACATCGAGGCAGTCGCCGATGCGGGCGTTGATCTCGGCCGCGGGCAGCGTGTCGAGCGCCGCCGCCGGCAGGTCGAGGTAGTGCGTCCGATGGACGCCGAGCACGGCGTGGGCGGCGCGCGCTTCATCCATCACCCGGTCCATATAAGCGTCCGAATAGCGCGGCGGACGACCGCGCGTCGCAATGACGACATGCACCTCGGCCCCGGCGGCGGCGAGCCGGGCCATGGTGCCGCCGCAGCCGAGCACCTCGTCGTCGGGGTGCGGCGCGAGCACTGCCGCGCGGCGGATGGCGGCAAGGCCGGTCAAGCGTTCCCTCTCCGGGCGGGCGAGATCCCGGCCGGCGGGCGGCCCGATCCTTTCCTGCCGTGGTCGGGCATGACATCTGCCTCCATCATTCCGAAATCATGGGCGAAACGGACACGGCTTCGCTCGGGGGACGGGGCTATGGTAGGGCGCCGGGCGGGCTCGTGAAGTCGCCATTCCGGCCTCATTCCTTATTGCCGCGCGGCCTACGCCTTTTGCGCCGCGCATCCCCCGCAATTCGCGTGGCGCGTGCGCACGGGCGGGTCGATGATGGGGAGCAGGAGGGCGACCATCCCGATGGACTCGAAAGGGACCGGCGAATGACACGCCGCGGCAGACAGTGCGCGAAACGGGGCGATGCCGTTCCGGTCCGCCTCCGCGCATCATGAGCGCGAACCCGCCGCCGCTCGAACTCACCCGGCAGATCGGCAAGGCCGAGCGCCTGAACGAACGGCGCCTCGAGATGGGGATGTTCGAGACCGCCATGCTGACCCGGCGCGGACCGCCCGCGATGGCGATCCCCTTTCTGGTCTTCGGGGCGTTTTTCGCAGGCTATCAGCTGCTTCGGATCGGCGACATCAACTTCACCATCGCCGACCTGATGTTCGCGCTCGCCTTTGCGATCTGCCTCGCGCGCGGGCAGCTCACCGCCATTCCTTTCGGGCAGATCACCCCGCTGTGGTATTTCGGGCTCGCGATGATGCTCGGCGGGCTGTTCATCGGCACCGTCTTTCACGGCGACATGCTGCGCTGGATCATCATCGCCTGCCAGTATCTGACGGGATTCCTGCTGCTGCCGATGCTGCTGATGGCGCAGCCGCTGTCGGTCGCGCGCCGGATGACCGCGGCCTTCATCGCCGGCATCGTGGCGATGGAAATTTTCGGCATCGCGATCAGCCTGACCATGACGCACCACGAAGCCGCGGCGATCTTTTCCGACGAATTCGTCGCCGGCAACGGGCGATTGTCCAGCTTTGCGGCCGAGCCGAACTGGAACGGCGCGATCATCGCCTTTACCGCGCCGCTGCTTATCTATGCCTATGTCACGCGGCTGATTCCGGCGTGGCTGGTCGCGATCATGGTGCCGATCCTGGGGTGGGCGCTGATGCTCAGCGCGTCCTTCACCGGCTTTGCGGCGACGATGGTGGCGCTGTCGATCACCCTCTTGTTCCTCGGGCTTCGCTATCTGGGCGGTATGCTGGTGATCGCGGCGCTCGCGGCGGCACTGTTCTTCGCCAGCGGCGCCCCCGTGCCCGCGGTGTTCGAAAAGCGCGTCGGCAATGCGATTTCGGACGGCGATCTCGCCGAAGCGGGGACGTACAAGGGGCGCGTCAAGCTGATCAGGCAGGCATGGCACACCGCCGACGATACGCTGATCGTCGGGCTCGGCGCCGACCAGTTCCGGACGACGAACGAGATTCGCCAGCCGGTCCATAACCTCTATCTGCTGATGCTGACCGAAGGCGGGCTGCTGTCGCTGACCGGCCTGCTCACGCTCGTATTCCTGCTCCTGTGGGCGCCGCTGTCGCGCCTCGGGCAGACCCGGATGGAAGCGGGGGTCACGCTGGCGGTCGTGGCGGTGTTCATCATCTACAGCCAGTCGAGCCCGCACATGTTTTCGCGGCTGATCATCGTGCCGGTCCTGCTTTCCCTAATGATATTATACGGAAGTATGCCGCGCCTCCCCCAAAGGAGTTACGCCGGTCAGCCAGTACACCCTCTTCGCCGCCCGCGCGCCGAAATTGCCAACGGCCATCCGGCGGCGATGCGATAGCGTCCGCAGCCGTCCCGCCGTTTCGACCGGCCGTTTCAGGTTGGAGAACTCGTCATGAAGATCATTCGCTCCGTTTCCTACATTCTTTGCAGCCTGGGCCTGGCGCTCGCGCTGAGCGGCTGCACGAATGAAACCGCATCGCTGTCGCCGCTGCCGCCGGTGGCCAACGGCCACTATGCGCTCGGCACCGGCGACGAGGTTCGCGTCTATGTCTATGGGCTCGACCAGTTCAACAACGCGACCTTCACCGTCGCCGACGACGGCATGATCTCGATGCCGATGATCGACAAGGTTCCGGCGCGCGGCAAGAGCTTTTCCGAACTCGAGGGGGCGATCAAGCAGGCGCTGCTCGACCGCGACATATTGAAGGCGCCGATCGTCAACGTCCAGCCCGCCTCCTTGCGGCCCTTCTATATATTGGGCGAGGTCAACAAGCCCGGTGAATATAGTTTCCGTCCGGGCATGTCGGTGCTCGCGGCGGTGTCGATGGCGGGCGGCTTCACCTTTCGCGCCGACCAGAAGAGCGTCTCGATCACCCGCGCGGTCGACGGCAAGCCGGTGGTCGGCCGCGCGAGCACCGACGATCCGATCCAGCCCGGCGACCAGATTCAGGTGTTCGAGCGGTGGTTCTGACCCGCGGCCGCTCGCTCGCGCTGCTGACCTGCCTCGCGGCGCCCTGCGCCGCACAGGCGCAGCAGATCGACACCACGGCCCCGGTGCTCGACCTGCCGCAGCCGGGGATGGACGCGCAGGGGCTGCCGGCGGGTCCGTTCCAGCTCTATCCCTCGGCCGAGGTCCGCGTCGGATATGACAGCAATATCTATGCCGAGCCCGACGATCCGGTCGACGACGGGACCGTCACCTTCACCCCGCGGCTCGAGGCGCGGCTGAAGCAGGATGCGGCGAGCCTGTCGCTAACCGGCGAGGCGAGCCTGCGCCGCTATTTCAACCGCAGCAGCGAAAACAGCAACGCCGGCTATGTCGATCTGCGCGGCAGCTACGCCCCTTCCGAATCCGACCGGATCACCAGCCGCACCGGCTGGCGGCGTGCGATCGAGGACCGCGGCGACCCCGAAGCGCGCGACACCCGCAGCACCGGGCCGCGCCAGATCAACATTCTCGACACCGAGCTCGGCTGGAACCACGACGGCCGCCAGACGCATTTCTCGGTCCGCGGCAGCGCCGCGCGCTTCGACTATCGCGCGCCGGTCGATTCGGACCGCGACCTCAACAATTACGCCGTGCGCGCCAGCTTCGGCTATGACGTCGCGGCGAACCTCAGCGCGGTGATCACCGGATTTTACACGCGCCGCGACTATTGGCGGCCGGTCGATTTTTCGGGCGTGAACCGCGATGCCGATACCTATGGCGCGCGCGCGGGCGTGCGCCTCGCCGATACCGGCCTGCTGCGCGGCGAGGCGACGGTCGGCGTTTTCCGCTTTTCGCCCGACGACCCGTCGCTGCGCAGCCGCACCGGGGTTTCGGCCGAGGCGTCGCTGACCTATCTGCCCAGCCGCCGCATCGCCTTCACGCTCGACGCTTTCAACGGCGATGTCGCGACGGTGCGCAACGGCGCCCAGTCGCGCACCGACACGCGGATACGCTTCGGCATCCAGGCCGAGGCGCGCAAGGACCTCCGCTTTCAGGCGTCGGCCTATTACCGGCACAGCGATTTTGTCGGCACCGACATTTCCGAACGCACCATCGGTGTCACCGGCGAGGCCGAATATCGGATCAACCGCTATCTCTCGCTCGCCGTCACCGCCAACTACGCCGATCGCCAAAGCGACGATCCGACCCAGCCGTTCGAACGGACGCGCGTCGGCATCGAATTGCGAAGCCGCTTCTGATGAGTGCGCCGGCGCAGACGTTGACCGGCCCGGCCGAGATGCGGGGCAGGGTGCGCTGCGCGATCACCGTTCCGGCGTCGCTGGCGCTCGGGTATCTGATGATCCTCGGTTGCACCGATTCGACCGCGACGAACCCGCCGCCGCCGCCGCAGCCGGTCGCGGCGCCGCTTGCCTTTCCCGGCGCGACGGGGTTCGGCGCGGGAGCGCGCGGCGGGCGCGGCGGGCGCATCATCGCGGTCGATACGCTCGCCGACGCGGGCCCCGGCTCGCTTCGCGCCTGCGTCGAGGCGTCGGGGCCGCGCGTCTGCATATTCCGGGTCGCGGGGGTGATCCGCTTCACCGGCAAGCCGCCCGTGATCGGCAACCCCTATCTGACCATCGCCGGGCAGACGGCGCCCGGCGGCGGCATCACCGTCGCGCATTCGGGGGGCGCGAACGGGCTCACCCCGTTGCTGATCAAGGGCAGCCACGACATCGTCGTGCGCCACATCCGCGTGCGCAACGACCGGATCGGCGGCGCGCGCGCGGCCGAGGATTCGATCACCATCGAAAACAGCCGCAATGTGATTATCGACCATGTCAGCGCGAGCTGGGCGCGCGACGAGCTGATCAATCCTTATGGCGACAACGACAATATCACGATCAGCTGGTCGATCTTTGCCGAGGGGATTCCGAAGCACGACAAATGCGCGCTCCTCGGTAGCGATCCCGAAGGCCCGCAGCAGGTGAGTTTTCTGAGCAATATCTGCGCGCACAACGGCGACCGCAATCCCGACATCAATTTCGTTCCCGGATCGTGCGTCGAAGTGGTGAACAACATCCTCTACGACGCGGGCTCGCAGTTCGTCGAGGTGTGGGAAAGCTATGGCGGCGCGCCGGTGTCGATCGTCGGCAATGTGATGCGCAAGGGGCCCGATACCGCCGATCACGCGGTCGGCATCGACCGCGAGGAAATCGGGTCGAAGGGCGATGCGAAAATCTATATGTTCGGCAACCGCTTCGACGGCAAGTTCGAGCATGTCGCCGCCGATACCACCGCGGCCTCGGTGCCCGATCCGCCCTGTCCGCTGACCGTCCGGCCGATGAGCGCCGACGAGGCGTATGAAGCCGCACTCGCGCGCGCCGGAGCCTTTCCGCGCGATGCGTTCGACCAGAAGATCGTCGATGACGTGCGGCGCCGGACGGGCCATATCGTGCGCCAGCCCGGCACGATCCCGCCGATTGCCTCGGCCGCCCCCTATCCCGACCGCGACGGCGACGGCATGGACGACGACTGGGAGCGCGCGCACGGCACCGACCCGCACCGCGCCGATGCGTGGGAGGATGCAGACAAGGACGGGCTGCTCAACCTCGACGCCTTCCTCGCCTGGCGGAGCGATCAGCTGATCGCCGCCCGGCCGCCCGCGCGCCCGTCTCCCACGCCGTCCCCCAAAGGTGCCCTATGACTTCCGACCCGCCCATCATCGTCACCGGCGCCGCCGGCTTCATCGGCCATGCCACCGCGCAGCGCCTGCTGGGTCGCGGCGAGCGGGTGATCGGGGTCGATAATTTCAACGCCTATTACGACCCCGCGCTCAAGGAAGCGCGCGCCGCGACGCTCGGCGGGCAGGCCGGGTTCGCGATGGAGCGGCTCGACATCGCCGACGCCGATGCCTTCGCCGCGCTCGTCCGGCGCGCGGGGGCGACGCGCATCGTCCACCTCGCGGCGCAGGCGGGAGTGCGCTACAGCATCGACAATCCCTTCGCCTATGAGCAGGCGAATCTGAAGGGGCATTTGTCGGTGCTCGAAGCGGTGCGGCACCAGCCTGGCTTCGTCCATCTCGTCTATGCCTCGTCGAGTTCGGTCTATGGCGATCGACCGGCCGACGGCGGCGCGTTCAGCGAAAGCGATCCGTGCGACGCGCCCGTATCGCTCTATGCCGCGACCAAGCGGTCGTGCGAGCTGATGAGCGCGGCCTATGCGCGGCTCTACCGCATTCCGCAGTCGGGGCTGCGCTTCTTCACCGTCTATGGCCCGTGGGGCCGGCCCGACATGGCCTATTTCAGCTTCGCCGAGAAAATCTTCGCCGGCACGCCGATCGAGGTGTTCGGCGAGGGACGGATGGCGCGCGACTTCACCTATATCGACGACATCGTCGACGGCATCGTCGGCACGCTCGACCGCCCGGCGCCCGGCGAGGCGCCGCGTATCCTGAACATCGGCGACAATCATCCGGTCGGGCTGATGGACATGATCGCGACGCTCGAAGCGGCGCTCGGCGCGCGCGCGGTCAAGGTGATGCGCCCGATGCAGCCGGGCGACGTGACCGCAACCTATGCCAATATCGACGCATTGGCGGCGCTGACCGGCTATCGGCCCAAGGTGATGCTCGCCGAAGGTCTGGCGCGCTTCGCCGCCTGGTACCGCGATTATCGCGGCATCGCGGCGGAGCCCAGGGCACGGTCGGCGTGAAACCGGCGGTGTTCGAGGCCACCGAGCCCGCCGGCGCGCCGTCGCATCGCTGCGCGCCGTCGTCGATCACCCATCAGCATATCTTCACGACGCTCTGCACGCTGATCGCCGAACAGGGGGCGGCGGACCGCGGCAGGGCGCTGCGCGTGCTCGACATCGGCTGCGGCGACGGGCGGATGATCGATTCGCTGCAGCGGCTCGCCGACGCGCAGTTCGGCGCGGGGCGGATCGAACTCTACGGCTTCGACATCGGCGAGCATGGCTTTCGCGACGACGGCCAGATGCAGCGCACGCTCTGCCATCTGAAGGCGCGGCATCCGGCGATCGACTGGTCGCAGCGCATCCGCCTCGTTTCCGAAGGCGACGACTGGGGCTATCCGCCGGGTTTTTTCGATTTCACCCTGTCGAACCAGGTGCTCGAACATGTCGAGGATCTGTGCCATTTTTTCGACAATATGCGCGTCACGCTGGCACCCGGCGGGCAGTCGATCCACGTCTTCCCGCTCGGCGAGTGCATGCAGGAGGCGCATTGCCACGTCCCCTTTTCGCACTGGATCAAGGATTTTCACTATCGCGTCGCGTGGATCGCGTTGCTCAGCCGGATGGGTATCGGCCGCTACCGGCTCGACCGGACGCTGCTCGGGCACGAAAACGTCCGTCGCCACGCGCTCGAGACCGCGAAATTCATCGAGCGCTGGACCTGTTATCGCTCGTTCGGCGAGATCGCGCGGCTGGCGAGCGAGCGCCACATGGCGACCTCCTATCATTTCACCAAGGACCTGTTCTTCGCCAAATTGCGCCAGTTGATGCGGCGCCGCGCCGCGACGCGCTATCGCCGCCGGACGCTGTTCGGGCTCGAATGGCTGGGCTTCATGGTCGGTCGCGCGCTGTCTTCCTCGACGCTGGTGATCACCCCGCTCGACTATGACATCGGCGCGCGGATCGCCGCCGAAAAGGCGCACCGCGACCGCCTCGAAGGCGGCAAGCGGGAAGCCGTCCGATGACCCTCGCGGCGCGATCGGCGGCGGCGGATACCGGCCTCGCGCCGATCCCGCCCGCGTCCTCCGATGCCACCGCGCGGGCGCGCATCTGCCTGCCCTTTTCGGGCGACGTCATCGGGGGCAGCCATTTGTCGGTGCTCGACCTGCTGCGCCGCATCGACCGCGCCCGCTTCGACCCGCTCGTCGTCGTCCAGCATCCCGGGGGCAAGCTGGCGCGGCTGTTCGGCGACCACGGCATCCCCGTCGTCTGTCCGTTCGACTGGCCCGAACTTCCCTATAACCGGCGCGTCGGCGCGAATGCGATAAGGGCGGCGCTCGCGCAGCTGGGGCCGCAGATCCGCTTCCTTCGGGAAAACCGCATCGACATCGTCCATGTCAACGACGGGCGCACGCAGGTCGCCTGGGCGCTCGCGGCGAAGCTCGCGGGGACGCGGCTGCTCTGGCATCACCGCGGCGACCCGGGGTCGCGCGGGCTGCGCTATGCCGCGCCCTTCCTTGCCGATGCGGTGCTCGCGGTGTCGCAATTCTCGCTGCCGCGTCCGGGCCTGATCTCGGCGGCGGGCAAGGCAGAGGTCGTCCACAGCCCCTTCGACACCGGCATAAGCGTCGACCGCGCCGCGGCGCGGGCGCGGCTGATCGCCGAGCTGGATGTGCCGGACGACACGCTGCTGCTCGGCTATTTCGGGGCGTTCGTCGCGCGCAAGCGCCCGCTGCTGTTTCTCGACACGATCGACCATATGCGGCGGATGCGCGCCGACCGTCCGATCGTCGGCCTGCTGTTCGGCGCCGCCGAGGAGCCGGCGATGGACGCGGCGATCCGGGCGCATATCGCGTCGCGCGGCCTGGCCGATCATGTGCGGATCATGGGCTGGCGCTCGCCGGGGACGGCGTGGATCGCGGCGTGCGACCGGCTGCTCGTCCCCGCGGTCGGCGAACCCTTTGGCCGGACGTTGATCGAGGCGATGCTCGTCGGAACGCCGATCGTCGCGACGCGGTCGGGCGGCAATGTCGAGGCGCTGAAGGACGGTGCGCTCGGGCGGCTGGTGACCCCGGAGGACCCAGTGGCGCTGGCGATGGGCGCGCTCGATATGGCGGCGGGCGAAGCGGCGGCGTTGGCGGCGCGGGCCGAGGCCGATGCGCGCGTCCGGTTTGGCTTCGACCGGCACTGCGAGCAGGTGAGCGCGGTCTATGAACGGCTGCTCGGCACCGGCGCGGGCGCGGCGGTCTAGCGCCTAGCGCAGCAGGCCGGCGAACAGCCGCTCCCATTCGCCGGCGACGCGCGACGGTGCGAAGGTCGCGGCCACCCTCGGTGCCTGGGCCGCAAGCGTGCGGCGCAGCGCGTCGTCGCCGAGCAGCCGGTCGAGCGCTTTGGCGAGCGCGGCGCTGTCCTCACTGGCGACGAGCAGGCCGTCGGCTCCGTCGTCGACCAGCTCGCGCGGCCCGAAGTCGCAGTCGGTCGCGATCACCGGCAAGCCGGCCGCCATCGCCTCGCCAAGCACGTTGGGGAAGCCCTCGTAGCGCGACGCGAGAACGAAGAGGCCGGTCTCGGCGATCCAGCCGCCCGGCCGGTCGCTGAGGCCGCGAAAGGCGACGCGAGCGGCCACGCCCAGCGCCTTCGCGCGCGCGCGCAGCGCGGCCTCGTCGGGGCCGCTGCCCCAGATGTCGAGGCGCCAGCCGGGATGCCGCTCTGCCACCGCCGCGAAGGCGTCGATCAGCAGGTCGAATCCCTTTTGCGCTTCGAGCCGGCCGACGCCGGCGATCGTGCGCGGTCTTTCGCGGTCGGCGGCGGTTTCTGCGGGCAGCACCGGATTGGGGATGACGACCACCCGCTCGCGGCTGTCCGGCGGGATGCAGGCGACGCTCGCGCGGGTCTGGCACACGATCGCCGCGGCGCGGCGATAGGCGCGGCGCAGCACCGCTTTCCACAGCCAGTGCGCGGGCTGGCGGCGCGGATTGTTGCGCTCGCAGGCGACGACCGGCACGCCCATGCCGAGCGTCGCGCACAGCGTCACCGCATTGATCTTGGTGAGCAGGCTGACGATCAGCTCGGGGCGACCTTCTGCGACCGCGCGGCGCAACGCCGCGATCCGGCGCAGCACGGGCGGCACGATCCCGCTCCCGCGCTTCGCCGCGATCCCCAGCCGCACGAATCGCAAGCGGTCCGAAAAGGCGTGATAGACGGGCTCGTCGGGGCGATCGAAGGCGACGATCGTGACGCGCGCGCCAGCGTGCAGCAGATGCTCCGCGAGCCATGCGGCGACGCGCTCGGCGCCCCCCGCGCCCAAGGCGGCGATCACGATGAATATCTCGCGATTCCGCAGCTTTGCGGCGGACAGGTTCATCGGTGCGAGGTCGGTCATTTGCGGACGACGCTGCCAGCGCGGGCGCGCGCGATGAAGAGGGGCATCGGGTCTAGTCCCGAATTGCCGTTGAGGCGTGCGGCCTGGTCGGGTCATTTCGAGGGGCGAGCCACTCCAGCGGAACCCGACCGATGCACATTCTCTCGATCCTCACCAGCTTCACCGCCGGCGGCGCGGAGGTGCTGGTGTCGAATCTGTCGGGCGCCTTCGTTGGCGCGGGCCATCCCTCGACCGTCGTTGCGCTCAGCCCCGCGGCGGCGATCGGCAACGATGCCGGCATCGAACGGGCGCAGCGCGCGAAGATCGCGGCCGAGGGCGGCGCCACGCGGCTGCTCGGCATAAGCGATCGCCGCAATGTCATCGCGGGCGTGTGGGCGATGCGGCGGTTGCTGCGCGCCGAGCGGCCCGACATCGTCCACGCGCATACCGCGCGCGCGCTGCCAATGCTGTGGCTTGCCGGGGTGCGCTGCCCGGTCGTGCTGACGCATCACAACAGCAAGCTCAGCTTTCCGCCGCAGATGTTCGCGCTATTCGACCGGATCGTCGGCAGCTATGTCGCGATCGGCCGCGACTGCGAAAAGCTGCTCGCAGCGCACGTCCGGCGCCCCGTGACACCGATCGTCAACGCCGCGGGCGCGGGCTTTCTTGCCGCCGAGGGGCGCAAGGCCATCGGTGAGCCGGCGACGATCCTCGCGGTCGGTGCGCTCACCGACCAGAAAAATTATCCGATGCTGATCGAAGCCGCGGCGCGGCTGCGCCACCGGTGCGCCGCGCGCCAGCATTTCCGCCTGCGCATCGCGGGCGGCGGCGCGCTGATGGCCGATCTCGAAGCGCGGGCGGCGGCGCTGAACGCGGGCAAATATGTCGAGCTGCTCGGCAACCGGAGCGACGTCGCCGAGCTGATGCGCGGCGCCGATCTGTTCGTGAACGCCTCGCACTATGAAGGGATGCCGATCGCGATGCTCGAGGCTTTGCAGTCGGCGCTGCCCGTGGTCGCGACCGACGTCGCGGGAACGCGTGACCTGATCGTTAGCGGACACAACGGGCTGCTCGTGCGGCCGGGCGACCCCGACGCGCTGGCCGCGGCGCTGATGACGCTACTGTCGCAGCCCGACATCTATGCGCGGCTGTCGGCGGCGGCGCTCGCGACGGGCCGCCGCTACGAACTCGGCACCTGCGCGCGCGCGCATCTCGACCTCTACGCAAGGCTTCGCCGGGGCGCTCCCGGCGGTGCAGCGGCGGGTCAGGCGGGCGCGGGGCGCGGCGCGATGATGCCGCGCGGCGCGACGCCGGTGCAAAAGGATTAGCCACGATGCTCCGCGGCTCGCTCCCAATAGCTTTTGTCTCTGTGGGCCGCTGCGCACAATATCGGACGACCGCGGAGGGCTTGGCCTTCGCCCGAGACGATCGGTGGGCATCGTGAACAGCATCGTACCAGCCTATCAGGACGAGGCCCTGTACGGGACCGTGCAGGACCGCGAGCAGCGCGGCCCCGACCCCGCGATGTACAATCTGCAGCTGCGCTATATCCAGCGCATCATCATGCGGCACCGCTGGCTGATCGTCTCGATCGTCGGGGTCGCGGTCGCGCTTGCCGTGCTGTCGCAGATCCTCGCGACGCCGATGTATCAGACGAGTTCGACCGTGCAGGTCGAACTGACCGACGAGGAAGGCGCGAACCAGGCCGAAGCGGCGTCGCGCAACGCGCAGCGCGTCGAAAATGAGGCGAAAATCTATCGCTCGCGCGCGGTCGCCGAAACCGTCGTCCGCGACCTCGAACTGACCAGCAATTCGCGCTTCATGGGATCGGCGGCGCGGCCCGAGGGAAGGGTTCGCGAACAGGACCGGGCGCTCGCGACGACGCGGCTCGTCAATGCGGTGTCGATCCTGAACAATGAAAAGTCCGACCTGATCGACATTCAGGTGACGCTCGCCCATCCCAAGCTGGCGGCACGGATCGCCAACCAATATCCCGACGCCGCGCAGAAGATGCGGCTGACCCGCCGCGAACAGCGCCGGGTGCAGCTGCTCGCCGGCCTCGACAAGCAGGTCGCGCGGCTCGCCGGCGATGTGTCGACCGCCGAACGCCGCGTCGCCGATTTCCGGCGCCAGGCGGGGATGCTCGAAGGCGCCGGCGGCGCCGAGGATCTGGCGCAGATCAATCGCATCGCCGCCGAGGCGGCGTCGGCCGACGGCATGCGTTCGGCGATGGCCGCGAAATCGGCGGGCGTGTCGCGTGCGGCGGGAATCCATACGATCGCGGGCGCCGATTCGCCGCTGCTGCAGCAGCAGGAGCGCGAATATGAATCGCTGCTCAACGAAAAGGCGCGCCTCTCGTCGCTCTATGGGTCGGGGCACCCCGAAATGGTACGCGTGCAGAACCAGATCACCGCGCTCGAAGGCAATATCCGCCGGGAACGCGCGGCGGCCGCGGCCGTCGCCAGTGCGCAGGCCAATGCGAGCGCCGCTCAGCAATCGGCGATGGCGGCCAGCGATTCGGCGGCGGCGACGGCGCGCGCCAACCGGCTGAAGGGCGAGCTCAGCCAGCTGCTGTCCAAGGCCTATTCCAACACGAGCAACAATGTCGAGCTATCGCGGCTCGAGCGCGAGGCCGAGGTCGCGCGCGACGTCTATATGGCGACGCACAAGCAGGCCGAGCAGGTGCGCGCGCTGCTGGGCGTGATCGGCGTCAATTCAACCCTCGTCTCGCCCGCGACGGTGCCGACCGATCCGATCTCGCCGACTCCGAAGAAGACGATCGCCGCGGCCTTTCTGGGATCGCTGGTGCTCAGCCTGCTGCTCGTCTTCGCCAAGGAGTTGATGGACGACAAGGTGCGCAGCGTCGAACAGGTGCGCCGCTGGTTCGGTCTGCCGACCTATGGCATGTTCCCGCTCATTCCGGGGCTGCACACGACCTCGCTCGAAGACAGCCCGGTGGTGCGCGAGCCGCAATCGCTGTTTGCCGAAGTCGCGCGCGCGACGCATTCGGAGGTCGTCGATCTGGGGCGCGGCTATCAGCCGCATACGGTGCTGATCACCTCGCCGCTGCCCGGCGACGGCAAATCGACCGTCGCGCTCAGCCTCTGCGCAGCGGCGTGCGCGGTCGGGCGCCGCGCGATCGTCGTCGACTTCGACCTTCGGCGGCCGGGGGTGATGCAGGACATCCAGCGCCAGTCCGAAGGACCCGACCTCGTCGAGCTGTTGCTCAACCCGCCGGCGAAATATCTTCCCGCGCGGCCCGAGGAGGATCCCGCGAGCCGCGAAATCATCACCTACAAGCCCGAACTGCTCAGTGTCCGCGAACCGGTCAAGGATCCGGCGTCGCTGATCTCGCATCGCCGCGTCGCGGTGCTGATGGAGCGGCTGCGCGAACAATATGACCTGATCATCGTCAACGGCCCCGCGGCGCTCGCGGTGCGCGACGCGCGCACGCTGTCGCAGATCGCCGACCACACGCTGATGGTGCTGTGCTGGGGGCGGACGACGATCGACGAGGTCAAGGCGACGATGCAGCAGATGAGCGGGAAGATCGACGCCGCGATTTTCGACAAGGTCGATTATGCCGAACATGCCCGCCGCGGCTACGGCGATTCGGTCCAATTCTATATGGACAGCGCCGCCTATTACACCGGCGAAGTCCCCCAGAAATCCGGGATCTGGGCCTGGAAGGACCGCATCTTCAAGCGCTGGTCGCCGCCATGGACAGCATGAGCTCCGTGGAAAGGACGCAACCCGAGGTGCCGTTCGCCGTTGCCGAAGCCGATCGCGATGTGCAGCTGCCGCCAGTCGCGATCGTCGATCCATCGGCGTTCAACCGCGAGTGCATCGCCGCGAGCCTGCGATCGGATGCCTTTCCCTATATCCAGGAATTCGCCTCGGTGCGCGAGGTGCCGGCCGCCCTCGACTATCGGATGGTGGTCCTCTTCAGCAATGCGCCCGAGCGCGACGCCGACCGCCTCGACCGCGAAATCGTCGAGGCCGAGCGCCGCTGGCCGGGGATCACGGTCATCGTCCTGCTCGGCGGCGACACGCCGGCGATGCTCGACATGACGCAAAAGCTGACGCACATGCCCGTCGCGGTGGTCACCGGCGACATCAGCGCCGACCTGTTGGTCGCCGCGCTGCGGCTCGCCTACAGCGGCTATGCCGTCATCCCGCTCACCGTGCTGCAGGCGCAGGCGTCGAAGGTGCGCCAGTCGGCGCAGCCACCGACCGTCGGCCGCTACGAGATCGACGAGGATCACCCGCTGCTCGCCGCGAGCACGACGCGGCAGCGCGAGGTGATGCGGCTGCTCGTTACCGGGCTTTCGAACAAGGCGATCGCGCAGCAACTCGCGATCAGCGAGAGCACCGTGAAAGCGCATATCCGCGCGATCATGGAAACGCTTGGCGTCAACAACCGCACGCAGATCGTGGCGCGGGTCATGGATCTGCATCAGGGGAGCCCGGCCGGCCGACGGCCGCGCTGGTGATCCGATGAAGCATTTCGCCGAACTCTTGATGCACGGGGCCACCGACGAACGGGCCGGCGACTATATGCTGATGTCGCTGATCCGGCAGTTCGAAACGCGCCTGCTCGATCTGTTCGGCCAGGGCAAGCTCGCGGGCACCACGCACACCTGCATCGGGCAGGAGGCCAATGCGATCGCGGTGATGAGCGCGCTCGACAAGGCGATCGACACCATCTGGTCGAACCACCGCTGTCACGGCCATTTCCTTGCCTATTGCGGCGATGCGCACGGGCTGTTCGCCGAAATTCTCGGCCGCACCAGCGGCGTGTGCGGCGGCCGCGGCGGTAGCCAGCATCTCGCGCACCGTAATTTCTTTTCGAGCGGCATTCAGGGCGGGCTCGTCCCGCTCGCGGTCGGCACCGCGCTCGCCGACCGCGACAAGGGTGCGATCAGCGTCGTGTTCCTCGGCGACGGGACGATGGGCGAGGGCAGCGTCTACGAGGGGCTCAACCTCGCGTCGCTGCGGGATTGCCCCGTGCTGTTCGTTGTCGAGGACAATGGCATCGCGCAGACGACCCCGCGCGCGCTGGGGGTGGCAGGAAGCATCGCCGACCGCGCGCAGCCCTTCGGCATCCGCTCGGCGTCGATCGGTTCGGTCGATCTCGACGCGCTGAAGCCCGCGGCGTGCGAGGCGGCCGATTATGTGCGGTCGCAGCGGCGCCCCTTCTGGCTGCATATCGAGACGGTGCGGCTGCGCGCGCACAGCAAGAGCGATGACACGCGCTCGGAGGCCGAACTCGCGGCGCTGCAGGAGCGGGATTGCCTGCAGCTGTTGCGGAACCGCGTCGGCGACGAGGCGGATCGGTTCGACGGCGAGGTCGCGGCCTATCTCGATGCCTGTTTCGACGCCGCGATGCAGGATGCCGAGCCATGCGCGTGATCGAACAGATCAACGCCAGCCTGCACGGCTTCATGGCCGGCGACGCGGGCGCGCATGTGATCGGCGAGGATATTCTCGACCCCTATGGCGGCGCGTTCAAGGCGACCAGGGGACTTTCGACCGCCTTTCCCGATCGCGTGCTCAGCAGTCCGATCTCGGAAGCCGGGATTGTCGGCGTCGCGACGGGGATGGCGCTGAAGGGCAAGCCCGTCTGCGTCGAGATCATGTTCGGCGACTTCATCACCCTGTGCACCGACCAGCTGATCAACCATATGTCCAAGCTGCCCTGGGTCTATAACGACCAGATCGCGGTGCCCGTGGTCGTGCGCGCGCCGATGGGCGGGAAGCGCGGCTATGGCGCGACGCACAGCCAGAGCCTCGAAAAACATTTCTGCGGCGTGCCCGGCCTCACCGTCGTCGCGGTCAGCCAGTTTTCGGACATCGAACGCATCTATGCCGAAGCCTTTGCCGCAAAGACGCCGCATCTGATCATCGAGAACAAGCTGAGCTATGCCCGCCTCGTCGACGCGCGCGACATCGCGCCGCACGCCGATCCCGACCTCGTGCTTGTGACCTATGGCGGCAGCACCGAAGTGTGCGTCGAAGCCGCCGCACGGCTTGCCGACGAAGAGGAGCTGCGCGCCAATGTGATCGAGGTGACGACGCTGTCGCCGTTCGACCGCGCCGGCCTCAGGCAGCGGATCGGCGATTGCCCCGCCGTGCTGAGCGTCGAAGAGGGCGCCGACGGCTGGGGCTTCGGCGCCGAGGTCGCGCGCGCGCTCGTTGAAATGCCGGGGCGTTCGTTTGCGACGGTCACCGGCCCGCCGCATCCGATCCCGAGCAGCAAATCGTGGGAGACCGCGCTGCTGCCGAACGGCGAGATGGTAGTCGGCGCCGCGATCGACCTGCTGCTGGGGAGCCGGCAATGACCGCGGTGCGCGAGACGTCCAACGATGCGGCCGGTGTGCCGCTGCGGCGTGCGATCGCGACGATGCCGCGGCTCAACGCCAATGAGGACGAGGCGCGGATCGTCGAAATCGGCATCGCCGAGGGCGAGGATTTCGAGCGTGACCAGCTGTTGTTCACGATCGAGACGACCAAGGCCGCCAACGAAGTGCTCGCACCCTGCGCTGGCCGGGTCGAACGGATTCGCGTTGCCAAGGACGAGATGCACGCGGTCGGCGCGCCGCTTTGCGATGTCTGGCTCCCTGCCGACGCACCGGCGGACATGCTCGATTTCACATGGACCGATGCGCCATCGGCGGCGGCGGAAGCGAAGTCCGACCAGGCGGTGCAGATTTCGGCCAAGGCGCGGATGCGCGCCGCCCAGCTGGGAGTGGCGATCGAGGCGGTGCCGCCGGAGGGCGGACAGGTGCGCGTCGCCGACGTCGAGCGCTACGCGGCCGAGGCCGGGGCGGCGCCAGCGCGCGCGGGAGCCGAAGCGCCGGCGCTGCGCACGCGCTACGCTGCGACCGACGCGCTGATCGTCGGCGGCTCGGGCCATGCGCGCACGGTGATCGACGCGATGCGCGGCAGCGGCTTCGCCGTCATCGGCGCGCTCGATGCCGCGATTGTACCGGGAACGCCGGTCGCGGGCGACATAAGGGTTCTCGGCGACGAAAGCCTGCTCGACACGCTCTACGAGCGCGGGCTTCGCACCGCCTTCGTCGGGGTCGGCGGCGCGACATCGAACGCGGCGCGGCGGCGGCTGTTCGAGCGGCTGGTGGCAAGGGGCTTTCACCTGCCGCCGCTCGTCGCCGAAACCGCCTATCTGGGCGCGCGCAGCACGCTCGGCCCGGCGACCTATCTCTTCCCCGGCGCCAATGTCGGTCCCGATGTGCAGATCGGCGCCAATTGCATCGTCAACCAGAATGCCGTCGTCGCGCACGACAGCATCGTCGCCGACCATGTCCATCTCGCGCCCAATGCCGTGGTCGCGGGCGCGTGCCGCATCGGTGAAGGCGCGACGCTCGGCATGTGCGCCACCCTGCTCTACGGCGCGGCGATCGGCGCGAACTGCCTCGTCCACAACAATGTCGCGGTGACGCATGACCTGCCCGACGGAACGGTCCTGACGCTGGCGGATGTCAAGCGACCGCGCGCGCGCAGCGCGTCCGATTGACCGGGGGCAGGGACGCCATGGCGAGCAGAATGGCACCCAGCCTGCGATCCCGGCCCCGCCCGGCGAAGGGCGGCGATTTCAACCCCGCCGCGCACGGGCTCCGCGGCCTCGCCTCGATGATGGTTTTCTGGGCGCATCTGCTCGGCGGCACCGCCGAGCATGTCTATGCGCACGATCAGGACTATGTCGATCTGATCTTCGGCCCGTGGAGCTTCGGCGCGTGGGGGGTCGAGCTGTTCTTCGTGATCAGCGGCTTCGTGATCCTGCCGAGCGTGATGCGCTATTCGATGCGCGAATTCGCGCTGCGGCGCTTCTTCCGCCTCTATCCGCTGTTCTTTGCCTTCACTCTGCTGTTCGTGGTGCTCAACGGGCTCACCAATGCCTATCCCGACCTCAACACGCGCGTTGCGGTGATCGCGGGCTTTCTGTTTCTCAACCTCTTCACCCACACCGAACAGCTGACCCCGAACGCGTGGAGCCTGACCTTTGAGGTGATCTTCTATGCGCTCGCGTCGCTCAGCTATTTCGTGGCGATCCGCAAGCGCAGCGCGATCGGCACGGTCCTCGTCGCGGCGTTGTGCTGGGCCTTTCTGATCCGCTACCCGATCGCGCTCTTCTTCGTTACCGGCGCGCTCGCGCGGATCGCCTTCGACGCGGGGCTGAAGCCGCACGCGCAGATCGCCCGGCCGGCCGAGGTGGCGCTCGCGCTGCTTTGCATATGGCTCGCGGGAAGCCACCGCTTCGGTTTTTCGCAGGCCGACATGGCGAGCCCCTATGCCTGGGCGCTGATGCTCGCGACGCCGGGCTATTTCTATCTCGCGATCCAGCCCGACAGTCTCAGCACCCGCCTGTTCGGCGGCCGCGCGATCGCCTATCTGGGAACGGTCAGCTATTCGCTCTATCTGCTCCACCCCTATAGCTATTTCGCGATGCGGGCGCTGTTCGACCGCTTCGGCCTGTTCACCGACGACTGGGGGCTGTCGATGGCGCTCTTCTTTCTCGTCACGACGCCGCTGACCTTGCTCGCGACGCATGTCGTGCATCGCTCGCTTGAAGTCTGGCCCTATCGGCGCTTTTTCCACCAGCGCGTCTATCGTTCGGACAAGGCAGAGGCCGTGGCCGGCCCGGCGGAGAAGGATGGTCATCCCTTTGAGCATCACCCGGAAAAGCCGACCGGATAGGCGGGCGGACGGCGTATAAGCATGTGTCGGGCGAGCGATCCGCCCTCCCCAGAGCCGGCCCGGCGCCGGCCGATTGCAGGAAGCACAGACGATGCCGCTCCGGACGGGCCTACGCGATTTCTCTTTTTCCGCCGGCGAACTTCTGCTGCCGCAGGGCATCAAGACGAAGGGGCCGCTGCTCGCGCTGCGGCGTGCGGCGAGTTTCTGGGCGCGCGACGCCTTCGTGCTCTCCTATCCCAAGGCGGGGCGGACCTGGTTCCGCACGATGATCGGCTATATCATCAACCGCCAATATGACCTTGCGACCGACAATCCGATGGAGATCCAGCATTTCTGGAAGCTGTCGTCGCGCGTCCCGAACATCGCCTTCACCCACGACGACAATCCGAATCTGAAATTCGGGTCCGAAGTCGAGACCGACAAGTCGCGCTATGCGTCGAAGCGCATCCTGTTCCTGACCCGCGACCCGCGCGACGTGCTGGTGTCCTATTATTTCGATGCCAAGAACCGGATGAAGGTCATCGACTGCTCGTTGAGCGACTATCTGCGCACCGGCCGCGGCAGCATCGACGCCATCGTCGCCTTCTACAACGCCTGGGCGCGCGCGCGGACGAGCGTGCGCGACTTTCAGTGGATATGCTATGAGGATATGCACGTCAGCCCGCGCTCGGTGCTGAAGAAATCGGCGGCCTTCCTCCAGTTGCCGCCCCCCGACGACGAGCTGCTCGACCGCGCGGTCGAATTCGCCAGTTTCGAAAATCTGCGCAAGATCGAGCTTGCCGACGGCTTCGGGCATAAAAGGCTGCGCCCCGCCGACCCGGACAACCCCGACAGTTTCAAGGTCCGCCGAGGCAAGGCGGGAGGCTATGTCGATTATTTCAGCGCCGACGAGATCGCCTTCATCGACGATTATATCGCGCGCCATCTCGACCCCTTTTTCGACATCTATCAACGGCCCTCGTGTCGCGACCGCGCCAATCGAGGGGCCAGGGAACCCGGGCTGGCCGGATAGGCACCGGCCCCCGGGACCGGGCGCGGGCGGGCGCCGGGTCCCGCGACCGGCCCGCCCGACGCGCAGGGAGGATGGTGTGCAGCGACAAGTTCAACCGCTCCCCTGCCCGCCGCGTCCGCGCGCACGGCGATGCCGATAGTCCTGCGCGGCCTTGCGCCGCCCTCTGCCGCGACGACCGCCGCCGATAGCGCGCTGACCGGCTATCGCGCCGACATCGACGGGCTGCGGGCGCTCGCCGTGGTGCCCGTGGTGCTGTTCCATTCCGAACTGGGCATCGTGTCGGGAGGCTTCGTCGGCGTCGACATCTTCTTCGTCATCTCGGGCTATCTGATCACCCAGCTGCTGCTCGCGGCGATGACCGGGGACCGTTTCTCGCTAGCCGATTTCTATGAACGCCGAATCCGGCGCATCTTTCCGGCGCTCTTCTTCGTCCTCGTCGCGTGCGGTGTGGCCGGCCTGATCGTGATGCTGCCCCGCGACCTCGAAACGCTGGGGAAGAATCTGATCGCCGCGGCGACCTCGCTCTCCAACGTTGCGCTCTGGTTTCAGGACGATTATTTCGCTGGCTCGTCGAAGCTCAAGCCGATGCTCCACACCTGGTCGCTCGGCCTCGAGGAGCAATTCTACCTCTTCTGGCCGCTGATTCTGTTCGCGCTCGTCCGCTTCGCGCGCCGCCACATGGTGCCGATCACGGCGGCGGCGGCGCTGCTGTCATTCGCCGTGAGCGTCTGGATGACCGATCACGAGCAGTCGGCGGCCTTCTACCTGCTTCCCTATCGCGCGTGGGAATTGCTGCTCGGCGCGCTGCTCGCGATGGGGGCGGTGCCGCGCTTCGGCTCGCGCGCGCTCGCGCAGGTCGCGGGCGGCGCAGGGCTGGTGCTGATTCTCTATGCGGTCATCGCCTTTTCCGAAGCGATGCCGTTCCCGGGGTTCGCCGCTGCGATCCCCTGTCTGGGCGCCGCGCTGATCATCCACGCCGGCGAAGAGCGCCGGGCAACGGTCGCCTCGGGCCTGCTGTCGCATCCGGTCGCGGTCTTCGGCGGCAAGATTTCCTACTCCTTCTATCTGTGGCACTGGCCGCTGTTCGTCTTTGCCCGCTATTCGATGATCGAGGAGCCGCCGCCGGCGCTGATGTTCGAAATCGCACTGGTCTCGATGCTGTGCGCCGCCCTGTCGTGGCGCTTCGTCGAAGAACCCTTCCGCCGCAAGATGCTGCTCACCAGCCGGCGGGCCGTATTCGCGGCGGGGGCGGGGGTCATGATCGCGGCGGTGGCGTTTGGCGGGGTGCTGGTCGCGGCGCACGGTTTCCCGCAGCGGGTCGACGCCGAAACCGCCCGGCTTGCGGCGGCGACCGAACATCCCAACCCCTATGCCATCCCGTGCCACGCGGGCCTTTTGCTCAAACCCGCCTGCGTGATCGGCGACCCGGCAAGGCTGCGCTATGCGCTCGTCGGCGATTCGCACGCCATGGTCTTGCGCGGGGCGATGGAGCGCATCGCCGAAACGGGGCCGGCGACGCTGTACGGCGGCGCGTCGCGCTGCCCGCCGCTGGCGGGTTTTGGCAGCGAGGCCGACTGCCTCGCAGCCAACGCCCAGAAGCTGCAATTCCTGCAAGCGCATCCCGAGATCGACACCGTTATCGTGGCATCGCGCTGGACCTATTATTATCGCGGCCGGGCGCTCGGCATCGGTCCGGCCGAGACGAACGGCGACCTTCCAGACCTGATCGACGCCCGGGGTATCGTGTATCGCCAGTTCACGCCGGCGGCGCAGCGGGCGCTGACGCGGGGGATCACCGATCTCGTTGGCGCGTTGCTGGCCGCGAACAAGACCGTCGTCCTCGTCTATCCGATCCCCGAAGTGGGGCACGACGTTCCCTTCACCCTCGCGCGGCTGCACGAAAAGGGCAAGGATGTGGAGGGTTTCACGATTCCCGAAGAGCAATATATCGAGCGCCAGGCCGACACGATCGCCATGCTCGATGGCCTTGGCCGCCACCCCCGGCTTCGCCGCGTCTATCCCGCCGCGATCCTGTGCCACGACGGCGCATGCGCGACCGTGATCGGCGGGATCCCGCTCTATACCGACAACAACCATCTGAGCGCCGCCGGCGCGCGGCTGCTCGCGCCCGCGATCGTGCAGGCCACACAGCAATAGGGCGCAAGGCCAGGTTCAGATGGCGCCGAGCAGCAGGGTGACGTTGCCGGTCCGCGGATCGACCGGCGCTGCGGGTTGCCGTCCGCTATAGATGACGCGGTGCAGCGCGGGGGACAGGCCGAAGTTGCGCGCCGAATGCTTGCCGGGAAAGATCACCAGCGCGTCGAGGCTCATCGGCAGGTCGTGCCAGCGGCCGTCGCAATGGATTTGCGTGCATATCGTATCGCGCGTGCCGCACACGGCCGAGAAATAGCGCTCGTCGAGGTGCGCACTTTCGACGAGACGCGCGCCGGGCGTCGGTGGCGGCGCCTTCGTGGGGTCGCCAAAGCGCGCGTCGATCCAGCGCACGAGGCCGCGTAGCGCGGGAACGAGCGTCAGCAAGGCGAGCGCGTCCGACAGGCCCTTGCGCGACAGCTTCGGGTTGAGCTTGCCGCGCGCGACGTCGATACGGAAGCCGAGGCGGCACCAGCGCGCGAGCGAATTGCCGGTCATCGCCTCGAGCCGTTCCATGTCGGCGAGGTCCGCCTGATATTTAAGCCGCTGAACCGCGGTGCGATAGCGCGGAACCGGCCGGCCGGCCGGCGTCAGCGCGGCCATGATCATGTCGGTGATCGCGCGGCAATCCTCGACGAGCTGCCGCGGGACATCGTAGCGGCCCGTGCCCTGCACGAAATGATCGGGGATGGCCTCGAGCCCCCCCGCCTCATCTTCGGCGATCTCGATCTTGCGCGCGATATAGCCGTGAAGGCCCGGCTGGAAATAGGCGAGATCGCCCAGGCTTTGCGACAGATTGGCCGAGCCGTGATGGTTGCGCGCGATGTCGATCAGCGGCGCTTCCCATGGCAGCCGCTCCTCCTTCTGTTCGACGAGCCGCGACCAGAGCCGGTTCAGCGGAATGCCGACGGGAAGGATCACGGCTGCAACGCCGGTCGAGAACAGCTCGAAGAGCTCGCCGGGAAGCAGCACGGCCGACGTCAGCCGCACGAGCGGTTCGAGCGCGCGGGGCGAGGGCGCGGCGCGATCGGTCGCGGGCGTCACCGGCATGGCGGGAGGCGCGACGCGGCCCGCCGGCCCCCGGGCGCCGCTGCGAAAGGGGCGAAAGGCATTCAAGCGATCGACGCCCTGATGGCGTCGGCGATGCGCCGCATCGTGCGGGGGTCGAGCAGATGATCGACCGCGAGCATCAGGTTGCGCGCGCCGACCCGGCGCGCGACAGGCAGGCCGCGGTCGGTCTTCACGGCGAGCCCTGCGAACGCGCCTTCGCGGCTCATGTCGGGGCACGAGCCGGTGCCGCAGCTGATGCCGCGGCGGCGCAGCGCCGCGACGATGCTTTCGCTCGACGCTCCCGCGGGCAGGTGATCGAGGTGCAGCTGCAGATTAAATTTATACCAGGCCGATGTCGTTCCCGCGGCCGGCCGCGGCACCGCGATCGCCGGATGGTCGGCCAGCGCCTCGGCCAGCGCCGCCGCGTTCGCCCGGCGCCGCGCAAGCCAATCGGGGAGCTTGGCGAGCTGGCGCCGGCCGATCGCCGCCTGCATTTCGGTAAGGCGGAAATTGCTGCCGAAGCTGTCGTGGACATAGCGGAAGGCGGTTCCGCCGGGCGCTGCGGCGAGAATGTCGGGATTCTTGCCATGGTCCTTATACGCCCAGGCGCGGACCCACAGGTCGCGGTTGCCGGTGGTCAGCATCCCGCCTTCGCCGCCGGTCGACATGATCTTGTCGGTGCAAAAGGAAAAGGCCGCGACGTCGCCGAACGATCCCACGCGCCGCCCGCCGATCGCCGCGCCATGCGCCTGCGCGCAATCCTCGACGAGATAGAGGCGATGCCGGTCGCACAGCGCGCGCAGCGCCGCCATGTCGCACGGCCAGCCGGCGAGGTGGACGCACAGGATCGCGCGCGTGGCGGGGCCGATCATGCGCGCGGCCGACGCGGGGGCGATCGTCTGCGAAACGGGGTCGATATCGGCGAAAACCGGCACGGCGCCGACCGCGACGACCGCGCTCGCGCTGGCGAAGAAGCTGCGCGCGGGGACGATCACCTCGTCGCCCGGACCGATGCCGAGCGCGCGCAGTCCGAGTTCGAGCGCGAGGGTGCCGTTGGCGACGGCGATCGCATGGTCGGTGCCGACGAAATCGGCGAATTCGCGTTCGAAGGCGCGGGTCTGGTCGCCATGCACCAGGGCGTTGACCCGCCCGCTTTCCAGCACCTCGCGCACCGCCTCGATTTCGTCCGCCTCATATTGCGGCCAGCGCGACGACAGGCTGGCGACGGGTGCTTCGATTGCGCTGTACCGGGGCGCCTGGTCGAGCGAAAGGGCGGTCGGCATCGCGGTCATGCCGGCATCATTCCGTCGCGCTCGATCCGCGCCATCCATGCGGCGATTTCGCCGAAGGGCTTTGCGGAGTCGGCGCTGCCGTTGGGAACTTTCACCAGATTGTGGACGATGCGGCAAAGCTCGTCGTCGTCGCCTTCGGCCACCAGCTCTTCGAGCCGCGCGATCGCGCGCGTCATCAGCGGCAAGGGGATGGCGCGCGAATGCGCCTCGAAAATCCCGCCGATCTGTGATTCGACCTGCCGCTCGCAGCTGTCGAACAGCTCCTCGTACAGCTTCTCGCCCGGGCGAAGCCCGACGAAGCGGATGCCGATGTCGACCTCGGGCTCAAGGCCGGAGAGCATGATCATCTGCCGCGCCATGTCGAGGATACGCACGGGCTTGCCCATGTCGAGGACATAGATGTTGCCGCGCTGCGCGTCGTTCGCGAGCGCGTCGGCGCTGCTCTGCAGGATCAGCTGCACCGCTTCCTTCACCGTCATGAAGAAGCGGGTGATGTCGGGATGGGTGACCGTCAGCGGCGACCCTTGCGCGATCTGGCGCTTGAACAGCGGCACGATCGACCCGCTCGAGCCCAGCACATTGCCGAAGCGCACGGTGATGAAACGCGGCGCTTCGGGGTCGTCGACCCCGCACAGGTCGAGCGCCTGGCAATAGAGCTCGCCGAGCCGCTTGGTCGCGCCCATCATGCCGACGGGGTTCACCGCCTTGTCGGTCGAGACCTGGACCATCGCCCGCACGTTGAATTCGCACACCGCGTCGGCGACGTTGCGCGTGCCGAGCACATTGGTATGCACCCCGGCGCACGGGTTCGCCTCGACCATCGGCACATGTTTGAGCGCGGCGGCGTGGAACACATATTGCGGCCGAAAGCGTTCGAAGACCGCGCGCACCGCCTTTGCCTGCCGGATCGAACAGAGCGCCTGGTAGAAGGCGACGCCGGGGAATTGCTCGCGCGCGTCGAGCTCGACCGAATAGAGGCTGTGCTCGGCGTGATCGAGGAGCACGATTTCCGAAGGCGCGAAGCTCGCGATCTGCTTGACCAGCTCGGACCCGATCGTGCCGCCGGCCCCGGTTATGAGAACCCGGCTGCCGCGCAGCATCGCGGCGACGAGGCGGCGCTCCATCGAATATTCGGGACGGCCGAGCAGCTCCGAAACCGGAAGCGCCTCGATGTCGATCTGCGGCGCGGCGCGCAGCAGCTGGCGCGCGGGGTCGGTGACGCGCCCGAGTTCGAGGCCGAGGTCGTGCGCCCGGCCGATCAGCCGCGAGCGGTCGGCAAAGCGCAGCGAGCGGCCGTCGTCGCACATGATGAGCGTCGTCGGCCGCTTGCCGCGCTCGCCGAGCAATTCGACGGCGCCGGGGAGCATTTCGGGGCCACCGAGCACGGGGATGCCGGCGAGGCGCGAGATGGGATCGTCATGGTCGGCGAGCAGCAGGCCGACCACCTGCATGTGCGAGCTTTTGTCGGCGCGGATCAGGTCGATCACCGACGCGGCCCAGTCGGGCGGTCCGAGCAGCAGGACGTGGCGGATCGCCGCGCCCTCGCTCTTGTCGGCGGCGCGGGTCTGCACCAGCCGGCGCTCGCGCGCATAGCGGCGCGCGACGCGCATCGCCCCCATCGCTGCTGCCAGCAACGACATATGGAGGACCGCGAGCAGAAAGGCGTTCCAGCCGAAGGGGCGATAGCCGAGGAAGGCGATCGCGACGGCCCAGGCCGCGGTCATCCCCAAAAGGATCGTCCGCGCGAGAAACAGGCAGTCGGCAAAGCACAGGAAGCGCCAGCTTCGCCGGTAGAGCCCGGTCGCCACGAAGACCGCGGTGGTGACCGCGGCCATGACGAAGAGCAGGACCGAGGCGGCCGCCTCGCCGCGCGGCTCCGGGCTGTCGGCGAGGTCGAACACCAGGGCGAGCGTCGCGGCGACCGCGAAGAAATCGAGCCCGGCGATGGCGACGAAGCGGACCAGCTTGCGCCGCGAAAGCGCCAAACCGCGCGGCCCGGGCATCCGGCGCCCGGCGCTGCGACCACCGCGCGCCGGGGTATCGCCGGCTCCGAAGCGGAGGGGCGAGGCCGGGAGGCTTCCGTTGACGCTCGCCATCGCAACCGGGGTTTCCGACATCGCCGCTCCCTCGCCTCTCGCCCGCTATCCGCAATGGACCCGCGAGACGTCGCCGGCGCCTTGCGGATGCAGGTCAAACCGCAGGAAAGCTAGCCGAAGGCGGCTGCCGAAACACTCGGTCAACCAGACATTATCCGCAATGGCGAGCGTGGCGATTTCGGGGAGTGTCGGGTGCGCAAGAGGCGCCGCCAACGGGCGCTGCACCCCAAAAGGGGAGTCGCGGACATAAAGTATATCAACCCGAAATTGGTCTCACGCCCGCGCCCGCGCGGGACTAGCTTTCCCGGTGAGGGTTGAAGTCCGGTGTCGATTGCCGGACGCAAGGGAGGTTGCTGGCAACGTGAAGATCTTCCTGCACTCGAGCCTGGCCTTTTCGCTGATCAATTTTCGCGGCGCCTTGCTGCACGCGCTCGTCGCGGCGGGGCACGAGGTCGTCGCGACCGCGCCCGATCGCGACCCCGAGGTGCTGGCAAAGCTCGCGGCGATGGGGGTTGGTTTCGAGCAGGTGCCGATGGCGCGCGCGTCGATCGACCCGCTCGCCGATCTGCGCACCATCGCCGGCTATGTCCGCCTGATGCGCAAGCACCGGCCCGACGTGGTGATCGCCTATACCCAGAAACCGATCATCTATGGCGGGATCGCCGCGCGGCTGACCGGCCGCGCGCAATTTCATGTGCTGATGAGCGGGCTCGGCTATGTCTTCAGCGCCGAGGCCGACAAAAGGCGCCTGCTGCGCCGCTTCGTCAGCCGCCTCTATCGCGAGGGGGTGCGTTCGGCGCGCACCATCTTCGTCTTCAACTCGGACGACCGCCACGAAATGCTCGCCAACGGGATTATTTCCGACCGGCACTATGTCGTGCAGGTGTCGGGATCGGGGGTCGACACCGCCGCCTTCGCCGCCCGGCCGTTGCCCGGCGGGCCGCCGGTCGTGCTGATGATCGCGCGGCTGATGCGCGACAAGGGCGTCTATGATTTCGTCCAGGCGGCGCGGCTCGTCAAAGCCCGGATGCCCGCGGTGCGCTTTCAGATTCTCGGCCGCATCGAGCCGAATAATCCGACCGCCGTCTCGCCCGCCGAATGCCGGCGCTGGACCGAGGAGGGAATCGTCGACATCCTTCCCGAAACCCGCGACGTCCGGCCCTTTCTCGCGCGGTCGACCTTGTTCGCGCTGCCCTCCTTCTACCGCGAAGGGCTGCCGCGCACGATCCTCGAAGCGCTCGCCAGCGGCCGTCCGGTCATCACCACCGACCTGCCGGGGTGCCGCGATGCGATCGTCGACCGGCGCAACGGCCGGCTTATCCCGCCGCAGAACCCGGTCGCGCTGGCCGAGGCGGTCGTCGAGACGCTCTCGGACCCGGTCACGCTGCACGCCATGGCCGACGCGGCGCGCAAGTCAGCGGTCGACCGCTATGACGTCCATGGGGTCAATGAGGTGCTGCTGGCCTGCATGAAGCTCGACCGCGACCAGGCGGGCGGCTCGTCCGATCCGCTTCCGCGACGCACGCTCCGGCCGGGTCAGGCGGCGACCAAAGTTGCAGCGGGCGGCGGCTTTGGTCCGGCATGAGCGAGGCGGCGTCACGTCCGGCGGCTCAGGCGATGCGATGCGCAAGCTGATCGTCGTCGGCGCCGTCGAAAGCACCGAAGTCGCGATCCGCGCGGCGAGCGCCGCGCCGGGCTGGCGCGTCGCGATGGTCGTGACGCTGCCCGCGACGCTTGCCGCGCGGCATAGCGATTTTCGCGATCTGTCGGGGGCCGCGCGGGCGTGCGGGGCGGAGCTGTTGCCGGCCGAGCGGATCAATGCTCCCGAAACGCTGGCGCGCATCGCGGGCGTTGCGCCCGACCTGCTGCTCGTCTGCGGCTGGTCGCAGATCTGCGGGCCCGATTTCCTCGCGCTGCTCCCCGGCCGCGTGCTCGGCTATCATCCCGCCGCCTTGCCCCGACTGCGCGGGCGTGCGGCGATTCCCTGGACCATATTGAACGACGAGCCGATCACCGCGGGCACGCTCTTCTGGATCGACGAGGGGGTCGACAGCGGCCCGGTCTTCGAACAGCGCTTCTTTCACGTTGCCCCCGACGAGACCGCGGCCTCGCTTTACGCCAGGCATATGGATGCGCTGGCGGCAATGGTCGCGCGCGGGCTCGAACGCCTGGCGGCGGGCGACGCGGACGGCGCCGAGCAGGACGAGCGTTGCGCCACCCATGCGGCGCGCCGGCGCCCGGCCGACGGCCGGATCGACTGGTCGCGCCCGGCGACCGAGATCGAGCGGCTGATCCGCGCGACCGGCCGGCCCTATCCCGGCGCCTTCACCCTGTTCGGCGGCGAGCGCCTGACCATCTGGGCCGCATCGGCGCGCCCTGACGACCGGCGCCATCTGGCGGTGCCCGGACAGGTGGTGGCGGTCGATCCGCAAGGCTTGCTGGTGAAGACGCTCGACGGGCTGCTGCATGTGCGCGACTGGCAGGCGGACAGCGAAAAACGGCCCGGGCTCCACAGCGTCCTCGGCCGCGAAACCCACCGGAATCCGGCGCGATCGGGCGAATCATAACCGTTGCGGAAAATCCCCTATTTCCTTCCCGGCGCGAAGGCGCGACGGAAATGCCCGGCCGGCTGAAGGCATGAGTCGCTTCGCCGGCGATTCGCTCCGGAATCGGAGCGATATCATTAGGATGAAAATTAGTACTTTGGTTCAGTGCGCCGGGCGCAACATTCATTTTTTGACCGAGAATTTACCGGAATAACGGCTGCGCGAGGCTAGCTCATAGGTGGTAGGCGGTTTGACTCGACTCCATACGTTCGGTTGGATTAAGGTAACGTCAACTTCTATGTGCATCGGAAAGGGTGTCAGGGTCGCGAACATCGTCCGCTTTGGACCGATTGGGGGTACGACTATGTCCGACTCTAAGCAAATCGCGCTACTCGGCCGGAACGCTCTGATACGCGAGGGGCTCCGGCACATTCTGGCCAAAGAAGATTTCGACATTGCCTATTCGCTCGAAGATCCGCGACATCTGATCGACGCCGGCCAAGGCGGCGACGGGATCGAGATGATCGTTCTCGATCAGGGGTCGAGCGCTTATGTTCGCGAAGACATTCGCACGCTTCAGGCGCGCTATCCCGACGCGCGGCTCGTTCTCCTCGCCGAATCGTTCGACTTCGATAATATGGTCTTCGCCTTTCGCGCGGGGATGCACGGCTATATTGTCAAGGACATGCCGTGCGAACGCCTGGTCGGCTCGCTCCGCCTCGTCGCGCTCGGCGAGCGTGTCGTGCCCGGCGAGTTGATCGACCAGCTTCCCGGCGCGCCCGGCGCTTTCGCGGCGGCATCGGCGGCGAGCGAGGAAATCTGCGAAATGCTTTCGGACCGCGAGGTCGAGATCCTGCGCTGCCTGGTCGTCGGTTACCCGAACAAGCTGATTTCGCGCCGGCTCGACATCAGCGAGGCGACGGTCAAGGTCCATGTGAAGGCGATCCTGCGGAAACTGAAAGTCCAGAACCGCACGCAGGCCGCCATTTATGCGCTTCATCATGGCATCGACGGCAATCAGGCCGAGAGCGGACCGGCGGAAATCGAAACCGATATCGCGCTCGCGCCCAACCCGATGCACGCGCATTTTGCGATGCCGCCCGCGCCGGCGCAGGTGGCCGCCTGACGGCAGCCGCGGGCGCCGGTCGATCCGGCGTCCGGGCGGCCCCAGCGCGTTTTGCCGAATGGACCGACGCATGCCCGGCCTTGCTTCGCGCCTCTTTGCCGCGCTGCTGCTGTTCGCAGCCGCACCGCTGCTGGCGGCCATCGCGCTGATTGTGCTGATCGGCCTCGGCCGCCCGATCCTGTTCGTGCAGACCCGTTCGGGGCTGAACCAGCGACCGTTTCGGCTGTATAAATACCGGACGATGATGACCGGGCGCACGCGCGAGGGGCGCATCCTTTCGGATGCCGAGCGGACGCCGCCGGTCGGCCGCATCCTGCGCCGCACCCGCGCCGACGAATTGCTCGGGCTGGTCAATGTGGTGCGCGGCGAACTCGCGCTCGTCGGTCCGCGCCCGTTGCTCCCCGAAACGCTGGACGCAATGGGCGAACTCGGCCGCCGCCGCGCGCGCGTCGCCCCGGGGATCACCGGCTGGGCGCAGATCAACGGCAACGCACTGCTCAGCAACGACCAGAAGTTCGCGCTCGATATCTGGTATATCGAGAACCGCAGCCCGCTGCTCGACGCGCGAATTTTGATGACGACGATCCTCGTCGCGCTGTTCGGCGAACGGATCTTCTACCGCCGCAGCGTTTGACGCCGCGCGGGTCGGCGTCCGCGGACCCTTGGGGACCCTAATTTATTCGGGTTGCAAGACCGCCGCGATCCAAGGCATCGCTGCCCGGTGGGAATCAGGGGATGCGGGGGCCATGCGTCACAGGATATTGATCGTCGACGACCATCCGATCACGCAGAGCGGCCTGCGGCTGCTGTTCGCGGGGCACGAGCGCTTCGCGATCGTCGGCGCGCTCGACCGCGGCGCCACCGTCGGCGCCTTCGTCCAGTCGCAGCCGGTCGACCTCGTCATCCTCGACCTCAACATGCCCGACGTGCGCGGGGTGAACGTCCTCGCCGAGATCGTCGGTTCGCGCGACATGACGGTGATCATCCTGACCGGCGAAAGCCATTATGGCGAGATCGACTATGCGCTGAAGCTCGGCGCGCGCGCGGTCGTCGGCAAGGCCGAGCCGCCCGAGGAGATCATCGCGGCATGCGAAGCGGCGCTCGCCGGTGAGGTCTATATTTCGCCCGCAATGGCCGAGGCGCTCGGCAGATATCGCCAGCCGCCGGTCAGCCTGTCGTCGCGCCAGATGGCGATCCTCCACTATCTGGTGCAGGGCGAAAGCAACAAGGAGATCGCCTATCGGCTGTCGATCGCCCAGCCGACGGTGTCGTTCCACATCGCCGAGCTGCGCCGCAAGCTGGAGGTGAACAACAACCGCAAGATCGTCGACCGCGCGCAGGAACTAGGCCTGCTCTGATACCTTGCTATTCACCAGCGCGAAGAGCGGATGCTGCGCCGCTTCGCGGCACACAGGCTTGATCATCATCATCCCGGCGGTCTCGCTCAACCGCCCGCGGGTGACGGTGGTGTCGTCATAGGTGAGCGCGACGATCCGTTCGCGCGGCGTGTCGGCGGCGGCAATCGCCGCCTCGAAGTCTTCGCGCGCATCGAAATCGAGCAGCCGCCAGCCGGTGAGCGCGCTTTGCAGCTCGTCGATCGAAACCGGAGTGGTCGCCGCGAAGGCGCAGGGAAGGACGATTTCGATCGTCGTTCCTTCGCTTCCCGACGCGGCGATGCGCAGTGACCCCGCGAGGCTCTGGACCAGCCGCCGCGCCGATTGAAAGCCCGATCCGGTGCCGGCGACGCGCTCGTCGCCGCGCAGCCGCGTCACCGCATCGTCCGCGAGCCGCGTCCGCACCGCGTCCGACATGCCGCGCCCCGTGTCGGCGACGGTAATGATCGCGCGGCCGTCCTCGCGCGCGACGCGGATCGTCGCGCCGCCGCGTTCGGTATATTTATAGGCGTTGCTGAGCAGGTTCGCGAGCGCGCGCATCAGGAGCGGCTTGTCCGACACGATCACGGCATCGCCCGCGATCTCGGTGGCGAGCGTCAGCCCCTTGGCGGCGAAGCTCGTCTTGAACATCATCGCGAGCGGCTCGGTCAGCGCCGCGGCGCGGAAACAGCCGAGCGCGACGAAATCCGATTCGGCGCCGACGATATTCGCCCCCGAGATGGTGGTCGAAACAATCTCGCTCAAATAGGTCGCCGAGCTTTGCAGCGTTCGGGTGAGCTCGTCGTGCGCGCCGGCGCCACCCGTTCGCTTCAGCGCCTCGACCGCGCTGTTGAGCGCGAGGATCACCTGCTTGCTGTCGTGGCCCGAGGCGTGGAGCAGCGCATTCTGGCTGTTGACCGTGGCGAGCGCGAAGGCCTTTTCCTCGGCGAGCCGCGCCGCGCGCTCGCTGATCGCGACGCGCTCGGCCATCGACTGCGCATATTTGGCGTCGGCGGCGAGCTTGTCGGCCTGGATCTTCCTGAGGTTGAGGCCGAGCGCGAGCGTGACCATCAGCGATTCGAACAATCCGACCGGCCCCGCGAGGTGCCAGTCGATCGGCAGCCAGGTGAAGACGCCCATCGACGCGACCGCGGCATAGACGATGAACAGCGCGAGCGCCGCCCAGCCGACGAACAAAGGCCAGAGCTGGCGCCCGATCTGCTGCATCGCCGCGAAGCCGACGAAGGGCAGGAACAGCGCGACCGCGACCGCGACGAACCACACGCCGATATGAAGCGCCGCGCGCATCGCCGGCGGATAGATGGCGAGGCCGGGCTGCAGCGCCGCGAGCGCGAGTGCCGCACCGATCAAGATCCTGAGCGTCAGGTCGCGGTGCGGGAAGTGCGTCGCGGTGCGGACGAAGCTGCGACAGAATTGCGCCATCGCCGCGGCGAAGCCGCATTTGATCGCATCCTCGATTCCGACGCCGAGCAGCGGTTTGTCGGCGAGGAAGAAGATGGTGATATAGCCTTCCGAATGGACCGTGTTCAGCGCGAAGAAGCCTTGCGCGATCGCCAGCCAGACGAACTCGCGATAGCCGGTGACCTGAAAGAAGAGGAAGTTGAGCAGGATCAGGATGACGACCCCCAGCACGACCCCCGACACCATCGCGATATTGGCGCGGCGGTCCTTGAAGAAGCTGCCATAGGTTTCGATGCGGATCGGCATGTAGGTCGAATTTTCGGAGAGGAAGTCGATCAGGATCAGCTTTTCCTCGCGCGGCTGAAGCACCAATTCGCTGCTGAACGCCTGATAGGTGCGCAGATTGTCGCGCGCTTCGCGGCCGTCGGTCCCGTCGACGCGCAGCATCGGCCGGCCGCCCGCGACTTCGTAGAGCCGGAAATATTTGAGCGACCCGCGCCCCGTCGTGAAGATCCAGCTGCCCGGATCGCTGCCGCCATTGCGGACGCGCAAGAACAGCACCGTGCGCGTGCCCGGCGGGCCGAAATGGATCGTCGGACCGGTGATGCGCGCGAGCGGGCCCGCCAGCAGCGCATCCAGCGTATCGGCGCCGACCCCCGCTGGCCGCTTGGCATAGCGGATATAGGGCGCCGCCTCGGCGGCGTCCTGGCCGGGCGTGAGCAGCAGCGTGGGGAGCGCGGGTGCCGCGGCGTGCGCGGGAAGGGCGCTGGCCGCAAGCGCCAACGCCACAAGGATGATCCACCGCCCGATTGTCATGCTCTGCCCCCCAGCCGTTCGTCCATAGGCCGGGCGCATCACGTCGCGTCAATAGTAATCAATTGATATAAAGCGCTTTCACAATTTTCAGAATCTCGCCCCACGATGTTTCATCATTTTTCAGGAGCCGGGCAAAGACTTGGCGCCGCGCCGTCGCGCATCGCGCCGCCGTGGATGGCGCGTTTGGCGGTCGGCGACAGGCGGCGCACCCTAAATTGATTTGGGTAGCGCCGCGCACGGCCGCCAATTAGCTCCACGACAACAAAGCCGAAGAGGTCCGCCGACGCGCGGCGCCTCGTTCGGCCGGGGGCGCAAGTTTGATCGGTGGATGACGCAAGGAGCGGCGCACGGCGCCGCTTCGCCGCGCGATTCCGCCTGTCGGTGCAATATCCAGGGGAGTATGTTTTGATGTCGGCTGTTTCGAAATCCCGTCTGCTCGCGACCAGCGCGATCGCCGGTCTTGCCATCATGCAGATGGCGTCGCCCGCGCAGGCCCAGGACTATGGGCGCTTCATACCCGAAGGCCAGCAGGCGACGATCGACAATCCCGAAGGCGAAACGATCGAAGGCGAAAAGAACGGCATCCGGTCGAGCGGCACTTCGCTGACTCTCACCAACGAAGGCACGATCCGCGGTAACGGCAGCTACGACGGGCTCGACGCGCCGCCCGAGGGCGGCGTCCTCGTCGACGGCGGCCCCGCGACGATCACCAACGGCGGCACGATCTCGGGCGGCGGCCACGGCATTTCGACCGCCTATTTCTACAACGCCAATACCCAGCTGCTCGAAGGGCGCGCGATCGGCGTCACGGTCGACAACAGCGGCACGATCAGCGGCGAGGAGCATGACGGCATTCGCCTGATCGGCGGCGGCGCGGTGACCAACAGCGGCACGATCAGCGGCGGGTTCCGTCCCGACGGCGTTCCGACGAGCGGGGACGGCGTTTCGATGTTCGCCTATGACGATCAGGACCTGTCGGCCGTGACGGCGATCGGCACGCTGACCAACGAAGCAGGCGGAACGGTCGCCGGCACGCGTTTCGGCGCGATCATTTCGGGCGGCGCGGTCGTCGAGAATGAAGGGTCGATCAGCGGCTTGACCGGCGGCCTCTATATCCAGACGAACACCACCGAAGAGACGGGCAAGACCGCGTCGGTGACCAACGGCGGCACCATCTCGGGCGGCAACGGCGTCACTTTCGGCAGCAACCTCGAATCGTCCGAACTGGTCAACAGCGGCACGATCACCGGCACGAGCGGCTTCGCCATTGCCAATGGCTCCTATGGCCGGGCGACGATCACCAACGAAGCGGACGGGGTGATCGAGGGCGCGACGATCGGCGTCTATGACGACGAGGGCGGCATCGACCTGGTCAACGCCGGGACGATCCGCGGCAACGGCAGCTACGACGGCTTCGACGAGCCGCCGCACGCGGGCGTCACCATCCTCGGCGCGCCCTCGACGGTCGAGAACAGCGGCACCATTTCGGGCGCCGGCGCGGGTATCACCACCGCCTATTATTACAATGTCGCGACCGGCCAGATCGAAGGCCGCGCGACCGATACCGAAGTCAGCAACAGCGGCGCGATTTCGGGCGAAAGCAATGACGGTATCCGCTTGATCGGCGGCGGCAGCGTCACCAACAGCGGCGCGATCAGCGGCAGCGGGCGCGGCGATGCCGACGGCATCTCGATGTACGCCTATACCGACCAGGCGGCGGAGGATTACAGCGCGCTCGTCACCAATCAGGCCGGCGGCACGATCAGCGGCGAGCGCTTCGGCATCATCCTGTCGGGCGGCGGCGACATCGACAATGCCGGCGCCATCGAAGGGATCGTCGGGGGCGTCTTCGTTCAGGGCACCGCGCTCGACAGCGACGACCGCAGCGGCGTGACCGCGAGCGTCGTCAATTCGGGGACGATCCGCGGCACCGGCGATTTCGGCGGCAGCGACGGCGACGGCCACGGGCTCGTGTTCGGCAGCGACATGGCGAGCGCGACGCTCGACAACAGCGGCGAGATCACGAGCGACTTCGGCGTCGGCGTGCTGCAGGGCTCGCTCGCCGATGTGACGGTGACCAATGCCGCAGACGGCACGATCACCGGGGCGACGTCGGGCGTCTATGCGAATTCGGAAGGCACGCTCGCGCTCGTCAATGCGGGAACGATCCGCGGCGAGGGCAGCTACGATGGCTTCGACCGCACCCCCGACGCGGGCGTCACCATCGGCACCGCGTCGTCGAGCGTCACCAACAGCGGCACCATTTCGGGCGCCGGTGCGGGCATCACGACGGTCTATGTGTTCGACGAGGAGACGGGTGCGCTCGTCGGGCTCGCCAAGGGGACCGAGATCGACAACAGCGGCACGATCGCGGGCGAAAGCAACGACGGCGTGCGCCTGATCGGCGGCGGCAGCGTGACCAACAGCGGCACGATCAGCGGCACGGGCGCGGTCGCGGCCGACGGCATCTCGATGTATGGCTTCGCCGACCAGGCGAGCGACGACTATAGCGCGTCGGTCACGAATGCCGCGGGCGGGTCGATCGAGGGCGAACGCTTCGGCATCATCCTGTCGGGCGGCGGCGACGTCGACAATGCCGGCGCCATCACCGGCACCGACGGCGGCGTCTTCATCCAGGGCACCGCGCTCGACAGCGGCGACCGCAGCGGACTCACCGCGAGCCTCGCCAATTCGGGGACGATCACCGGAACCCGCGCCGACGGGCTCAATGGCTATGGCGTCGGCTTCGGCAGCGACCTTGCGACCGCCAGCCTCGACAACAGCGGCACGATCCTCAGCGAAGCGGGCGCCGCGGTGTTCCACGGCACGCTCGGCGACGTCACGATCGCCAATGCCGCCGACGGGGTGATGGAAGGCGCGACGCATGGCATCTATGCCGGCGGCGACGGCACGCTGACGCTCGACAATGCCGGTACGATCCGCGGCAACGGCGCCGCCGAGGCCAATGATGCGCCAGCCGATGCGGGCGTGATGATCCAGTCGGCGGGCGCGTCGGTCACCAACAGCGGCACGATTTCGGGTGCCGGCTACGGGATCGTCACCCAATATTATTTCAATGAGGACACGGGCCAGCTCGAAGCGCGCGCGACGGGAACCGAGATCGTCAACAGCGGCACGATCCGCGGCGAGACCAATGACGGCGTGCGCCTGTTCGGCGGCGGCAGCGTGGCCAACAGCGGCACGATCGAGGGGCTTTCGGGCGAACTGACCGACGGCGTCACCATCCAGGCCTTCGCCGCGCAGGATACGAGCGGCAGCGCGATGCTCGGCAGCGTCGTCAACGAGGCCGGCGGCACCATCGCGGGCGTGCGCTATGGCGTGCTCGCGGTGAGCGGGGCGTCGGTGACCAACGCCGGCACGATCTCGGGCGGCCTGAACGGCGTCGTGATCGGCAGGCAGAGCAGCCCCGGCAAGGCGGGCGAACTCGTCAATTCGGGCACGATCGAGGGCGGCGTGCTGATCGACGTCGATACGGCGACTGCCGACAACAGCGGCACGATCGTCAGCGACACGGGCGTCGCCTTCAGCTCGCTCGGCCAGATCGCCTTCGTCAACAGCGGCACCTTGACCGGCGGGGACGGCGTCGCGGCGACGCTGAGTGCTTTCGACGACAGCGTCACCTTGCAGACGGGCAGCGCGATCACCGGCCTCGTCGACGCGGGCGAGGGTATCGACAGTCTAACGCTCGACGGCGATGTGCTCGAACTGACCGAGGCGCAGCAGGTCGGCGCGGTCGCGGGCTTCGAAACGCTCGAGGTCGCGAACGGCTATTGGACTTCGGCGGGCTATGTCGGCGAATTCGAGAGCGTCCAGATCGCATCGGGCGCGACGCTGAAGGTCGGCGAAGTGGCGACCGAGTTCGGTCCCGACAGCGCGATCCTGACGACCAGCGTCGTCACCGGCGGCACGCTGGTGCTCGATTTCGACAGCGACGAAGTGCTGGCGGAGGCCGACGATCTGGTCATCACCGGCACCGGCACCGTCCGGCTGGAGGGCGCGGCAACGATCGTCGTCGACCGGGCCGACGCCGCGCAGCATACGGGGCGCACCGAGGTTGCGAACGGCACGCTGGTTCTGACCGGCGAAGGCCGTCTGGCCTCGACCGTGGCGACCGAAGGCGACGGCGTGTTTCAGCTCGGCGACGGCGGCACGACCGGCATCTTCGAAGGCGATCTCGTCAACGATGGCCGTTTCGTCTTCAACCGGTCGGACGATTATGATTTCATCGGCGCCTTTTCGGGCACCGGCACGCTCGACAAGATGGGCGCGGGGACGCTGTCCTTCACCGGCGATTATGATTTCGACGGCATCACCAACATCCTTGGCGGTTCGGTCCGCATCGGGGGGATGATCGACCCCGAAACCGACTTCAACGTCGGCGGCGGATCGCTCGACCTCAGCGGCAACGACCAGACGATCGGCGGCCTCGCCGGTCAGCAGGGGGCGAGCGTCAACATCGGCGCGAACCAGCTGACGGTCGATCAGGAAGAGAATAGCGAGTTCGCGGGCGAAATCACCGGCACCGGCGGCTTCGCCAAGACGGGCAGCGGCACGCTAAACCTGACGGGAACGAACAGCTACACCGGCCCGACGACGATCGGCGGCGGCAAGCTGGCGGTCAACGGCTCGATCAGCTCGCCGGTGTTCGTCAACGCGGGCGGCGCGCTCGGCGGCAACGGCACCGTCGGATCGACGAACGTCGGCAATGGCGGCACGATCGCGCCGGGCAACTCGATCGGACGGCTGACGGTCGCCGGCGACCTCGCCTTCGCGGCGGGCGCGGTCTATGAGGTCGAGGTCAATGCCGCGGGGCAGGCCGACCGCATCGACGCGACCGGCACGGTCACGATCGACAGCGATGCGAGCGTCGCGGTGCTCGCCGCCGACGGCAATTATGCCGGGCGCACCGACTATGTGATCCTGACCGGCGCCGAGGGCGTCGAGGGGACCTTCGGATCGGTGACCAGCGACCTTGCCTTTCTCGATCCGCTGCTGCGCTACAGCGCCGACACGGTGACGCTGTCGCTCTATCGCAACGACGTCGATTTCGCCGACGTCGCGGTTGGCGCCAACCAGGCGGCGGTCGCGGGTGCGATCCAGTCGCGCGGCATCGACGATCCGTTGTTCGAGGCGGTGGTGAACCAGAATGCGGCGGGCGCGCGGGCGGCCTATGCCGACTTGTCGGGCGAAATCATCGCGAGCACGATCAGCGGGCTGAATGACGACAGCCGCTATCTGCGCGGCGCGCTGCTCGGCATGGCGGCGCCCGAGGCGAGCGGCGCCTTCGTCTGGGGCTCGGCGTTCGGCGGCTGGGGCGACTTCGCGCCCGACGCCGGCCGCACGGGCATGGACACCGACCACAAGGGGCTCGTCGCGGGCTTCGGCTATGGCGGCAATGGCTTTGCGGCGGCGCTCTCGGCGGGCATCGGCAGCTCGGACTTCGACCTTGCCGGCAAGAGCGACCGCGCGAAGGCCGACAGCAAATATCTGGCGGTCCATGCGGTCTATGGCACCGGCGAAGGGCCGCGCGCGGCCTTCGGCCTTGCCTATGCCTGGCACGACGTCGATACGAACCGCTCGATCGGCTTCGCGCCGCTTGCCCAGTCGCTGACCTCGCAGCGCGACGCCGACACGCTGCAGCTCTTCACCGAGCTTGGCTATGACGTCGCGACCGGCGATGTGGCGGTGACGCCCTTTGCGCGGCTCGCGCTGGTGCGCACCGAAAGCGACCCCTTCGTCGAAACAGGCGGCAGCGCCGCGCTCGCGGTCGCCAAGGCGACCGAGGAGACGACACTGCTGAGCCTCGGCGTGCGGGCGCAGGGCGATGGCGGCGACACGGGCTTCAAGCCCTATGTCTCGGCGGCGTGGAACCGCGCCTTCGACGATCGCGGCGCGCGCGTCCGGGCGGGCTTTGCGAGCGGCGGCGCGCCGTTCACGATCACCGGCACGCTGATCCCCAAGAGCTCGGCCGAGCTCGAGGCGGGCTTCGATTATACCACCGGCGCCTTTACCATCGGCGCGGGCTATATGGCGACGCTCGGTTCGGACCGCGACACTCAGGGGGCCAGGATAACCGCCCGATTCGCCTTCTGATCCGCGACCCTATCGGAAGGCATCGGACGGCAGAGGCCGGAGCGACAGACCATCGCTCCGGCCTCCAACTTATTGGGCTAGAGCATCGTGCCGGAAATCTGCACCGTTTCCCCGAGCGAAGACGAGGGGCTGTGCCGAGCGAAGTCGAGGCTGCGACGCTGCGGTTCTCGCTCCGCTCGAACGAGCCCCTCGTCTTCGGCCAAAGGCCGAAGTTCATCCTGAGCGCCCGCCAGGGCAGTCGAAGGGCTCGGGGATGCGGATGATTCAGATTTCGCGCAATTTGCTCTAAGGCCCGGCGGCTCCGGCCCGCTCCCCCACCCAACCTCCCGATATCCTATCCTGTGGGGAGGTTGGGTGGGGGAGCGGGCCGGAGCCGCGTCCCTCAAACCAGCTGCGTGTCGATCGGCAGCCCGTTCTTCAATGTCAGCGTCACCGGCGTGCGTTCGGCGATGTCGGCGAGGCGTGCCTGCTGGTCGGCGTCGAGCCCGGCGATCGTCAGCGTCCGCTCGATCCGCATCGCCTCGCGCCTGCCCGTCAGGCGCAGGCCGACCTCGACCGATTCGAGCGGCCAGTCCTTGCGATCGGCATACATGCGCAGCGTGATCGCGGTGCAGGCGCCGAGGCTCGCGAGCAGCAGGTCATAGGGGGCGGGCCCCGCGTTCTGCCCGCCGAGCCCCGGACCTTCGTCGGCGACGAGGCTATGACCGCCGACGGCGATCTCGGTGCGATAATGATCCTTGCCGATCCGCGCGGTGCCGTGGGCCATCTCGGGTCTCCTGCAAATTTCCTCGACCGGCGGCTATCCGGCCGGGGGTTTCTTCACCAGCCCCGCGAGCAGCGTTTCGACCGTGTGCCGGCGATAGCGGTCGTGGAGATCGTCGTCGGCGTGCGGCTTGCCCTCGAACACCACCTGCAAGGTCAGCCGGTTCGAATAGAGGCCGTCGGCGGCGCCCATCGCGTTGAAATAGAAGAGCTTGGGATCGACGTCGCGAAATTCGCCCGCGGCGATGCCTTCCTCGATGATTCGCGCCTGTGCGCCGGCGATCTTCTTCAAAAGCTCGTCGCCGATGTGGCGCACGCGCTCGGGCTCGGCGTCGCGGACCATATGCTGGATCAGCCGGTTGAGATAGGGGGTGCGATAATAGGTATCGACGATGCCCTCGAGGTGGATGCGCATCCGCGTCGTCGCGCTGACCTTCAGGCGAAGGAGCGCGTCGAGCTGGCGAATCGCGCGCAGCACGTCGCGATCGAGCAGCGCCGCGAGCATCCCCTCCTTGTCGCCGAAATAATAGCGGATCATGCCATGGTTCACGCCGGCGCGCGCGGCGATGTCGACGATGCCCACGTCGATCCTGTCCTGCTCGCGCATCAGGGCGCTCGCGGCGTCGAGCAGCGCCTCGCGGATCGAGCCGCGCGTCCGGCCTTCCACTTTTTCGCTTCGCGTCGCCATCGTCGCTCCTCGGCCCCCGACAGACCATCCCCGGGCGCAAATTGCAACGCTGTTGCCGATCGCCGCCCTGGCGATCGCGTCCGACTGCGGCACCGGCCCGTGGGATGGAGGGGGGAGCGGGCCGGTGCCGCCTCCGCTTCGGCGGAGAAACCCTCGAACTATTCGCTAGAGCCTGATGACATCTCATGTCATCAGGCTCTAATGTGCCGCCCCCATCGACACGCGCGCCGGGCGCGGCGCGAACCAGACGGCGGCCGCGGCGATGACGAAGATGATCCCCGTCGCGATATAGATGTGCAGCACGCCGAGCGTCATCGCCTGCACCTCGACCATGCGGTCGAGCGCAGCGCGCGCCTGTTCCATCGACAATCCCGCGCCCTGCAGCCGGTCGACCGCGCGGCCGGGATCGTTGAGCGTCGAGACGAGTTCGGAGCGCGAGGTGCGCCCGGCATCGTCCCACGCGGTCGTCGCGATTGCCGTACCGATCGCGCCGCTCAGGGTGCGCAGGAAGTTCATCAGCCCCGCGGCCGATGTCTGCTTGTCCTCGGGAACGCTCGAGATCGCGAGCGCGGTCAGCCCGACGAAGAAGAAGGGCATCCCCATGCCTTGCAGGATGTGCGGGATCGCGAGCGTCCAATAATCGACGTCGGCGTTCCAGCTCGCGCGCACCACCGCCATGACCGCCATCCAGATGATCCCGGCGCTGATCGAGATGCGGATGTCGATCTTGCCGACGAGCGCCGCGGCGACGGGGGAGAGGATCACCGCGAAGCAGCCGAGCCACGCGACGACGAAGCCCGTCTCGGTCGCGGTATAGCCTGCGACCTGTTGCAGCCACAGCGGCGTGAGCACGACCTGCGCAAAAAATGCGCCGAAGCCGAGCGATAGCGCCGCGGTGCCGAAGCTGAAGCCGCGGAAACGGAATACGCGCAGGTCAACGACCGGATTGGCGTCGGTGAGTTCCCAGATCAGGAAGGCGACGAAGCCGATCGCGGCGATGATTGCGAGCGCCACGATCCACGCCGAACCGAACCAGTCGTGCTCGCGCCCGGTGTCGAGCATGATCTGGAAAGCGCCGACCGAGACGACGAGCAGGACGAGCCCGACGACGTCGATTCCCGCTTTCCGGCGCGGCGTTTCGAAGCCGCCGAGCAGGCTGCCGACGCCGAAGGCGCAGATCGCAACGACGGGCAGGTTGATGAAGAAGATCCACGGCCAGCTCCAATTGTCGCTGATCGTGCCGCCGAGGATCGGCCCGAGGATCGGCGCCGTCGTCGTCGTCATCGCCCAGATCGCGAGTCCCATCCCCGCCTTTTCCCTGGGAAAGATGCGCAGGAGCAGAATCTGCGTCAGCGGCATCAGCGGTCCGCCCGACAGCCCCTGCAGCACGCGGAACAGGATCAGCGCGTCGAGCGTGCGCGAAATGCCGCAGAGGAAGGAGAAGATGCCGAAGCCGGTGATCGAGATCAGAAACCAGCGCACCGTGCCGAAGCGCGAGGCGAGCCAGCCGGTGAGCGGCACGCTGATCGCGTCGGCGACCGCATAGCTGGTGATCACCCATGTTCCCTGCGTCGGCGACACCGCGAGCCCGCCCGCAATATGCGGCACCGACACATTGGCGATCGTCATGTCGAGCACGACGACGAAATTGGCGAGCGCGAGCGCGAAGGCGGCGACGATCAGCCGCATCCCGCTCAGCGGCTGCGGCTCGGATCTTGTGCCGTTCGCGGCGGGGGCGGCGGAGGCCATCGCTGCCTACTTCCCGCGCGTGTCGATCGTCGCTTCCATCGACAGCCCGACGCGCAGCGGATGCTCCTTGAGCTCCTTGGGGTCGAGCGCGATGCGCACGGGCAGGCGCTGGACGACCTTCACCCAATTGCCCGTCGCATTCTGCGCCGGGATCAGCGAGAAGGCAGCGCCGGTGCCGCCGGCGATGCCGACGACCTTGCCGTGATAAACGACGTCGCCGCCATAATAATCCGACGTGAGTTCGACCGGCTGGCCGGTGCGGATCTTGCCGAACTGGCTTTCCTTGTAATTGGCGTCGACATAGGCGCTTTCGATCGGGACGATGATCATGATCGGCGCCCCCGCGGCGATGCGCTGGCCGACCTGCACCTGCCGGTTGGTGACGATGCCGTCGACCGGCGCGCGGATCACGGTGCGCGCAAGGTCGAGCTTCGCCTTGTCGAGCCGCGCCTGCGCCGCCGCGACGTCGGGGGCGGTGTCGATCGTTGTGCCGCGCACCACCGCCTCGGCGGCGCCGAGGTCGCCGCTCGCCGAACCGCGCGTCGCCTGGGCCGAGGTCACGCCCGCCGCGGCGAGATCGCGCGCCGCCTGCGCCTGCTTGAGCGCGGCGCGCGCTGCGGTCAGCTCTTCGCCCGACACCGCGCCGGTGCCCGCGATGCTTTCGCGCCGCTGAAGCTCGGCGCGCGCACGCTCGACGGTAGCCTCGGCGTCGCGCAGCCGCGCCCGCGCCTGCGCGATCTCGGCGGCGCGCGCCTGGACGCGTGCTCTTGCTGCATCGGCGGTGGCGTCGGCCTGGCCATAGCGCTGGCGCGCCTGACGGAGCGCCGCTTCGGCGTCGGCAACCGCGATGCGCTGGTCGGCGTCGTCGAGGACGACGAGGATGTCGCCCTTCTTCACCGCCTGCGTGCCGCTTACGCGCACTTCCTCGACCGGTCCCGACACGAGCGCGGTGACGGTCGCGCTGTCGGCGCCGACATAGGCGTTGTCGGTCGACACGCGCCCCGCCTGGGTGATGAAATACCAGAGCCCCCACAGCACCGCGATCGTCACCACGACAAGCGCGAGGATGCGCAGCAGCCGCCTGCGCTTCGCGAGGCGCCCGGCCTTTGCCGCCGTGCTCTCGGCGCTGTCGGCTTCGGGTGCGGCGGGCGTTGCGGTTTCGGATTTGACCGTGCCTGCGTCGGCCATCATTCTTCTCCTTCCGCCCGATAACCGCCGCCAAGCGCGCGGATCAGGGCAATGTCGAGCGATCGCTCGCGCGCCTCGAGGTCGGCGACGGCGCGGCTCAGCACGACCATCGTGTCCTCGGCGGTCAGCTGCACGAGCTGGTTCGAAAGGCCGGCGCGATAGCGCAGCCCGGCGAGGTGCGCGGCTTCGGTCGCCGCCGCGAGCGCGGCGCGGCGCTGTTCGAGCTGGCGTGCCGTCGCGGTGCGGCTGCGCGCGATGTCGGCGACATCGCGCAGCGCGTCGATCAGCGTACGGTCGTACTGGGCGACCGCCGCGTCATAGTCGGCGCGCGCGCCGCGATAGCGGCCCTCGATGCGCCCGCCTTCGAAGATCGGCAGGCTGATCGCGGCGCCGCCATTGCCATAGAGCGAGTCGCCCTCGAACAGGTTCGACAGGCCGAGCGACTGGAAGCCGACGAGCGCCGACAGGCTGATGTTCGGATAATAGTCGGCGCGCGCGACGTCGATCCGCTTCGCCGCGGCCTCGGCGCGCAGCCGCGCCGCGACGATATCGGGGCGGCGGCCGATCAGCGCGATGCCGGCGTCGGCGGGGAGGCCGAGCGGCGGCGCACCGAGCGCCGGGCGCGCGATCGCGTCGCCGCGGTCGGGGCCGGCGCCGATCAGCGCGGCGAGCCGGTGGCGGGTCAGCGCGATCGCTTCCTCGGCCGCGGTGATGTCGGCGCGTGCGCCCTCGGCGCGGCTTTCGTTGCCCTTTGCGCTCACCTGATTGTCGAGGCCGGCGCTCGCGCGGTCGGCGGACAGTTTCGCGCTCGCGCCGCGCACGCGCAGTGCTTCGTTGGCGACGTCGAGCGCTTCATATTGGCCGGCGAGGTCGGCATAGGCGGCGGCGATGCCGGTCGTCAGCATCAGCCGCGCCTGCGCTTCGTCGACGCGCGCCGCCTCGGCCTCCGACGTCGCCGCGGCGAGCGCGGCGCGGTTCTTGCCCCACAGGTCGAGGTCGAAGGCGAAGGTTCCGGCGACATGGCCGGTGTCCTGAATGCCGTCGGGAACGAAGTCGGGCGGGATACCCATAGTCTTGCTCTGCTGGACGCCGCCCGCGCTCGCTTCGGCGCCGACGCGCGGCAGCAGCGCGGCGCCCGCCTGCTGCGCGAGCGCATCGGCGGCGCGGACGCGCGCGGCGGCGGCGGCGAGGTCGGGCGACCCGGCGAGGCCTTCGGCGATCAGTGCATCGAGCTGCGGGTCGCCCCACGCCCGCCACCAGCCCTCGACGGGCCAGGCGCCGGGGTCGCCGGCGAGGCTCGCGCTCGACGCAAGGCTCTGCGGTGCGGCCGGTGCCGGTTTCGGTCCGAGGTCGGGCGCGGCGCAGCCCGCGAGCAGGCCCAGAAGGGCGGTTGTCGTAAAAATGAAACGGGGCATGGCATCCAACGATACTACCTGGTATCATGCGCCCAATAGCGATGGGAATCGGATTGTCAATCGAAATGATACCAGCCGGTACAGAATCAATCGATGCCGCGAGCGAAAAGCGGCGCAAGGCGTTCGTCGATGCGGCGCGCGAGGCTTTTTTCGCCAACGGCTATGCGGGGACGACGATGTCGTCGATCGCCAGCAAGGTCGGCGGGTCGAAGACGACGCTCTGGTCCTATTTCCCATCGAAGGAAGCGCTGTTCGAGGCGGTGGTCGACGATATCGTCGAACATTATGGCACCGCGCTGCAGACCGAGCTGCCGCTCGACGAAGATGTCCTCGCGGTGCTGCGCCGCTTCGCAATCACCTTGATCGGAACGCTGACGTCCGACCCGCTGCTGTCGCTCTATCGGCTCGTCGTCGGCGAGGCGCGGCGCTTTCCGCATCTCGCCGAAACCTTTTACGAACGCGGGCCGCGGCGCGGCAAGGCGCGGCTCGCGGTGTGGATGGGCGAAAAAATGGCGCGCGGCGAGCTGCGCCGCGGCGATCCGCTGCAGGCGGTCTATCATCTGTCGGGCCTCTGCCAGTCGGGCCTCTATCAGTTCACCGTGCTCAATCTTCCCGAAGCGCGCCGGGCGAGCCGGGCGCGGCTGGAGGCAGAGATCGACGCCGCGCTCGATACTTTCTATCGCGCATGGGGACCGGGGCGCTGATCAGCCGCCGCCGAGCGCCGCGAGATCGTCGGGGGTATTGAGGTTGGCGAGCGGCGCGCCGGCGTCGAGGCTTTCGACGCCCGCTGCGGCGGCCCAGCGCCGCACCGCGCGGTCGCCGTCCGTTTCGAGATGGCGCAGCAGCGGTTCGGCAAGCGTCGCCGGCCAGCAGCCGACCACCGGCGCCTGGGCCAGAAAGCGTCCGGTGCCCGGGGCGATCAGTGCCGCGATCAGCGCTTCGTCGATCATCGGCATATCGCAGCCGATCGTCAGCACCTGCTGATGGCCGTTTGCCGCCGCATGTTCGAGCGCGGCGCACAGCCCGCCGAGCGGTCCCAGTCCCGCGCGCGGCCGATCGGCCAGGCAGGGGAGAGCGAGCGGTGCGCTGTCGCGGCCGCACACGACGACGGCTTGGCTATGGCGCGAAAGGATGTCGGCGGCGTGCGCGATCAGCGGGCGCCCCCGCCACAAGGCGAGCGCCTTGTCGCTGCCAAAGCGCTCCGCGCGCCCGCCCGCCAGCACTGCCCCGAGCCGCGTCACGAATAGCGTCCCGGATATGGACAAAATAAATCGAGGATGACGCAGCGGCGACTCGACAAGCTCCCAACGCGCGCCATCCCGCGCTTTATCGCGCACAGGCCTCGGCCCGTCGTGTTCGTCACCCTGCGGATGGTCCCCTCCGTAACTTGATTTCGAATCGCTATGCTCTATGCCGTCCCGGTGCAAGGCGACCCTGACAATTATCTCAGTCTCCTCTCGGCCGCGCAAATCGAAACGCTGCGGCATGTTTTCGAGCACAAAAATTCCAAGGAAATCGCCCGCCTGATGAACGTCTCGCCGCACACCGTCGACGAGCGCGTGCGGCGCGCGCTGAAAAAACTGAACGTTTCGAACCGAATCGACGCCGCAAAGATCCTCGCGAGTAACGGTGTCTTCGAACATGTTACTCCCTATCAATCTTTGACATATCAACTAGCCGAGCTAGGCGACGCGCCGCGCGCCGACGAAGCGGAAGCGGGGCGTGGTTCGTTGCGGCAGATCCTCAATATTGGACTGCCCTTTCCAACCGCATCCCAGCCGACGAACCGGCACGGGTTGATGGAAAGGATTGTCTGGCCGATCCTGATCGCATTCGCGACGATTTTGGCCTTTTCCGCCCTCTATTCGATCCTTGTCGGACTGGGTCGTGTTTTGACCTGATGTTCGAGTCGAATGCTGCGGGGGGGTCCGTCAGCATTCCTTATTCAAGGACCAGAAAAATGCTGAACGAACGAGTTTCCGCGGCAAGGAAGATCGCGAGCGATTTGCACCAGGCCGAAGATGCCATCGACGAAGCGATGATCCGCATCGCCAACCTTGCCGCGACGCTGCCGATGGCGCGCCGCGACACCAACATGTCGGCGATCGTCGGCCAGGAAGCGATGGCGAAGATCGCCAACGCGCTCGCGGCGACCGGCGAAGTGCGCCAGCTGCTCACCGACGCGCATCTCGCGCTCACCGTGACCCAGAAGCAGGTCGGACTCGGTGCCCGCATGTTCGGCGCCGGCGTCAAGCCGCCGTCGGCGGGTCTCGCGGACGACGGCAGCAACGATCGCGGCGAAGTCATCGCGCTCGCCCGGGCGTCGTAAGCGAAGGCGAGACATATTTTGTGGACCGTGGCGACCTATTATGCCGTGCTGCTCCTGACGGTGGGGGTCGCGCTCGCGCGCGGCGGCCCGCTCGAAAAATGGGCGGCGCTCACGGCATTGGTCGCCTCGGTCTCTACCACCATCGTCTCTCCGGCGCCGCAATGGACGCATGTTGAGGTCAATATCTTCGCGATCGACCTGATCGCGCTCGCCAGCTTCTGGCTGATCGCGCTGAAGACGCGCCGCTTCTGGCCCTATTGGATCACGGGCTGGCAGTTGATCGCGATTTTCGGCCATCTGCAGAAGTTGATGTTCGTCGAGATATTGGCGCGGCCCTATGCGCTGCTCTCCATGTATATTTCCTATCCGATCCTGTTTGTCATTTTATACGCATCGGGATCGAGCGGTCGAAGGAGTGACGCCAGGGCGTGATGCGGGTCGCGCGCGAGGGTCACCAAATGCAGCAGTTCACGAATCAAGATATTGCCGACATCAAGTCGCGGATCGACCAGATACAGAATATGCTGGGCGGACGCGGCGAAGAGGCGGTGCCGGGCGCCGACGAGCGGCCGGTGACGCTGGTCGACCAGATCACCTTCGGCATCCAGATGCGACGCATGCGCCGAAGCCATTTCGGCACGGCGCAGCTGTCGGGGCCGAGCTGGGACATGATGCTCGACCTGATGCTTGCGCGAATCCACGGCCGCCAGTTGAGCGCCAGCGACCTTGCGACCGGCGCCGGGGTTCCGCTGTCGTCGGGGCTGCGCATGATCGCGGCGCTCGAGCAACAGGGGTTGCTCGTGCGGATGATCGACGAAAAGGATCGCCGGCGTTCGCTCGTCCACCTGACCGACGCGGGGACGGAGCAGATGGAAAGCTATTTCGAAAAGGTCGGTCGCGCGTGGGACGACCGGCGCCGCCGCGCTGCGTGACCTTTGCTGCCGGGGCGCCCGGGGCGCGGGTGTCCCGGTTCCGGCCGCCGCCTGCTATTCGGTCATGCCGCGCATCATCGCCTCGATCCGCGCCATCGCATCGCGCTTGATCTGGCACACCCGCGCCGCGCTGACGTCGAGCGTCAGCCCGATCTCCTGCAGGTTGAGTTCCTCGAAGAAATAGAGCTGGAGGACGAGCTGCTCGCGTTCGGGGAGCCGCGACACACAGGCTTCGAGCGCTTTCAGCATGTCGGCCTGCTCGCACGCCGCGTCGGCGCTGCCCGCATCGTCGGCGACGAGGAAGGTGCCGGCGTCGAGCATCTCGTCGAGCGAGGTCGAGCGGCCGTGCGTCGCGCTCTTTTCGAGCGCATGATATTCCTCGGCGCTCATCTCGAACGCCGCCGCCATCTCGGCGCTCGTCGGCGCGCGCATCAGATGCTGTTCGAGCGCGGCGCGCACCGACTGGATGCGCTTGCCCGCGATCATCGCCGAGCGCCCGACGTCGGCTTCGCGCCGCAACTGGTCGATCATCGCGCCGCGGATGCGCGTCGAGGCATAGGTGGCGAAGGCATAGCCGCGCTCCTCATAGTGGCGGCTCGCCTCGATCAGCGCGATCAGCCCGGTCTGGATCAGATCGTCGAGCTCGCTCGTGCGCGACACGCGCGAAAACACCTGCCACGCGATCTTGCGCACCAGCGGCGCATATTCGTCGACCAGCGCCTCGACGCTCTCGCCATAGAAATGGCGCGGCGCGGGGTGCGGCGCGGAAAGGCCCGCGCCGAATTGTTCGGCCCGCTCAGCTCTCATGCGGTTCATCCTTCATCTGGTCGGCGGCAGCGGCGGTCAGGCGCGCGGGTTCGGCGCCGATCGTCGCGACGATTTCGGTCGCCTTGGTCGGCGGGATCTCGAGGTAGGAAATCACCGCGACGTCGGGGAAGGTCGCGCGCACCAGCCGCGACAGCGGCGAGCGGCACAGCGGCGAGGCGACGAGCGCGAAGCTGCGCGTCTGGAGCAGCAGCGGCTCGACCGCCTCGCCGATCTGTTCGACGATCTTCATCGCCATGCCATGCTCGAACGGCCATTCGGCACCGGGATTGGCGCGCACCGCCTGGTTGAGCAGCATCTCGATCTCGGGGCTGAAGGTGACGACGGGCAGCGGCATCCGGCTCGGCACGATCGTCTGAACGATCAGCGCCCCGATGCGCTGGCGCACCGCCTCGACGAGCTCGATGTCGCCGAGCTGCTGGCCGGTGAGCGCGACCATCGCCTCGGCGATCTTGCGGAAATCGCGCAGCGGCACGCGTTCTTCGAGCAGCGCCTTGCACAGCGCGGCGACGCGCGGCAGCGCATAGCCCTGCGGGCTGAGGTTCGCCGCAAGCTGCGGATAATGCTGCTTCAGATGGTCGATCAGCGCCTGCGCGTCGTCGAGCCCGAACAGCTCGGAGGCAGAGGCGATGATGCTGTTGTTGAGGTGCGTCGCAACCACCGTGGCGGGATCGACGACGGTATAGCCCGCCGCGATCGCATCGTTCTGCGAAGCCTTCGGAATCCACAGCGCGTCGAGCCCGAAGGTCGGATCCTTGCACGGGCGGCCGGTCACCTTGGTCACCAGATCGCCCGAATCGAGCGCGAGCATCTCGTTCGGATAGACCTCGTCCTCGCCGACGATCACGCCGGCGACCGAGATGCGATAGGCGTTGCCGGGCAGCGAGAGGTCGTCGGCGACCTTCACCGCCGGGATGACGAAGCCCAGTTCCTTCGACAATTGCTTGCGAATGCCGGTGATGCGGCCCATCAGCGGCGCGCCCTTGCGCTCGTCGACCATCGCGACGAGCGCATAGCCGACCTCGAGCTGGCAGGCGCTCGCCTCGCTGACGTCGGCCCACGCGATATGGTGCGGGTCGGCGGCGGGCTCGGCGGCTTCGGGCGCGGCGGCGGCATTGTCGGCGGCGCGCTTCATCTGCCAGCCCATCGCAAAGGCGAGCGCCGAGGCGGGCAGGATCAGCATCTGCGGCATCGCGGGGACGAGCCCGAGCACGAACAATATGCCGCCCACCGCCATCCACACGTGCGGCGAGGAGAATTGGCTGCCGATCTGGCCCGACAGGTCGAACGGCGAAGAGACGCGGGTGACGATCGCCGCGGCGGCGATCGACAGCAGCAGCGCGGGGATCTGCGCGACGAGCGCGTCGCCGATCGCCAGCGTGACATAGGTGGCGCCGGCTTCGGAAAAGCTGAGCCCGTGGCTCGCCATGCCGAGGATCAGTCCGCCGACGATGTTGACGAACAGGATGAGCAGGCCCGCGACCGCGTCGCCTTTCACGAATTTCGAAGCACCGTCCATCGAGCCGTAGAAATCGGCCTCGGTCGCGACCTCCTGGCGGCGCGCCTTCGCTTCCTCGGGCGAGAGCAGCCCGGCATTGAGGTCGGCGTCGATCGCCATCTGCTTGCCCGGCAGCGCGTCGAGGGTGAAGCGCGCCGACACTTCGGAGACGCGCCCCGCGCCCTTGGTGATCACGACGAGGTTGATGATCAGCAGCACGCCGAACACGAACAGGCCGACGATATAGTCGCCGCCGATCAGCACCTGGCCAAAGGCTTCGATGACATGGCCCGCCGCGTGCGTGCCTTCGTGCCCATGAACGAGAACGACGCGCGTCGAGGCGACGTTGAGCGCGAGGCGGAGCAGGGTCGCGAGCAGCAGCACGGTCGGAAAGGCCGAGAAGTCGAGCGGTTTCGACGCCGACAGCGCGACCATCAGGATCGCGAGGCTGATCATGATGTTCGCGATGAAGCTGATGTCGAGGATCGTCGGCGAAACCGGGATCACCATCAGCGCGACGAGGACGAGCATCCCTGCGGGGAGCGCGGCGGTCGCGGCGACGCGGCCGGCCTTTGCGGGGTCGAAGGCGGCGGCGCTCATGCGCCGCCTCCCATCGCGGCGAGGCGGCGATAGGCGCTCGCGGCGAAGTCCGTCGACAGCGTCTTGGGCATGGGCTGAATGTCCATCATCTGAAGCGGCGGGCGGCTGCCGCCGGCGGCGCTCGCGATGCTGCCCGACTGGACGTGCCAGCGGGTTGCGCGAGCCGGGGTGAAATCCTGGGGACCGCCGCCCTCCGCGAGCTTGGCGGCGAAGAGCGCGCGAATCTCCGACAGGCTGCGCATACTGCCGTCGCCGGTATAGAAGATCGGGCGATTGGCCGCCGCCGCTTCGGGCAGCATCGTTGCGCCCGGCTGGTCGGGATTTGCCTCGAGCCCGGAGAGAAAGTGCGTCGCGCCGGCGGCGCCGAGGAAATGGGCGAGATAGAGGTCGACCGATTCCATCGGCCGGCCGAAGCGGCTTTCGAGCTCGGCGCGATTGTCGGCGGTGAGCGCGGCGGCCATCGCCGACGATGCGGCGGGATCGTCGCGCAGCGCGAGGATGCGCTCGCGCAGCGCCGGGTCGGCGACCGACAGCCGTCCGCTGGCGTCGCGGCCGATCGCGTCGGCGGCCCAGCCGAGCCCGTGGCTCGCGCCGTGGCGGTCGAGTGTCGCGAGCCAGGTCTGCCGGGTGAATTGATAGAGGCCGCGCGCCGAAGAGGTCGGCGCCTGCGCGGTCGGGTTGAAGCGGCTCTCGACGCGCGCGACGTCGACCAGATAGTCGAAATCAATCCCCGTGCGCGCCGACGCCGACTGCACCGCATCCCTTACGGGAACGGCGAGGCCGGCCTGGGTCAGTCGAGGGTCGATCGGTGTCATCTGGGGTTCCGCGTCCTTTCGCGAAACCACCAGCAATCATCGTGCCATTTTCAGAAAAATGGCATTCTCTATATAATTATCAGTAGCTTAGGGCCGCACCACGCGGTGCGGTGCCGCGCAAGGCGTGGTTTCTGTCAATCCTCTGACGTGTCCAGTCTTTCAGGATGTTGACCCGGATCGCGGCGGCTTCGAGCTGCTTGAGCGTCTGCGTGACGAGCAGGCGCGCGCGCATTTCGCTGCCCGCCGGGATGTCGGCGCTCTGGAACAGTATCACCGCGGTCGCGAGCGCTTCGGATGCCGCGACGATCGCGCCCGGGTCCTGTCCGTCGAGCGCGGCGACGAGCGCGTCGAGCCGCGTCTGCATTGCGTCCATCTCGGCGATCATGCGCCGGGGGTCCCGCGATAGAAAGCCAGCATCGCGCCGGCGGTCGCGCCGACGTCGACGCTATAGCTGCCGCCGACGATGGCGCTGCGCAGGCTGGCGACGCGCGCCATGTCGACCGGCGCGGGCTGGTCGGCGAGCGCCTGGGTCAATCCGACCAGGCGCGCGGCGGCCACGGGCTCGGCAGCGGCCGGCACGGGTGCCGCACCGTTCGTGGCGGCGGCCGATCCGGCGCCGATCTTGCGCAGTGCGACCGGGCGCAGCACGCCCCCCACCTGCGGTCCGATCTTGCTGTCTCCAGACATCGCGCGCCTCCAAAAAGCGGGCCGTCGGAAAATCGACGGCGCCTTCGAATGAGGTTTAACGGCGCGGGTGCCGGTCGATTAAGCGATGTTGGGAAAAAATTAAAAAGCCGAAAAGGCGTCGGAAAATCGACGATGGCAGCCGAAGGAGAATCCTTCGCCGAAAATGGCGGAAGTGGGGTTCACAACGCGCTTTGTCGCGTCAGCCGCCGGGCGCTTATCCCCCTTTTCGTATCCGCTGTTCCGTCATTGCTTCGCTTCGCTCGCAATGACGAAATCGGGAACGCGCGTGCAACGGGGATAACCGCCTGCCCCGACCCTCACTCCGCGACGCTGGCGCGGCCGGGGCCGGTGACGACGGCGCTCAGCGTGTTGCGGTTGCCCTCGCCGCGCAGCGCGATCGTGTCGCCGACGCGGCCGTCTTCGGATGCGACGGCGCTGTAGGAGACCGCGAAGGTCGCGGTTTCGAACGAGACGCGAACCGCATCGCCGCGGCGGATCACCGGTGCGGCGGGCGGGGCATTGGTCGCCGCGACGAAACCGGGGGCCGCGCCCGCGCCGCCGGTCATCGGCACGCGCACGCGCCAGCCGAGCGAGGCGCAGCGCACCGCGAGCGTCTGGCTGTCGATCGCGGTGATCGCCGCCTGTTCGGGGCAGCGCTGCAGCTTGATGCGCCGGTCGATCGGCGCCGCAGTGCGGCCCATCGCCCCCGCGACGGTCTGGGTCAGCGCGTCGATCGCATCCCAGTCCTGAATCGCCTGCTGCGCCCGTGCTCCGGGCACGGCGACGGCGAAGGCGGCAAGCGCGGCGAGACATATGCGGGGCATCGCCCATCTCCTCATCGGTCGAACGGTTGCGGGCAGGGGTGCAGGATGCGTGCCAAGCGGCGTCCGGCGCCGGTTTCGTCAATGTCCGCGCTGTCCACGTCAATCTTTTGACGTCGCGCCCTGCCGCTCGATCCGCCGCGCAGGAATGCCGGGCAGAACATGCTGCAAATCAAGGGAAATCGGCATTTGGCACGCACATTGCATCAATCCTTGCGGATGATCGCGCGCCCGGTCCCGGCCCCCGCCGGACGGGCCGCATCGACAGGAGGAATGGACAGATGGCTTCCGAAAAGCTCTTCGGCCTGCACGCGACGGCGCTCCAGCTGCGCAGCCAGCGCATGATGATGCTCGCCTCGAACATCGCCAATGCCGCCACGCCGAATTACAAGGCCCGCGACCTCGACTTCGCCAAGGCGCTCGACCTCGCGCAGGAAGGCGCCTCGACCGACGGCGCGATCGAATATCGCGTTCCGGTGCAGGCGTCGCTCGACGGCAACACCGTCGAGATGGCGACCGAACAGACCGCCTTTGCCGAGAATGCGCTCGCCTACCGATCGAGCCTTGCCTTCCTGCAGGGCCGCATCGGCACGCTGACGCGCGCGCTGAAGGGAGAATGACGATGGCCGCGGGTCTTTCGATCTTCGACATCAGCGGGCGCGCCATGTCGGCGCAGCTCGTCCGCCTGAACACCACGGCGTCGAACCTTGCCAATGCGGGGACCGTCGCGGGCAGCGAGGGCGAAGCCTATCGCTCGATGAAGCCGGTGTTCCGCACCGTGATGGACGGCGCGGGCCGCGCGACGGTCGCGGTCGACCAGGTGACGAGCAGCAAGATGGCGCCCACGAAGCGCTACGACCCCGACAATCCGCTCGCCGATGCCGACGGGAACGTCTGGGAAGCCGCGGTCGATAGCGCCGCCGAGCTGGTCGAGATGGTCGAAACCGCGCGCCAGTATCAGAACAATGTCCAGGTCCTCGACACCGCAAAGGGCCTGATCAACGAAACCCTGCGGTTGGGACAATAGCCATGGCGATCGATTCGATAAGCGGCACCGGCACCTCGGCGCAGACGACGACGCTCGGCACGCCGCAGCTCGGCCAGAGCGACTTTCTGCGGCTGATGACGGCGCAGCTGTCGCAGCAGGACCCGTTCAACCCGGTCGATAACAGCGAGATGGTCGCCCAGATGGCGCAATTCTCCAGCCTCGCCGGGGTCAGCGAAACCAACAAGACGCTCATGCAGATCTCCGAACAGCTCACCGCGCAGACGGCGCTGCTCGAACAGATCCGCGCCGCCACCGACACGCCGGCGACGCCGGAAACCGAAGCCACCCAGGAAGGATAAGTCGCATGTCATTCTATACCTCGCTTTCGGGCCTCAAGGGCGCCCAGACCGACATGTCGGTCATCTCGAACAACATCGCGAACGCCGGCTCGATCGGCTTCAAGCGCAGCGCCGCGCAGTTCGGCGACATCTTCGCTTCGTCGCCCAGCCAGTCGACAAAGACGATCGCGGGCCAGGGGCAGCGCCTCAACGGCATCACCCAGCAGTTCACGCAAGGATCGTATGAAACGAGCGAAAAGACGCTCGACATGGCGATCGTCGGCGAAGGCTTTTTCGTCGTGAAGGGTGCGCCGCCGACCAATGCGGTCACCTATTCGCGCAACGGCGCCTTCACGCCGCTCGAGGACGGCACCGTCGTCGACACCACCGGCTCGACGCTGCAGCTGCTGCCGGTCGACGCCGACGGCAATGTCACCGACGCGAGCCTCGGCGGCGCCTATGATCTCGTCCTTCCGAAGGTTTCGTCGACCAATCCCGATGCCGACCTCGTCAACGTCTCGGTGGGCATCGACGGGCTGGTCAGCGCGACCTTCGCCGACGGCTCGACCGAAAAGCTCGGCAAGATCGCGATGGCCTCCTTCCCGGCGACCGAAGGGCTGCGCCCGGTCGGCGACGCGCACTGGCAGTCGACCGGCGAAAGCGGTGCGCCGGTGATCGATTCGCCGGGCAGTGGCGCGATGGGCGCGGTGCGCTCGGGCGCGCTCGAACGGTCGAACGTCGACATCACCGAGGAACTGGTGCTGCTGATCGCGGCGCAGCGCAACTTCCAGGCCAATGCCAAGGCGATCGAGGGCGCATCGACGCTGACCCAGACCGTCATCAACATGAACTGACCGGCCTAATCGCCGCCAGCCCGGAGCCCAGCCATGGACCGCGTCATCTATACCAGCCTTACCGCGATGCGGGGCAGTCAGGCCCGGCAGACGGCGATCGCGAACAATCTCGCGAACGTCAATACGCCGGGCTTCCGCGGCGAAATCGCCGAGGCGCAGTCGCTGTGGCTTCAGGGCAGCGGGGTCGGCGGGCGCGCGGTCGCGTCCGAGGAAGTCGTCGGCGCCGACATGCATCATGGCACGATCACCGCGACCGGACGCGACCTCGACATCGCGATGCAGGGCGATGCGCTGCTCGTCGTCCAGGCGCCGAACGGCGAAGAGGCCTATACGCGGCGCGGCGACCTGATACTTTCGGCCTCGGGCCTGCTCACCACCGGCGACGGCAGCCCCGTCCAGGGCACGCAGGGGCCGGTCACCATCCCGCCCGCCGACGCGATCCGGATCGACGATCAGGGCGGGATATGGATCGTCCCCACCGGCGGCGATCCGGAAAATCCGCAGCAGGTCGACCGCCTCCGCCTCGCGAGCCCCGCGGGCTCGGACGTGGTGAAGGGACTCGACGGCCTGTTCCGCGTCAACAATGGCGGCATCCTTCCCGACGACCCCGAAGCCCGGATCGTCACCCGTTCGCTCGAAGGATCGAACGTCAACGCGACCACCGCGCTCGTCGAGATGATCGAGGCGAGCAAGGCGTGGGATTCGCAACTCAAGCTGATCAGCGACGCGCGCGAAATGGACAGCGCGACCGCGAATCTGATGCAGCTGCCCCGTTAAGGAGAGACAGACATGACCATCGGTGCCCTGCACGTCGCGCGGACCGGCCTTGATGCCCAGAGCTTCAAGATGCAGGTGATCGCGAACAACCTCGCCAATGTGAACACCACGGGCTTCAAGCGCGACCGCGCCAATTTTGAAACGCTGTCGTATCAGATGATGACCCAGCCGGGCGCGACGGCCGCGGCCGACAATCGCTATGCGACGGGGCTCAACCTTGGCACCGGCGTCCAGCTCGCGGGGACCTCGCGCATCGACACGCAGGGGACGTTTGCGGCGACGGGCAATGCGCTCGACATGGCGATCGACGGCGCGGGCTTCTTTCAGGTCGAGCTTCCCGACGGGCGCACCGGCTATACGCGCGCGGGCAATTTCGAGCGCGCCGAGGACGGCACGATCGTCACGTCGGACGGTAAGCCGCTGATCCCGCAGATCCAGGTTCCCGAGGATGCGACCGGCCTGTCGGTCGGCAGCGACGGCACCGTCTCGGCGAGCGTGCCGGGGCAGGCCGATGCGGTCGAACTCGGCCGGATCGAGATCGCGCGCTTCGCCAACCCCTCGGGGCTGCAGGCGATCGGCGACAATATGCTCGTCGAAACCACCGCCTCGGGCACGCCGCAGGTCGGCGCCGCGGGCGAGGAAGGCCGCGGCTCGCTTCGCGGCGGGATGCTCGAGGGATCGAACGTCAACGTCGTCGAGGAGCTCGTCGACATGATCGAGACGCAGCGCGCTTATGAGGTCAATTCGAAGATGATCCAGGCCAGCGACGAAATGATGAAAAATGCGACGCAGACTCTCTGAACTCCTGCTCGTCGCCGCCGTGCTGGCCCCCGTCGGGGCGGCGGCGAAGGACGATGTGCCCGACGATGCCTTCGCGCCCACCGCGCCGGCAGCGCCGGCGGCGACGCCCGCGAACGGTTCGATCTTTCAGGGCGGCTATGTCCCGCTCACCTCGGGCGGGCGCGCCGGGCGCGTCGGCGACATCGTGACGATCCAGCTCGTCGAGCGCACGATCGCGTCCAAGAGCAATGCCGCGGCGACCGAGCGCGGCGGCAGCCTCGGCCTGACGCCGCCGAGCACGGGTCCGCTTTCCTTCTTCAGCCCCAGCGACATCGGAATGAGCGGCGGCAATGAATTTTCGGGCAAGGGCCAGGCGTCGCAGTCGAACCAGCTCGCGGGCGAGATCAGCGTGACGATCGCCGAAATCTATCCGAACGGCACGATGCTGGTGAAGGGCGAGAAACTCGTCACCCTCAACCGCGGCGACGAACGGCTGCAGATTTCGGGCATCGTGCGCGCGATCGACATCGGCCCCGACAACCGCGTCCCCTCGACGCGCGTTGCCGACGCCAATATCCGCTACGTCGGCAAGGGCGAGATCGCCCGCGCCAGCCGTCAGGGCTGGTTGCAGCGCTTCTTCAACATCATCAGCCCCTTCTGACGCTGACCCAGCAAGGACCGACCCTGTGACCCGGCATCCGATCTCCCTCGCTTTCCTCACCCTGCTCGCCGTCTGCCTCGGCTGCGCGTCGCCGGCCTCGGCCGCGCGGATCAAGGACATGGGGCAGTTCCAGGGCATGCGCTCGAACCAGCTCACCGGCTATGGCATCGTCGTCGGGCTCGCGGGCACCGGCGACGACAGCCTCGACTATTCGACGCTCGGCATGAAGGGCGCGGTGTCGCGCTTCGGGCTGACCCTGCCGCCGGGCGTCAATCCCGCGCTCAAGAACGCCGCCGCGGTGATGATCACCGCCGACCTGCCCCCCTTTGCCAAGCCCGGCCAGCGCCTCGACGTCACCGTGTCGGCGATCGGCAAGGCGAAGAGCCTGCGCGGCGGCACGCTCGTCCTCGCGCCGCTCTATGGCGCCGACGGACAGATTTATGCGATGGCGCAGGGCAATCTCGTCATCGGCGGGCTCGGGGTCGATGCCGCCGACGGATCGAAGCTGACGGTCAATGTGCCGTCGAGCGGCCGCATCGCCAACGGCGCCTCGGTCGAGCGCGCGGTCGATACCGGCTTTGCCTATGGCGACCATCTGCTCTTCAACCTCCACCAGTTCGACGCGACCAATGCGAAGCGCGTCACCGACGCGATCAACGGCGCGCTCGGCCCAGGCGCGGCGACGATGGTCGACGGCGCGAGCATCGCGATCCGCACCGGGGGCACCGGCGACGACCGTATGCGCCTGATTTCGATGGTCGAAAATCTCGACGTCGTGCGCGCCGAGCCGCCCGCGAAGGTCATCGTCAATGCGCGCACCGGCACGGTCGTCATCAACGGCGCGGTGCGCGTCGGAACCGCCGCGGTCACGCAGGGCAAGCTCACCGTATCGATCAAGGAATCGCCGACGGTCGTGCAGCCCGCGCCGTTCAGCCGCGGCCAGACCGCGATCGAGCCATCGAGCGATATCGAGGCGAGCGAGGAATATCGCCCCGCCTTCCTGATGAAACCCACCGCTTCGCTTTCGGAGCTCGTCGATGCGATCAACCGCATGGGCGTGCCGCCGGGCGATCTCGTCGCAATCCTAGAGGCGTTGTCCCAGGCGGGCGCGCTCACAGCCGAACTGGTGATCATATGACGACGACCCTGATTTCGCAGCCGGTCCGCCCCGGCGTTCCCGCAGCCGCCACCCCGCGGCTCGGCGGTGCCGGCGGCGGCGACGACGGCGGGCTCGGCAAGGCCGCCGAAGCCTTCGAGGCGGTGATCCTGCGCCAGCTGATGGCGTCGATGCGCCAGGCGAAGCTCGGCGACGACATCTTCGGATCGAGCGCGACCGACAATTTCCGCGAAATGGCCGACGCGCGCACCGCCGATTCGATCGCTGCGATGCGTCAATTCGGCATCGCCGCGATGGTCGAGGCGCAGTTCCGCGGCCGCGCCGCCGCCGCGAGCGGAGCGCTCCAGTGAGCGATCTCCTTTCCATCGGCGCCAGCGGGCTGCGCGCCTATTCGGCGGCGCTCGCGACGATCGGCGATAATATCGCCAACGCGCAGTCGGCGGGCTATGCGCGCCGCACCCTGCAATTGAAGGGCGCGCAATCGGCGGGCGACACGCCCTTCGTGCGCGCGAACATCAACCCCGGCGGGGTCGACATCAATGGCATCAGCCGCTCGGTCGACCAATGGCTGATCGCCGACGCGCGCATCTCGTCGGGCGATGCCGAGCGCGCCTCGGCGAAGCTCGACTGGATGAGCCGCGTCGAAAGCGCGCTCAGCGACGAGAGCAACGGCATCGCGACCGGCCTGACCCAGCTGTTCACCACCGCCGACCAGCTCACCGCCGATCCCGCGAACCGGACGCTGCGCAGCCAGTTCCTCCAGGCCGCCGACGACGTCGCCTCGGGCTTCCGCACCGCAGCGGGGCAGCTTTCCGACATGGCCGACGGCATTTCTGGCGCGGCCACGAGCGAGGTCGCCGCTTTCAATTCGAACCTCGACGCGCTCGAGGCGATCAATATCGGGCTGCGCAAGGCGCGTCCCGGCTCGACTGGCGAAGCGACGCTGCTCGACGAGCGCGACCGGCTGCTCGACGAGCTGTCGGTGCAGGGCGGGATCGACATCACGCTCGACGATCGCGGCGCCGCGACGGTGCGCGCGTCGGGAAGCGGCGACCTGCTCGTCGGCGGCGGCGAGGTTCATCCGATTTCGGTGACGACCGCCGCCGACGGCCGGCTGTCCTACACGGTCGACGGCGGCGGCGCCTTCGCCACCGCAACCGGATCGCTCGCGGGGCTTTCCGAAGCCGCGAACCATGTCGCCGACGAGCGCGCCGCGCTCGACACGCTGGCACAGGATTTCGCGGCGCAACTCAACGCCGCGCATCAGGCGGGTTTCGACGCCGCGGGCAATCCGGGCGCGGCGCTGTTCACGGGCACGAGCGCCGCGACGTTCACCGCCGCGGCCTTGACCCCCGATCAGGTCGCGGTCGCCGACGGGGCGACGAGCAACGGCAATATGCTCGCCTTCGGCGCGCTGCGCGGCGCCAATGATCCCGAATCGCTGTGGGCGGGCCATGTCGCCGAACAGGCGCAGGCGACCGCCTCGGCGCGCGCGCAGGATGCCGCCGCGACGACGCGTGCCGACGCCGCAACCGCGGCACGCTCGGGCGTCAGCGAGATTGATCTCGACAAGGAAGCGGGCGAGCTCTTGCGCTTCCAGCAGGCCTATTCGGCCGCGGCGCGCACGATCCAGGTCGCGCGCGAGACGATGCAGACGCTGCTGAACTCGGTCTAAAAGGACAGTCAGGATGATCAACGCCACCGGCAATCGCATGACGCGCGAGATCGCGCGCCAGTCCAGCCTCGCCGACCGGATCAACGAGTTGCAGATCCAGATTTCGAGCGGCACGCGCCTCCAGCGCGCGTCGGACGACGTCGTCGGATCGCGCCGCGTCGCGACGATCGGCAAGGCGCAGGCGAGCATGGCGACGTGGCAGAAGAATGTCGACGCAGCCGCCGCGCTCGTCTCGCAGGCCGACGGGGTGCTCAAATCGACCTCCGCTTTGATGGCGCGCGCGCGCGAGCTGACCCTGTCGGCTGCGAGCGCTTCGCTGAACGCCGACGACCGCGCGGTGATCGCCGCCGAACTCGGCGCGATCGCCGACGAGATCGACGCGCTCGCCGCGACGCGCGACACCAATGGCGAGCCGCTGTTCGCCGCCGCCGATCCGAAAGTGGTGCGCTTCGACGCCGACGTCAGCTTCGCGCCGGTGCCTTCGGCGGCCGACGCCTTCGTCGTGGGCGGCAACAGCCTGTCGACAACGTTGCGCGACGCCGCCACGGCGGTCGGCGCGAACGACACGGCGGCGATGGGCGCTTCGCTCACCGCGCTGGCCGAGGGAATCGCGCATGTCGCCGACCAGAATGCCGCGCTCGGCCTGTCGGGTGCCCGGCTCGAACGCATCGGCGACAGCCTTGCGAGCCGCGGCATCACGCTCACCGACGAGCGTTCGGCGGTCGAGGATACCGATCTGACGGTGGCGATCGCGCAGCTCAACGCGACCAATCTGACGCTCGAAGCGGCGCAGGCGGCCTTTGCGCGGATCAATCGCCAGACGCTTTTTGATATTTTGGGCTGACGCGCTCAATATCTCGCGGCCGCTGCCGTTAATCATCCAGACCCCCTTGTTTGCCGGGACTCGACAGGTCCCGATTGGAGTTGACTGCGCATGTTTCCCGTCATCGGCATCGTCGTCTTGATCCTGCTGGTTTTCGGGGGTTTCGCGTTCACCGGCGGGAATCTCGAGCCCGTCCTCCACGCCCTGCCGCATGAAATGCTGATCATCGGCGGCGCCGCGGTGGGGTCGCTGATCATCGGCAATTCGGGCAAGGACCTGAAGGCGCTCGCGGGCGGCATGGGCAAGGTGTTCAAGGGGCCGACGTACAAGAAGGACGACTATCTCGACGTCATCCTGCTCGTCTCGACGCTGATGAAGATGATGCGCACCGAAGGCCCGGTCGCGGTCGAACCGCATATCGAGGATCCCGCGAACTCGCCGATCTTCCAGCAATATCCGAAGCTGCTCAAGGATCAGACGCTCGTCCATCTGATCTGCGACACGCTGCGCCTCGTCGTCGTCTCGTCGGGGACGCTCGATCCGCACGCGGTCGAGGAGGTGATGGACAATGCGGTGAAGAACCATCACCACCATGCGATCAAGCCCGCCGACGGCCTGCAGAGCCTGGCCGACGCGCTGCCCGCGCTCGGCATCGTCGCCGCGGTGCTCGGCGTCGTGAAAACGATGGGCTCGATCGACAAGCCGCCCGAGATCCTCGGCGCGATGATCGGTTCGGCGCTCGTCGGCACCTTTTTGGGCGTGCTCCTCGCCTATGGCCTCGTCGGCCCGTTCGCGACGCGCGCGCGCACCGTGATCGAAAGCGACGCCGCCATCTATCATACGGTGAAGCAGCTGATCATCGCCTCGCTCCACGGCCATCCGCAGCCGCTGGTGATCGAGGCGGCGCGCTCGGGCGTCGACCATGGCAACCAGCCTAGCTTTGCCGAGGTCTTCGACGGAATGCGAGGACGCTGATGGCTGCGCGCCCGAATACTCCGCTGCGCCCGATCATCGTCAAGAAAGTGGTCGAGGCGGGCCATGCGGCGCATCACGGCGGCGCGTGGAAGGTCGCCTATGCCGACTTCGTGACCGCGATGATGGCATTCTTCCTGCTGATGTGGCTGCTCGGCGCAACGACCGAAAAGCAGCGCAAGGCGCTCGCCGACTATTTCGCGCCGACGATCGTGCAGGCGAAACAGGATACGGCGGGGTCGAACGGGCTGTTCGGCGGCGAATCGCTCGTGTCGGTCGACAAATATCCGCACGAAGCCGGGCAGACCGGAACCAAGGCGATGACGATCCCGCGCGACGCCGCCGGCGGCCCGCGCGAAGCGACCGCAGGCGCGCGCGCCAGCGCCCGCGCGCAGTTCCAGCAGGTCGCGCAGTCGCTGATGCGCGCGATCGAGGAAAAGGCCGAGCTGCGCCGGCTCGCGCGCAACATCCGCTTCACCGAAACGCGCGAGGGACTGCGCATCGACATCGTCGACGATGCCGATTTCTCGATGTTCGTGCTCGGCACCAGCCAACTCACCCCCGAAGCCTCGCGCATCCTCGGCGAACTGGCGAAGGTCGTCGCGGGGCTGCCCAACGAGCTGATGATCCGCGGCCACACCGACGCCGCGCCCTGGTCGGCGAAGACGGGGATGAACAATTGGCGGCTGTCGGTCGAACGCGCCGAGGTGTCGCGGCAATATCTCGTCTTCCGCGGGATCGCGTCCGATCGCTTCGCGCGAATCGAAGGGGTCGCCGATCGCGAACCCTATGTCCCCTCGAATCGGCTCGACCCGCGCAACCGGCGCATCTCGGTGACGCTCGGCTGGGGTGCGGGTCCGGGGAATTAGCGCCAAACTGGCACTATATCGGAAGCGCGCCACGCAGTTTCGCCGCAATTACTTCCATTGTGGCTATAATCCTTTGTTTTGAAGGGGTTAGGGCCGCAGCGTAAAGCGCTTGTTTACCAATATGACCAATATCCGAAGTCATCGAAGGGGGCGCCACTGGGTGGGGCGCAGTGGAGATGACAATGACTGAGGGTAGGCAAGCCCGCGGCGACCAGGCCGCGCTCGAAACGCTGATCATCGGCCACAGCGCCGCCGCGCAGCATCTGCGCGACATGATCCGCCGCTTGGCGCGTTCGAACGCTTCGGTCATGCTCTGCGGACCGTCGGGTTCGGGCAAGGAACTCGTCGCCCGCGCCATCCACGACGAAGGCGTGCGCGCCGGCAAGACCTTCTCTGCGATCAATTGCGGCGCCATCCCGGGCGAGCTGATCGAATCCGAGCTCTTCGGCCATGAAAAAGGCTCGTTCACCGGCGCCACCGCCCGCCGCATCGGCCATTTCGAGGCAAGCGACGGCGGCACCATCTTTCTCGACGAAATCGGCGACATGCGTTTCGACATGCAGGTCAAGCTGCTCCGCGTGCTCGAAGACCGGACGATCGTCCGCGTCGGCAGCAGCGAGATGCGCAAGGTCGATGTGCGCGTCATCTCGGCGACGCATCAGGATCTTAGCGCTGCGATCGCCGACGGCAAATTCCGCGAAGACCTGTTCTTCCGCCTCGGCGTGGTCGTGCTCCAGGTTCCCAGCCTCGCCAATCGCGTCGAGGACATCCCCGCGCTCATCCGCCATTTTCAGCGTAACATGCCCGCCGACGCCAAATGCCGCTTCGACGAAGCCGCGCTTGCGCTGCTGATGCGGCACAACTGGCCGGGCAACGTCCGCGAGCTCAGGAATTTCGTCGAGCGCGCCAGCGTTCTCCACGGCGGCGAGACGCTGGGGTCGGGCGACGTCGCGATGCTGCTCAACCCGACCGCCGCGATGCCCCGCCTTGCGGCAGCAACCGGCCCCGTCGCGGTGCCCGACGCCTCCGAGACCGTTCCCGTCGCGCCGCGCAAGTCGCCCGCGCCGGGCCGTCCGATCGACCTCAAGCGCGAGATCGAGACGATCGAACTCGAACAGATCCACGTCGCGCTCGACCTTGCCGACGGTATCATTTCCGAAGCTGCGCGCCTTCTCTCGCTCAAGCGCACGACGCTGATCGAGAAGATGCGCAAATATGGCGTGCAGCAGCAGCAGGCCGCCTGACCGCGGCGCTGCCTGAAAGTTCAGCCCCGCTGAAAAAGGGGTACTGGTCCACCCCTTTCAAGTCACCCGGCCGCCCGTCCCCACCTAGGGCGGCCGGGTGCGACTTTCCGGTGTTTCGGGGCGACCGGTGCCGAACCGGAGTCGGCCGGAGGGCCAATCGCCCATCAATTCATCCCTCGCGGATCTTTTTCCACGCGGCGCTGATCGTCTGGACGCCGGCGAGCAGCTCGGCAAAGCCCTCGGCGCTGTTCGCGGCGACCGAATCGTCGAGCTTGCGGCGCATACTGCGATAGACGCGCGACAGCGAACCGGCGACGTCGCCGCCCGCGTCGCGATCGAGCCCGACGTCGAGTCCGATGAGGATAGAGCGGGCGCGGTGCGCGGGGTCGGTCGCCGAGACGCGCTGGCCCTGGTTCACCATCGAAATGAGCACGCCGACCGCGATTTCGAGTTCGTCGTAGAGCATCTGGACGAGTTCGACGGGGTCGGCGGCGGCGGCACGGCTTTCGTGCTGCAGACGGCGATAGAGGCCCGTGGCCCGGACGGTCGAGGCGGTCGGCGGCATCGCGGAAAACCCTTAATTCTTGTACTGGTTGTTCCAGATCTCGATCTGCTGCTCGAGATAGGATTGCGTCGCCTTGAAGGCCGCGAGCTTGGCGTCGAGGCCGCCGAACTGTTTTTCGAGCCGCGCGCGATAGCTTTCCTCGCGTTCCTCGATCTTTTCGAGCTGCTCGGCGAGCGCCTCGCTCTTCGCGTCGAGCGATTCCTCGACGCGGGTGAGGATGCCGTCGGTCGCGACCGCGGCGTCGCGGATCGCGTCGAGCGTGAAGGCGATGCCGGGGTCGGTCGCTTCGCTATGCGTCGCGTCGCGGCGCGGGTTGAACAGTGCCTCGACCGCGCCGGCGTCGGCGGCGAGCGCCGCTTCGAGCTTGTCGCTGTCGACCGCGAGCACGCCGTCCTTGGTCGTATGGATGCCGATGTCGGTCAGCTTGTTGATATTGGGATCGCTCGTCAGCACCGTGCCGACAAGGCCCGAAAGCGTCGATTCGAGCTGGCGCAGCGACATCGTCGAACCCGACAGGCTCGACGCCGACGACAGGCTTTCCTTGAGCTGGTTATAGACCGCGACGAAATCGGTCACCGTCTGGCGGATCATGTCGAGCGGCCGGCTCGCGCCGATGTCGACCGGCTGGCCGGGCGCCGCCTTCTTCAGCGTCAGCGACATGCCGGGGACGACGTCGTCGACGATGTTGGTCGCGCGGCTGAAGGCGACGCCGTCGATCGTGAATTTGGCGTCGGTCGCCGCCTGACCCAGCGTCATGCTGCCGCCGCTGCCATAGGTGAAGGCCGCAAGCCCCGGATCGGCGCCGGCGTCGGCGGCGAGGGTGAAGCCGTTCGCCTCGCCGGTCTGGCCCTTGACGATCAGGCGATAGCCGCCCTGGTCGGCGATGACCGACGCGGTGACGCCGCTGTCGCTCGCGTTGATCGCGTCGGCAAGGCCGTTGAGGCTGTCGTTGGTCGCGTCGATGGTGATCGTATAATCGGTGCCGCCGACGTTCAGCGTCATCGTTCCCCGGCCGATCGCCGCCTCGCGGTCGGCGACAATGCCCGAATAGGCGGTCTGCGCGCGCGCGAGCTGCGTGACCTCGATCGTCGCGGCGAAGCTGTCGGCCTGTAGCCCCGCGCGGGCGGTCGCCGTCAGCACACTCTCGTCCGAAACGGTCGGCGTGCTGCGCAGCGTGCCGTCCTCGACCATCTGGCTCAGCGAATCGGAGAAGCCTTCGAGGTCGGAACGCGCCTGCGCGACGGCGCTGATCCGCGCCTGATTCTGCTGCGTCAGCGTCGTCATCCGGTCGATCTTCGGCTGGCGCGACGCATTGGCCAGGTCGGTGACGATCTGGACCGTATCGATTCCCGACCCGAAGCCGAGGCTGTTGGCGATTGAGCTGACCATGGCACCATCCTTCGCCCTTGTTAACGGCGGGCCGCGGGCAGGATTAAGCCGACCGCGCGCTATTTCTGCCGCCGCCCATCGGGGTCGAAGCGGTGCGTCGGCGGGACGTCGACGGCGGGCTGCGCGCGGCCTTCGGCGGCGGCGCGTTCGAGCTGGAAGACGAAGGCGAGCACGGTCGCCACCGCGACGAACAGCTCCTCGGGGATCGTCCGCCCGGCGCGCGCGGTGAAATAGATCGCGCGGGTGAGCTGCGGATATTCGAGCATCGGCACGCCAGCACCGCGCGCCAGCTCGCGGATCGACAGCGCGACGTCACCGCGCCCGCGCGCGACGACGACGGGTGCGGCATCGACCCCGGGGCGATAGCGCAGCGCGACCGAGAAGTGCGTCGGGTTGGTAAGCACCACCGTCGCCTCCGACACCGCCTTGCGCGCCGACCCGCTCAAAATCTCGTGCGCGCGCTGGCGCTGCGCCTGCTTGAGTTCGGGGGCGCCGTCGGACTGGCGCATCTCCTCCTTCACTTCCTGCTTGCTCATCATCAGCCGCTTATTGCGCTGATACCATTGCGCGGGGACGTCGATCAGCGCGATGATGACCAGCCCCCCGGCGAGCGCGAGCATCGCGTGTCCGACCGCGCGCCCGGCGAGCCCGATCGCGGCATGGAGGTCGCTCGACGCCATCGTCATGAAGGCGGGCAGGCTCTTGGCGACGAGCCAATAGCCGATGCCGCCGAGCAGCAGCACCTTGGCGATCGACTTGCCGAGCTCGATGACGCCCTGAACCCCGAAGATGCGTTTGAGCCCGGTGCCCGGATTGATCCGGTTGCCCTTGAAGGCGAGGGCCTTGCCGCGCCAGCCGAGCGAGCCGAGCATCGCCGGCCCCGCGAAACTTGCGACGAGCGCGAGCGCGAACAGGCTCGCGAGCGGCAGCAGCACGCCGGTGCCACCCCGCATCAGCGCTTCGCCGGGGGCAAAATGCGCGACGTCGTCGGCGCTCAGCGTCAGCCCGTGCTTGACGAGTTCGCCCGCCGCCTCGACCAGCCAGCCGCCCGCGGCGAGCAGCCAGCCGGCGCCCGCGAGCATCATCAGCGCGGTCGCGAGTTCGCGCGACATCAGCACGTCGCCCTCGCGTGCCGAATCGGCGCGCTTCTTGGGCGTCGGCTGTTCGGTTTTCTGGTCCTTTTCGGTCTCGCCCGCCATCGCTCAGCCCGCCGCGACGAGCCGCGCCATGTCGAGCGCGTCGGACAGGATGCGCGCGAGCGTTTCGGCCATCACCGGCGTCGCGATGCCGAGCAGCACGACGCCCGCGAGCAGCGTCGCGGGCAGGCCGACCGCGAACAGGTTCATCGCGGGTGCCGAGCGGCCGATCACGCCCATGATCATCTGGACGAGGATCAGCACGAAGCCGACGGGCAGCGCGATCGTCAGCCCCGCGGCGAACATCAGGCTGCCGAAGCGCAAGATGCCGCCGATCGCGCCGAAAGAGGGAAAGGCATTGCCGGGCGGCAGCGCGCTATAGCTGTCGACGATGATGTCGATGAGGACGAGATGCCCGTCGGCGGCGAGGAAGAGCGCGGTCGCGAGCATCGAGAGGAACTGGCCGATCGCGCTGCTCGCGGTGCCGCTCAGCGGGTCGATCATCGACGCGAAGCCGAGCCCCATCGCATTGCTGATCGCCTCGCCCGCGAGCAGGGCCGCGGCAAGCCCCATCTGGAGCACGAAGCCGATCGCGAGGCCGACGACGACTTCGCCGATCACCAGAATGAAGCCGGGCCACGATACGATCCCGTCGGCGGGCAGCGTCATCCCCGACGCCGCGACCGCGGGCACCCCGACCGCGAGCGCTATGACGAGGCGGAGCTGCACCGGCACATTGGCGGCGCCGAACACCGGCGCGGCGAGGAAGGCGGCGCCGGGGCGGATCATCGCCAGCATCCACAGCTGGAGCATCGTTTCCACATTGGGGATGTCGGCTGGATTCATCGGCTCTAATGCACGAGCGCCGGGATCTGCGCATAGAGGTCGCGCGTGAAGTCGGTGAGCAGCACCAGGATGCTGCCGCCGAAGATCGCGAGGCAGATTGCGGTGACGATCAGCTTGGGCACGAAGCTCAGCGTCTGTTCGTTGATCGACGTCGCCGCCTGCACCATGCCGAGCAGCACGCCGACGACGAGCACCGGAATCAGGATCGGCGCCGCGGCGAGCGCGAGAATCCACAGCGCCTGCTGCGCGACTCCGATGAAATAGTCCGCCTCCATCTCGCTAGGTCCCGAAAGAAGAAGCGAGCGAGCCCATCGTCAGCGCCCAGCCGTCGACGAGGACGAAGAGCAACAGCTTGAAGGGCATCGAAATGACCGTCGGAGACAGCATCATCATGCCGAGCGACATCAGCGCCGAGGCGACGATCAGGTCGATGACGAGGAAGGGCAGGAAAATGAGGAAGCCGATCTGGAAGGCGGTCTTGAGCTCGCTGGTGACGAAGGCGGGGAGCAGGATCGAGAAGGGCACGTCCCGCGGGCTCGCATAATCGGGCGCCTTGGCGATCTTGGCGAACATCATCAGGTCGGTCTTGCGCGTCTGCGCCATCATGAAGCCATGCACCGAGGTGCCGGAGCGCACGACGGCTTCGCCGATGTCGATCTGTTCCTGGCTATAGGGGGTGATGGCGACGCGGTTCACCTCGCTGATCACCGGCTGCATCACGAACAGCGAGAGAAAGAGGCTGAGGCCGACGAGCACCTGGTTCGGCGGCGTCTGCTGGAGGCCGAGCGCGTGGCGCAGGATCGACAGCACGATGATGATGCGCGTGAAACTGGTCATCATCAACAGCAGCGACGGCAGCACCGTCAGCAGGCTCATCAGGAGCAGGATTTGCAGCGACAGCGACAGCGGACGTCCGTCGCCGCCGATCTCGTTCACCGCGCGCGCCAGCCCGTCGGCCGCCTGCGCATGCGCGGCGGGGGCCGCGGCGAGCAGCGCGAGGCCGCCGGCAAGCGCGGCGGCGCGCAGCAAGTGGGGACGAGGCGAGAGTCCGTTGCCCTTTACCCGTATCCCCGAGCGAAGACGAGGGGCCATGCCGAGCGAAGTCGAGACCTGTGCGCCACGGGTTCTCGCTCCGCTCGAACGAGCCCCTCGGCTGCGCTCGGGGAGGCGGAGGATTTCAGGTTCCGTGCCATTCGCCTCAATCGACATGGAAATCGCCCTGGCTATTGTCTGCGAGGCGCGTGACGCCGTTTCGCGACACCGAGAGCAAAATCTGCTGTCCCGCAAACTCCACGACCGCGAGCTTGGTCCCAGGTCCGAGCGGGAGCACGCCGACCATCTCGACCGGACGTCCCTGCTTCTGCCCGCCGGCGATCGGCACGCCCATCTGGACGCGCTTCCACAGCCACAGGCTGCCCCACGCCATGCCGCCGACGATCGGCAGCAGGATCAAAAGGCGCAGGATATATTCGAGCATCAACCCCTCCGCTCGAAGCCGGTCAGCGCGCGGTCGGGCGCGACGACTTCGGCGACCTGAATGCCATAACGGCCGTCGACGTTGACGATCTCGCCGCGTGCGATCAGCGTGCCGTTGGCATAGATGTCGAGAAGGTCGTTCGCCGCGCGGTCGAGTTCGACCACGCTGCCTTCGGTCAGGTTCAGCAGGTCGGACAGCGCCATCGAGGTCGATCCGACCTCGACCGATACGCGGAGCGATACCCCCGCGAGCAGGTCGAAATTGGGCGCCGCGGCTATCGTCTTGGCGTCACGCCGGTCGCGGGCCGCTTTCGGGGCGTCGCTGATGTCACTCATCGTCCGATCCTCTTTCGATACAATCAATCAAAATGGCCGCGTTCCCATTGGCCTCGCCGATGCTGCCCGACGCGAAATGGCGGCCGGCAACGGTGATCGGAACGTGACGCGGTATGGTTAACGAAATGATATCGCCGACCTCCAGAGCGAGAAGTTTTGTCAGCGGAATCTCGGGACGCGCGAGCACCGAACGGACGGGCAGGCGCACATCCTTCAGCGCGCGCGACAGCGTCGCGGTCCACAGCGGGTCGACCTCGGGCGTTTCGGCGAGTTCGGGGGCGGGCTCGCCGCCGCTGATTCCGCGCAGCGCGGCGAGCGGATAGGCGCAGGTGATCATATGCCCGTCGAGCACGCCGCCGCGCAGGGTGAAGCGATGGACGAGCAATTCGTCGTCGGCGCGCACCGCCTGCAGCTTGGCCGCCTCGCAGGTCACGCAATCGAGCTGCGGCTCGATCGCCAGCGTGCTCGCCCACGCCGCGGCGAGCTGCGCGCCGATGTCGCGGCCGAGGCGCGCCGCGAAGCGGTCTTCGGCGTCGGTCAGTTCCTCGCGCCTGCCCGCGAGCTGCCCCTTGCCGCCATAGAAGATGTCGACGAGCTGGAGCACGAGCGCGCGTGCGCCCGCGAGCAGCATCGGACCCTTGAGCGGCGGTGCATGATAGCGCCAGTAGATCGCCGGCGCGGCCTCTTCGCACCAGTCGGCAAAGCGCATCCGCTCGCTTGCGCCGCGCTCGACCTGCACCGTGGGCGCGCCGAGCGCGCGGATCAGGTCGCGCAAGGTGCGCGCAAACTGGTTGGCGACGCCGTCGAGCGCCGGAAAGGCATAGCCGTCCTCGGCCTTGCGCAGCAGCACCGACGCCCTGGCGTCACCGTCGCTGCCGCCGTCGCCGGCGGGAAGCGTCCTGGTGCGCGCCATTACTGGATCACCATGGTGGTGAAATAGACATTGTCGACGCCGCCGAAGCCCTCCTTGTCGCGCAGCACCTGATTGACCGCGGCGGTCAGGCGGCGCTGGAGCATCTGCTTGCCCTGCGACGTCGACAGCAGCGCCGGATCCTGTTCGGCGAGCACCATCAGCACCGCCGAGCGGATCGGCGTCATCTGGCGCTGGATGTTCGCGACCATCTTGCCGTCATAATAGGTCGACAGGCTGATCCCCACCTGCAGGAAGGCCGATCCGTCGGCGAGGTTCGTCGTGAACGCCTGTTCGATCGGCACATAGGTGATTTCATATTTGCGCGGATCGACCTTGTAGCGGTCGTTCGGAACCGACACGGTTCCGACCTTGGGTGCGGCCTCTTCGCCTTCGCCGGCCGGCGCGGCGTCGCTTTCGCCGCGCAGGACGAGCTTGGGATAGAGATCCTCGGGCTTCGGCGCTTCGGCGGCGGCGAGCCCGCCGCCCATATAGATGCCCGCGCCCGCGCCCGCGCCGATCAGCACGGCGGCGCCGACGCCGATCAGCAGCAGCTTCTTCATCTTGCCCCCCTTTTTCGGGCTGTCGGCTTTATCCTTGGTCATGTTCGGACCCTTTCTGATCAGGCGAAGCGGCCGCGGCGATCGGCGGCGCGCGCTCCGTGGGTGGTGTCGGCGCGCGGTTCGGCGTGCTCGGCGGTGGCGGTTTCGATAAGATGCGCGGCGTCGGGGGTCGCGGAGCGGCCCTGGCTCTGTCCCTGCGACTGGCGCCCGGTCTCGCCGGGGGTGCAGGTGACTTCGGCGCCGGTCACGCGGACACCCTGCTGGCGCAGATCGTCGACGAGCTTGCCCTGCGCGGCGTGGACCAGCGTCGCGGTCGCCTCATGCTGGGTGTCGAGCTTGACCGACACGCCGCCCTCGCTGCTCGTCATCGCGACGTCGAGCCGGCCGAGGTGGCGCGGCATCAGGCGAAAGCTGATGTCGCCCTCCTGCGATTTGGTCGCGGCGATGTCGGCGGCGAGCTGCGCAATCCACGCGTCGTCGGACCCCATGTCGAGCGCGCGCTCGGCGACGGGCGCGGCGGCGGCGGCCGGAGCGCTCGCGGCGTGCGCCTGCGGTGCGGGCTGCGCGAACAGCACGGCCATCGCGGCGCCGGTGTCGACGGCCTTGCCCGTCTTCGGCGCGGCGGCAGGCGTGGTGTCGGCGAACGGCGTCGCTGCCTCATGCTTTGCAGGGCGCGGCAGCGCCGGCGCCTCTTCGGTTTTCGCATCCTGCGCTTGCACCGGCTTCGCGGGATCGGCCGCGACGGGCGTGGCGAGGGCGAGCAGCGGGTTCGCGGGCGCCGCATCCTCGTCGGCGACGGGGACTTCGCCGCTTTCGTCGCTATCGGCTTTGCCTTTGCCTGCGACAGCCTGCGTCGCGGCGGGCGTCGATACGGCGGCCTGCCCGGCCGGTGCGCCAGTGGCAATCCGAATCAACAGCGCGGCGGCCGCCGCGGCGTCATTGCCCGTGGCGGCGGGTCGCGTTTGCGGCGTTGCGGTATCGGCAGGTGCCGCGTCGCCATCGGCGGGCGCGACCTTGCCCTCGTCGGCGACCGCCCGCCGGAACTGTTGCAGCGCTTCGGCGGGCAGCGGGCTCACGCCCTCGGCGAGCGGCATGTCGGCGAACAGCGCCTCGAATCTGGCGGGGCTGCCGCCGCCTGCGGGCTTGGCGCCGAGGCCGGCGAGCACGGCCATCAGCCCGCCCTGCGCGGATGTCTGCTGCGGCAGGGCGTTCATCATGCGAGGCCTCCGTCGATCATCCGCAGCCGCATACCGGCGCGCGGGCGGTGCGGGCGATTGGCGTCGCTGCGGCGCTCGTTCTCGCTCTCGTCCGACTTGCGGCTGCGCTCGTAAAGGCGCACCGCCGATTCCTCGCGGACCATCGCGCTCTGCGCGAGCGCATTCATCCGGTCGCGGCGCGCGCTCGCCTGATGGAGCGGCGCGGTCAGATTTTCCTTCGCGACGTCGAGCCGCATCGCGAGTTCGCCGATCGTGTTGAGCGCACGCCCGGCGACCGCACCCTTCGCAACCGCAAGATCGGCGCGCAGCGTTTCGAGCCGCCTCGCCAGCTCGACGAGGTTCGCGAGTTCGCCATTGGCGCGCGCCAGATTGGCCTCCGCCATCTGATGCTCGACGGAGCGCACGCGGATGATGCGTTTGCGGCGTGCGGTGCGGGTGGTCATGCAGTATATCCTTCGATGAGCATTTGGCGGGATGTCTGGAAATCGACCTGCGCGCCGGCAGGCTGGGTGACGAAGGCGAGCTGGTCGGCGCGGCGCCGGATCGCGTCGTCGAGCACCGGGTCGCTGCCGGCGACATAGGCGCCCATCAGCATCAGATCGCGATTCTCTTCATAGGCCGACCAGAGCTGGCGAAAGCGCGCCGCGGCGGCGGCATGGTCGGGATCGACCGAATCGACCATCGTGCGCGACAGCGATCGCGCGACGTCGATCGCGGGATAGACGCCCTGTTCGGCGAGCGCGCGCGACAGGATGATGTGCCCGTCGACGATCGCGCGCGCCGAATCGACCACGGGATCCTCGATGTCGCCGCCGTCGGCGAGCACGGTATAGAGCGCGGTGACCGATCCGCCGGTCGCCTTGTCGATGCCGGCGCGTTCGCACAGCGACGGGATCAGCGCGAAGACCGATGGCGGATAGCCCTTCATCGTCGGCGGTTCGCCGAGCGTCAGCCCGATCTCGCGCTGCGCGTGCGCGACGCGGGTCAGGCTGTCGATCAGCAGCAGCACCTTCTTGCCTTCCTGGCGAAAGGCTTCGGCGATCGCGGTCGCGCGCATCGCGGCGCGCAGGCGGAGCAAAGGCGGATGGTCGGCGGGAACCGCGACGACGACCGATTTCTTGCGCACTGCGGGGGGCAGCTTGGTCTCGACGAAGTCGCTGACCTCGCGGCTGCGCTCGCCGATCAGCCCGACGACGATCACGTCGCATTCGGTGCCCGCGATCATCTGGCCCATCAGCACCGACTTGCCGACGCCCGAGCCCGCGATGATCGCGACGCGCTGACCTTCGCCGACGGTGAGCAGGCCGTTGATCGCGCGCACCCCCATATTGAGCGGACGCGTCACGCGGCCGCGGCGCAGCGGATTGACCTTGCGCCCCGCGAGCGGCCACTGGAACTGCGATTTCACCGGCGGGCGGCCGTCGAGCGGGTTGCCCTGCGCGTCGATGATGCGGCCGAGCAGCGCCTTGCCGCACGCGACCATGCTCGAGGCGCCGTGCGGTTCGACCGGCGCGCCGGTGACGAGCGGCATATTGGTGTCGAAGGGGAGGACGAGGCTGCGGTGGCCGCGAAAGCCGACGACCTCGCCGTTCACATGATCGCCGGTCGCCGACTTGATGCGGACGTTGCTGCCGAGCGGCTGCGGAAAGCCCGACACCTCGAGCATGATGCCTTCGTGCGCGACGAGCGTGCCGATGCGGCGCGGGCTGGCATGCGTGAGGTCGACGGGGCCGAGCAGCTGCCCGGCGGTCATGGCGAGGCGGCGCGTCATGCGGCGACGCTTTCGCTGCCGAGCGCGGCGCGCAGTTCGTCGAGATAGACCGCGCGGCCATGCTCGATCCAGCCCGCCGAGGTTTCGATGCGGACGGTGCCGCGCGTCATCGACGCGTCGGCCTCGACGGGGAGCGCGAGCGGGCAGTCGACGAGCAGCGCGGCGTCGTCGGGATGGACCCACAAGGTGCGCGCCTTGTCGGCCTCGGCGACCATCGCCGCGGCGACTTCGGCCTGGTTCTTCAGCCATTCGGCGTCGATGGGCGCGCTGTCGACGATCTGGCGGACGAGCCGCTCGACCGTCTCGGCGATCAGCTGCGCGAGTTCCTCGCTCGGCTCGTCCTGCAGCGCCTCGGCACCGGCGAGCAGCGCGAGCAGGCGATGCCGCTCGGTCGCATAGGCCGCCTCGGCGAGCCGCTGCCCCTCGGCGAGGCCGAGCGCGAACGGATCCTCGGCCGCTTCGATCTCGGCGGGCGCGGGCTCAGCTTCGGCGGGCTCGGACTCCGGCGGCGCGGAGACGAAAGATAGCGGGCGAAAGCCGCCGCGACCGCCCATCGCGGCGGTGAGCGCGATCGGCGCAAATCCCTTTTCGGCGCGGCGGTCAGACATAGTCGTCGGCCCCGCCCGCGATCACGATCTCGCCCGCCGCCGCCATCTGGCGGACGACCTGCATGATCGCCTTTTGCGCATCCTCGACGTCGCTGCGCTTGACCATCGTCATCTCGGACATTTCGTCGCGGATCGTTTCGCCCGCGCGCTGCGACATCGTCGCCAGGCACATGTCGGCCATCGCCTCGTCGGCGCCTTTCAGCGCGAGCGCGAGTTGCGCCGCGTCGACGCTGCGCAGCACGGTGCCGAGGCTGCGCTGGTCGAGATCGCGCAGATTGTCGAAGACGAACATTTCCTCCTCGATCGTCTGCGCGAGCTGGCGGTCCTGCTTCTTGAGCGCGCGGATCGTGCGTTCGGACAGGTGGCGCGGCATCACCTTCATGATCTTGGCAACGTCGGTCGGGCCGCCGACCGGCTGCCTGGCGACGCGCTGGCCGCCGATGTTCGCGGCCGACAGCACGGCTTCCAGATCCTCGATCGCCGCGGTCGGGACCGCGGTGAGCATGGCGGCGCGCAGCACCAGATCGGCCTGCAGGCTTTCGTCGAGCGTCTCGATCGCGCGCGCGGCGACGTCGGGGACGAGCACCGACAGGATCAGCGCGCCGACCTGCGGATGCTCGCTCGCGAGCAGCGCGCTGATCGCCTCGATGTCCATCCAGCGCAGCATTTCGAGCGACGCGGCGCTCTGGCGCGGCGCGACCTGCGCGAGGATATTGTCGGCGCGGACGTTGCCGACGGCTTCGTTGATGACGGTGCGGATGCGCGTGTCGGCCCCGATCGCGAGCGCGCTCACCGAGCGGCTGCGCGCGACGAAGCGTTCGAGCGCCTGCTCGATCTGGCCTTCGCTCGCATTGGCGGTGTCGAACATCGCCTTGGCGAGGCTGCGCACCTCGTCGGGGTCGAGATGCTTCAGGATCGTCGCGGCTTCGCTCTCGTCGAGCAGCATCAGCAGGATCGCGGCGGCGGCGGACCCGTCGATCGCTGTCTTGGGGGCGGCGTCCAGCGCGGAGTCGAGCGCGTCAGGCACGGGCGCCCTCCTGCATCAGCTGGCGGACGACGAGCGCGGCGCGCTGCGAATCCTGGCGGACGAAGGCGCGGACGAGATTGGCGCGTGCTTCATAGCTCGGCGCGGCCTCGATCATCTCGAGCGTGATCTCCCGGCCCGCGGGGCGGCGCTGGCCGATCGCCGGCGGCGCGTCGGTCGCGGTGAGCAGCGTTTCCTCGATCGCGGCGTCGCGTTCGGCGCGCGCCGCGGCGCGTTCCTTCGCGGCCTTGATCATCGGGCGGCCGATGAACAGGAAGGCGAGCAGCGCGGCGAGGATCGCGCCGACCTGCTTGACCAGCGGCAGAAACCAGCCCTGGTCCCAGAACGCCGGCTCGGCATTCTCGACCTTCGCGAAGGGGCGCTGGCCGATTGCGACCTGGTCGCCGCGCGCGGCGTCGAAACCGACCGCGCCCTTCACCAGATTCTCGATCTTGGCGAGGTCGGCCTGGCCGAGCGCCTTCGTCCCCTGGTTGAGCGCAACCGCGACCGAGACACGGCGCAGGCGGCCCTGCGGCTGGTGCGTGACCGAAATCTCGCGCCCGACCTCATAGGCGCGTGCGGCCTGTTCGTTGCTTTCGGTGCCCGCAGCCGCGCCCGTCGGCGCGGGCGGCGGCGTCTGGGCGAGCGTCGTCGCCGGCGGCGGCTGGTTCGACAGCGCGCCGGGGATGCCGGCCGCGGGCGGGGTCGATCCGCTCACCGACTTGGTGATCCGCTCGCTGGTCAGCGCGCGGTCGTTCTCCGGGAAACTTTCGCGCGTCGCCTGGCTTTCGGACATGTCGACGTCGGCGTGGACCTCGACCGTATAATTGTCGCGGCCGAGCATCGGGCCGAGGAGGCTGTCGAGCGCGCGGCGATAGCGGTCCTCCATCTGCGTCTGCAGCTGGAACGCCTGCATGTCGCTGGACGTCGCGGTGTCGGAGAGCAGCGCGCCGCGCTGGTCGATCACCGACACCTGATCGGCGTTCATGCCCGGCACCGAAGAGGCGACGAGAAAGCGGATCGCCTGCACCTGCCCGTCGGACAGCGAGCGGCCGTTCTGCAGCGTCAGCATCACCGACGCGGTCGCGGGCTTGTCGTCGCGCACGAACAGGCTCGGCTCGGCGGCGGCGATGTGGATGCGCGCGACCTTGACCGCGTCGATCGCCTCGATCGTGCGGGCAAGGTCGGCCTCGCGCGCGGCGCGCAGCGTCTCGCCCTCGATCGCGCGGCTCGATCCCATCGGCAGCGCGGCGATCAGGCTGTCGCCTGTCGGCTGCGCGCGGGGCAGGCCCTGGCCGGCGAGCGCGATGCGCGCCTGATAGAGCTTGTCGGCATCGACGGTCAGCGCGCCGGTGACCGGGTCGATCGTGTGGCCGATCCCCTGCGTCTGCAGCGCTTCGGCGACCGCGGCCTTGTCGGCATCGTCGAGCCCGGCGAACAGCTGCGTCTGCGGCGCCGACTGGGTCATGAACCAGGCGAGCGCGGCGATGCCGATCGCGGTCGAGGTCGCGATCGCGGGCAGCGCGCGCTGCACCGCGGGCTGGCGAAAGACCTGGGTAAGGGGTTCGAATCGCGCCGCGAAGGCGGGCACGGGAAGCCGCGCGGCGCTGCCGGTGTCGACGGGGGCGGGGAGTTGAGCTTCGGCCATGGGTTACACCGGCATGTTCATGATGTCGCGATAAGCGGAGAGCAGCTTGTTGCGGACCTGCAAGGTCGTCTCGAAACCGAGCGAGGCCTTTTGCCGCTCGATCATCACGCTGACGATGTCGTGCGTGTCGCCGCGCTCATAGGCTTCGCTGAGGTCGCTCGCCCTTGCCTGCTGGGCGTTGACCTGTTGCAGCGCGGCCGAAATCGCCGAGCCGAAATCGGGCGTGCCCTCGCTCGCTTCGGCGCCGCCGGTCGTGGCGCGCCCCGCGGCGCGTTGCAGCGCCTGGTTCTGATTGAGGATCGAGCTGCGCATCTGCAGCAGCCGGCTCTGATCAATCGTGCTCATCCGTTCCATCCGTCCTTGGTCGCGGCGTCGTGCCGCGCGCCCAAATAAGAATGCAAAGGATGTGCCAAAAAAATTACATAAGAAAAATCAGGGTGTTGCTCATGGGGTGCAGGAAGAAGTGTCTCATTCCGGCATTTTTTTGACGCGCCGCGCTTAAGCCCCCCGGCGGCGCGCCGTTACTGCAACCGTGAAGCTCGCTGAGCCCACACCACGGGAATGGCCATCGGGCCGGAAAGGAAGATCATGACTGTCATCAACACCAATGTGAGCGCGCTCCGCGCCCAGAACAATTCGCGTGTTGCCAACCGCATGCAGTCGCAGGCCATGGAACGCCTGTCGAGCGGCAAGCGCATCAACAGCGCGAAGGACGACGCCGCGGGTCTCGCGATCGCGACCCGCATGGACGCCAATGTCCGCGGCCTCAACCAGGCGGTCCGCAACGCCAACGACGGCATTTCGCTGGCGCAGACGGCAGAAGGCGCGATGGCCGGCATCTCGAACATCCTCGTTCGTATGCGCGAACTGGCGGTTCAGTCGGCCAACGGCACGAACGGGACGACCGACCGCGCCGCGATCCAGACCGAAGTCACCGCGCTGATCGCGCAGATCGGCGACATCGCCGGCCGTACCGACTTCAACGGCAACAATCTGCTCGACGGCAGCGTCGCGACCGGCTTTGACATCCAGACGGGTCTCAACACCGGTGAAACCGTGAACATCACCATCGGTGATCTCACCGCCACCGGCCTCGGCGTCGACGCGATCGACCTGTCGACCGCTGCCGGCGCCTCGGCGGCGCTCGCGACGCTCGATACGGGCATCCAGACGGTTGCCACCGAACGTGCCAACCTCGGTGCGCAGCAGAACCGCCTCGAAGCCGCTGTCGATACTTTGACGTCGACCGTCACGAATCTGGCGGACGCCAAGTCGCGGGTCGAAGACGCCGACTTCTCGGTCGAATCGACGAACCTCGCGGCTGCCGGCATCCTTGCGCAGGCGTCGACCGCGATGCTCGCGCAGGCGAACCAGAGCCAGCAGGGCGTGATGAACCTGCTCCGCTAAGGCGCCCAAGCCTGCCAGGCTATATTGGTTGGTCCCTTTGATAGCCTGACACCGATGCCCCGGCCCCCCACGGCCGGGGCATCTTCTTTTGGGCTGCGGGTGGGCGCGGCGCGTTTCGGGTGATACCAGCCGTCGCCCCAGCGAAAGCTGGGGCCGCTATCGGCCCGGTCTTTCGCCGCTGGGACAAGAGGATGGCGGCCCCAGCTTTCGCTGGGGCGACGTTTCATGGTGGGATGCTCTGTCCGCTCTCCACCTTCCAATGTCGGCGTCCGCCCTATTCGGCGCCGGCTTCGTCCCGGTCTTTGCGCAGCTCGCTGACGAGCAGCTTGTCGATCTTGCGCCCGTCCATGTCGACGATCTCGAAGCGCCAGCCGCGGTCGGTGAAACTCTCCCCTTCCTTTGGCAGGTGCTTCAGGATCGCGAGCGCGTGGCCTGCCGCGGTCGCATAGTCGCGATCATCGGGTAGCTCGATCCCCAGCCGGTCGGCCATCTGGTCGGCGGGCATCGACCCCGCGATCAGCAGGCTGCCGTCGTCGCGCTCGGTGACGAAAGGTTCGCTGCCGATATCCTGATCCGACGCGAACTCGCCCGCGATCGCCGACAGCAGGTCGGCGGGGGTCACCAGTCCTTCGAAATGGCCGTATTCGTCGTGGACGAACAGCATCGGCACTTCGGCGCCGCGCAGCGTTTCGAGCGCGTCCATCGCGTCGATCTGGTCGTGCATCACCGCCGCGCGGCGCATCAGCCGTTCGAGGTCGAGCGGCTCGCCGCGAAAGAGCGCCGCCGCGATGTCGCGCGCCTGCACCACGCCGACGATATCGTCGACCGACCCGCGCGCGACCGGCAGCCGCGTGTGCGGGGTTTCGAGCAGCTTGGCGCGCACCGCGTCGGCGTCCGAGGCGATGTCGATCCAGTCGACGTCGGTGCGCGGCGTCATCACTTCGCGCACCGGCCGGTCGGCGAGGCGCACGACGCCCGAGATGATCGCGCGCTCGCTTTCCTCGATCACCCCCGATTTCGACGCTTCGGCGACGATCAGGTGCAGTTCCTCGGCGGTCACCCGGTCTTCCGATTCGCGGCTGAGGCCGAACAGGCGAAAGACCAGCGCCGAACTCGCGTCGAGCAGCCAGACGAGCGGCGCGGCGACGCGCGACAGCCACAGCATCGGCAGCGCCATGGCGATTGCGATGCGCTCGGGCGCGCGCAGGGCGAACTGCTTGGGCACGAGTTCGCCCGCGATCAGCGAGGCATAGGTGGTGAGGCCGATGACGACGGCAAAGCCCGCGGTCTGCGCGCTGTCGGCGTCGAGCCCGAACCACGCCGCGAGCCGGTCGGCGACCGGCTGGCCGAGGCTCGCGCCCGAATAGGCCCCCGCCAGAATGCCGATCAGGGTGATGCCGACCTGCACCGTCGACAGGAAGCGCCCCGGATCGGCGGCGAGCCGGCGCGCGATCGCGGCGCCGCGGCTGCCGCGCTTCTCCGCCGCCTGCAATCGCGGGCCGCGCGCCGAAACGATCGCCAGCTCGGACATGGCGAAGACGCCGTTCAACAGGACGAGGACGGCAATGATCGCCACGTCCGACCAAGGAAAAGGGGTCATGGGATGGTCACCGGCGCCCGCGCGCCGCCCCCCGGCAAGGATCGGTCATCGCGCGGCTATAGGGCAAATATGCGGGAATACACAATGGCGCCGCGCAATGGGGTCCGATCGCTCAGCCGCCATTCAGGACCGGTTTGGAACCAGATGCGCGGCCGACTGTTATCGCCATGGAAGGATGGCGGACCAGCGCCATCACAATAGGGAGCGACAGATGAAGAACGGAACGATCCAGCTCACGACCCTCGCTGCGATAAGCGCCCTCGCGCTCGGCGGCTGCGTCACCGACCCGGTGACAGGGGAAAAGAAGATTTCGAAGGCCGCGATCGGCGGCGTCGGCGGCGCGCTCGGCGGCTATCTGCTCGGCGACCTGATCGGCGGCAAGAACAGCCGCACCGAGGAAATCGTCGGCGCCGGCATCGGCGCGGTCGCCGGCGCGGGCGTCGGCTATTATATGGACCAGCAGGAAAAGAAGCTGCGCGAACGCACCGCGGGCACCGGTATCGACGTCGAACGGCAGGGCGACCAGCTGGTGCTCAACATGCCCGGCGACGTCACCTTCGACCTGAACAGCGCAGTGGTGAAGAGTCAGTTCCGCAGCGCGCTCGACAGCGTGGCCTCGACCCTCGGCGAATATCCGAGCACCTATATCGACATTTACGGCCACACCGATTCGACCGGCAGCGACAGCTATAATCAGGGGCTGTCCGAACGCCGCGCGGCGTCGGTCGCCGACTATCTGGCGAGCCGCGGCGTCCAGCGCGCGCGCATAGCGACGATGGGCTATGGCGAATCGCAGCTCAAATGCACGCCCGAGACGACCGAGGCTGATCGCCAGTGCAACCGCCGCGTCGAAATCCGCATCGCGCCGGTGACCCAGAACGACGTCGCCAACGCGCAATAAAGTCCATTCCCGTGGACCGAAGGGGCGTCGCCGCGAGGCGGCGCCCTTTCCATATGGCGCCGGATGCCTAGAGCATCGTGCCGGAAATCTGCACCGTTTCCCCGAGCGAAGACGAGGGGCATTGCCGAGCGAAGTCGAGGCGGCGACGCTGCGGTTCTCGCTCCGCTCGAACGAGCCCCTCGTCTTCGGCCAAAGGCCGAAGTTCATCCTGAGCGCCCGCCAGGGCAGTCGAAGGGCTCGGGGATGCGGATGATTCGGATTTCGCGCAATTTGCTCTAGCCGAGCGTCGGGAAGCTGGCTTTCAGCCCGTCGATCACGAACTGCGCGGCGAGCGCGGCGAGCAGGACGCCGAGGAGGCGGGTGATCACCGCTTCGCCCTTGGCGCCGATCAGCCGCATCATCGGCCCGGCGGCAAGCAGCGCCGCGAGCGTCAGCGCGAGCACGAGGAGCAGCGCGGCGAAGATCACCAGTGCGCGCTCGACTCCGTTATTCTGCGCGACGAGCAACATCACCGACGCGATCGAGCCCGGCCCGGCGAGCATCGGCATCGCCATGGGGAATACCGAGACATCCTCGATCTCGGGGGTCGCGATCACCCGTTCGGCGCGTTGTTCGCGGCGCTCGGTGCGCTTTTCGAACACCATGTCGATCGCGATGATGAACAGCATGATCCCGCCCGCGACGCGGAAGCTGTCGAGGTCGATGTGGAGGAAGCTCAAAAGCGCTTCGCCGAACATCGCGAAGAAGACGAGGATCGCGCCCGCGATGACGATCGCGCGCACCGCCATCGAACGCCGCTGCGCCGCGCTCGCGTCGGCGGTCAGGCTCGCATAGATTGGCGCGCAGCCCGGCGGGTCGATCACGACGAACAACGTGACGAAGGCGGAGATGAAAAGGTCGATCACCGGGCGGGCGCCGCGACCTGATCGTCGATGACCGGCACCATCGCTTTGCCGTCCCACATCCGCACCGTGATGCGGCGCGAGCCGTCGGGCCGCACGATCGACGTCCAGCTGAGCGTCTGGTCGCCCGACAGGCCGACCTGCATATCCTCGCCCTCATTTGCTGCGGTGACGGCGGTCGCGGGGCGTGTTCCGCACGCCGCTTGTCTGGTCGAGATGAAATCGGGGGCTTCCCGCGGGGTCGCAAGATCGGCGCCATGGTCGAGCACCCAGCGCATCTCGCCCTTGCGCGGATCGCGCCGCCAGACGGTCGTGAAATAGCCGGTTTCGGCGCCCTTCTGCCACGCGCCGGTGGTCGCGCCGCTGTTGCCGTCGCAGCTGATATAGACCGCGTGCGGCTGCCAGTTCACCGCTTGGGCGGGGTCGGCCCTGCCCTTGAACCAGTCCTGCGCGAGCACGCGCTGCGGCACGAACATCACCGCATCGTCGGCCGCGGTCTCGCGAAAGGCGGTCCACTGGCCCTTTTCCTGCGCGAGCCGCGCGAAGGCGATCTCGGCGGCGACAAAGGCGCTCGGGTTCGCGGCGAGCGGCCGGTTGTAGAGGTCGCCGCGCGGCGAGGAGCCCGCGCATCCGGTAAGCAAAGCGGTGGCGGCAATGGCAGGCAGCAGGCGGCGCATCAGAAGCCCTCCGGATCGGCGAGTCCCGCGCGGCGATGCGCGGCGACGAGCGTGTTGCGGAGCAGGCAGGCGATCGTCATCGGGCCGACGCCGCCGGGGACCGGGGTGATTGCATCGGCCACCGCCGCGGCTTCAGCATAGGCGACGTCGCCGACGAGCCGGCCCTTCGCCTCGCCCGCGGCGGGCGCGAGGCGATTGATGCCGACGTCGATCACGACCGCGCCGGGCTTGATCCAGTCGCCCCGGACCATTTCGGCGCGCCCGACCGCGGCGACCACGATGTCGGCGCGGCGGACGAGACCGGCGAGATCCTTGGTGCGGCTGTGCGCCATCGTCACGGTGCAATTGGCACCGAGCAGCAGCTGCGCCATCGGCTTGCCGACGAGGATCGAGCGCCCGACGACGATCGCGTCCTTGCCCGACAGGTCGCCGAGGCGATCCTTGAGCAGCATCAGGCAACCGAGCGGGGTGCAGGGCACGAGCCCCGCAATACCGAGCGCGAGGCGCCCCGCGCTGACCGGGGTCAGCCCGTCGACATCCTTGTCGGGGTCGATCGTCGCGACCGCCGCCTGTTCGTCGAGATGCGCGGGCAGGGGAAGCTGGAGCAGGATGCCGTCGACCCTGTCGTCGGCGTTGAGCCGCGCGAGCAGCGCCTCGACCTCGTCCTGCGTCGCGTCGGCGGGCAGGCGATGCTCGAAGCTCGCCATGCCGGCGGCGAGGGTCGCCTTGCCCTTCGATCCGACATAGACCGCGCTCGCCGGATCGTCGCCGACGAGCACCACGGCGAGGCCGGGGACGCGCCCGGCCGCCGCCTCGAACGCGGGCACCGCGTCCGCGACGCGCGCGCGCAGACCGGCGGCGAACGCCTTGCCGTCGATCACATGCGCCCCCGCCGCCATGGTCACATCACCCCGGCATTCATGCCGAGCCGATAGAGATAGGACATCACCGGCCCCTGGAGGATGATGATCAGGATGAGCACGACCATCGGCGTCAGGTCGATGCCGCCGAAATCGGGCATGATGCGGCGGAAGGGGCGATAGAGCGGCTCGGTGATCCGTTCGAGCACATACCAGAGCTGGCCGACGAAGGCGTTATGCGTGTTGATGACGTTGAAGGCGATCAGCCACGACATCACCGCCTGGACGATGATGATCCACCACAGCACGTTGAGGAGGATCGACAGAATATCGAGAAGCATGAAATACAAGGCAAGGTCTCCGGCCGAAAGGTCGATGGCGGCGATGTTAGCGGTGAATGAGCGTGCCTGCACCCCTGGCGGTGAAAATTTCGAGCAGCATCGCGTGCGGGATGCGCCCGTCGAGGATCACCGCCGCCTCGACGCCGGTATCGACGGCAGCGAGGCAGGTGTCGACCTTGGGGATCATGCCCCCGGTGATCGTGCCGTCGCCTTTCAGCGCGTCGATGCCTGCACGGTCGAGGTCGGTGAGCAGCGTTCCCGACTTGTCGAGCACCCCGGCGACGTCGGTGAGCAGGAAGAAGCGCTTGGCGCCGAGCGCGCCCGCGATCGCCCCCGCCATCGTATCGGCGTTGATATTATAGGTGTCGCCGTCGGCGCCGAGCGCGACCGGCGCGACGACCGGGATGAAATGATCCTTGGTCAGATTGGCGAGGATCGTCGGATCGACCGCGACCGGCTCGCCGACGAAGCCCAGGTCGACGTGACGCTCGATCCCCGAATTGGGGTCGGGTTCGCTGCGATGCACTTTTTCGGCGAGGACGAGGTTCGCGTCCTTGCCCGAAATGCCGACCGCGCGCCCGCCGAGCCCGGCGATCCAGCCGACGATCTCCTTGTTGATCTTGCCCGCGAGCACCATTTCGGCAACCTCGGCGGTCGCGGCGTCGGTGACGCGGAGGCCCCCGACGAAGGTCGATTCGATCCCCAGCTGTTTCAGCATCGCGCCGATCTGCGGCCCGCCGCCGTGGACGACGACCGGGTTGATGCCGACGGCTTTCAAGAGCACGACATCCTCGGCGAAGTCGCGCTGCGCCTCGGGATCGCCCATCGCGTGACCGCCATATTTGATCACGAAGGTCTCGCCCGCATAGCGCTGCAGATAGGGCAGCGCCTCGACAAGCGTTTCGGCCTTGGCGAGCAGGTCGGGCATCTTTGCGGGGTCGGGGGCGTGAGTCATGCGAGCGCTCCTTCGGGGGCGGGCGTGCCGTCGAGCCGGCGGCCGATCGCGACCACCGCCGTGACGAGCAGCGGCACCATCACCGCCGACAGCACAACCTTGGCGATCATCTGCCCGAGCATCAGGTCGGCGATCGGGCGCACGCCATAGAAGCTGATGGTGATGAAGAGCAACGTGTCGACGATCTGGCTGAGCGCAGCGGCGACGAAGCCGCGCAGCGGCAGCAGCCGGCCGTTGTTCGCGGTCATCCGCGCGAAAATCCAGACGTTGAGGCTGACCGAGACGCCATAGGCGACGATCCCCGCCGCCATCATCCGCCAGCTCTGCCCGACGATGATCGGGAAGGCCTCTTTCGCGGGCTCGTACATGCCCTCGTCGGTCGGCAGTTGCAGCACGAACAGCGCGAGCAGAATTGCGACGACGAGCGGGATAAAGCCGAGCCGGACGAGGCGGTCGGCGACGGCGCGCCCGTGGAGTTCGGCGATGCCGCTCGAAATCGCGATCAGCGTCAGGAAGGGAAAGATGCCCGCCTCGACCGCGAGCGGGCCGAGCGCGACCTGCTTGGCGCCCAGAAAGCCGCCGAGCGGGACCATGCCGCCATAGAGTATCGCAAAGAGCAACAGCGAGGGCGCGACGGCGCGCGAGGTCGAGCTTTCCATCGGCGCGCGATAGTCGCTTTTGCCGCGCGGGGGAAGATAGTGCTCAATCGGGCGGGTTGTGCTTGCGCAAAAAGGCTTCGATTGCGGTCAGCAAGGTCAGCCGATCGGCCTCGCGCGTGAAATAGTGATCGGCGAGCGGGATCGGAAGATATTCGACCTCCTTTCCCGCCTTCACCATCGCCGAATACATTTTTGCCGACTGGACGACGTCGACGGTCACATCCTTCTTGCCGTGAATCAGCAGCAGCGGCGCCTTGATCCGGTCGACCGCGTTGATCGGCGATACCGTGGCGAAATCGGGAGTCATTTTTTGCCACTGACCGCGGTAGAGGCGTTCGCGGACGTTGCCACCGAAATCGTTGACCTCACGCCGCAGGTTCGACACCCCCGCGATCGAAATAGCGCAGCGATATTGATCGGGATCTTTGGCGATGCCCCACATCGCGGCATAGCCGCCATAGGAGGCTCCGACGATGCAAACGCGCTTGGGATCGGCGATCCCTTGGGCGACAGCCCAGCGCACGCCGTCGCTGACATCGTCCTGCATGGCATAGCCGAGCTGACCCTGTCCCGCCTTAAGAAATGCCTCGCCATAGCCGGTCGAGCCGCGAAAATTGGGTTGCAGCACGGCATAGCCGCGCTCGGCAAGAAATTGAGCCCAATAGTCGTAGCCAAGATCGTCATGTGCCCATGGGCCGCCATGCGGCATCACGACAAATGGCAGGTTGGACTTGCCGCCTCCACGCGGCATCGTCAGCACCGCTTCGATCTCCAGCCCGTCGCGCGCGCGATAGGTGACGAATTTCGCACGCGACAGCCGCTTGGCGCCGAGTTGCTCATTGTAGGACGCCAGCCGCGTCGCCATGCCCGTGCCCGCATCATAGTAAAAGAGCAGGCCGGGATTGTCGGGAGTGCTGAAGCGCACGAGCAATTTCTGCAGATCGTCACTATAACTTATGATCCGTGCGGTCGCATTGGGCGACATAGCATCGAGCGCCTTCTGGTTCGCTGCCATCACGGGGTCTATCCAGCGGACCGGACGGTCGCGATCGGAGACATGGACGCCGATCATCTTCGTGCCGTCGATCGACATCAGCACGCCTTCGATATCGGCATCGGGTTCGGCATGCACCGTCCGCACAGCCTCTCCGGTCAGCAGGTCCACTTCGGCGACCACCATGCGGTCATCGGGCGCGGGACGGATCATATATCCATGGTCGGTGCCGTGAAGGAAATGAAAGGGCAGGTCCAGCTCGTCTTCGTCGCGCAACCGTACGGTGTCGATCAGCTTGAACCCATGGTCGTTTTCGGAACGATAGAGCAGGGTCGATCGGGTGGAATGATCGCGATAACCGACCGCGTAGCGGACCTGTCCGCGGTTGTCGGCGCCCCAGTCGAGAACCGAACTGCGCCCGCGCTCGACGATGCGCTTGCGGCCGTTCGTCACATCGACGCGATAGACGGCGGGCCAGAATTCGGCGGATTCATAAATGCTATTCTGTCCCGTGACCAGAATTTGCGTGCTCCCGTCGCTCGGTATCCAAAGGACATCGGCGGCATTCTGTCCGTTGAGATCCCACAGCAGCTTCGTGATCTTCCGGCTCGTGCGGTTGATCGCGATCAGTCGCGATATGTACCAATTGTCGATATCGACCGGCAGCAGTGCGTGGAGTCCGACGATGATGTTGTCGTTCCCGACCCAGCGAATCCAAGCCACTTCGGTTTGGTCGGGGATCGCGACTGCAACATCGTCTTCGCGTTTTCCCTCAAGGTCCATCATGCGAATTTGCTGCGCGCCATCGGCGGCAATCAGGCCGGCGACGCGCCCTCCGTCGGGCGACAGCTGGGCGTCTTCGATGAAAGGAAGCTGAGCGAAGACTTCGGTCGGAAGCGGAATAAAGTCGCCCGCGGCGGCCGCGGCCGCCCCATCATCGGCGCCAGCCGCCCCGACAGGGCACAGACATGTCGCCAGCAGAAACACCCATATCCAACGCATAATACCCCCCTTCCCCGATTTAGCGTATGACAATTGCAGAGAAAAATCGCGCCGCCAAGCACCCGAAGAGCCCATAGGCGCGCGCGCCCCTTGCCCCCGCGGCAAAGCCCGCTAGACAGGCGTCTTAACTCGCGGGGGACGCACGAGCTTTATGGAACGTCTGATCGGTTTGCTGGGGATCGCCGCGTTGCTGGCGATCGCCCTCGCTTTCTCGTCGAACCGCCGCTGGATTCGCCCGCGCGTCGTGATTCCCGCCTTTCTGCTTCAGGCGGGTTTCGCGCTGCTCGTCATCGGGACGCCGTGGGGACGCGCGGTGATTCAGGGCATGTCGAACGGGGTCACCAACCTGCTCGGCTATGCAAAGGCGGGGACCGACTTCATCTTCGGCCCGCTCGCCTCGCCCGAAATGGGCGCGAACAGTTTCGCGATCGCCGCGTTGCCGGTGATCATCTTCTTCGCCTCGCTGATCTCGATCCTCTATTATCTCGGCATCATGCAGCTGGTGATCCAGTGGGTCGGCGGCGCGATCCAGAAGGTCACCGGCATCACCAAGGTCGAAAGCCTCGGCGCCGCGGCGAACATCTTCGTCGGCCAGAGCGAGAGTCCGCTCGTCATCCGCCCCTATCTCGCGAGCCTGACCGCGTCGCAGCTCTTCACGATCATGACCGTCGGCATGGCGGGGGTCGCGGGCACGATCCTCGGCGCCTATGCGAGCATGATCGGATCGCAGCTCTTGCCCTATCTGCTCGCCGCGAGCTTCATGTCGGCGCCGGGCGGCATCTTGATGGCGAAAATCATGATGCCCGACGATCCCAAGGACCTCGGGATCGAACCGGTGATCATGCCCGAGGCGACGCACGACGAGGAAAAGCCCGCGAACATCATCATGGCGGCGGCGCAGGGCGCGCAGACCGGCGTCAAGCTCGCGGTCGCGGTCGGCGCGATGGTGCTCGCCTTTGTCGCGCTCGTCGCGCTCGCCAACGGGCTGCTCGCGGGGATCGGCGGCTGGTTCGGCTATCCCGATCTGTCGTTTCAGGCGATCATCGGCGCGATCTTTCGCCCGGTGATGTGGCTGATGGGCGTGCCGTGGAGCGAAAGCGCCGACGTCGGCGGGCTGTTCGGGACCAAGGTCGTGCTCAACGAATTCGTCGCCTTCATCGACCTCGGCCGCGAACAGGCGGGCTTTTCGCCGATCTCGGTCGCGATCGCGACCTTTGCCTTGTGCGGCTTCGCCAACTTCAGCTCGATCGCGATCCAGATGGCGGTGACCGGCGGGCTTGCCCCCAACCAGCGCCCGATGATCGCGCGCCTCGGGCTCAAGGCTTTGCTGGCGGGCAGCCTCTCGAACCTGATGTCGGCGGCGCTCGCCGGGCTGATGCTGTCATTCACGGCGCCGCTGACGGCCGCAGCCTCCTGATCGTCAGATCGGCATGACACCGAAGCCGGCGCGCAGTTCGGCGACGAAGAGTTCGGGCTGTTCCCAGGCGGCGAAATGGCCGCCGCGCTCTACCTCGTTCCAATAGACGATGTTGCGATAGCGCTTGTCGGCCCAGCGGCGCGACAGGCGCATGATCTCGTTCGGGAACAGGCTGCACGCGGTCGGCACATGGATTTCGCCGCCGACGAAGCTGCGGAAGCTTTGCCAATAGAGCCGCGCGGAAGAGGCGGCGCTCGCGGTCAGCCAATAGAGGCTGACGGTGTCGAGCATCGCGTCGCGCGATAGGGCGTTTTCGGGATGGCCGCCGATCGACCGGCCGCCGGGCTGGTGCCCGCAATCGGTCCAGCCGTGGAATTTCTCGACGATCCACGCCATCTGCCCGACCGGCGAATCGGTGAGCGCATAGCCGATCGTCTGCGGCCGCGTTGCCTGCTCGGTCGAATAACCGCTGTCCTTCGTTCGATACCAGTCGAAGCGGGCGAGATAGGCCTTTTCGGTGTCGCTGAGGTCGGTCATCATCTCGGGCGGCGGCGCGCCGACCACCATGTTGACGTGGATTCCCGCGCAATGCGCGCCGTGCGCGACACCGATCGCGCAGGTCACCGCGCTGCCCCAGTCGCCGCCTTGCGCCAGATAGCGGTCGTAACCGAGCGCGAGCATCAGCGCGTTCCACGCATTGGCGATATGCTCGACGCTCCATTTGGCCTGCGCCGGCTTGCCCGAAAAGCCGTAGCCGGGGAGCGAGGGGATCACGAGGTGGAAGTCGGCCGAGAGCGGCTCGATCACGTCCAGAAATTCGAGCACCGACCCCGGCCAGCCGTGGGTGAGGATCAGCGGTCGCGCGTCGGGATTGGCCGAACGGACGTGCAGGAAATGGATGTCGAGCCCGTCGATCGTCGCGAGAAAATTGGGCCAGGCGTTGAGCCGCGCCTCGACGCGGCGCCAGTCGTGATGGTCGCGCCACCAGTCGACGAGTTCGCGCGCATAGGCGAGCGGCACGCCCTGGTCCCAGTCGGCGACGGTTTCCTTCTCGGGCCAGCGCGTGCGCGCGAGACGGTCCTTGAGATCGTCGAGCGCCGCCTGCGGCACCGCGACCGTGAACGGGCGGATATTATCGACCTTCATGTCCCCCTCCTCTGTAGTCTTCAGGGTCGCGCGGGCGCCTTGCAGCCGCGTTCGAGCCCGACGCCCTTCAAAAAGCCGCGGCGCACCGTGCCCGCGTAGAGGGCGGCGGCATAGCGGCGGCGTTCGTCGTTGGCGCCTGTAATCTCGCCGATCACCCCGCCGAAGGGGATGAACGATCCCGCCACCGAACCCGCGACGCGCCCGACGGTCGCCTCGGTCTTGTCGCCATCGTCCTTTTCGGCGCGTTCGTTCACATCGGGGCCGAGCACCGCGTTGAGTTCCTCGACCTCGCGAATGATCGCTGCGCATTTCCCAAGACCTGCGAGCGAATAGGGGTCGTCCTGAACCGCCATCAGTTTCGCTGGGATTTCCTTGCCGTCGAAGGGCTCGGTTACCATGTCGCCGGTCTTTTCCAGCGTCGAGCTTTCGGGCGCGCCTTGTTGCGCGTGGGCGGGAAACGCCAGACCCAGTGATGTTGCGGCCAATACCGCGAAAGCCTTATCCTGCATGATCGGTCCTCCCTTGCCTGGACACAGGATGATGCGCGCCGCGCCCTAACCGGCTCCCGACGATCGTCTAGCGCGTCGGCACGGGCTCCGGCCCCGTCCAGTCATAGAAGCCGCGCCCCGCCTTCTTGCCGACCCAGCCCGCCTCGACATATTGGACGAGCAGCGGCGCCGGGCGGAATTTGGGGTCGCCGGTGCCGCTTTGCAGCACGCGAATGATCTCGAGGCAGGTGTCGAGGCCGATGAAGTCGGCGAGCGTGATCGGCCCCATCGGATGATTGAGGCCGAGGCGGCAGCCGGCGTCGATGTCCTGCATCGTCGCGACGCCTTCGCCGAGCGCGAAGATCGCTTCGTTGATCAGCGGCATCAGCACGCGGTTGACGATGAAGCCCGGCGCGTCGTTCGCGTGGACGATCTCCTTGCCGAGGCCGCGGCCATAGGCCTCGACCGCGGCGAGCGTCTCGTCGCTCGTGGCAAGGCCGCGGATCAGCTCGATCAGCCCCATCACGGGGACGGGATTGAAGAAATGGACGCCGATGAAGCGCGCCGGGTCGGGCGCCGCCTGCGCGAGCCGGGTGATCGGGATCGAGCTGGTGTTGCTCGCGAGGATCGCCTTGTCCGAGAGATGCCGGCCGACGCTTTCGAAGATCGCGCGCTTGATGTCCTCGCGCTCGGTCGCGGCTTCGACGACGAGGTCGGCGGGGGTGAAAGCCGCATGGTCGGCGACAGGGGCGATGCGGCCTAGCAGCGCGTCGGCGTCGTCCCGGCTCATCTTCTCCTTGGCGACGAGGCGGCCGAGCGCCTTGGCGATCCCCGCCTTGCCGGCTTCGGCGCGTGCGAGGTCGATGTCGGCGAGCAGGACGTCGTGCCCCGCGCCCGCCGAAACCTGCGCGATCCCCGCGCCCATCTGCCCTGCCCCGATAACGCCGACGATCATAGCCAAATCTCCACAGAAACCCTCGAAACCAAGTTCGTCATCCCGGCGAAGGCCGGGATCCCGCCGGTGCGCTTTACGGCAGCTGAATAGTCCCGCACTAGGTAATCGACCCCGCCCGTCAAGGGGCGGAGCGGAATTCGGTCGCTTCGGCGAGGATCAGCGCAAAGGCGGGGTCGGCATCGTCCCAGCTCGCAACCGGGGTCCAGCCGCCGGCGCGCAGCAGCAGGCCCGCGTCGCGCGGGCCGTATTTATGGCTGTTCTCGCTGTGGATCGTCTCGCCCTTCGCCATATGATAGGCGCGCCCGTCGACCGTGAAATCCATGTCGCATTCGGCGACGAGATGCATTTCTATCCGGGCGTTGACGTCGTTCCACACCGCGCGATGGGTGAAATTCGCGGTCGCTATGTCGCCGCCGAGTTCGCGGTTGATCCGCTCGAGCAGGTTGAGATTGAACGCCGCGGTGACCCCGGCGGGGTCGTCATAGGCGGCGATCAGCGTCTCGCGGTCCTTGATCCGGTCGATCCCGATCAGCAGCTGCGACCCGTCGCCCAGCGCCTTGCGCCAGATACGCAGCAGGTCGATTGCGGTGCGCGCGACCATGTTGCCGATCGTCGAACCCGGGAAGAAGCCGAGCTTCGGCAGCGGGCAGATTTCGCGCGGCAGCGGCACCGGCTGAGTGAAGTCGGCCTCGACCGGATAGACGGGAAGCCCGGGGAAGCGTTCGGCGAGCTGTTCGGCGCTGTCGCGCAGGAAGTCGCCCGAAATATCGACCGGCACATAGGCCGCGGGCGAAATCGCGTCGAGCAGCAGCGGCGTCTTGGTCGAACTGCCCGAGCCGAGTTCGACGACCGCGCGGCCCGGCCCGATCGCCCGCGCCAGATCGGCGGCGTGGCGTTTCAGCAGATCGGTTTCGCTGCGTGTCGGATAATATTCGGGAAGCGCGGTGATGTCCTCGAACAGCGCCGAGCCCGTTGCATCATAGAACCAGCGCGCGGGGATCGCCTTTTGTGCCTGCGACAGCCCCGCATGGACGTCGGCGCGAAAGGCCACATCGACGCCGGCATGATCGGCATCGACCTGACGCAAATGACGAACGACTCCCATATCAAAGATCCTTTGCGAGCCGCACGCCGGTGAACTGCCAGCGCTGGTGGGGGTAGAAGAAATTGCGGTAGGAGGCGCGGCAATGCCCGCGCGGGGTCGCGACGCTGCCGCCGCGCAGGACGAACTGGCCGCTCATGAACTTGCCATTATATTCGCCGACCGCGCCGGGCGCAGCGCGGAAGCCGGGATAGGGGCGATAGGCGCTGCCGGTCCATTCCCAGACGCTGCCGAACATTTGTTGCAGCGGCGCGTCGTCGTCCGCTGCGGCGGGCTGGACAGGCCCCGCGGCATCGAGCTGGTCGCCGCCCGACGGATCGAGCGCCGCGGCGGCCGCTTCCCATTCGGATTCGGTCGGCAGGCGCGCCCCGGCCCAGTTTGCGAAGGCGTCGGCTTCATAGAAGCTGATGTGCGTCACCGGGGCGGCGGGGTCGATGGCGCGCCAGCCCGACAGGGTGAAATAACGCCCGTCCCGCCAATAGGCGGGCGCGTCGATCGCATCCGCCTGCACCCACGCCCAGCCGTCGCTGAGCCAGAGCGAGGGCGTGCGATAGCCGCCGTCGGCGATGAATTCCTGCCACTCGCCGTTGGTCACCGGCCGGTGCGCCAGCGCGTGCGGGGCGAGCAGCACCGGATGGCGCGGGCCTTCGCAGTCGAAGGCGAAACCCTCGCCCGAATGACCGACCGAGACCATGCCCTCCGCGCCGCGGACCCAGCGCAGCTTGTCGGCGGAAAGCCGCGATACTTCATTCGCGATTGCACCGTCGTCGCGCCACATTGCGGGGCCGAGCGGGTTCTGCGCGAAGAGATGCTTGATGTCGGTGAGCAGCAACTCCTGATGCTGCTGCTCGTGATGGATGCCGAGTTCGACGAGTGCGAGCGCCGCGGGCGACAGGCGGGGCAGCGCGTCGAGTACCGCCGCATCGACGTGCGCGCGCCAGCGCAGCACCTCGGCGAGCGACGGGCGGGTCAGCAGCCCGCGGCGCGGACGCGCGTGGCGCGGCCCTTCGGCCTCGTAATAGCTGTTGAACAGATAGGAGAAACGATCGTCGTAGAGGGAATAGCCCGTGACATGATCGCGCAGCACGAAGGTTTCGAAGAACCAGCTTGTATGCGCAAGATGCCATTTGGCGGGCGAGGCGTCGTCCATCGACTGCGCGCTCGCATCGGCGTCGGACAGCGGCGCCGCAAGATCGGCCGACAGGCGGCGCAGCGCGGCGAAGCGTCGGCTCAGCGCTTCGGCCGGATCGGTGCGAGCGACAATCGGCGAAGCATCGGTTCGGCTGGCCATGTTCGAGCAATCCTCCGGCGACGATTCGGTTTCGGGGACAGGAGGATTATGGTTACGCCGCGGCGCGATGTCCAGAACATTTCGGGAACGATTTTCAGCCGCGAGGCGAAGCCTGCCTGAAAGACGACGATGTGCGGGTGGGCAGAAGCTCAGCGCGTTGCGCCGGGTTTCCACAAAATGTCGCAGCCCGCCGCGGCGTTGATCGCGCGCGTCATCACGAAAAGATGGTCGGAGAGGCGGTTGAGATAGGCGAGCGCGAGGGGGTTGAGGTCGCGCGTTTCGGCGGCTGCGACCGCGGCGCGTTCGGCGCGGCGCGCGACCGCGCGCGCGAGGTGGAGCCGCGCCGCCGCCTCGGTCCCGCCGGGCAGGATGAAGCTGTTCAAGGGCGCGAGCGTTTCGTTCATCGCGTCGATTTCGGCCTCGAGCCGCTCGATCTGGCGCGGCACGATGCGCAGCGCCATGTCGTGCGGACCAAAGCCATGCTCGGCATCCGCGGGCGTCGCAAGGTCGGCGCCGAGGTCGAACAGCTCGTTCTGGATGCGCGTGAGCATCGCGGCTTCGCTGGCGCCTTCGGGCAATGCGGCGACCGCGAGGCCGACCCAGCTATTCGCTTCGTCGACGTCGCCGACGGCTGCCATCAGCGGTGCCGACTTGGCGATGCGCGAGCCGTCGACGAGGCCGGTCGTGCCGGCATCGCCGGTGCGCGTGTAGATCTTGTTGAGCTTGACCATCAGGGGTGGCGGCTGGCGATCTGGCGCGCTGTGGATCGACCAACCTCGTCATTGCGAGCGAAGCGAAGCAATCCAGGCGACCGGCAAACCGCTCTGGATTGCTTCGCTTCGCTCGCAATGACGCGAATCATTCCCTAGCTGCCCGCGGCGAGGAGGCCGATCAGCACGAGCAGGATGATGGTGATCGCCTGCCATTTGATGCGCGCCATCATCATCTTGTTCTGCATCACCTGATTTTCATGGGCATTGCCCTCCATTGCCGCGCGATGCCCCTGCGAGAAATAGAAGAGGCCGCGCGCGAGCGCGAAGAGGACGAGGCCGGCGGCAGCGACCACCGCGAGGATGAGCAGAACTTGCATCGGTCCTATTTAGGGATTTCGCAGCGAATATCCAGCCGGAAGCCGCCCGGCGCGCAAATCGGCGGCGAGCGCGTGCCCGTCGACGCCCGCTTCACGCAAGGTGGCGAGCGTCGCGGCGGCGTCGCGCTTCGCGAGCCTTTTCCCGTCCGCTCCGCACACGAGCGCGTGGTGGCGATAGGCGGGGGTCGGCAGGCCGAGCAGCGCCTGGAGCAGCCGGTGGACGTCGGTCGAGGCGATCAGGTCGGCGCCGCGGATCACCTCGGTCACTTTCATCGCGGCATCGTCGATCGTGCTCGCGAGATGATAGCTCGCGGGCGCATCCTTGCGCGCGAGCACGACATCGCCGTGTGCGGCGGGATCGGCAGCGCGCAGGCCTTGCCCGGCCTCCTCCCACACGAGCGGCCCGGCGAGCGCGGCGGCGCGCGCCATGTCGAGCCGCCAGCAATGCGGCTCGCCGGCGATCCGGAGCGCGCGTTCGTCGGCGCCGAGATGGCGGCAGGTGCCCGGATAGACCGGCCCGGCGGGGCCGTGCGGCGCGGCGAGGCTCTGCACGATGTCGGCGCGGGTGCAGAAGCAGGGATAGACGAGATCGCGCGCGCGCAGATGGTCGAGCGCCGCGGCATAGTCGCCGAGATGCTGCGACTGGCGCACCGGCGCGCCATCCCGCTCGAGCCCGAGCCAGTCGAGGTCGGCGATCGCGGCGGCAACATGCTCTTCGCGCGAGCGGGCGCCGTCGATATCGTCGATGCGGAGCAGGAACGCGCCGCCGGCGCGGCGCGCGGCATCGTGCGCCAGAACCGCGCTATAGGCGTGGCCGAGGTGGAGTTCGCCGGTCGGGCTGGGCGCGAAGCGGGTCAGCATGGCGCGGGGGCCGAATCCAGATACTGTGTCCTGAAAGCCGCAATCCTTCCATATCTTGCGACAAAAGCCCCCTTGACGTGCGAATCGGATTCGGCATGTAATGATGCTGTCACTCGGGAAAGGCAGTGGCGCGCCATCCCGCGCAGCATGAGGGGCAGCGTTACCAAGCCATGTTCCATCCCGATCTCGCCCGGCATCCCGATAGCTGTCCCGCGCTCGTCCTCAACGCCGATTATACGCCGCTGAGCTATTACCCGTTGAGCCTGTGGCCGTGGCAGACCGCGGTCAAGGCGGTTTTCCTCGACCGCGTAACGATCGTCGAAAATTATGCGCGCGAGATTCATTCGCCGACGCGCTCGATGCCGATCCCGAGCGTGATCGCGCTCAGGCAATATGTGAAGCCGTCGGAGCATCCGGCCTTCACCCGCTTCAACCTGTTCCTGCGCGACCGTTTCGCGTGCCAATATTGCGGGTCGGGCCGGGACCTGACCTTCGATCATGTCGTGCCGCGCCGCCTCGGCGGGCGCACGAGCTGGGAAAATGTCACCACCGCCTGCGCGCCGTGCAACCTCAGGAAAGGCGGCCGCACGCCGCAACAGGCGCATATGCCGCTCTATCGCCAGCCGTGGCGCCCGACGAGTTGGCAGCTCCAGGACAATGGCCGCGCCTTTCCGCCGAATTATCTGCACGAAAGCTGGATCGACTGGCTCTATTGGGACGTCGAGCTGGAGGGCTGAGATACCGAAGGGGGAGAAGAGGATGCTCCGTTTCGCCGCGATCTTCGCCCTGGGCTTGCCTCTCGCCGCCTGCGCCTCGACGCCGCCCGCCGATGGCATGATCACCCTTACCGGCAGCATCGCCTATCGCGAGCGGGTCGCGCTGCCGCCGAGCGCGCGGATCGAGGTGCGGCTCGACGATGTCAGCCTCGCCGACGCGCCCGCGCGCACGCTCGCGCGGCAGGAATTCGCCGCGGACGGCAAGCAGGTGCCCTTCGCCTTTTCGCTCACCGTCGATCGCGCCGAAATCGACCCGCGCCACAGCTATGCCGTCGCGGCGCGGATCAGCGATGGGGAGGGCAAGCTGATGTTCGTCACCGACACGCGCAACAGCGTTGCGTTCGATACGGGGGCGACGGTCGATATGGGCACGCTGATGCTCGTTATGACACGCTGAATCTTGCGTGGCGCATAGCTATGCGCCTGCCCCGCCCTTGACCCCGCATCTTCGCAGGTGCAGCATTCGCGGCCATGGGCCCTCCGATCCAGATTTCGCAAAATCCCGATATTCGCTATCTCGGGCGTATCCTCGGCGACGTCATTCGCGCCTATGGCGGCGACAAGCTGTTCCGCCAGACCGAATATATCCGTTCGGCGAGCGTCGACCGCCACCGCGGCCTTGCGGGCGCCGACGCGATCGACCCGGGGCTCGAGGCGCTGAGCCTCGACGACACGATAGCCTTTGTGCGCGGCTTCATGCTCTTTTCGATGCTCGCCAACCTCGCCGAGGACCGGCAGGGGGTCGCCGCCGAGCCCGAGGCGACGGTCGCCGCGGCGCTGGCGCGGCTCGACGCCGACGGCATCGACGCGGCGGCCGTCGCCAGGCTGCTCGACGCCGCGCTGATCGCGCCGGTCCTGACCGCCCACCCGACCGAGGTGCGCCGCAAGTCGATGCTCGACCACAAGAACCGCATCGCCGAGCTGATGCAGCTGCGCGATGCCGGGGTCGAGGAGACGCCGCAGGGCGATATCGTCGAAGAGGCGATCCGGCGCCAGATCGTGCTCTTGTGGCAGACGCGCCCCTTGCGCACCGAAAAATTGTTCGTCGCCGACGAGATCGACAATGCGCTGACCTATTTGCGCGACGTCTTCCTGCCCGTCGTGCCCAAACTCTATGCGCGCTGGGAAAAGGAGCTGGGGCAGCGTCCGGCGAGCTTCCTGCGCGTCGGGAGCTGGATCGGCGGCGACCGCGACGGCAACCCTTTCGTCACCGCCGAAACGCTGCGCCTTGCGACCAGCCGCAACGCCGCCGCGGTGCTCGGCCATTATATCGACGCGGTCCATGCGCTCGGCGCCGAGCTGTCGGTGTCGTCGGGTCTCGCGACGGTCCCCGACGCGGTCGAGGCGCTCGCCGAGGCGAGCGGCGACGAAGCGCCGAGCCGCCGCGACGAACCCTATCGCCGCGCCCTGTCGGGCATCTATGCCCGGCTGTGCGCAACCTATGCCGGGATCGTCGGCCAGCCGCCGCCGCGTCCGTCGCGGCTCGCGGGCGAGGCCTATGCGGCGCCCGCCGATTTCCGGCGCGATCTTGTCGTCATCGCGAACGGCTTGTCGGCGAGCGGCGAAGGCCAGCTCGGCAGCATCGGCGCGCTCGGGCGGCTGATCCGCGCGGTCGAAGTGTTCGGCTTCCACCTCGCGACGCTCGACATGCGGCAGAACAGTGCGGTTCACGAGCGCGTGCTCGCCGAACTGCTCAGCGTCTCGGGCGTGTGCGACGACTATGCGGCGCTGTCCGAAGCGGAACGTGTCGCGCTGCTCACCGCCGAGCTGAGGAGCGACCGGCCGCTTGCCGCCGCGTGGCACGAATGGAGCGAGGAAACCGCGGGCGAGCTTGCGATCATCCACACCGCCGCCGAGGTGCGGCAGCGGCTGGGGCAGGAGACGATCTGCCAGTGGATCATCTCGATGGCGCAGGATCTTTCCGACCTGCTCGAAGTCCATGTGCTCGCGCGCGAAGCGGGGCTGTGGCGCGGCGGCGCCGAGGCGGGGGCGACGAACCTGATGGTCGTGCCGCTGTTCGAGACCATCGACGATCTCGGCCGCGCGCCGGACATCATGGCGCGCTATTTCGCGATGCCCGAGGTCGGCCCGCAGGTCGCGGCGCGCGGGCATCAGGAAGTGATGATCGGCTATTCGGATTCGAACAAGGACGGCGGCTATCTGACCTCGACCTGGGGACTTTATCAGGCGTCGCAGGCGCTGACCCCGGTGTTCGCGGCGGCGGGCAACGCGATGCAGCTGTTCCACGGCCGCGGCGGTGCGGTCGGGCGCGGCGGCGGCAGCGCTTTCGCCGCGATCCGCGCGCAGCCCGCCGGCACGGTGCAGGGGCGCATCCGCATCACCGAACAGGGCGAGGTGATCGCCGCGAAGTTCGGGACGATCGAAAGCGCCGCGACGAACCTCGAGGCGATGGTATCGGCGAGCCTGCTCGCGAGCCTCGAGCCCGAGAAATTGAGCGAGAAGGACGCGGGGCGTTTCACGCAGGCCATGGATGCGCTGTCGGGCCGCGCGCTCGGCGCCTATCGCGGGCTGGTGTACGACACGCCGGCGTTCAAGGACTTCTTCCGCGCGATGACCCCGATCGCCGAGATTGCGACGCTGAAAATCGGGTCGCGTCCGTCGAGCCGCAAGAAAAGCACCGCGATCGAGGATCTGCGCGCTATCCCCTGGGTATTCAGCTGGGCGCAGGCGCGCACCATGCTGCCCGGCTGGTACGGGACCGGCGAGGCGTTCGCGGCGTTCGAGGACCAGGCGCTGCTCGCCGACATGGCGCAAAGCTGGCCCTTCTTTGCCGCGCTGCTCGGCAATATGGAGATGGTGCTCGCCAAGTCGGACATGGGGATTGCTGCGCGCTATGCGGCGCTCGCGGGCGAGGTCGACGGGCATGAGGCGATCTTTTCGGCGATCCGCGACGGCTGGAACCGCGCGCACGACGGGCTGCTGCGCATCACCGGCCAGTCGCGGCTGCTCGAAAAGAGCCCCGCGCTCGAGGCGTCGATCCGCCTGCGCCTGCCCTATATCGAACCGCTGAACCTGCTCCAGATCGAGCTGATGAAGCGCCACCGCGCGGGCGAAACCGACCCGCGCATCGCCGAGGGCATCCAGCTGACGATCAACGCAATCGCGACCGCGCTCAGGAACAGTGGCTGATTCTTTCTCCCGTCATTGCGAGGAGCCGAAGGCGACGCGGCAATCCAGAGCGTGCGTAAACCGCTCGGGATTGCTTCCCCCGGCTTCGCGGGGTCGCAATGACGACGTGTGTTTGCGCGCCGTCAGTTCGAAACGATCTTCACCGTGCCTTTGCTGGTCGCTCCGTCGGGGGCGAAGGCAATGGTGAAATCGTCGCCGTCCTCGTCCTTGCCCGCAAGCATGTCGCCGTCGCGCGTGACCTTGACGCCCTTTTTCGCGAACTCGCCTGCCATCCAGTCGGCGGCCTTCGCGGGCGCGGCGGGGGAGGTGAAGCCGAGCTTCACCGTCGCCTTGTCATTGCCGCCCTTGTCGCTGGCATCGATGTCGACCCTGGTGATCTTGCTGCCCGGATAGAGCTTGACCCCGTCGATGTCGAAATCGCCCTCGATGTCGAAATCGACGAAATCGGGGATGTTGATGTTGACGGCCGTCCCGTCCTTGCCGCCGATGGTCAGCTTGCCGCCATTCTGCCCGGTCTTGATCTGGACGCCACCGTCGTCGCCATCGGCGTTGATCGCGATTTCGGTCGCGTCCTTCTTGTCCTCGCCCTGCCCGCACGCGGCGAGAAGGAGCATCGGGGGGATGAGGAAGGCGAGGCGCATGGGATGTCTCCTTGGTGAGTTATGAATATAATACACCTTGGGGCGCGCAAGTCAATTTCCCCCACTTCGTCATGCCGGACTTGATCCGGCATCCTTTCCAACGGCGCCGGAGTGGACCCCGGATCAAGTCCGGGGTGACGACAGGGGAAACAGCCGCGCTAAGCGTCGATGCTGGTCTTAAGATCGCCGTGGACCAGCCCGCCATCGACCGCGATCGTGTCGCCGACGACATAGTCGCCCGCCTTCGACGCGAGGAAGATCGCGGTGCCCGCCATGTCCTCGGGCACGCCGATGCGCTTCACCGGGATGCTTTTCGCGACCGCGTCGCCATGATCGCGCGCCGCCTTGTTCATGTCCGACTGGAAGGCGCCGGGGGCGATTGCGGTGACGATGATATGGTCCTGCACCAGCCGCGCCGCGAGGCGCTTGGTGAGGTAGAGGATCGCCGCCTTCGATGCATGATAGCTATAGGTTTCCCACGGATTGAGCCGCATACCGTCGATCGAGCCGATGTTGATCACCTTCGCCGGCCGGCCGGCGCTCGCCGCCGCCTTGAGCAGATCGTGGAGCGCCTGCGTCAGGAAGAAAGGCGATTTGACGTTGATGTCCATCACCTTGTCCCAGCCCGCCTCGGGGAAGCCCTCGAAGGGCTCGCCCCACGCCGCGCCGGCGTTGTTGACGAGGATGTCGAGCTTGTCTTCGCGCTTGCCGATCTCGGCGGCGAGCGCGCGGCAGCCCTCGACGGTCGAGAGGTCGATCGGCAGCCCGATCACCTGCCCCGGATAGCGGGTGTCGAAGTCGGCGACCGCGGCGTCGATCTGCTCGGCCTTGCGCGCCGAGATATAGACGCGCGCGCAGCCCGCGGCGAGGAAGCCCTCGACGATCATCTTGCCGATCCCGCGCGACCCGCCGGTGACGAGCGCGACGCGGCCGTCGAGGCCGAACATGCTTTGGAGGTTCATAACGCTGTCCTTTTTAAAGCCCCTCCCCTGAAGGGGAGGGGTTTGGGCCGCTCAATATCCGTTCATCCGCGCGACCTGGTCGATGTGGTAATGCACGTCGCCCATAAATTCGGCGAGCGCGCGGTCGCGCTTCATATAGAGGCCGATGTCATATTCGTCGGTCATGCCGATGCCGCCGTGCATCTGGACGCCTTCGCGCACCGCGAGGTTCGCGGCGCGGCCGGCTTTCGCCTTGGCGACCGAGACCATCAGCTTCGCGCCCTCGCTGCCCTCGTCGAGCAGCTGCTGCGCCTTCATCACCGTCGCGCGCGCGACTTCCATTTCACCATAGAGGTGCGCGGCGCGGTGCTGGAGCGCCTGAAACTCGCCGATCAGCTTGCCGAACTGCTTGCGTTCCTTGAGGTAATTCACCGTCATGTCCATCGCGCCCTGGCCGACACCGACCATTTCGGCGGCGGCGCCGGTGCGCGTCGCGGCGAGCAGCGCGTTCAGCACATCCTCGCCCGCATCGACCTCTCCGATCACCGCATCGGCGTCGAGTTCGACGCCGTCGAAGCGGACGTGGCTCGCGAGGCTCGAATCGACGAGGCGGCGCGGGTCGGCGGTCACGCCACTGGCGTCTTTCGGCACCGCGAACAGGGTGATGCCGCCGTCGGTCCGGGCCGACACGATGCTCATGTCGGCGACATGGCCGTGAAGGACGAAATCCTTCCTGCCGTCGAGCCGGAAGCCGTTGCCGCTGCGCGTTGCCGTGGTGGCGACGCGGTCGGGGCGGTGCTTCGGCCCCTCGTCGATCGCGAGCGCGACGATCGCCTCGCCGCTTGCAATCGCGGGGAGCCACCGCCCCGCCTGCGTGCCGCCGGCCTGCGCCAGCGCCGCGACCGCGCCGACGCTGGTCGCGAGAAAGGGCGAGGGGGTCAGGTTGCGCCCGATCTCCTCGAGCACGATGCCGGCCTCCATATGCCCCATGCCGAGCCCGCCATGCGCTTCGGGAACGAGCATCCCGGGCAGGCCCATTTCGGTAAACTGCTTCCACAGGTCGCGCGAAAAGCCGGTTTCGTCGGCCTTGTCGCGCAGCTTGCGAAGATGCGATACGGGCGCCTGTTCGGCCACGAAGGGGGCGACGCTGTCCTTGAGCATCGCCTGGTCGTCATTGTGATAGAGCGGCATGTCTGGTCTCTCCGAAAGCCCCTCCTCTTCAGAGGAGGGGTTGGGGGTGGTGGACGCCGGTGAAGGAGCACCACCCCGCTGCGACTAGCGGGCAAGCCCCGCAAGTCTCGCTGCCCCTCCTCTGAAGAGGAGGGGTTGGTTGTTTCTACGCCCCCGGCAAATCCAATATCCGCTTGGCGATGACGTTGAGCATGACTTCGCTCGTTCCGCCTTCGATCGAATTGGCCTTGGTGCGCAGCCAGCTGCGCGCCCGCGCGCCGCCCTTGGTTTCCTCGCTGTCCCATTCGAGCGCTTCGCTGCCGCCGCCCGCCATGACGAGCTCGTAGCGGCGCTTGTTGAGCTCGGTGCCGACATATTTCATCATGTTCGACGATGCGGGATGCGCGCGGCCGGTCTTCCACATGTCCATGAAGCGTTCGCCCATCGCGCGATAGGCGAAGACCTCGGTGTCGAACGCCGCCATTTCGGCGCGCAGGATCGGGTCGTCGAGCTCGCCCGCTTCATTCTTGCCGAGCGATTTCGCGAATAGCGCGCCGATGCTGAGCATGTCGCCGCCGGCGCCGCCGCCCGAGATCATCTCGCGTTCGTGGCCGAGCAGATATTTGGCGACGTCCCAGCCGCGATTGACCTCGCCGACGAACTGGTCCTTCGGTACTTTCACATCGTCGAAGAAGGTTTCGCAGAAGGGGCTGTTGCCGCTGATCAGCAGGATCGGCTTGGTCGAAACGCCGGGGCTCTCCATGTCGAAGAGCATGAAGGTGATGCCCTGATATTTGTTCGTCTTGTCGGTGCGGACGAGGCAGAAGATCCAGTCGGCCTTGTCGGCATAGCTCGTCCAGATCTTCGAGCCGTTGACGACCCAGTGATCGCCCCTGTCTTCGCCAAAGGTCTGGAGCGAGACGAGGTCGCTGCCCGAACCCGGTTCCGAATAGCCCTGGCACCAGCGGATCTCGCCGCGCGCGATCTGGTTCAGATAATGAACCTTCTGCTCTTCGGTGCCGAATTTGAGCAGCGCGGGCCCCAGCATCCAGATGCCGAAGCTCTGGAGCGGCGGGCGGGCATTGATCCGCGCCATTTCCTGCTTGAGCACCTTGGTCTGTTCGGGAGTCAGGCCCGCGCCGCCATAGGGCTTGGGCCAGTCGGGCACGGTATAGCCCTTTTCCACGCAGCGCTCGAGCCACTGTTTCTGCGCGTCATTCTTGAACTCGAACTTGCGCCCGCCCCAGCAGACATCGTCCTCGTCGCGGACGGGTTCGCGCATTTCGGGGGGACAATTGGCTTCCAGCCAGCTGCGCACTTCGGCGCGGAACGCATCCAGATCGCTCATCGCAAGGGCTCCTCTTCCGGCGCCAAATTAAGGGGAGTCGGCAAGTTTACGCAAGCGTCAACTTGGGCGGGACGCCCTGCCGCTACGGCGCCGTAGCGTCCGCTTGCCGGGCGTTGACGCGCCCCGCAGCGCGCCTAAGCTGAGTGGCAAAAGAAAACGGGAGCAAGGAAGATGCGATTCGCAGGCAAGGTCGCCGTCGTCACCGGCGCGGCATCGGGTATCGGCAAGGCGGCGGTGCTCAAACTGGCGGGCGAGGGCGCGCATGTCTTCGCCGCCGACATCGACGAGGCGGGCGGCAAGGCGCTCGCCGAAGCCTCGAACGGCAAAATCGAGTTCCTGCGCTGCGACGTTACCGTCGCAGCGGACATCGAGGCGCTGATGAACGAGGCCGCGAAGCGCGGCGGCGGCATAGACATCGTCTTCAACAATGCCGCCGCGGGCGGCGACCGCGCCCCGATCGACGAGATCAGCCCCGAAGGCTGGGACTGGACGATGAATCTGGTCCTGAAATCGGTCGCGATGGGCATCCGTTATGCCGCGCCCCATATGAAGGGGCGCAAGGGGGCGAGCATCGTCAACACCGCGAGCGTCGCGGCGCTCGGCGCCGGCTATTCGCCGACCGCCTATGCGGTGGCGAAGGCGGGCGTGCTGCAACTCACCAAGGTCGCGGCGACCGACCTCGCGCAATATGGTATTCGCGTGAACGCGATCTGCCCGGGCTTCATCAACACCAACATCTTCACCTCGACGCTCGAGGTTCCCGATGCGAGCAAGGATGCGGCAAAGGCGATCATCGCCGACATGAGCGCGCACGCACAGCCGGTCGCGCGCGGCGGCCAGCCCGAGGATATTGCGAACGCGGTCGCCTATCTCGCGAGCGACGAGGCGAGCTTCATGACCGGCACGCACATGCTCGTCGATGGCGGGCTGACGATCGGCCAGCGCCATGCATGGGACCCCGAGGCGCCGGGCCTGTTCGACGCGCTGGTCGCGATGGAGGATGCCGCCAAGGCCGGGGCACCCGCGTGACCGCTGCCGCGGTGGCGTTGCCGCCGGCCGAACGGCTGCCGCTGCGCATCAAGCTGGGCAATGGTTTCGGATCGGTCGCCTATGGCGTGAAGGACAATGGCTTCGCCACGCTGTTGATGCTGCTCTATAATCAGGTTCTGGGCCTCGACGCGCGCGTCGTCGGGCTGATCCTGCTGATCGCGCTGTTTCTCGATGCGATCATCGACCCGATGGTCGGCTATTGGAGCGACAAGACGCACAGCCGCTGGGGCAAGCGTCATCCGTGGATGTATGCGTCGATCCTGCCGATGGCCTTTGCATGGATGATGCTGTGGCATCCGCCGCAGATTCACTCCGACTGGCTTTACGGCTATCTGCTGCTCTTTGCCTTCCTGATGCGGGCGGCGGTCTCCTGCTACGAAATCCCCGCCCTCTCTGTGGTGCCGGGGCTGACGAGCGATTACGACGAGCGCACGTCGCTGACGCGCTGGCGTTTCGTGTTCGGCTGGGCGGGCGGGCTGCTGATGCTCACTTTGGCCTTCGGCGTGTTCCTCGTCCCCACCGAGCGCTATCCGGTCGGACAGCTCAATGTCGAAGGCTATCAGCTTTATGGCTGGACCGGGGCAGCGCTGATGATCGTCGCGACCAGCGTTTCGGCCTGGACGACGCATCGCCGCATCGCGCGGCTCGATGCGACGCCGCCGATGCATCTGCCGCTCGGCCCGACGCTCCGGAAGATCGGAGCGATCCTGTCGAACAAGGCGTTTCTGATTCTGCTCGGCAGCTCGCTCTTCGCCTTCGTGAATCAGGGGCTGACCTTTTCGGCCACCACCTATCTGCTCAGCTATTATTGGGAAATGCCGCAGGCGGGCTTCATCGCCTATTCGGCGACCCTGTTCGTCGGCGTGCTCGGTGCTTTCCTGATCGTCGGGCTGTTGCAAAAGCATATCGAAAAGCGCACCGGCGCAGTCGCGGCGGGCATATTGGCGCTGATCTTCGCGCTGCTGCCCTATCTGCTGCGCTTCGGCGGCCTGTTTCCCGCCAATGGCGATCCCCGCCTGATCCCGTCGCTCTTCACGCTCGTCACCATCTCGAATGCCTTTGCCGTCGCGTCGATGATTCTCGGCCAGTCGATGGCGGCCGATATCGTCGAGGCATCGCAGGAGCAGACCGGCGAGCGGTCGGAGGGCATTTTCTTTTCGGCCTATTTCTTCGTCCAGAAATGCGCGACGGGGGTCGGGCTGTTTCTGACGGGTCAGGTCATCGGCGCCGCCAATTTTCCTGCGCAGGCCAAGCCCGGCCATGTCGACCAGACGGTGCTGGACAATATGGCGACCTATTTCCTCGTCATATTGGTCCTCTTCGCGGTCGCCAGCATTGCATTTATCGCGCGTTTTCCCATTTCGCGATCGGACCATGAGGCGCGGGTCGCCGCGCTGGCCGCCGCAACCGCCGACGGTCCGCGATGACGGCCCCCGCCATCCTCCCCGGCAGGCTGCCGACGCGGATCAAGGCCGCGCACGGGCTGGGCAGCGTCACCTTGGGGATCAAGGAGTCGGGGCTCACCACCTTCTTCATGATCTATTACAATCAGGTGCTGGGGTTCGATCCGCGCCTGGTGTCGCTGGTGCTGATCGGCGCGATGTTCGTCGATGCGCTGGTCGACCCGCTGATCGGGCGCCTCTCCGACGCGACGCGCTCGCGCCTCGGGCGGCGGTTGCCGTGGCTCTATGGCGCCGCGCTGCCGATGGCGATCGCCTGGGCGCTGCTGTGGATGTCGCCCGACGTCGCGCGGCATTCGGCGCTGGGCCTGTTCCTCAACGTCGTCGCGGTGCGCGTGCTGGTGTCGGCGTGCGAGATTCCTTCGATCTCGCTCGTCGCCGAACTGACGCGCGATTATGACGAGCGCACCGCCCTGATGCGCTTTCGCTTCCTGTTCGGCTGGCTCGGCGGGCTGCTCGCGGTCGCGCTCGCTTACGGCTATTTCCTGAAATCGGACGACCCGGCGACCAACGGCCTGCTCGATCCGTCGGGCTATGCGGCCTTCGGCCTGTTCGGCGCGACCCTGATCCTCGTCTCGACGCTCGGCTCGGCGCTCGGGCAGCAGCGCCGTATTCTCGCGCTGCCGCCGCCGCCCGCCGCCGCGCACCACAGCAAGGCGATGTTCGCCGACATAGCGCTCGCCTTTCGCAATCCCGCCTTCGTCGCGTTGGTCAGCGGGGCGCTGTTCGTCACCACCGGCTATGCGACGACGATCGCCTCGACCAATTATATGATGCTCTATGTGTGGCGGATGAGCGACGCGCAGCTCGCCTGGTATCCCGCGGGCCTCGCGATCGCGGTGTTCGGCGCCTTCGCCGCGGTCGGTCATGCGCATCGCCGCTTCGGCAAGCGCGACAGCGCGATCGCCGCGGCGCTCGCGAGCGGGGCGATCGCCTTTCTGCCCTATGCCGCGCGCAACCTCGGCTGGTGGCCCGAGCTCGGCAGCTGGACCTCGATGGCGCTGCTGCTGTCGTTTCAGACGACGTCGCTGTTCGGGCTGATCGTCGCGACCATATCGACCTCGTCGATGGTCGCCGAAATCGTCGAGGCGCACGAGGTCGATCATGGCACGCGAATCGAGGGCGTCTTTTTCGCCGGCTATCTGATGGTCCAGAAATTCGGGCAGGCGCTCGGCATCTTCCTCGTCGGCCAGCTCGTCGCCTTCGTCGGGCTCAGCGACCGGCTGCGGCCCGAGGATTGGCCGGCGCGCGACGCGGCGGCGATGGCGTGGATTTTCGCCGGGCTGATGATTTTGATCGGAATCATGGCGACGATCGGACTGCGCCGTTACGCGATCGACCGGGCGAGTCACGAAGCACGCCTCGCCGCGCTTGCCTCGACCCTGCAACCGCAGGGCGATAGCGAAGGGCAGCGGCCGTAGCGTAAGATTGCGCGGGTGTGCAGGTGCCGGCAATTTTCTGCGTCGCGGGGCTTGGCAAGGCGCCCGAATCGGTTCTAGGGTTTACGTGAACGTAAAGGGAAAGGATGCAGCGATGGATTTCGACCTCACCGAGCGGCAGAAGCACTGGCAGGGCCGCGTGCGCGACTTCATCGAGCGCAAGGTGCGCCCTGCGGTCCCGACCTATAAGGAACAGGATCAGGCCGGCGATCGCTGGAAGGTGATCCCGATCGTCGAGGAGCTGAAGGCCGAGGCGAAGGCGGCGGGCATCTGGAACCTGTTCATGCCGCCGCGCAGCGCCGCGCACCACCATGTCGACGAGACGATCGAGTTCGAAGGCCCCGGCCTCACCAACCTCGAATATGCGCTGTGTGCCGAGGAAATGGGGCGGATCGGCTTTGCGAGCGAGGTGTTCAACTGTTCGGCGCCCGACACCGGCAATATGGAAGTCTTCCATCGCTACGGCACTGCGGCGCAGAAGGAACGCTGGCTGAAGCCGCTGATGAACGGCGAGATTCGCTCGGCCTTTCTGATGACCGAACCCGCGGTCGCCTCGTCCGACGCGACCAATATCGAGACGCGGATCGAGCGCGACGGCGACGATTATGTGATCAACGGCCGCAAATGGTGGTCGTCGGGGGTCGGAGATCCGCGCTGCGCGGTCGCGATCGTGATGGGCAAGACCGACTTCGGTGCGAAGCGCCACCAGCAGCAGTCGATGCTCGCGGTGCCGATGGACACGCCGGGGATCAAGATCCTGCGCCACCTGCCCGTCTTCGGCTATGACGACGCGCCGCACGGCCATATGGAGGTCGAGCTGAAGGATGTGCGCGTCAATGCCGAGGATGCGATGCTGCTCGGCGAAGGGCGCGGGTTCGAGATCGCGCAGGGCCGGCTCGGGCCGGGCCGCATCCATCACTGCATGCGCACGATCGGCGTCGCCGAGGAAGCGCTCGAAAAGATGTGCAAGCGGCTCCAGTCGCGCGTTGCTTTTGGCAAGACGATCGCCGAGCACAGCATCTGGGAACAGCGGATCGCGCGCGCGCGCATCGACATCGAGATGACGCGGCTTCTGTGCCTCAAGGCCGCCGACATGATGGACAAGGTCGGCAACAAGGCCGCCGCGGCCGAGATTGCGGCGATCAAGGTGCAGGCGCCGAACATGGCGCTGAAGATCATCGACGATGCGATCCAGGCGCACGGCGGCGGCGGCGTCAGCGACGACTTCGGCCTCGCGAGCGCCTATGCGCATCAGCGCACCCTGCGCCTCGCCGACGGCCCCGACGAGGTCCATGCCCGCGCGATCGCGCGCATCGAACTCGCCAAGCACGCGCCGGCGGCGAACGACCCCGGCTTTTCGTCGGGCGACGTCGGGGTTTCGCGCTAAGCTCCCCTCCCGCCAGCGGGAGGGGCCGGGGGAGGGCCTGTCCCGGTTCGCATTCAACATCCCTTCCCCTAACCCCTCCCGCAAGCGGGAGGGGGGATGAACGGAGATTATCATGACCAAAGCCGCCGTCCTGATCGAACCCGGCAAGCCGCTCTTCGTCGAAGAGGTCGTCGTCGACAAGCCCGGCCCGCACGAGGTGCGCATCCGCACCGCCGCGTGCGGCTTGTGCCATTCGGACCTCCACTTCATCGACGGCGCCTATCCGCATCCCCTTCCGGCCATTCCCGGCCACGAGGCCGCGGGCATCGTCGAGGCGGTGGGAAGCGAAGTGCGCACGGTGAAGCCCGGCGATGCGGTCGTCACCTGCCTTTCGGCCTTTTGCGGTCACTGCGAGTTCTGCGTCACCGGGCGCATGTCGCTATGCATGGGCGGCGACACGCGGCGCGCGCCCGGCGAACCGCCGCGCATCACGCGCCCCGACGGCAGCGTGGTCAACCAGATGCTGAACCTTTCCGCCTTTTCGGAAGTGATGCTGGTCCACGAACATGCGTGCGTCGCGATCGACCCCGACATGCCGCTCGACCGTGCGGCGGTGATCGGCTGCGCGGTGACGACCGGCGCGGGGACGATCTTCAACGCGTGCAAGCTGACGCCGGGCGAAACGGTCGCGGTCGTCGGTTGCGGCGGCGTCGGGCTCGCGACGATCAACGCTGCGAAAATCGCCGGCGCGGGGCGCATCATCGCCGCCGACCCGGTGCCGGAAAAGCGCGCGCTCGCCGAAAAGCTCGGCGCGACCGACACCGTCGATGCGCTCGCCGACGATGCCGCGAAGCAGATCGTCGAGATGACCAGGGGCGGCGTCGATCATGCGATCGAGGCTGTGGGGCGTCCGGCCTCGGCCAGCCTTGCGGTCGCATCGCTGCGCCGCGGCGGCACCGCGACGATCCTCGGCATGATGCCGCTCGCCGAAAAGGTCGGGCTCGGCGCGATGGACCTGCTTTCGGGCAAGAAATTGCAGGGCGCGATCATGGGCGGCAACCGCTTCCCGGTCGACATCCCGCGGCTCGTCGATTTCTACCTGCGCGGGCTGCTCGACCTCGACTCGATCGTCGCCGAAACGATCCCGCTCGAAAAGATCAACGAGGGCTTCGACAAGATGAAGAAGGGCGATTCCGCGCGGTCGGTGATCGTATTCGACCAATGAGCATCGACGCGCAGAAGCTGTTTTCGGGCACCGTCGCGCCCGAGGGCGCCGACATCCTCGACGAGGCGAAGCTGACCGCGTGGATGGAGGCGAATGTCGAGGGTTTCAGAGGGCCGCTGACGCAGAGCAAGTTCGCCGGCGGCCAGTCGAACCCGACCTACAGGATCGCCTCGCCGTCGGGCAATTATGTGCTGCGCCGCAAGCCGTTCGGCAAGCTGCTGCCCTCGGCGCATGCGGTCGACCGCGAATATAAGGTGCAGGCGGGCCTGCACAAAATGGGCTTTCCGGTCGCGCGCCAATATGGGCTCTGCACCGACGAGAAGGTCGTCGGCAGCTGGTTCTATGTGATGGACATGGTCGACGGCCACACCATCTGGGACGGCTCGATGCCGGGATCGACCCCCGAAAACCGCCGCGCGACCTATTTCGCGATGATCGACACGCTCGCCGCGCTGCACGGCGTCGACGTCGAGGCGGCGGGGCTGGCGGACTATGGCAAGCCGGGCAATTATTTCGGGCGCCAGGTCGACCGCTGGACCAAGCAGTACAAGCTCTCCGAAACCGAGACGATGGACGAGATGGAGCAGCTGATCGCCTTCCTGCCCGCGACCCTGCCCGAACAGACGCGCACCAGCGTCGTTCACGGCGACTATCGGATCGACAATATGATCTGGGCAAAGGACCGCGCAGAGGTGCTCGCGGTGCTCGACTGGGAGCTGTCGACCCTGGGCGACCCGCTCGCCGACTTCACCTATGTCGCGATGGCGTGGGTGACCGAGAATGGCGGACGCTCGGGGGTGATGGACCTCGACCGCGCGGCCCTCGGCATTCCCGAGCTTGAAGCGGTGGTCGAGCGCTATTGCGCCGCGACGGGGCGCGACAGCGTGCCCGACATGAACTGGTATTTCGCCTATAATTTCTTCCGCCTCGCGGGCATCATGCAGGGCATCAAGAAGCGCGTGATCGACGGCACCGCCTCGTCGGCGCATGCGAAGGAAATGTCCGAACGCGTGCGGCCGCTCGCGCAGCGCGCATGGGATTTTGCACGAAAGGCAGGCGCATGAATCTCTTCGATATGAGCGGCGAGGTCGCGCTGATCACCGGATCGTCGCGCGGCATCGGCAAAGCCATTGCGGAAGCGATGGCCGAGCAGGGCGCGAAGGTCGTGATTTCGAGCCGCAAGCAGGATGCGTGCGACGCGACCGCGGCGGCGATCAACGCGAAACACGGGCGGGGCACCGCGATCGCGGTCGCGGCGAACATTTCCTCGAAGGAGGATCTTCAAAATCTGGTCGCCGAAACGCGGCGCGCCTTCGGCAAGATCACGACGCTCGTCTGCAACGCCGCGTCGAACCCCTATTACGGCCCGGGGCTCGGCATCGCCGACGAGCAGTTCCGCAAGATCATGGACAATAATATCCTGTCGAACCACTGGCTGATTTCGATGGTCGCGCCCGAACTGATCGCACAGGGCGGCGGCGCGATCACGATCATCAGCTCGATCGGCGGGCTGAAGGGATCGCCGATCATCGGCGCCTATTGCATCTCCAAGGCCGCCGACATGCAGATGGCGCGCAACTTCGCGGTCGAGTTCGGGGAAAGCGCCGTGCGCGTCAATTGCATCGCGCCGGGGCTGATCCGCACCGACATGGCGCGCGCCTTGTGGGAAAATCCCGAGACGCTCAAACGCTCGACCGCCGCCGCGTGCCTCAAGCGCATCGGCGAGCCGCACGAGATCGCGGGCGCCGCGGTCTTCCTCGCGTCGAAAGCGGGGGCTTTCACAACCGGCCAGACCATCGTCTGCGATGGCGGCGCCACGATTTCGGGAGGCGCATGATGGGCGCATTGGACGGCAAGATCGCGATCATTACCGGTGCCGGCTCGGGGATCGGCCGCGCGAGCGCGCTGCGCTTCGCCGCCGAGGGCGCGCGGCTCGTCATCGGCGACAAGACGGCGGCGGTACACGACACGGCGGCGGCGGTGAAGGACGCGGGCGGCGAGGTCGTCGCGCTCGAAATCGACGCCGGGGTCGAAGCCGATGTCGCGAAGCTCGTCGCGGCCGCGCAGGGCACCTATGGCGGGCTCGACATCGCCTTCGCCAACGCCGGGATCATCGGCGACATGGGCGGCATCTTCGACATCACGCCCGAGGGCTGGGCCGAAACGCTGCGCGTCAATCTGATCGGCCCCGCGCTGATGGTGAAACATGCGGGCAAGGCGATGGTCGACCAGGGGCGCGGCGGCGCCATCGTGCTGACCGCGAGCGTCGCGGGGCTCAATTCGGGCGCGGGTCCCGCCGCCTATTCGGCGTCGAAGGCCGGCGTGATAAACCTTGCCAAGACCGCGGCGCAGCAGATGACGACCGCCAATGTCCGCGTCAACGCGATCTGCCCCGGCCTCACCGAAACCGGCATGACGCGCCCGACTTTCGACTATGCGAAGGAAAAGGGCGTGACGCACAAGATCGGCCAGCTCAATCCGCTGAAGCGCGCGGGGCAGCCCGAGGAGCTTGCCAATGTCGCGCTGTTCCTCGCGAGCGATCAGGCGAGCTATGTCAACGGCCAGGCGATCGCGGTCGACGGCGGCCTTACCAGCTCGCACCCGGTGACGCGCCAGCTGCTCGGCCAGACGTCGCATTAGGAGATGGTGATTTTCGACATCGAGCAACCCTGCGATAGCCGTGTGTCCCCGCCTTCGCGGGAGCACAGGCTTTTCCCATCGAAGACAGCCATGACCGGAACACATTGATGACCCACGGATTCGACACCGCGCGGCTCGACCGCATTCCCGCCTTCCTCGGCGCCAAATATGTCGATAGCGGGCGCCTGCCCAATGCGGCGACTTTGGTGTCGCGGCGCGGTGAGATCGCGCATCTGTCATGCATCGGCGAGGCGCGGCCGGGCGAGGCGCTGAAGGAGGATGCGATCTTCCGCATCGCGAGCATGACCAAGCCGATTACCGGCATCGCCTTCATGATGCTGCTCGAAGAGGGCAAGGTCGCGCTGTCCGACCCGCTCGTCAAATATTGCCCCGAATTCAGGGAAACCGGCGTGTTCGTCGCCGGCGGCGGCAATGTCCCCTTTCTGACCCGCCCGCCGGCGCGGCCGATCCTGATGGTCGATCTGCTGCGCCATACCGCGGGGCTGACCTACAGCTTTCAGGAACGCACCCCCGTCGACGCCGCTTACCGCAAGACGAAAATCGACGATTTCGACGCCGATTATACGATGGACAGCTTCATCGCGGCGCTCGCGAAGATTCCGCTCCAGTTCGACCCCGGCGCGCACTGGAATTATTCGATGGCGACCGACGTGCTCGGCGCGGTGATCGAACGGATCGAGGGCAAGCCCTTTGCTGAGGTCCTGCACGATCGCATCTTCGCACCCCTCGGCATGGTCGACACCGGCTTCAAGGTGCCGGCCGGCGAGCAGCATCGCCTGACCGACTGCTATGCCTTCGACCCCAAGGCGAAGATGAAGCCGTTCGACAGCGGCGCGCGCAGCCGCTGGGCGAAGGATCGCAGTTTCCATTCGGGCGGCGGCGGGCTCGTTTCGACGCTTGCCGACTATCACCGTTTCTGCCTGATGCTGCTCGGCGGCGGCAAGCTGGGCGATGTGCGGATCGTCAGCCGCAAGACGCTCGACCTGATGACGTCGAACCACCTCGTCGGCGGCGGCGATTTGACTCAGCATAGCGTTGGCATTTTCAGTGAGGATGAAAATGCGGGGGTCGGCTTCGGGCTCGGCTTTGCGGTCACGCTCGATCCGGCGCGCGCGGGCATCCCGGGCTCGGCGGGCGATTTCTATTGGGGCGGCATGTTCTCGACCGGCTTCTTCGTCGATCCGGTCGAGGAGATCTGCATGGTGTTCATGACCCAGCTGATGCCCTCTTCGACCTATCCCGTGCGGCGCGAGGTCAAGACCCTCGTCCACGCCGCGATCGACGACTGATTACCCAGACCAAGGAGCTTTCCCATGTCCGATGAAACCCCCAACTCCGTCACGATGCAGAAGGATGGCGAGGTCGCCGTCATCATCGTCAACAATCCGCCGGTCAACGCGCTGTCGTGGCACGTTCGCGAAGGGCTGAAGACCCATTTCGAGGCCGCGCTCGCCGATGACGGCGTCAAGGCGATCGTGCTGCGCTGCGACGGCGCGACCTTCATCGCCGGCGCCGACATCAGCGAATTCGGCAAGCCGCCGCGCGGGCCCGATTTCAACGCGGTGCTCAACATGATCGAGGCGGCGCCCAAGCCCGTGGTCGCGGCGATCCACGGCACCGCGCTCGGCGGCGGGCTCGAGACCGCGCTCGTCTGTCACTATCGCATCGCGGTGCCGTCGGCGAAGCTCGGCGTCCCCGAGGTCAAGCTCGGCCTGCTTCCCGGCGCGGGCGGGACGCAGCGCCTGCCGCGCGTCGTCGGGGTCGAGGCCGCGGCGACGATGACCTCGCTCGGCGATCCCGTTCCGGCGCCCAAGGCGAAGGAGATGGGCCTCGTTGATGAACTGGCGGGCGAGGACAGCCTTGCCGCCGACGCGATTGCTTTCGCGCGCGCCAGGATCGCCGACGGCCCGCGCCCGACGCGCGAGCGCGAGGTGTTCGGCGATGTCGCCGCGATCGAGCAGCTCAAGACCGCGAACGCGAAGCGCTGGCGCGGCTTCGAGGCGCCCTATGCCAACCTCGCCTGCGTCGAGGCGGCGACGCGCCTGCCCTTCGACGAAGGCCTCGCCTTCGAGCGCCAGGAGTTCATGAAGCTGATGATGGGCAGCCAGTCGGCGGCGCAGCGCCACATCTTCTTCGCCGAACGCCAGGCCGCGAAGATCGACGGTCTGCCCAAGGACATCAAGCTGCGCGACGTGAAGAAGGTCGGCATCATCGGCGCCGGCACGATGGGCGGCGGCATCATGATGAACTTTCTGCAAAAGGGCATCCCATGCACGATCGTCGAGATGCAGCAGGAGGCGCTCGACCGCGGGCTCGGCGTCGTGCGCAAAAATTATGATGCAAGCGCCGCAAAGGGCCGCTTCAAGCCCGAGCAGGTCGAGTCGATGATGGGGCTGATCACACCGTCGCTCGAGCTGGAGGCGCTCGCCGATTGCGACCTCATCATCGAGGCGGTCTATGAGAATATGGACGTCAAGAAGGAGATTTTCGGCAAGCTCGACAAGATTGCGAAGCCCGGCGCGATCCTCGCGTCGAACACCAGCTATCTCGACGTCAACGAAATCGCCGCATCGACGAGCCGGCCCGGCGACGTGCTCGGCATGCACTTCTTTTCGCCCGCGAATGTGATGAAGCTGCTCGAGGTCGTGCGCGGCGACAAGACCGCCGACGATGTGCTCGCGACCGCGATGGCTACGGGCAAAAAGATCGGCAAGGTCGCGGTGGTCGCGGGCGTGTGCCACGGCTTCATCGGCAACCGCATGCTCGCGCCGCGCCAGATCGAGGCGCAGAAGCTGCTGCTCGAAGGCGCGACCCCGGCGCAGGTCGACAAGGTGCATGTCGATTTCGGCATGCCGATGGGGCCGTTCCAGATGAGCGACCTCGCGGGCGTCGACATCGGCTGGCACCGCGACCCGAACCGGATCGAAAGCATCCGCGACGCGCTATGCGCCGAGGGCCGCTGGGGCCAGAAGAAGCAGGCGGGCTTTTACGACTACGATGACAAGCGCAACCCGTCGGAAAGCCCGCGCGTCGCCGAGATCATCGAGGAGTTCCGCCAGAAGGCCGGGGTCGAAAAGCGCGAGATCAGCGACCAGGAAATCGTCGAGCGCACGCTTTATCCGATGGTCAACGAAGGCGCGCTGATCCTCGAGGAAGGCAAGGCGCAGCGCGCGAGCGACATCGACGTCGTGTGGATCTATGGCTATGGCTGGCCGGTCTATCGCGGCGGCCCGATGTTCTGGGCGGGGCTCGAAGGCACCGACAAGATCGCCGCGGCGCTGGAAAAACATGGTTTCGAGGTGGCGCCGCTGCTCAAGGAAAAGGCCGCGGCGAAAGCCGGGTTCTGATCCCAATATCCCCTCCCCTTCAGGGGAGGGGCTTAATTTCGTCCCGATGCGGGGCAGGCGGCCCTTCGTTTGTCGGCGTCCTGCGTCCGGCACGGGCGAAAAGTTGCGATTGAAGGTTAAAGCACTGGCAAGACCCGCCGTTAGGGCAGAGCATGGACGCCATGCCCTTCGCCGCTGCCCTGATGCTGCTCGCCGCCGCCGCACCGGCCGCCACGCCGGCGCCGCAGCCGAGCGCGGTCGGCGTCGCCCGCGCGCGCATCGTCGCGCCGGCCGAGGTTCGGCGGGTGAACGGCAAGCTCGAAATCCGCAGCGGCGATGCCAAGGCGCCGCGGCAGGTGCATCGCACCACGCGCCGCGACGGCGGCGAGACGGCGGACTTTTATTGAACGATCCACGACGGCCGATATCGACTCTCGAGCTGGAGCCGATCCAAACACTCTCGTCATCCCGGACTTGATCCGGGATCCATTCGAGCCGACGGGGGGAACTGGATCCCGGATCAAGTCCGGGATGACGAAGATTTCGAGGCGGCCCTTGCCTGGTCCCTCATTCAGGCCTGCAACGTCCGGATGATCGCCGAAAAGTCATGGCCGCCCTCGTCGGCAGCGACGAAGGCTTCGTAAAGCTCGCGCGCGCGGCTGCCCATCGGGACTTGCGCCTCGACGCTCGCTGCGGCTTCCATCGCGAGCCGCAGATCCTTGAGCATCAGCGCCGCGGCGAACCCGCCCTGATAGTCGTTGTCGGCGGGGGTCGTGGGGCCGACGCCGGGGAGCGGCGCATAGCTGGTCAGCGACCAGCATTGCCCCGACGACACGCTCGCGATGTCGAAGAATTTCTGCGGGTCGAGCCCCAGCTTCTGCGCGAGCGCAAGGCTTTCGCACGTCGCGATCATCGACGCGCCGAGCAGCATGTTGTTGCAGATCTTCGCCGCCTGTCCTGCGCCCGCATCGCCCGCATGGATCACCGCCTTGCCCATCGCGCCGAGGATCGGCTCGCTCCGCGCAAAGGCGCCGCCGGTGCCGCCGACCATGAAGGTCAGGGTGCCCGCGTTGGCGGCGGCGATGCCGCCCGAAACCGGTGCATCGACCGCGACGAGGCCCTTCGCCGTCGCAGCTTCGATATTGGCGCGCGCGGTGGCGACGTCGATCGTCGAGCAATCGAGCAGCAAGGTGCCGGGCGCGGCATTGGGGAAGACGTCGGCTTCATAAACGCCCGCGACATGCTTGCCCGCGGGGAGCATGGTGACGACAGCCTCGGCGCCGGTCACCGCTTCGGCCGCCGACGAGGTGCGCTGGCAGCCGGCTTCGACCGCGCGCGCCAGCGCCTCTTCGCTGAGGTCGAAGGCGCGGACGTCATGCCCCGCCTTCGCGAGGTTCGCGGCCATGCCGCCGCCCATATTGCCGAGTCCGATGAATGCGATTTTCATATCTGCTCCCCTCCCGCTTGCGGGAGGGGCCGGGGGAGGGCCTGTCCCGTATATTGCACATTGCCGGGAAAACGAACACGCCCTCCCCTAGCCCCTCCCGCAAGCGGGAGGGGGGACTGAAATCACCGCCCCTTCCACACGCCTTCGCGCTTTTCGATGAAGGCGGCCATGCCCTCGGCCTTGTCCTCGGTCGCGGCGAGGATCTGAAACAGGCGGCGTTCGTAGATCAGACCCTGGTCGAGCGTCGTTTCGAACGCGGCGTTGACCATGTCCTTGTTCACCATCGCCGCCATCGGGGGCATCGCGGCGATCACCGTCGCGGTCTTCACCGCTTCGTCGACGAGGCTTTCATGCGCCACCACCCGCGCGACAAGGCCTGAGCGCTCGGCCTCTTCGGCGTCCATCATCCGGCCGGTGAGGCACATTTCCATCGCCTTGGCCTTGCCGACCGCGCGGGTGAGGCGCTGCGAGCCGCCCATGCCGGGGGCGACGCCGAGCTTGATTTCGGGCTGGCCGAACTTCGCCTTTTCCGACGCGATGATGAAATCGGCCATCATCGCGAGTTCGCAGCCGCCGCCGAGCGCGAAGCCGTTCACCGCGGCGATCCACGGCTTGCGAACCTTCTTCACGAAGTCGCTCGTCCATTTCGAGAAGAAATCCTCGAGGTAGAAATCGGCGGCGGGTTTGTCGGCCATTTCCTTGATGTCGGCGCCCGCGGCGAACGCCTTGTCGCCCGAACCGGTGAGCACCGCGCAGCGTTGGCTGTCGTCGGCCTCGAAGGCGGCGAAGGCGGCGATCAGGTCGTCGAGCACACCCGAATTGAGCGCGTTGAGCGCCTGCGGGCGGTTGAGCATGACGAGCGTGACGGCGCCGCGCTGTTCGACGAGGAGGGTATCGTAGGTCATTCTGATGTTCTCCTGATGGCCGTCATGCCGGCCCTTCGACGGGCTCAGGACCGGCATCCATTCCGGCGAGGCTGACTGGACCCCGGATCAAGTCCGGGGTGACGAAATTAGGGTAGCGGGGTCCATTTCTCCTCATCGGGCAGCGGCGCGAAGATCGCGTCGATCCACGCGTCGCTGACCGCCTCGGGGGTTGGCGGGTCCCATTTGGGACTATTGTCCTTGTCGACGATCAGCGCGCGCACGCCTTCGAGGAAGTCGTGCATCTGGACGACGCGCGCGCCGATCGCATATTCCTGGGCCATCTCGGCGGCGAAGTCGGGCATCGCCGCGCCTTCCTTCAGCTGCCGCAGCGCGACCTTGCACGTCTGCGGCGATTTGGTGCCGAGCGTGTCGCGCTCCTTTTGCGCCCAGTCCGATCCGTCGGCCTCGAGCGCGGCGAGGATGTCCTCGTAGCGGTCGCTCGCGAACAGGCGGTTGATCTTGTCGAGATGGTCCATCACCGCCGCATGCGGCGCAGTGATAGAGAGCTCGCCCAGGATACCGCCGATGCGGTCGGGGTGCGCGGCGATGCGCGCCTTCGCCTCGGCGAGCTTTTCGGACGGCAGATAATGGGTGGCGATGCCGAGCGCCAAACATTCGGCGCCGTCGAGCCGCGCGCCGGTGAGCGCGAGATATTGGCCGACGCGCCCTTCGAGCCGCGGCAGATACCAGCCGCCGCCGACGTCGGGGAAGAGGCCGATCCCCGTCTCGGGCATTGCGAAGCGCGTATGCTCGGTCGCGACGCGATATTTTGCGGGCTGCGAAATGCCGACCCCGCCGCCCATGGTGATGCCGTCCATGAAGGCGACGACGGGCTTTGCATAAGTGAAGAGCAGGTGGTTGAGGCGATATTCGGTGTGGAAAAAGGCGCGCGCTTCCACGCCGTCCTTCGCGCCGCTCTCTGCCAACATGCGGATGTCGCCGCCGGCGCAGAAGCCGCGGCCCTCGCTATGCTCGATAATGACGGCTTCGACGGCGGCATCATCGCGCCACGCGACGAGTGCGTCGATCATCGCCCGACACATTGCGAGGTTCAATGCGTGGATCGCCTTGGGGCGGTTGAGCGCGATGCGGCCGATGCGGCCTTCTTTCGCGATGATGACGTCTTCGGTCATGCAGCAGGTCCTTCGAGACGGGTCTTCGCCAGGCTCAGCCCCTCCTCGGGACGAACGGCGAAAAATAAAATCCGTTTGTGCTGAGGAGCCGCTGAGCCTGTCGAAGCGGCGTCTCGAAGCATCGTTATCTTCATCATTGGCGCAGCAGGTCCCTTCCCACGATCATCCGCATCACCTGGTTCGTCCCTTCGAGGATCGAATGGACGCGCAGGTCGCGCCAGAAGCGCTCGATCGGATAATCCTTCAGATAGCCATAGCCGCCGAACAGCTGGAGCGCGTCGTTGACGATCTTGCTGCCATTGTCGGTCGCGAGCCGCTTCGCCATCGCCGAGAAGCGCGACTTGTCGGGGGCATTCGCGGTGACCTTCGCTGCCGCCATGTAAAGCAGCGCGCGCGCGGCTTCGAGGTCGGTCGCCATGTCGGCGAGCATGAACTGGGTGTTCTGGAAATCCGAAATCGGCTGTCCGAACTGCTGGCGGTCCTTCGTATAGGCAATCGCTTCGTCGAGGCAGCGCTGCGCGCCGCCCAAGGAACAGGCGCCGATGTTGAGCCGGCCCCCGTCGAGCCCCGCCATCGCGAAGCGGAAGCCGTCGCCCTCGGCGCCGACGCGGTTTTCGACCGGCACCTTCACATTGTCGAAGATCACCTGCGCGGTGGGGGAGGCGTTCCAGCCGAGCTTGCGCTCCTTGGCGCCGAAGCTGACCCCCGGCATGTCCTTTTCGATGACGAGGCACGAAATGCCCTTCGGTCCCGGCTCGCCGGTGCGGACCATCGTCACATAGAGGTCGTTGACCCCGGCGCCCGAAATGAACTGCTTGGTGCCGTTGACGACATAATGGCCTGCCCCGGACCCCGATCCGGGGTCGCCCTCCAGCTTCGCCGTCGTCTTCAATGCCGCGGCATCGGAGCCTGAACCCGGCTCGGTGAGGCAATAGCTCGCCATCTGGTCCATCGTGACGAGGCCGGGCAGGAACTTCGCCTTGACCGCGTCGCCGCCGAAACGGTCGATCATCCAGCTCGCCATATTGTGGATCGAGACGAAGGCGCTGGTCGCGGGGCAGCCATAGGCCATCGCCTCCATGATCAGCGCGGCTTCGAGCCGGCCGAGGCCGATGCCGCCCGATTCCTCGCTGACATAGATAGCGGCGAAGCCCAGCTCGGCGGCCGCCTTGATCACATCGCGCGGGAATATCTGCTTTTCATCCCATTCGGCGGCGTGCGGCGTGATCGCATCGGCGGTGAACTTGCGCGCCATCTCCTGAATGGCGCGCTGGTCGTCGGTCAGCTGGAACTGGTCGGTCATTTCCCTGTCTCTATTATGGCCTCGGCCTCGATTTCGACTTTCCATTCGGGGCGCAGCAGGCCCGCGACGACGGCCATCGTGGCCGCGGGCCGGACATCGCCGAACACAGCCCCGTGCGCGCGGCCGACGAGGTCGGCGTCGGCGGGGTCGGTGATGAACATGCGCGTGCGCACCACGTCGGCGGGCGAGCCGCCGAGCGCGGCGAGCGCCTCCGCTATGATCGTCAGGCAGCGAGCCGCCTGCACCCCCGCGTCGCCGGCGGTCGACGAACCGTCGGGCTCGATCGGCGCGGTTCCGCCGACAATGATCCGCTCGCCGATCCGCACCGCCCGGCTGTAGCCGAAAACGGGTTCATAGGGCGATGCGGAGGCGTGATTGCGGCGGTCAGCCACAGGTGATTTTCTCGATTTTATAGGCGTCGTCATAGAAGATGTTCAGCCGGTCCTGGCGATAGTCCATCGTCATCGCCGAGCGCGGCGGGCCCCAGCGCAGGGTGCGCGCGCCCGATTCTTTCAGGATCGCCGCGCCGAGATCGGGGGTCGCGGTCTGCCCGACATGGCTTTGCACCGCATCGGCGTTGCACGTCATTTCGGCGGGCGGCGGCGGTCCCATGTCGCCGGGCGATTCGCCGGGCGCCGCACAGGCGGCCAGCGGCAGGGCGGCGGCGATCGTCAGCAAGCGAATATCCATCGTCTATCTCCCTTTCTTCCTGCCGCCCCTCAGGCGACGCACCGCCTATAGCGCAGCGGCTCGGCGGCGGCACCCTCGCCATAATCGCGGCGCACGAGCGTCTTGCCGCCGTCGGCGAGGCCGAGCAGCATCAGCCGGTCCCATGTCTCGCCTTCGCCGCTGAACTTGTAATCGGCGACGATGCGGTTCGCGCCGCGCTCGCGGACATGCGCAAGGTCGCCCGCCGATTCGAAGAAACGCAGCGTCTTTGCGTCGATCACCAGCGCGGTGAGGTCGGTGCCGGGGCGCGCGGTGCAATCCTCTTCCTTGAGCGCCCAGCGCCCCTGGATCGCGGCGGGGATCGCCTTGTCGCCGGTGCCGATGCCGGCATCGGGCTTCGCGGGCGGCTTCGCCGACGCGTCGGGCGTGTAGGAAAGGTCGGCGTCGGCGGGCGCCCCCTCGGCGGGAACCGCGCTTGCGGGTTCGCCGGGGATGGAGGTGTTTTCGGGTGCCGTTTCCTGCTTCTCGTCATGGCCGCCGCCGCACGCGGCCAGAAGCAAGATTGTGGCCAACATTAAGCCCCTCCCCTTCAGGGGAGGGGTTGGGGGTGGGGCCCATCGGCCTTGCACAAGGTTTCGGGGCCCCACCCCAATCCCTCTCCTGAAGGGGAGGGGCTTTGTTGAAGCGGCGTCGGTGTGACTGTTCATCCTTTGTCTCCTTCGCAGGAGAAATGCCCGATGGCCGGACGCGGTTTCATGGCGCGCGCCCGCTCAGCCCATCGTCGGGATGACGAAGGCGTTGCCGCCGTCCGGCGACCCGTCGGGCCAGCGCGCGGTGACCGTCTTTACCTTGGTCCAGAATTTGACGCCTTCCATGCCGTGCTGATTGGTGTCGCCGAACGCCGAGCGCTTCCAGCCGCCGAAGCTGTGATAGGCGACGGGCACCGGGATCGGCACGTTGATGCCGACCATGCCGACGTTGACCCGCGCGGCGAATTCGCGCGCGGCGTGGCCGTTGCGCGTGAAGATCGCGACGCCATTGCCATATTGATGCTTCGAGGGCAGTTCGAGCGCGGTTTCGAAATCGGGCGCGCGGACGATCTGGAGCACGGGGCCGAAGATTTCTTCCCTGTAGCTTTCCATGTCGGGGGTGACATGGTCGAAGAGCGTCGGGCCGACGAAGAAGCCGTCTTCATGCCCCTGGAGCGAAAAGCCGCGGCCGTCGACGACCAGCTCGGCGCCTTCCTCGGCGCATTTGGCGATCCAGCCTTCGACCTTTTGCTTGTGCGCGGCGGTCACCACCGGGCCGTAATGCGCTTCGGCATCGGTCGAGACCCCGACGCGCAGCGCCTCGATCGCGGGAACCAGCTTGTCGCGCAGCCGCTCGGCGGTGTCTTCGCCGACCGGGACGACGACCGGCAGCGCCATGCAGCGTTCGCCCGCCGAACCGAAGGCGGCGCCGGTCAGGTCGCTGACCACCTGGTCGAGATCGGCGTCGGGCATGACGATGCCGTGGTTCTTGGCCCCGCCCATCGCCTGGACGCGCTTGCCCGCGCGCACGCCGCGCTCATAGACATAATGCGCGATGTCCGACGAGCCGACGAAGCTGACCGCACCGATGTCGGGATGGTCGAGGATCGCGTCGACCATCTCCTTGTCGCCGTGGACGACCTGGAAAATTCCTTCGGGCATACCGGCTTCGAGCATCAGTTCGGCGAGGCGGACGGGAACCGACGGGTCGCGCTCGCTGGGCTTCAGGATGAAGGCGTTGCCGACCGAGGTTGCGACCGCGCCCATCCACAACGGGATCATCGCGGGAAAGTTGAACGGGGTGATGCCGACGCCGATGCCGATCGGCTGCCGCATCGACCAGACGTCGATGCCGGGGCCGGCGCCTATCGTATATTCGCCCTTCAGCACATGCGGGATGCCGCAGCAGAATTCGACGACCTCCAGGCCGCGCTGGATGTCGCCCTTCGCGTCGGCGATGACCTTGCCATGCTCGCTCGACAGCAGCGCGGCGAGCTCGTCCATATTGGCTTCGACGAGGCGCTTATACTCGAACATTACGCGCGCGCGGCGCTGCGGATTGACCGCGGCCCACGCGGGCTGCGCCGCCTTTGCGGCGGCGACCGCCTTGTCCAGCACCGCCGCATCGCCGAGCGCGACCTCGGCCTGCACGCCGCCATTGTTGGGATCGAAGATTGCGCCCTTGCGCGCCGCCCGGCCGGCACCGCCGACGATGAAATGGTCGATCTGTCGCATCGAAGGACTCCTTTCCCTACCCCGCTTCCCCGAGCGAAGACGAGGGGCCGTGCCGAGCGAAGCCGAGGCAACGCCGCCGCTGGTTCTCGCTTCGCTCGAACGAGCCCCTCGTCTTCGCTCGGGGAGGCGGAGACTTCAGGTCATTGCTGTTTCAAAATAGTCTCTCAACCCAATCGCGGCCTATTTGCAAGGGATAGACTTGCAGCTTTATACTGCATATTTGCAGGGCAATGGACTGGGACAAGCTGCAATATTTCCTGTCGGTCGCGCGGCACGGCACGCTTGCGCGCGCGGGTCAGGCGCTGCACGTCGACCCTACCACGGTCAGCCGCCGCGTCAGCGGGCTCGAGGCCGAGTTGCAGCAGACGCTGTTCGAGCGCGCGCCGGCCGGATTCCTGCTCACCGCGGCGGGGCGCGCGCTCGTCCCGCATGCCGAGGCGATGGCGGCCGCCGCGGCGCGCATCCATGCGGGCGGCGACGGCGGCGCGGCGCTGTCGGGGCAGCTGCGGATCAGCGTGTCCGAAGGCTTCGGCGGCCATTTTGTCGCGCCGCGGCTCGCGGGCTTCGTTGCGGCGCATCCCGAAATCGAGATCGACCTCGTCGCCTCGTCGGGTTTCCTCAATCCTTCGCGGCGCGAGGCCGATATGGCGGTGCTGCTCGCGCGGCCGCGCAAAGGCCCGCTCATCACGCGCAAGCTCGCCGACTACAGCCTCGGCCTCTATGCGCCCGCCGACCGGCTGGACTGGCAGCGCGCAGTCGAGGCGACGGCGCTGTCGCGCGCGGCGATCCCGATCGTCGGCTATGTTCCCGACATCCTCTATGCCCCCGAACTCGACTATCTGGGCGAGATCGAGCCGGGATTGCGCGCGGGGGTGCGATCCTCGTCGATCCTTGCGCAGCGACGGATGATCGCGGGCGGTGCGGGGGTCGGGGTGCTCCCCTGTTTCCTCGCCGCGGGCGACCCGGCGCTGGTACGGGTGCGCGCCTCGCAGACGATCCGCCGCAGCTTCTGGCTCGCGCTCCACCGCGACGTCGCGCCGCAGCCGCGCATTCGCGCCTTCATCGACTGGCTCGACGCCGAAGTGCATAAAGGCCGCGCGCTGCTTGTCCCGGGCTGAAAAACGAAATTGTCGCACTTTGTCGCAAGCCGCCCATTTTCCTTGCGGCGACCGGTCAATCCGTTGAATAGAGCCCTCTTCCGCCCTCCCCGGGATCGACAAGAGTTGGATCGACCATGCCCAGCAAGCGGCCGCCGCGCCTGACCGGAGCCCTGTGCGCGATGTTGCTGACGCTCGGCGCGTGCGCGAACGGCGATGCGGACAAGGGCGGGCCTCAGACCCCCGAAGTCGGCTATGTGACGGTTGCGGCCGCGGCGGTGCCGATCGCGAGCGAACTCGGCGGGCGCACCGTCGCCTTCGAGACGAGCGAGGTGCGGCCGCAGGTGACGGGGCTGATCCGCAAGCGGCTGTTCACCGAAGGCAGCTTCGTGCGCGCCGGCCAGCCCTTGTTCCAGATCGACGCGAGCCTCTATCGCGCCGCGGTCGCCGAGGCCGAAGCCAATCTGGCGAGCGCCAGGGCCAATGCCATGGGCGCCGAGGAGAAGGCGAAGCGCTACGAACCGCTCGCGAAGATGCAGGCGATCGCCGAGCAGGACTATACCGACGCGCTCGCCGCCGCCCGCGTCGCGCGCGCCGCGGTCGCGCAAAATGCCGCTGCGCTCGATACCGCGCGGATCAACCTGCGCTACACCACGATCACCGCGCCGATCGGCGGGCGCATCGGCCGATCGCTCGCGACCCCCGGCGCGCTCGTCAGCGCGACGCAGGCCGATCCGCTCGCGATCGTGCAGCGGCTCGACCCCATCTATGTCGATATCCAGCAATCGGCGGCCGAACTGACCGCGCTGCGCCGCTCGCTCGCGAACGGCAGAACGCAGCCCGGAAGCACCGCGGTGCGGCTGCGGCTCGAGGACGGCAGCGACTATGCGCTGCCCGGCACGGTCGAATTTTCCGAGGTGACGGTGAACGAGGCGACGGGGACGGTGACCTTGCGCGCGCGCTTTCCCAATCCGAACGGGGTGCTGCTGCCGGGCATGTTCGTCACCGCACTGTTCGAACAGGCGGTCGAGCCCGACGCGATGCTTGTCCCGCAGCCGGCGGTGCAGCGCGACTTCGATGGCAGCGCCTTCGTTTATGTGGTGGGCAAGGACAATAAGGCGCAGCGGCGCAAGATCGTCACGACGCGCACCGCGGGGGCGAACTGGGTCGTCTCGTCGGGGCTGAAGCCGGGCGAGCGCGTCATCACGCAGGGGCTCGGCAATTTGCGCAGCGGCGCGGCGGTCAGGCCCGTGCCGGCGGCGAGCGCGCAGAAGGTGGGGGCGGCGGGCGGCAAAGCGGCGAAGGGCGAGTAGCGGCCGATGTCGCGCATCTTCATCAACCGGCCGATCTTTGCATGGGTGCTGGCGATCATCGTCATGCTCGGCGGGCTCGGCGCGCTGTTTTCGCTGCCGATCGCGCAATATCCCGACATCGCCCCGGTGCAGGTCAATATCCGCGCCAACTATCCCGGCGCGTCGGCCGAGACGATCGAGAACAGCGTCACGCAGGTGCTCGAACAGCAGCTCACCGGGATCGACGGCCTGCTCTATTTCAGCTCGCAGTCGAGCTCGCGCGGGCAGGCGAGCATCAGCGTCATCTTCGCCAAGGGGACCGACCCCGACATCGCGCAGGTGCAGGTGCAGAACCAGATCCAGTCGGCGATCTCGCGCCTGCCGCAGCAGGTGCAGAGCCAGGGCGTGCGCGTCACCAAGTCGAATTCGGACTCGCTGCTGCTCGTCGCGGTGTTCGACACCACCGACACGCGGTCGAACCAGGATGTGTCCGACTATCTGACCTCGAACATCCAGGACCCGCTGTCGCGCGTCGACGGGGTCGGCGACGTCAATGTCTTCGGGTCGCCGCACGCGATGCGCATCTGGCTCAACCCGCAGCGGCTGGCCGCGGTGTCGCTGATGCCCGGCGACGTGATTAATGCGATCAATGCGCAGAATAGCGAGATCGCGGCGGGCGACGTCGGCGGCCTGCCCGCGCCCGAAGGCCAGATGCTCAACGCGACGGTCACCGCGCAATCGCGGCTCCAGACCCCCGAAGAGTTCGAGAATATCGTGCTCAAGACGCTGTCCGACGGATCGACGGTGCGGATCAAGGATGTCGCGCGGGTCGAGATCGGCGCCGAAAGCTATGCCGTCATCACCCGCGTCAACGGCCATCCGGGCGCGGGCATGGCGATTTCGCTGTCGCCCGGCGCCGACGCGCTGAAAACCGCCGAACTGGTCAAGGCGCGGATGGACGAGCTGGCGCAGACGATGCCCGAGGGGCTCGACTATGCCTATGCGAATGATTCGACCAATTTCATCAAATTGTCGGTCAGCGAGGTGCAAAAGGCGCTGTTCGAGGCGATCCTGCTCGTCGTGCTCGTCATGTTCGTGTTCCTGCAAAGCTGGCGCGCGACCTTGATCCCCGCGATCGCGGTGCCGGTGGTGCTGCTCGGCACTTTCGGCGTCTTCTATATCGCGGGATTCAGCATCAACACGCTGACCCTGTTCGGGCTCGTCCTCGCGATCGGCCTGCTCGTCGACGATGCGATCGTCGTCGTCGAAAATGTCGAGCGGTTGATGGAAGAAAATCCCGGCATGACCGCGCGCGAGGCGACGATCCGGTCGATGCAGGAATTGCAGGTCGCGCTCGTCGCGATCGGGCTCGTGCTGTCGGCGGTGTTCCTGCCGATGGCCTTTTTCGGCGGTTCGACCGGGGTGATCTATCGCCAATTCTCGGTCACCATCGTCTCGGCGATGGCGCTGTCGGTGCTCGTCGCGCTGATCCTCAGCCCGGCGCTGACCTCGACGCTGCTCAAGCCGAAGGCGCACGGGGCCGCGGCGGATGGCCCGCATCGCTTCCCGCGGCTCCACACCGTCTATGAGCGCGCCAAACAGGGCTTCAACACGCGCTTCGAGCGCGCGAGCGCGGGCTATGCGGGCAGCGTCGCCAAGGTCGTCGAGCGCAAATGGCTGTTCCTCGGCATCTATGCGCTCGCGCTCGCGCTGCTCGTGCTGCTGTTCTGGCGCTTGCCGAGCGGCTTCCTGCCCAACGAGGATCAGGGGCGCGTCGCGATCCAGTTCCGCCTTCCTGCCGGCGCGACGCAGGCGCGCACGCTCGAGGTGCGCGACGCGATCGAGAAATATCTGCTGACGCAGGAAAAGGCGAACACCCAAGCGCTGTTCCTGATCGCCGGCGGCGGGGGCGGCGGCGCGTCGGGGCAGAATACCGGCCAGGGTTATGTCAACCTCGTTCACTGGGACGACCGGCCCGGTCCCGAGAACAGCGCCGACGCGATCGCGCAGCGCGCGCGGCAGGCGCTGTCGGGGCTGCGCGACGCCGACATCTTCGCGCTCGTTCCCGGCGCGGTGCGCGGGCTCGGCGACACGTCGGGCTTCACGATGGAGCTGCAGAACCGCAGCGGCCTATCGCGCGACGAGTTTGTGGCGGCGCGCGACCGGTTGCTGGAGATGGCGAACGCCAATCCCAAGCTGACCTCGGTGCGGCTCAGCGACCTGCCCGACGTCGCGACACTGAAGATCGACATCGATACGCAGCGGTTGACCGCCTATGGGTTGTCGAACAGTGACGTCAACACGACGCTGTCGACCGCGTGGGGCGGGCGCTATGTCAACGACTTCATCGACAAGGGGCGCGTCAAGCGCGTCTATGTGCAGGGTGACGCCCCCTATCGCGCGAGCCCCGACGACCTGGGGCAATGGTATGTGCGCTCGGCAGACGGCGGCATGTCGCCCTTCTCCGCCTTTTCGCACATCGGCTGGTCGACGACACCGAGCAGCACCTCGCGCTTTCAGGGGGTGCCCGCGTTCGAAATTTCGGGGCAGGCCGCGCCCGGCGTAAGTTCGGGCGAGGCGATGGACGAAATGGAGCGGATGGCGGCCGAGATTCCGGGCACCAGCGTCGCCTGGTCGGGCGCCTCCTATCAGGAACGGCTGTCGTCGGGGCAGGCGCCCTTGCTCTATGCGCTGTCGCTTCTCGTCGTCTTCCTCTGCCTCGCGGCGCTCTACGAAAGCTGGTCGATCCCGGTCGCGGTGCTGCTCGTCATCCCGCTCGGGCTGGTCGGCGCGGTGCTCGCGGTGACGCTGCGCGGGCTGGAGAATGACGTCTATATGCAGATCGGGCTTTTGACGACGATGGGGCTCGCGTCGAAGAATGCGATCCTGATGATCGAATTCGCCGAGCAGGAAGAACGCAAGGGCAAGCGCGTGATCGAGGCGGCGATCGCCGCGGCGAAGATCCGCCTGCGCCCGATTTTGATGACGAGCTTTGCCTTCATCTTCGGCGTGCTGCCGCTCGCGGTCGCGACCGGCGCGGGCGCGAACAGCCGTGTCGCGATCGGCACCTCGGTGATCGGCGGGATGCTGACCGCGACCCTGCTCGCCATCTTCTTCATCCCGCTCTTCTTCGTGCTTGTGCGGCGCGGGGTGCGCGACGGGCTGGCGGCGCTCCGCCAGCGCTTCGGCCGCGGCGGCGATGCGGCGGAGGTGCCGGCATGAGGCGCGCATTGCTTTTGTTGACGCCGCTCGTCCTCGCCGGATGTTCGCTCGCACCGAAGACGGTGCTCCCGGCGCCGCCGGTGCCCGCAAGCTGGCCGGTCGGCGACGCCTATCTGGCGGCGAGCGAGGCGGCGCTGCCGCTGCTCTCCTACAAGGCGATCTTCACCGATCCGCGGTTGCAGGCGCTGATCGAGGCGGCGCTTGCGAACAATCGCGACCTGCGCGCCGCCTATGCCAATGTCGCGGCGGCCCGCGCGCAGGTGCGCGTGAGCCGGGCGGCGCAACTCCCCGCGATTGGCGCGAGCGCGGGCGCCGGCTATTCGGACAGCAATAGCAGCGACGGCAGCGCCGATTTTTCGCTGCAGGGCGGCGTCACCGGCTTCGAGCTCGACCTGTTCGGGCGGCTCGCCAATGCGACCGAGGCCGAACGGGGTCGTGCGCTTGCGACCGAGGCGGCGGCGCGCACGGTGCGCCTCGCGCTGATTGCCGACCTCGCCGACGCATGGGCGAGCTATGGCGCCGACCGCGACCTGCTCGCGATTGCGCAGGATACCGCCGTCAATGCGCGCGAGAGCGTGCGGCTGACCAGGGCGCGGCTGGAGGGCGGCATCGCGCCGCGCACCGACCTGAGGCAAGCCGAGCAGATCCTCGCGAGCGCCGAGGAACTGATCGCGGTGCAGACGAGCGCGATCGCGCAGGACGAAAATCTGATCCGCCTGCTCGTCGGCGGCGACGTCGATCGCGCGCTGCTGCCCGCGAGCCTCGACGAAGTGGTGCCGGGAATCGCGCTGCCGCCCGCCGGAGTCAGCTCGCAGATCCTGCTCCGCCGCCCCGACGTGATCGAAGCCGAATATCAACTGCGCGCCGCCAATGCCGATATCGGCGCGGCGCGCGCGCGGCTGTTCCCGACGATTTCGCTGACCGGCCTGCTCGGGGTTGCGAGCGATGCGCTGTCGAGCCTGTTCGACGGCGGCTCGTTCGGCTGGTCGGCAGGCGCCGACGCGAGCGCGAGCATCTTCGATTTCGGCGGCCGCCGCGCTGCTGTCGCGGTGAGCGAGGCGCAGCGCGACGCCGCGCTCGCGAGCTATGAAGGCGCGATTCAGACCGCCTTTCGCGAGGTTTCCGACGCGCTCGCGGTGCAGGGCACGATCGCCGAGCGCGTCCGCGCGGCGGCGGCGAATCGCGAGGCCGCCGCCGACAGCGCGGCGCTGACCGAGGCGCGCTACAAGGGCGGGATCGACAGCTTCCTCGCCAGCCTCGTCGTTCAGCGCAGCCTCTATACCGCGCGCAGCAGCGAGGTCGCGACGCGCCTGCTGCTCGCGCAAACGCGAATCGCCCTGTTTCGCGCGCTCGGCGGCGACAGCGAGGCGGGAAGCGCGGGCGAGCCGTAGCGCGTCGATTGCGCCTCGCGCCGGGACGCGGGCGTTGTGTAATTTATTCGCACGAAGCCACGAAGCCACAAAGAAGCGCCGTCCGCAGCGCAGCCACTATCCTTCAAGGCAGTGCAGGATATGGCGGCTGGGCAGGAGGGCGCCTGCGGCGCGATACGAGATTCCTTTGTGGCTTTGTGTCTTTGTGCGAGTCCCTCTTCGCCGGTCGCGACCATGATCGCTCCGTCTTGACAAGCGGCCGGACTCGCGCGCTAATAGAACATATAGAGAACATGTCATGCGCGAGTCGTCTTCCTCTCTCGCCGGGCTGCGCCGCCGCGTCGCCCGGATCGCCGCTTCGGGCGCGCCGTCCGTCCGCCAGTCCGAGCGCTGGCTGGCGAGCGGGCACGACCGATTCGACGCGGCGCTCGGCGGCGGGCTTGCGGCGGGGCGCATCCACGAATTTTTCGCCGCCGATCCGCTCGACGCCGCGAGCGCCGCCGCCTTTGCCGCGCTGCTCGCGCTGCGCGGCGGAGGCGAGGCGCCGCTGTTGTGGCTGCGCACCGCCGATGCGGGGCGCAAGGCCGGGCATCTCTATGCCCCCGGGCTTGCCGAGCTTGGCGGCGATCCGAACCGGTTGCTGCTTGTCGAGACGGGCGACGCGAAAGCGCTGCTCGCCGCCGCCAACGATGCGGTGCGCTGCGCCGGGCCGGCGGCGGTGGTAGTCGAAAGCCATGGCCGGCTTCCTGCGTTCGATCTGACCGCAGGACGCCGTCTCGCGCTCGGCGCGCGCGAGGCGGGGACGAGCCTGTTCCTGCTGCGCATCGCCGCCGAGCCCGTGCCGAGCGTTGCCGAAACGCGCTGGCAGGTGGCGGCCGCCCCCTCGCGCGAACTCGAGGCGCGCGCGCCGGGCGCGCCCGCCTTCGACCTGGAATTATTGCGCTGGCGCGCCGGCCCCGCGGGCGCGCGCTGGCGGCTGGAGTGGAACCGTGACGACCAAGCCTTCCGCGACCCGGCGCTATCTGGCGCTCTTCTTCCCCTGGCTCCCCGCCGAGCGCTGGAGCCGCGCGGCGCCGCGGCCGCCTGACGCGCCGCTCGTCTTTGCCGAGACGGTCCGCGGCGCGCTGCGCCTTGCGAGCGTCGCGCCCGAAGCGGCAGCGCTGGGACTCGTTCCCGGCATGGCGCTCGCCGATGCGCGCGCGCGCGTTCCCGCGCTGACGGTGGTGCCGCACGACCCCGCCGCCGATGCCGCATGGCTCGACCGGCTCGCGCAGGGCTGCGCGCGCTACACGCCGCTCGTCGCGCTCGACGCCCCCGACGGGCTGATCCTCGACATTGCCGGTGCTGCGCATCTGTTCGGCGGCGAGGCGGGACTGGTCGCCGACGCCGCGATGCGCTGCGACCGGCTGGGAATGACGCTGCGTCATGCCTTCGGTCCGACGGCCGACGCAGCGCGCGCGCTCGCGCGTCATCCGGCCCCGCCCGCCCCCGACGAGGCCGCGGCGATCCGCCGCCTGCCCGTCGCGGCGCTCGAACTCGACGAAGAGGCGACGCGCGCGCTGGTCCGCGCCGGCCTCAAGACGATCGGCGACCTCGCGACCCGGCCGATGGCGAGCCTCGCCGCGCGCTTCGGCACGGGCGCCGCGACTGCGCTGCGCCGCATCCTCGGCGACGCGCCGAGCCCGCTCGACCCGCGCGTGGCGCCGCCGCCGGTCGCCGCCGAACGCCGCTTTGCCGAACCGCTCGCGAGCAGCGCGCATGCGATGGAGGTGCTCGCCGAACTGATGGGCGAGGCTGCCGCCGACATGGCCGAGCGTGGCAAGGGCGGGCGCGCCTTTCGCGCGACCTTTTTTCGCAGCGACGGGCTGGCGCGGACGATCGCGGTCGAAACCGGCCAGCCGGTGCGCGACGTCGCGACCGTCATGCGGCTCTTCGCCGAGCGCCTCGACGCGCTGCGCGATCCGATCGACCCCGGCTTCGGTTTCGACATGATCCGCCTTGCCGTGCCGCGCCTCGAGGCGCTCGGCGCGAGCCAGCTGAAGCTCGAGGGCGGCGCGGTGCGGAGGGGCGACGTCGATGCGCTCGCCGACCGGCTCGCGACGCGGCTCGGGCGCGGGCGGGTGCGCAGGCTTCGCCCCGCCGACACGCATATCCCCGAACAGGCGCAGCTCGAACTGCCCGCCGCCGACGCGCCGCGCCCCGAACGCTGGCCCGAACCAGAGGCGGGCGAGCCACCGCTGCGCCCCTTCTACCTCTTCGACCCGCCGCAGCCGATCGAGGTGATCGCCGAAGTGCCCGACGGCCCGCCGCAGCGTTTTCGCTGGCGCCGCGCGCTCCACGCGGTGCGCCTCTACGAAGGGCCCGAGCGGATCGCCGCCGAATGGTGGCGCCGCCGCGACAATAAGGGGCTGACGCGCGACTATTATCGCGTCGAGGATGTGCAGGGACGGCGTTACTGGCTGTTCCGCCACGGCCTCTACGACGAAAAGGCCGATCCGCGCTGGTATATCCACGGGCTGTTCGCATGAGCGGTGCGTCCGGCCCCGAACCCCGCCCCGAGCCCGGCTTCGCCGAACTGGTCGCCGCGACCAACTACAGCTTCCTCGCCAGTGCCTCGCACCCCGCCGGGATGGTCGCCGAGGCGATCGCGCTCGGGATGGACGGCATCGGCATCGCCGATCGCAACAGCGTCGCGGGGGTGGTGCGCGCCTGGGCGTTCCTGAAGGAATTGCAGGTCAAAGAGGACGCGCGGGCAGCGAATTTCAGGCTGGTGACGGGGGCGCGGCTGGTTTTTTCCGACGGCACCCCCGACATCGTCGCCTATCCGGTCGATCGGCGCGGCTGGGGGCGGCTGACCCGCCTGCTTTCGACCGGGAATCTGCGCGCGCCGAAAGGCGACTGCATCCTGAACCTCGACGATCTGCTCGACCACTGCGAGGGTCTGCTGCTGATCGCGATGGACGGCGACGCGGCGCTGCTCCGCACGCTCAAGCGCGCGCGGCCGAAATCGGTGTGGCTGGCGGCGACGATGCCGCGTGCGGGGAGCGACGCGCGGCGGCTGGCCGAACGCCGGCGGCTGTCGGCGGCGGCCGGCGTTCCGCTGCTCGCGACCAATGACGCGCTCTATGCCACCGCCGCGCAGCGCCCGCTCCACGACATCGTCACCTGCATCCGCGAAGGCACGACGGTCCAGAAAGCGGGCCGGCGGCTGCACGCCAATGGCGAACGCCATCTGAAATCGCCCGCCGAAATGGCGCGGCTGTTCGGCGCCTGTCCCCAGGCGGTCGGCGAAAGCGCGAAGCTGCTCGCGCGCATCGGCTTTCGCCTCGACGACCTGCGCTACGAATATCCGCACGAGCCGGTGCCGCCCGGCTGGAAACCCTTTGCCTGGCTTCACCATCTGGTGAAAACGGCGGCTGAAAGGCGCTATGGGACGCCGCTGTCTCCCAGGGTGCGCGCGCTGATCGGCAGCGAGCTGCGGCTGATCCGCAGGCGGAACTATGTCTATTATTTTCTGACCGTTTACGACCTCGTCCGCTTCGCGCGAACGCAGGACCCGCCGATCCTGTGCCAGGGCCGCGGCTCGGCGGCCAATTCGATCGTCTGCTTCCTGCTCGGCGTCACCTCGGTCGATCCGATGAAGCACGAGCTGCTTTTTTCGCGCTTCATCTCGGCCGAGCGCGACGAACCGCCCGACATCGACATCGATTTCGAGCATGAGCGGCGCGAGGAGGTGATCCAGCACATCTATGACCGCTATGGCCGCGACCGCGCGGGGATCGCCGCGACCGTCATCCACTATCGCCCGCGCAGCACGATCCGCGAGGTCGGCAAGGCGCTGGGCTTCAGCGAGGATGTGACCGCGCGGCTCGCCGACACGAGCTGGGGAAGCTGGGGCGACGACGTGCCGGTGGAGCGGCTCGTCGAGGCCGGGCTCGATCCGCACAATGGCGAGATCGAGCGGCTGCACCGTTTCGTCGGCGAATTGCTGACCTTTCCGCGCCACCTGTCGCAGCATGTCGGCGGCTTCGTGCTGACCGAAGGGCGGCTCGACGAACTGGTGCCGATCCATAACGCCGCGATGGAGGATCGCACCTTCATCGAATGGGACAAGGACGACATCGACGCGCTGGGGCTGATGAAGGTCGATGTGCTCGCGCTCGGCATGCTGACCTGCATCCGCAAATGTTTCGACCTGATGCGCGCGCACGGGCTGGGGAACAAGACGCTGAAACTCGACCTCGATGCGGATGATCCCGCAGTCTATGACATGTTGTGCAAGGGCGACAGTATCGGCGTCTTTCAGGTCGAAAGCCGCGCGCAAATCAACATGCTGCCGCGCCTGCGACCGCGCGAGTTCTACGATCTGGTGGTGCAGGTGGCGATCGTCCGTCCGGGGCCGATCGAGGGCGATATGGTGCATCCCTATCTGCGAAGGCGAAGCGGCGAGGAGCCGGTCGACTATCCCTCGCCCGCGCCGCCGCATCCGCCCGATGAACTGCATGATGTGCTGGGCAAGACCTATGGCGTCCCGCTGTTTCAGGAACAGGCGATGAAGCTGGCGATGGTCGCCGCCGATTTCAGCCCCGAGGAAGCGAACGGCCTGCGCCGCGCGATGGCGACTTTTCGCAATCTGGGGACGATCGACAGGTTCCGCGACAAGATGATCGGCGGCATGGTCGCGCGCGGATATGAACGCGATTTCGCCGAGCGCTGCTTCAAGCAGATCGAAGGATTCGGCAGCTATGGCTTTCCCGAAAGCCACGCCCAATCCTTTGCGCGGCTCGTCTATGTCTCCGCGTGGATCAAGCATCATCACCCCGCGGTTTTCACCTGCGGGCTGCTCAATTCGCAGCCGATGGGTTTCTATGCCCCCGCGCAGCTCGTTCGCGATGCGCAGGGGCATGGCGTCGAGGTGCGGGGGGTCGATGTCAATGCGAGCGGGTGGGACAACAGCCTCGAACGGCGTGCGGACGGCGCCCTCGCGCTCAGGCTCGGTTTCCGGCAGATCGACGGGTTTCGCGAAGCGTGGGCGGAGGCGGTCGTTGCGGCGCGCGGCGCGCCTTTCGCGAGCGTCGAGGAGCTGGCGCGGCGCGCGGCGCTTCCACCCCGCGCCTTGCGGCTGCTCGCCGAAGCCGATGCGTGCCGCTCGATGGGGCGCGAACGCCGCCCTGCGCTGTGGGAGGCGCGGCGGGTGCGGCAGGGGGTGCTGCCGCTGTTCGATGCCGCCGGTGCGGGCGAACTGGGCGCCGAGGCCGATGCGCAGCTGCCGCCGATGCCGCGCGTCGAGCAGATACTCACCGACTATCAGACGACGCGGCTGTCGCTGAAAGGCCATCCGATGGCCTTTTTGCGCGAGGCGTTCGCGAAGGAGGGGGTGCTGAGCTGCCTCGAGACCGCGGCGGCGAAGAACGGCCGCATCGTCCGCACCGCGGGGGTGGTGCTGATCCGCCAGCGTCCGGGCAAGGGCAATGCGATCTTCATCACGCTCGAGGACGAGGGGGGGATCGTCAACATCCTCCTCTGGGCGCGCCATTTCGAACGCTATCGCCGCGCGGTGATGGCGTCGCGGCTGATGCTGGTCGAGGGCGAGGTGCAGCGCAGCAAGGAGGGCGTCGTGCATCTGATGGCGAGCCGGGTCGTCGACCGCACCCCCATGCTCGACGCGCTGGGAAGCGGCCGGCCGGTCGAACCCGACCTCGCGCGCGCCGACGAGGTCCGCCATCCGCAATATCCCCGCGGCCACGCGCAGCGCCACGGCCATCCGCGCGACGTGCGCATCCTGCCGAAGTCGCGCGATTTTCATTGAACGAGGATTGGGGGGAGCGCAGAGACGCTTGGAGTGACGGCTTTGGGGTGGTTTGCTGTCATTCGACCAAACCCCTCCTCTTCAGAGGAGGGGCAGCGAGACTTGCCAGCTTGCTGGCTTAGTCGCAGCGGGGTGGTGCTAGACGTCTTGCGCGCTATCGCGCGCCACCACCCCCAACCCCTCCTCTAAAGAGGAGGGGCTTATTACGCCCGCTACCGCCCGCAACCCGCCATTTGAACCCAAGCGGAAAATCCAAAAAGAAAGGGGGCCGGAAGCCCCCTTTCCCATATCCGTCTTCGGACCGATCACTCGATCGGCGGAACCGGCTGCGGCGGTGCGTCGCTATCGGCTTCATGCACCTCGACCAGCCCGCGCCCGACATGGCTCTTGCGATAGCCATAGGCGAAATAGACGAGCAGGCCGATGCCGCCCCACACGGGCAGGACCATCTTCGATTCGAACGGCAGGTTCGCATAGAGGCCAACCGTGCCGAGGATCGCGAGCGGCGCGACGACCCACACGAGCGGGGTGCGGAACGGGCGGTGGCGGTCCGGTTGGGTGCGGCGCAGGATCAGCACCGCGATCGCGACCATGAAGAAGGCGAAGAGCGTGCCCGAGTTCGAAATATCGGCGAGCTGGCCGACGGGCAGGAAGGCCGCGAAAAAGGCGACCGCGACACCGGTAATCATCGTCACGACGTGCGGCGTCTTCCACTTCGGGTGGATCGTCGCGAGCTTTTCGGGCAGCAGCCCGTCGCGCGCCATCACGAAGAAGATGCGCGTCTGGCCGAAGAGCATGATCAGGATGACCGACGGCAGCGCGAGGAAAGCCGCGACGCCGATCAGGTCGCCGATGCGTTCCCAGCCGATCGAGCGGAGCACATGGGCGAGCGCTTCGCGCGAGCAGACGAGCGGCTCGCGGCCCGCGTCGATCAGTGCCTGGCACTGGCTGGCGAGCATCGGCGTGCCGGGCTGGAGCACCTCGCCCGCGGGCCCCGCGACCGGCTGCGCGCCGATCGTCCCGATCGCGCCCGCGGCGACGAGCAGGTAGAAGATGGTGCAGATCGCAAGGCTGCCGATCAGGCCGATCGGCACGTTGCGCTGTGGATTCTTGGTCTCCTCGGCGGCGGTCGAGACGGCGTCGAAGCCGACATAGGCGAAGAAGATCGACGCCGCGGCGCCGATGACGCCGAGGCCCGAACCATTGCCGTTGCCGAACCAGCCGTTGGGCATGAAGGGTTCGAACTCGGCGCCCTTGATCACCGGCAGGGTCAGCGCGATGAATACGGTGAGCGCGGTGACCTTGATCGCCACCAGCACCGCATTGACGCGCGCGCTTTCGGTGGTGCCGATCATCAGCAGGCCGGTGATCAGCAGTGCGATGAACAGCGCCGGCAGGTTGACGATGCCGCCGGCATAGGGCCCGACGACGAGCGCGTGGGGAAGACTTATCCCCCAACTCTGCAACAGTCCGACGAAATAGCCCGACCAGCCGACCGACACGGCGCTCGCCGCGACGGCATATTCGAGGATCAGCGCCCAGCCGACCATCCACGCGAGCAGCTCGCCCATCACCGCATAGGTGTAGGTATAGGCCGAGCCCGAGACCGGCACCATCGACGCGATTTCGGAATAGCAGAGCGCGGCGACGGCGCAGACGAGCCCCGCGACGACGAAGCTCCACATCATGGCGGGCCCGGCCTTTTGCGCGGCTTCGGCGGTCAGGACGAAGATGCCCGTGCCGATGATGGCGCCCACCCCGAGCAGGGTGAGCTGAACGGGTCCGAGCGTGCGCGCGAGCGATTTCTTCTCGGCCGTGGCGAGAATGGCGTCGAGTGGTTTGACGCGACCAAATATCATGCGAATGTCCCCTTGTCGGGCCGCCGGAAGGGCGCCCGTCTCCTGGCGGGGCAGACTAGCCGCTCGTTCGCTCAGCGCAACTTAATTTCAGCGGTGTGACACGCGCTCTATCGCACCGTGAATCGCACCCGGTCGATCGTCCGCCCGCCGGGATCGACGAGCGCGAGGATGTGGCTGCCGGGGCGCGGCACGATCTGCAAACCGGCATCGGCGTCGCCGAGCGGCTTTTTGTCGAGAAGCAGGCGATGGCCCGCCACCGCGCCGCTGACCGCGACGCCGAGCCGCTGGCGATCCGCGGGAATGTCGGGGTCGATCGCATAGACGCTGCCGCTCACCGGGCTGGTGATCCGCGGGCGCCGCGCGGCTTCGGGCGCTGCGGCCATTTCGGTCTGCGCGGTGCCGGCAAGGAAATATTCGCGCCGCGGCGGCTCGCGCGTGCCGGGGAGCGCGATGCGGCGCGCCTCGACGCCATCGGGCACCGCGGGGGCGGTGCCGGGGCGCCCTTCGTGCAGCGCCAGCATCACGTCGCGCCACACCGGCGCCGCGCCCGAGGTGCCCGAAACCGCGTGCATCGAATCGCCCTCGAGATTGCCGACCCACACCGCGACGGTGTAGCGGTCCGAAAAGCCGATGCACCAATTGTCGCGCATCCCCTTCGACGTGCCGGTCTTCGCCGCCGCCCAGAAGGGCAGGCGCAGCGCGCTGTCGGCGCCGAAGGCGTCGGTGCGCGCGGTCGCGTCGGAGAGGATGTCGCCGACGATGAAGGCGGCGCCGGCACCGACGATGCGGCGCGGCTTGCCCATCGGCGCGCCGCGCACGAAGCGCACCGGCGACCAGCGGCCCTGATTGGCGAGGGTCCGAAAGGCATTGGCCTGTTCGACCAGGCTGACCTCGGCCGAGCCGAGCGCGAGGCTGAAGCCGTAATAGTCGCCGTCCTCGACCAGTCCGTGATAACCCAAGGTCCAGAGGCGGTCGCGGAATTGCTGGACATCGTCGAGGACAAGGGTGCGCACCGCAGGGACGTTGAGCGAACTGGCGAGCGCCTTGCGCACCGTTACCGGCCCCTTGAAGCTGTGATCGTAATTTTTGGGCACATAGAGGCCCGAGGCGGTGTCGAGCTGGACCGGGCTGTCGTCGAGGATCGAGGCGGCGGTCAGCCAGCGCTTTTCGATCACCTGCGCATAAAGATGCGGCTTCAATGTCGAGCCCGCCTGCCGCCGCGCGCTCGCGCCGTCGACCGCGGCGGCGGTCGAGCCGAGCCCGACCCCGCCGACATAGGCGAGCATGTCGCCGGTCCGGTTGTCGAGCACGACCACCGCGCCGTCGCGCACGCGCTCCGCACCGAGCCCCTTGAGCTGACGGCGCAGCGCGCGGATCGCGATCTGCTGCGCGCGCCGGTCGATCGTCGTGGTGACGCGCTTGCCGGGCGTGTCGAGCAGGCGGATCGCGAGGTGCGGGGCGAGCGCCGGGTCGAGCCGTGCCGCGCGCTCGCCCGAAACGAGCGTCGCCGCTGCGGCCTCGATCGCGCCGCAATCGGCGGCCGCGGCGATGCGGCAGGCGCGCGCGCCGAGCGCCTTGGCCCCCGCCGCCGGGTCGGGCAGCAGCCCGGCGAAAAGCGCGGCGTCGGTGCGCGTCAGGTCGGCGGGACGCTTGCCGAACAGGCTGTTCGCGCCCGCACCGATCCCCTGTGCCTCGCCGCGCAAGGGAACGAGGTTCAGATAGGCCTCGAGCATCTGCGCGCGGGTCCAATGCGACGCGAGCGCCTGCCCGGCGCGCATCTGGCGGATCTTGGTCAGCCAGTCGCGCCGTCCGGGCGCCGCGATGTCGGGCGACAGGAAGCCCGCAAGCTGCATCGCGAGCGTCGAGGCGCCGCGCGAGGGGCCGCCGGTCCAGCGCGCGCGGATCGCGCCGGCGATCGCGAGCCAGTCGACCCCGCCGTGCGACCAGAAGCGCCGGTCCTCCGATTGGACGACGGCGTCGCGCACTGCGGGGCTGATGTCGCCGAGCGGCACCCACGCGAGGCGGCGGCGCTGGAAATCGACGCGCTCGGTATCGAGGAGGCGGCCGTTGCGGTCGTAGAGCCACGCCTCGCTGGGCTTCCACGCCGCGCGCACGTCGGCATAGGCGGGCATCGCGGGCGGGCGGGTGACAAGATGCGCGGCGGTGACGAGGATGAGCGCGGCGAGCGCGATCCACGCGAAAGCGTCGAAGAGGCGGCGTTTGGGGGGGTGCATGATGTGATTCGGCGCCGTCCATTGCTCGTTCAAAGCCCCTCCCCTTCGGGGGAGGGGTTGGGGTGGGGCTTGCGGGATGGTGCTGGCGTTGCGGCCCGCCCCGCTGCGACCAGGCAGCAAGCTGCCAAGTCTCGCTGCCCCTCCCCTGAAGGGGAGGGGGTTGGTCTATTCCGCCGATCCCGCGACGGTCATCGTGCCGTTCGGCCACTGGCCGCGGATCGCGGGCGAATACATCGCTTCGACGCGCGTCGGCGGCAGGGTGAAGCGGCCCGAGCCGTTCAAACGCACGACATATTCGACCGCGTGGGTGCCCGCGGGCATCCAGCCGAAATAGCCGCGCCAGCTGTCCTTGCGGCGTTCGACATAGCTCGGCTGCCAGCCTTCGCCTTCGGCTTGCTGGCCGAGCATCTGCGACTGGCCGCCGAGGTTGCCGACGATCGTTGCGCCGGGCGGGACCGGGTCGCTCACGACGACCCACGTCCGGCCGGCGCTCGCGGCGATCTCGATCCGCACCTTGACGACGTCGCCGCGCACGAGCCGCTTCGGATCGGCGGCTTTGACGATGCTCATCGTCCGCTTGATCCGGTAGCCGGCGTTCAGCGGCTCCTTGAGCGGCACCGCCGCCCTGACGCTGACCGTCGCCCATGGCGATCCGCCGCCGTCGTGGCGCAGGCTGAGCGGTCCCGCGACCAGCGGCACGCGCAGCGGTTCGGTGTCGGCGCGCAAGGGCCAGGCCTGCGCCGCGCTGCCGCCGCCGAGCGACACGCGCGTCGTGCCGGTGATCGCGCTTGCGGGGTAAAGCTCGGCGAAGCGGCGCACCACCGTCGCGCCCCACGCATTCGCAGGGGTGGTGTCCCAATGGCCGCGGCGCTGGCGCTGCGCGACGCCGGTCATCAGCCGCCCGGCGTCGTCCTCCCAGCCCTTGCGGCCGAGCACGGCGTCGAGCGTCTTGATCGCCATTTCGTCGCCGCTCGCCATCATCCACCACGGCGCGCGCGCATCGTCGACGAGGTCGAGGCGCGTGCCTTCGTAGACGAGCCGTTTGCGAAGCTCGGCTTCCGCCGCGGCGCGCAGGCGCGGCGCACCCCGAACCCCCGGGGTCGCGTCGATCGCGACGAGCCAGTCGGCGAGCGTGCCGGTGGCCATGTCCTCGGGCGCCATGTCGGCGGCTGCGATCAGATCGGCGCTCGACGCCCGATTGCGCGCGAGCGCGGCGAGCGCCGCGATACGCACCGGACGGATGTCATAGGGGCCATAGCCCTTGCGGGTCAGCCGTCCCTCGACGAGCGCCTGGAGCGCCGCGATCATCTTTGCCCTGGGCGCCTCGGGGATCGCGAAGCCGTTTGCCGCGGTGATCGCGAGGACATAGGCGGTAAGCTCGGGCGATCCCTGGAGCCGCTCGCTCGGCCAGTAACGCAGCAGCCCGTCGTCATCGAGATAGGTCGGCATCGCGCCCGCGAGCGCCTGCCAGCGTCCCAGATCGCCGAGCGCGACGGCGCGCGAGGTTGCCTGCTCGAAACAGTCATAGGGATAGGCCGCCATATAGGCGCGCACCCCCGCGAGCGGCGGGGCGAGCGTATCGGAGAGCGCAATGTCGACAGTGCCGCCCGCCAGCGCGCCCGCGGGCGGTGCGATCGGCAGGCCGGTGTCGGCGCCGACATGGAGCAGGCTCGCGGCCCAGGTCTCGATCGGCACCGCGGGCTCGATCATCTGGTCGAAGACGAGGCGGTCGCGCTGCTTGCCGTCCTTCGACGCGGCTTCGATCGTCCATATGAGCTTGCCGGGCGCATCGGGCGCTTTCATCGTCCAGCTGATCGGCACCGCGCCGCCCGCGGGAATGGTGACGGTGAGCGGCTTTCCGGTCGCGATCGCGGGGGTGAGCGACGGGGTCGCGGTCACCGTCATCGCCTTGCCGGTGCCGTTCCTGAGCGTGAAGCGCGCATCATAGCTGTCGCCGGTACGGACGATTTCGGGAAGGCCGGCGAAGATGCCGAGATCCTGCACGGTGCGGACGCTCGCCTCGCCGGTGCCGAAATATTGCGCCCCGCCGGTCGCGATCGCGACGAGGCGGAAGGCCGAAAGATTGTCGGAGAGCGGGACGTCGACGCGCGCGCGCCCCTTGGCATCGAGCGCGACATGGCCTTTCCAGAGCAGGACCGGGCGGAAATCCTCGCGCGTCAGCCCCGAAAGATCGCCCCCGCCGCCACCACCGGGCTCGAGCGCCTTGCGGCCGTAATGGCGCTTGCCGACGACCTGCATCTGCGCGGTCGAGGTGAGGACGTCGAGCGTGCGCGCGCCCATCATCGCGTCGAGCAATTTCCAGCTCTCGTTGGGCGCGAGCTGGAGCAGCGCCTCGTCGACCGCGACGAAAGCGACGTCGGCGTCCTTCGCGGGCTTGCCGTCCGGGGTGCGCACCTCGATGCTCGCCTTTGCGGTGTCGCGCACGGCATAGCTTGGCTTGTCGGTCCTGACCTTGACGGCGAGCTGGTGGCCCTCCCAGCCGACCTTGATCCGCGCGATGCCGAGGCGGTAGCTCGGCTTGGCGAGGTCGACGAGCGCGGTCGGGGGGGCGTTCTCGCTCTTTTCGATTTCGAAGCCGACCGCGCGCTTCATCTTGCGCAGCCAGCTTTCCTCGCCGGTCACGCGCCCGCGCACCGCCATCACCGAGACGTAGACGTCGGGGGCATAGGTCGCGGGCAGCTTGACCTTGACCACCGGGTCGGTGCCCGAAAGCGGGGTGACGAAGCTCGACAGCACGCCTTCGCGTTCGACGGTGACGAGCGCGGTCGCCTCGCGGAAGGGCATGCGGACCTGGAAACGCGCGGTGTCGCCCGCGGCGTAGCGCGGCTGCTCGGGAATCACGTCCATGCGGTCGCCATTGTCGCCGCCGAACCACCAGTCGTCGTCGCCCGCGAGCCACACCGAGCGCACCGCGCGCGCTTCGTTGCCGTCGGCGTCGCTCGTCGTCGCGACCACCGTGACCTCGCCCGAGACGCCGGGCGCCATCGCGCAGCTCGCGCGGCCGAGCCTGTCGGTCGAGGTGCTGCACCGCGCGGCGAGCTTAGTCGTGCGCATCTGGTTGTCATAGGCGTAGAAGCCGCCGATCAGGCGGCGCCGCGCGGTGATGACCTCGCGGCTGTAGAGCGCGACGTCGATGCGCTGGCCGCGGATCGGCTTGCCGGCAAGGTCGAGCGCGACGAATTTGAGCCGCAGATCGTCGTCGCGCATCAGCCAGCCGTCGGTCTTGAGCCCGAGCCGCACCGCCGAGGGATAAAGGGTGATGCGGCGGCTCGCGGTCAGCGTCTCGCCATTGGCGTCGGCATAGTCCATCTCGACCGCCATCAAGGTCGGCTCGCTTATCGGCTCGTCGACGGCGATATTGGTCCTTGCGGTGCCGTCGGCGCCGAGCGTCAGCGGCACCGAGCGCGCGAGCGGCATGTCGGCGCGCGGCACGTCGCCGTCGTCGTCGAGGCGCACGATACCTTCCTTCACCGGCTGGCCGTCGAAATCCCAGCCCTCATAATCCTCCGGCGGCGACCAGCTCGGATAGAAATTGGTCCTGAGCTCGACCGGCAGGCCGGGGGCGGGGCCGCCCGACAGATAGCCGGCGAACAGCGACAAGGGCACGCTCGCCGGGCGCACCGGCGGCGCCTTTGGCCCTGTGACCTCGGCCTTCATCGTCGGCAGGCGATATTCGTCGACGCGGATCGACTGGTCGCTCCAGCGCGTCTGTTCCTCGCCCTTCTTGTCTTTGGTGACGAAAACGAGGTCGTAATCGCCCATCGGCGCCGATTTGGGGACGTCCCACGCCGTTTCGCCGCTGCCGCTCGCGGCAATCGCGAAGGGCATTTCGAACTCGGTATCCGAACCGCGGTGGCGCAGGCGCAGCGTCCCCGCCATCGCTTCGGGAATCTTGAAGCCGGTGCCGACCGGACGGCGCAGGATATGCTTCATATGCACCGTCTCACCCGCCTTCACGAGCGCGCGGTCGAAGACGGTGTGGACGATGTCCTCGCGTTCCGACCAGCCATAGGGCAGGTCGAAGTCATAGGGGCGGATGCCCTTGCCCCAGTCGGTGAGGGTGAAGCTGAAATCATCGCCCGCCCGCGCGGTGACCATCAGCGCATGGCCCTCGCTGTCCATCGGGTCGGGGTCGTCCTCGCAGCTCGAATAAGTCTCGGGCTCGGGCAGCCCCTTGGGGAAGGCGAGGCGGCCGGCCTTGTCGGCGGTGCCGCTGGCGAGCAGGCGCCCCGTGCAGCTGTCGGTGACGCGAATCTCCGCCCCCGCGACGGGCTTGCCGCTCGCGAGATGGGTCACCCAGGCGAGCGAATTTTCGCGGCCCCATTTGAAATGCACCGCCATGTCGGTGACGAGCGCGGCGGTCGCGACATAGCGCGTCGCCTTGCGCCCCAGCAGCGCGGCGCCGAGTTCGGGGCTCGCGATCTCGACGACATGGAAGCCCTTTTGCGCGAGCGGGATGCCGACGACCTCGAACGCCTTGCCGCCGCCGGGCGGGGTGAGGGTGAGGTCGCGGCGGGTGCCGCCCGCCGGGGCGCCATCGCCGAAGACCGATTCGCTGCCGGTGTAATTGACCGTGATTTCGGTGCCGTCGGGGCCGGGCTCGCGGCGATAGTCGCTGTCGCCCGCGTCGTCGACGCGCTTCAGCCAGCGCGCGATCGCGGCATCGTCGTCGCCGACGCGCAGCGTGCGCGCGGACATCTGGAGGTTCTTCTGCACCAGCGAGGCTTCGACGCCGCGCACGGTGACGGGCAGCACGCCGCCCTCGCTCGCCTCCAAAATGCCGAAGGGGGCGGCGAATTTGACCAGCGGCGGAGCGCGGTCGATGCCGAAGCGCAGCGGGAAGTTCGCGGCATTGGCGAGGGGGCGGCCGCTCTGGTCGGTGACATTCGCGGGCAGGGTCAGCGTCGCCTCGACATTCTGCGGCAGCGGGCCGGCGAAGCGGACTTCGCTGAGCCACGGGTCGTGCTTGTCGTCGTCGCTCGCCTTGGGGGTCAGGCGCTGGCCGTCGGCGGTGGTGAGCACCGCGGCGAGCGCGGTGGCGCGCGCGACGGGCGAGGCGAAGGAGAGACGGACATCCTCGATCGGATTGCAGCCGGCCTGCGCGTTGACGCGGCTGCACGCCATCTTCGCGGTGAAGGCGGGGCGCACGTCATAGTCGAAGCGCTGGTCGCGCCCCGCGGTGCGGCCGGGGACGCCCGCTTGCTGGATGCGCGCGTCCCAGACGAGCGCCATCTCGCGGCCGGGGGGCAGCGGGCGGCGGCATTTGAGCGGAACGATGCGGTCGAGCGCGGCGTCGCGATCGGCACCCGCGGCGGGCAGGCGATCGGGCAGGCCGGCGTCATAGGCGAAGGACCGGCGCTTCCAGTCGTTTTCGCCGAGGCCGGTCAGGATTTGCGTCGCGGTCTCGCGCGGCAGCACGTCGACCGGGATCTTCTCGCCGATGCCGTCGACCGCGCAATAGGTGTAGCGGCCGACCGAGGCGCGGTCGGCGGCGACGTTGGTCGCGACGAGGAAGATCTGCTCTTCCTCGATCCCTTCATAGGTGCCGCCGGCGAGCACGGCGCGCGCCGACGGGCCGCCGGTGTCGATCGCGAAACGGTCGTTGCCGACCACCGACACGCCGCGCGCCGTCACGAGGTCGGGGCGCAGCTCGACATGGCAGCGCTTGCCGCCGGGGAGCGGCGCGTCGAATTCGAGCACCCAGGTGCGCGTGTCGACCCAGCGGCTCGTCTCGGCGACCTTGCAGTCGTTGGTGGCGGGCGCGCGCGCGCGCGGGTCGCCGAGCGGGACCATGTCTTCGGAAAAGCGCAGGGTGAAGCGCGTGATCGTGCCGTCGCCGCTGCCCGAGCTGCCGGGGGTCGCGAGCGTCACCTGCGGCACGCTGTCGCTGCCCGCCGCGGCGACAGCTGCCATCAGCGGCAACAGCAGCGCAAGCCGCAGCCGCCCGGCCAATGCGCTCACGAGCGCGCGTCCCCTGTTCCTCATCGCTGGCGTCTCCCTGGCTTCGCGCGACCCGAGAGTCTGTATTTCGCCGCTATTTATGCACGGTTCGTCGTTCGCTTGTCAACGCGCAAGCATCGGCCCGAGCGGCCGGCCCGCGAAGATATGTATGTGAAGATGCGCGATTTCCTGGTGGCTGTCGAGCCCTGCGTTGGCAAGCACGCGATAACCCGGCGCGACGAGCCCCTGATCGCGCGCGATCTTGCCGACCGCGCGGATCAGCGCGGCAATTTCTTCGTCGCTGCCGCGCTCCGAAAAATCGTCCCAGCTGACATAGGCGCCCTTGGGAATGACGAGGATATGGACCGGCGCCTGCGGGTTGATGTCGTGGAAGGCGAGGACATGCTCGTCCTCATAGACTTTCCTGCACGGCAGCTCGCCGCGCAGGATGCGCGCGAAGATGTTGCTGTCGTCATAGGGAAGGGTGGCGTCGATCGGCATGGGCTCTCCTAGTCGTTGCGGGCGGCTTTTTCGGCGTGGCCCGAAGTGCCGTGGCGGCGCGCGAGCTCGGCGGCGACGGCGTCCCAGCCGATCCCGCGCTCCGACAGCAGCACGGTCAGGTGGAAGATCAGGTCGGCGGCCTCGCCGGTGAGCGCCGCATCATCCTCGGTCAGCGCGGCGATCACGGTCTCGACCGCTTCCTCGCCGAGCTTCTGCGCGATCTTGCCGCGCCCTTTCGCAGCAAGGCTCGCGACATAGGAGGCGCCCGCGTCGGCGGCGGCGAGGCGGTCTTTCACCACCGTTTCGAGCTGCATCAACGTCGGGCCTATAGTCATTATTGCCGCTCCTCAACCGGATTCCCGTTCGTCCTGAGGAGGGGCTGAGCGTGGCGAAGACCCGTCTCGAAGGACCCGGCGCCGCGCTGCGGTCCTTCGAGACGCCATTTCGACAAGCTTAATGGCTCCTCAGGACGAACGGAGCCTGAAGTCCGCCTCTTCGGGGATGACCTAGCCGCCGACAAGCCACTGGACAAGGCCGCGCGGCTCTGGTCGAAAGCCGCATGGCCGAGGTCAAGCTCCATCCCGACTGGCTCGCCGCGATCGGCGGCGAGTTCGAACAGCCCTATATGGCCGATCTGAAGGCGTTCCTCGCGGCCGAGCGCGCGAAGGGCAAGCGCATCTATCCGCGCCCGCGCGACTGGTTCGCGGCGCTCGACGCGACGCCGCCGCAGGAGGTGCGCGTCGTGATTCTGGGGCAGGACCCCTATCATGGCCCCGGGCAGGCGCACGGGCTGTGCTTTTCGGTCCAGCCAGGCGTGCGCACCCCTCCGAGCCTCGTCAACATCTACAAGGAAATGCAGACCGACCTGGGCATTCCGCCGGCGCGCCACGGCTATCTGAAGAGCTGGGCCGACCAGGGCGTGCTGCTCCTCAACAATTGCCTGACCGTCGAGGCGGGGATGGCCGCGTCGCACCAGAAAAGGGGCTGGGAGCGCTTCACCGACGCCGCGGTCGCGGCGGTCGCCGCCGATCCGGCGCCCAAGGTCTTCATCCTGTGGGGCAGCCATGCCCAGCGCAAGGCGGCGAATGTCCCCGCGCTCGGACCCGGAACCCCGCACCTGATCCTGCGCGCGCCGCACCCCTCGCCGCTGTCGGCGCATAATGGATTTTTCGGCTCGCGGCCGTTCAGCCAGGCCAATGATTTCCTGACCGCGAACGGACGCGGTGCGATCGACTGGCGGCTCCCCGAGACTCCCGAGACCGCCGCTACATGAACATCCTCGCCGACCCGGTGACGCTCGCGGTGCTCATCGCGGCGGTGATTCTGCTCGGCATGGCGAAGGGCGGGCTCGCTGGGGTCGGCGCGCTCGCGACGCCGCTCGCGGCGCTCGTGCTGCCGCCCGCGACCGCGGCGGCGCTGCTGCTGCCGATATTGATCGTGCAGGACGTGATCAGCGTCTGGGCGTTCCGCAAGACGTGGGACGGCTGGATCGTCGGCTGGATGCTGCCCGGCGCCGCGGCCGGCGTCGCGGCGGGCTGGGTCTATGCCGAGCGGGTAAACGAAGCGCAGCTGATGGCGGCATTGGGCGCGATCACGCTCGCTTTCGGCCTCTATCGCCTGTGGGTCGAGCGCGGCGGGCGGATCGTCGCGGCGTCGCGCTCGCCGGGCTGGGTCGGGACGATCTTCGGCGCGATCATGGGGCTGACCAGCCAGATCGCGCACGCCGGCGGGCCGCCGTTCCAGATGTGGGTGACGCCGCGCAAGCTGCCGCATCTCGCCTTCATCGGGACGAGCGCGATCCTGTTCGCCATCGTCAACTGGATGAAGGTGCCCGCCTATCTGGCGCTCGGTGCCTTTCCGCGCGAGGTCGTGGTCGCGGCGCTGCTGTTGATGCCGCTCGCGATCGTGTCGACCTTGCTGACGGTGCGCTGGATGAAGGCGATGAATCCCGAGCGCTTCTATGTCCTCGTCTATGCGCTGATGGTGCTGCTTGGCGCGAAGCTCTTGTGGGACGGGCTTGGCGGATGACGGTGCCGGTGATCCTCGTCGATGCCGACGCCTGCCCGGTGAAGGACGAAATCTATCGCGTCGCGTGGCGCCACGAGGTGCCGGTGAAGATCGTCAGCAACAGCCGGCTGCGCGTCCCCGACCATCCGCAGGTCGAGCGCGTGCTGGTCTCGGACGGTTTCGATGCCGCCGACGACTGGATCGCCGATGCGGCGACGCCGCGCAGCATCGTCGTCACCGCCGACATATTGCTCGCCGACCGCGCGCTGAAAGCGGGGGCGACGGTGCTCGCGCCGACGGGCAAGCCCTTCACCGCCGCCTCGATCGGTCCCGCGATCGCGACGCGCGCGATCATGGCTGATTTGCGTTCGGGGATGAGCGATGGAATCGGAGGCCCGCCGCCTTTTTTGAAGGCCGATCGCTCGCGCTTCCTGCAAGCGCTCGATGCCGCGCTGGTGCGGCTGAAGCGCCAGGTGTAAATTTTTTTCCTTTCTTTTCATTATTTTGTGGATTTTCTGCGCGCCAGTGATCGCGATCACCGCAATGCCGCGCGCGCTGCGGCAAAAGGCGGGCATCGGGACCGACCCGATCCGGCTTTTGAATGACCCCAATGATTTTCGAGAGGAAGAAACGATGACCAAGAAGCTGATCCTTGCCCCCGCCATGGCCCTGACGATCGCGCTGTCGGCGACCCCCGCCATGGCGCAGTCGACGACGCCGACGCAGGCGGGCTCGATGTCGATCACGACCAACCCGATCGCCATCCTGATCGGCCTGCTGCTCCCCGCGGTGCAGAAGGTGCGCGAAGCGGCCTGATTTTCACCATTTCTTTCCGGGCCGTTTCCCGCGGTCCGGCGGACCCTCCCGCCGTTTGCGACCCTCGGCGGGAGGGTCTTTTGCTGCGTGTCGCAGCCGACAGCGTATTAGCCGAATAAAACTGCTTGCCATCCGAGCGCTACAAATGTAGCTAGGCTACAAATGTAGCGCATGGAGTGATTCGATGCTGTCCAGTCTGCCGCCGCGCGAACGCGAAATCGTCGATATCTTGTATGAGAGAGGCGCGTCGACCGTCGCCGAGATCGCGGCGTCGCTGAGCGACGAGCTGTCGGGATCGGCGATCCGCGCGATGCTCAAGCGGCTCGAGGGCAAGGGCTTCGTGGCGCGCGAGGCGTCCGAGCGCGGCTTTCTCTATGCGCCGAGCGTCGAGGAGAAGACGGCGAGCAAATCGGCATTGGGCCAGGTCGTGCGCGTCTTTTTCAACGGATCGGCGACGAGCGCCGCGGCGGCGCTGCTCGGGATGCAGGACAAGATGAGCGACAAGGAACTCGACGAGATCGAGCGACTGATCGCCGAAGCGCGCGAAGGGAGGACGAAATGACGATCACGACATCCTTGCTGCTTGGCCTCGCCTGGAAGTCGGTGCTGGTCGCGGGCCTCGCCCTGGCGCTGCTGCGGCTTGCGCGCTCGCGCTCGGCGGCCGAGCGGTCGATGATCGCGCATGTCGGGCTCGCGGCCTTGCTCGCGCTTCCCGCGGCGACGCTGCTGCTGCCCCAATGGACGCCGCTGCCCGCGGCGTGGGTCGCCGACACGGCGCCTGCGGTTGTGGCGGCCGCGGATACGAGTGTCGCGGCGACGGTCGATGCGGCTGCGGCGTCGGCGCCGGCGGCCGGCGAGGTGGCGCGGCCGTCCTTGTGGGCGTCGCTGCCGTCGGCGTCCGAACTCGCGCCATGGGTCTATGCGCTGCCGCTCGCGCTGTTGTTTCTGACGATGCTGATCGCGGTCGTCCGGCTGTTCGCGATGCGCGGGCGCGCCGAGGTGCTGGTGCAGCCGTCGTGGCTGTCGGCGCTCGCCGAGGCGCAGCGGCGCATGGGGTTCAAGCATGGCACCGCGCTGCTCGTCAGCGACGAACTGCGCTCGCCGATCAGCTGGGGCGTGATCCGCCCGACGATCGTGCTGAGCCCGCACGCGGTGCAGGCGGTCGGCGAGGCCGAGGCGATCATCGCGCACGAGCTGGCGCATGTCGCGCGGCTCGACTGGGCGAAGCTGCTCGGCGCGCGGCTCGCCTGCGCGCTCTTCTGGTTCAATCCGCTGGTGTGGTTGCTGGCGCGCGAAAGCCACCAGCTGCGCGAGGAAGCCGCCGACGATGCGGTGCTGCTCGCCGACATCGACGGCCCCGATTATGCGAGCCTGCTGGTCGGCGCGGCGCGCCACGACAACAAGGGGGCGCTGATCGCCGCGCATGGGGTCGCGCCGGGCAAGGACAGTCTGAAGCGGCGGATCACCCGCGTGCTCGACGCGCGGGCGAAGCGCGGGCCGGCGGGACCGGGCTGGATCGCGCTGATGCTTGCCTTCCTCGCGGGCGTCACCTTGCCGCTCGCCGCCTTTTCGGCGACCGCCTCGCGGCCTTTGGACGAAATTCGCGAGCATGGCCCGTCCCCGGTGGCCGCGCTCGCGCCGGCGGCGGCCCGCGACGCCGCCGCCGGGCCTGCATCGGCTGCCGCTGCAGGCAAGGGCAAGCTGCCGGTCGATACGCTGGTCGGGATGAAGGCGATGGGGGTGACGCCCGACGACGTGCGCGAGATGCGCAAGGGCGGGCACGAGATCAACGCCGACGACGCGATCGCTGCGAAGGCGGTCGGGGCGAGCCCCGCCTATCTCAACCGGATGCGCGCGGTGTTTCCCGATGCCAGCATGGACGATCTGATCGGCGCTTCGGCGATGGGGATCGACACCGGCTATGCGCGCGAGATGAAGCGCTATTTCCCCGATGTGACGATCGACGATCTGAGCGGGCTGCGCGCGGTCGGGGTGACCGGCGATTATGTCCGCGAGATGCGCAAGGCGGGAATCCGCCTCGACGACCCCGACGATGCGATCGCGCATCGCGCGGTCGGCGGCGGGCTCGATATCGCGCGGACGGTGTCGGATGCGGTGGGCGTGGCGACCGGCGCCGCCTCGCTGGGCGTCGGCGAGGATACGGTGATCGAGATGCGCGGACCCGACGGCAGGATGACCCGCTATTCGGTGAAGCCGCCCGCGAGCCCCGCGACGGCCGCGCCGCCCGGCCCGCCGCTGCCACCCGCGCCGCCCGAAGCGACGAACGATTGACGCCGGTGCGCCCGGCCTGACCGGACGCGCCGCCACCCAAGCCTGACGAATGAACCGAAACGCCGCGCGAGGCGGCGAGCGATGGCGCTCGCCCGTGCTCCGCGGCCCCGAGGAGATATGCCATGAAAGCCCTGATCGTAACCACTGGCCTGGCAATGTTGTCCGCCCTCGCCACCGCCGCGCCGATGCAGCCGGCCGGCGCGCCGCTGACGCTCACCGACATTCGCTGGGACATATTGCCGCCCGATCGCGGCGCGGGCGACGAGCCGCGGTTGCGGGTGCGCCGCGACAATTCGAGCAGCACATTGGCGCTCGACGGGTCGCGGCCCGAAACCGACGCCGCGAAGCAGCTGCTCGGCGGCGGCGCCGGCTCGGTTTCCTTTGCGGTCATGCACGAAGCGGGGACGCTCGATTGCAACGGCCGCCTGTCGCGGCGCTACCAGGGCGACGGCGATTGCCGCTTCACCTCCGATCCCGGTTTCGAGAAGGCGCTTGCGGCGCGCGGACTGGCGCCCGAGCAGCGCCGCGACCTGCTCGCGATGCTGCTCGTCGATGCGACGATCGAGCTTGCCGACGGGCTGACTGCGGCAGGGGTGCGGCCCGAGGAGGGCGACGATCTGATTGCCGCGGCGGCGCTCAAGGTGACGCCAGCCTATGTCCGCGAGTTGCGCGCGGCGCCGATGACGCTCGCGTCGATCGACGACGCGGTCGCGTGCCGCGCGCTCGGGATCGACCCCGCCTATGTCCGCGAGCTTGCGGATGCGGGCTATGACGATCTGTCGGCCGAGGACATTGTCGCGATGAAGGCGCTCGGCGTCACCGGCGACTATGCGCGGCGGATGAACGAAGCGTCGGAGGGCGGCCGGTGAAGCGAGCCGCCAGCCTGATCGCGATTGCCCTTTCGCTTTCGGCCGCTCCCCTCCTTGCCCAGGAATCGACGGGCGACGCGCCGCCGCCCTCGGACGGCGAGGCCGCGACGACGACCGGCGCGAGGGGGCAGGTCTATGTTCCCGCCGATTTCGCGCGCTATGCGCCCAAGAACGCGCGCGACATGCTGGTGCAGGTGCCGGGCTTTTCGATCCGCGACAGCGACGAGGTGCGCGGGCTGGGGCAGGCGACGGGCAATGTGCTGTTCAATGGCGCGCGCCCCTCGACCAAGGCCGACAGCATCGACACGCTGCTGACGCGCATCCCCGCGACGGCGGTCGAGCGGATCGAGATCGTCGACGGCGCGACGCTCGATCTGCCGGGATTGTCGGGGCAGGTGGCGAATGTGGTCTTTCGCGCCGACAATTTCTCCGGCCAGTTTTCGTGGAAGCCCGAGTTCCGCCCGCACTACACCGATCCGCTTTTCACCCGCGGCGACATTTCGGTTTCGGGGCGCAAGGGCGAGATCGAATATGAGGTGGGGCTGAGCAACGACAACAGCTCGCGCAGCGGCGCGGGCGGGGGCACGGTGATCACCGATGGCGCGGGGACCGTCATCGAGCGGCGCAAGGATATCTGGAACACGCATTACGACACCCCCAAGCTGTCGGGGCGGCTGACCTGGGACCCGGCGGGCGCGGCGATCGGCCATCTGGGGGCGCATTATCAGCGTGAATGGTATCATTATGACGAGGATGGCTATTGGACGTCGCCCACGGGTCCCGACCGCGTCCGCACGATCCGCACGACCGAGGATACATGGAATTACGAGCTGAGCGGCGATTTCCAGTTCGCGCTCGGCCCCGGCAAGCTGAAGCTGATCGCCTTGCGCAGCTTCAGCCACGAGCCCTATTCGCAGGAAGTGGTGCTCGCGCCCGTCGACGGCTCGCCCGCGACCGGCGACCGCTTTACGCAGGTCGGCGACGTCGGCGAGACGATCGGGCGCGGCGAATATCAGTGGAAGATGCTGGGCGGCGACTGGCAATGGTCCGCCGAGGCGGCGTTCAACAGGCTGGGCAATGTCGCGCGGCTCTATACGCTGGACCCCGCGGGCGATTTCGTCGAGCTGCCTTTCCCCGAAGGCACCGGCGGGGTGAGCGAGGATCGCTATGAATCTTTGCTGAGCTTCGGGCGCACGCTCGCGCCGAACCTGTCGGTCCAGCTGGTCGGCGGCGCCGAATATTCGACGCTGACCCAGACCGGCATGAACGGGCTCGAACGCAGCTTCTTCCGGCCCAAGGGATCGCTGACGCTCGCGTGGACGCCCGAGACGGGGATCGACCTGTCGCTGAAGATCAAGCGCGAGGTGCAGCAGCTCGATTTCTACGACTTTCTCGCGCGTGCCTTTCTGGGCGACGGCAACAACAACAGCGGCAACAACGAGCTGAGGCCGCAGCAGGACTGGCGCTATGAGTTCGAGGCGAACATGTCGCTCGGTATATGGGGGTCGACCAAGGTCCAGCTCGTCTATGTCGATGCCGAGGATTTCGTCGATATCGTGCCGGTGGCGGGCGGCGAGTCGGTCGGCAATATCCCCAAGGCGTCGGCGGCGGCGGTCGTGGTGTCGGCGACGATCAACCTCGACCCCGCCGGGCTGAAGGGAATGAAGATCGACGCGAGCGTCGATCTGGAGACCTCGAGCCTGATCGACCCCTTCACGGGCGAGAAAAGGTCGTGGAGCGGGTTCGAGGACCGGTCGGCCAATTTCTCGCTGCGGCACGACATTCCCGCGAGCGACTGGGCGTGGGGCGTCGCGGCCGATTACGGCCATTATCAGCCGAACTATCGCCGCAACGAAGCCAACCGGACGTGGGAAGGGCCTGTTTTTGCTTCGATTTTCGTCGAGAACAAGGATGTGATGGGGCTGACGGTGCGCGCGACCTTCGCCAATGCGATCAATGCGCGGTCGCGGCGCGAGCGGACCGTTTACGAAGGGCTGCGCGGCGCGAGTGCGGTGCTGTTCCACGAAAGCCGCGACCGGCTGATCGGGCCGATCTTCGCCTTTTCGGTGCGAGGGAAATTCTAGGGTCCTGACCCCAAGGGCGACGGGCGCGCACGCCCCGCCGGGGCCGAAAGGCCCGGCGGGGCGGCGTTGACCGCCCCCTTAGAAGGTCAGCAGGTCGAGCAGGGTGAAGACGCCGTTCGGACCGAGCTTGTCGTCGGCGAGCGCGGGCGACCAGGCGCGGTTGCTGCCGAGCCACGCGCGGTCGTCGAGTTCGAGCAGCCCGATGATCGTTTCGGCGACGATGCGCCCGCCGACGGGGCCGAGCCCCTCGCCCTTGTCGAAAGTGCCCGGGCTCGTCTCGCGTCCGATCTCGGCGGCTTCGGTCAGGATATAGAGCCAGAGCGGCGTCGCGCCCGCCAGCGTCGCCGGCGGGCTCGCCGCGGCGGCAAGCGCCTGCGCCTTGTTCGTCACCTTGGCGATCTCGTTCGCCGGCCGGTCGCATGCGCGCGCGACATATTCGCCCGACGGCAGGCGGAAGGCCTGTCCACGCAAGAGGTTGCGCAGCGCGAGCGACTTGACATCGCCGGCGCCGACGAAGGGCAGGTCGAGCAGGTCGGCGGCGAGCTTGGTATCGAGCTTGTCGGCCCGGTCGGTGCTGGCGTTGCCGAGATCGAGCAGCTGCGGCCATTCGACCACCGCCTTGGCGTCGCCGAGTGGGCTGAAGCCGAAGCCGAGCGTCGCGCCGAAGACGTCGAGCGCGGGCTTGCCGGCCTGGACCTGAATCCGCTGCGGGATCATCGAATGGCCGAAGCGGAAGCCCGCGACCGCGAATTCGACGGGGATGAAGGGGTCGGGCCCGGCCTCCTCTCCGAAAGGACAATCGTCGGGGCGATAGATTTTGCGGCCGCCCGCAAAAATGTCGGCAAGCAGCGGCGCGCCGACCATCGCGCGCAGAAAATCATTCACCACGACCCAGTGATAATGCCACGTCACCGTGCGGCGGCATTGCTCGAACAGATCGTGCCCCGCGAGCCCCTTGGCATGGAGCGTTTCGGCGACGCGGTTGTGGAAGCGGATGAATCCGAGCTGCATCTGCGAGATGACGCGGTTCTCGTCGTTGCGCGGATCGCCGATGATCGCGCGGCCGTGCGCCGAGCGTGCGAGATCCTGCGCGGCGAGCGCCGCGGCGCCGGGCATGTCGGCGCCGGTGAGAATCTTGACCCCATTATATTCGCTGCCCGCGCCGCCGCCCGCGACATTGTGGTAGAGATAGGGCGAACCGTCGGGGCCGTCGCCGTAGATGCTGTCGAGGTCGAGCGTCGGGGTGCGGAAATTGATCGTCGCCTCGGCCGGATCGAGCCGGGCGAAGCTGCTCGTCAGGTCGAGCGTGATGTCGTGGTCGATGAACTGGCCGAAGAAGATGTGACCGACGGGAATGCCGCTCGTCTTCTTCGCCGGGCCGGTCGATTTCATCGGGCCGTTCTTGTCGGCGATCGCCGCAAGGTCGCGCGGATCGACATAGAGCGGCGGCGCGTGGGGGAACATGCGGCCGAAGCGGTCGGCGCGGTTGACGCTGTGCTCGCACAGATGGTGCAGCCCGGTGAAGTGCTTCATTCCATGATGCGTAGGCATGGCTTCTCCTTCGCCGCGGACGCTGATCCGCGGGCGGCTTGTCGGGTTGAAACGGACACAGGCGCAGCACCGGTCGGCCGCCGGCGACCGTTCGCGGGCCGGGCGGAAAGACGATGCCGATTTTTTGGCAAACCCTGGGGCGGAAAATTACGCCGCGTCCGGCGGCCCGGATAGCATCAATGCGTCATCACGCTGCGGTTTGCCTCAGTCCCTGCACGGCTCGACAGGTTAAATTCGCCTTAGCGAAGGCGCGGCGCCCCTCAGGCGAGAGCGTCGATTGCGGCGAGGTGCGGCGCCTGTTCTTCGGCGTCGAGGAAGGAACCGGTGAAGCCGTTGCACGCGAGCTTGACCAACTCGGCGCGCGACAGGTCGAGCGCGTCGGCGACCGCCTGGTAATTGGCGTTTACGTAACCGCCGAAATAGCTGGGATCGTCCGAGTTGACGGTGGCGTGGAGGCCGGCGTCGAGCATCGCCCTCAGGGGATGGTCGGCGATGGCGCCGACGACGCAGAGCCTGACGTTCGAGAGCGGGCAGACGGTGAGGCACATGCCTTCGGACGCGAGGCGCGCGACGAGCGCGGGGTCTTCGAGGCTGCGGTTGCCATGGTCGATGCGGTCGACCTTCAGCACGTCGAGCGCTTCGCGGACGTATTCGGGCGGGCCTTCCTCGCCTGCGTGCGCGACGAGTTTGAGCCCGAGGCTGCGGGCGCGCGCGAAGACGCGCGCGAATTTCGACGGCGGATGACCGACTTCGGACGAATCGAGCCCGACGCCGGCGATGCGGTGGAGCCATGGCAGCGCTTCGTCGAGCGTCGCTTCGGCCTCTTCTTCGCTCAGATGGCGGAGGAAGCAGAGGATGAGCTTCGACGTGATGCCGTGGCGTTCGCGCGCGTCGTCGAGCGCGCGGGTGATGCCCGCGATGACGGTGCCGAAGGCGACGCCGCGCGCCGTGTGACCCTGCGGGTCGAAGAAGATTTCGGCGTGGCGGACATTGTCGGCGCGGGCGCGGTCGAGATAGGCGGCGGTGAGGTCGTGGAAATCCTGCTCGGTCTGGAGGACGCCCATTCCCTGATAATAGATGTCGAGGAAATCCTGGAGGTTCGAAAAGGCATAGGCGGCGCGCACCTCCTCGACCGAGGCGAAGGGGATGGCGACGCCGTTGCGGCGCGCAAGCGCGAACATCAGCTCGGGCTCGAGCGAGCCTTCGATATGAAGGTGCAGCTCGGCCTTGGGGAGCGCGGCGATGAAGGCGGCGCGCTCGGCGGGCGAGGCGAAGCCGTCAGCCATCGGTGCGCGCCGCCTCTTCGCCGAGGATGATCGCCGCCTCGGGCTTGTGGCGGCGGATTTCGTCGGCGGTGAGTCCGTCGATCTCGTGCGGGAAGATCAGCCAGCGGTCGGTTTCGTGGACGAAATAGTCGGGCACGAGGTCGGTGACGTTGCGGCGCGGCTTGTACCAGACGGTCGCGATGCGGATGTCGCGCGGCATGTTGTAGCGGCAGCGCGCCTTCAGCTCGGCGAGGAAGGCGCGGATGCTGCGCCCCGAATCGAAGACGTCGTCGATCAGCAGCAGGCGGTCGTCGGGGTTCAGCGTGTCGATGAGGTAGCCCAATGCGAACACCTTCACCTGCGGGTCCTGCCGGTCGATGCCGTGGTAGGAGGAGGTGCGGATCGCGATATGGTCGCAGGGCACGCCATGATAGTCGAGCAGCTCCTGCACAGCGATGCCGACCGGCGCGCCGCCGCGCCAGATGCCGACGAGATGCGTCGGCGCGAAGCCGCTGTCGAGCACCTGCCGCCCGAGCCGCATCGAATCGGCGAGCAGTTCGTTCGCGCTGATGAAGATTTTCTCGTCGCTCATGGGCGAGGTCTAACCGCGGGGGCGGGGGCGGGCAAGGCGGGTGGGGGCGGACGCGGTCATTCCTTCTCCCCTCCCGCTTGCGGGAGGGGGTGGGGGTGGGCAGCGGCGCTGCAATAGCCCACCCCGCTGCGGCTAGCGAGCAAGCTCGCAAGCCTCGCTGCCCCTCCCGCAAGCGGGAGGGGAGGCCAGTTGTCGTTCGATTGGATCTTTGATAACCATATAGGTTATTTTCTATTGACATCATAACGCTGATATGGCACAAGCAAGGCATCATGAAGAATTGCGAGTCGGGCCGGCGACGTGGGGCGTGCGGCCCGATTGCTTTTGGAGGATGCGGGATGCGGCGCACGAAGCCGAATCGCGCCGAGCGGGCGGGGCGTCCCGGCCGGGCGCAGATGGATGTCTTTCTCGACGAACTCGCTGCGAGCTCGAACGTCGCGGCCTCGGCACGCGCGGCGGGCGTTTCGGCCAACGCTATGTACCGCGAGCGGCGGCGCAACGCTGCCTTCGCCAAGCGCTGGCTCGCGGCGTTGTGCGAGGGCTATGCGCGGCTGGAGGCCGAGCTGCTGTCCGAAGCGCTGGTCGCGCCGAACGGCAATGTGAAGGAGGCGACGCTGAAGTCGCGCGCGCAGAAATATCGGCTCGGCCTGTCGTTGCTTGCCGCGCATCGCGCCGCGGTGCGCGGCAATATGCCGACGCCGGCGGCGGCAGCGACGGGCGGGGCCGGGAACGCCAAGGCGCGGCTCGCGGCGAAGCTGCGCGCGATGCAGGCGCGGGTGCAGGAGGAGCGCGCGTCGGGCGCCGACGATGATGGGGACGACGGATTTTGAAGCGCGCGATCGATTGGGCGGAGGGACCGCCCCGGGATCTCGACGCATGGTTGCGGCGGTTGAGCGACGAACAGGCCGAGAAATGGCGGACCGACTGGGATTTCTGGCGGCGCGGCGATCAGCGGCCGCCCGCTGGCGATTGGCGCGTGTGGCTGCTCCTCGCGGGGCGCGGCTTCGGCAAGACGCGCACAGGGGCCGAATGGGTGCGCGAACTCGCCGAGACGACGCCGGGGGCGCGGATCGCGCTGGTCGCCGCGTCGCTGCACGAGGCGCGGCAGGTGATGGTCGAGGGCGAAAGCGGGCTGCTGGCGATCGCGCCGAGCTGGGCGCGCCCGGCCTATGAAAGCAGCCTGAGGCGGCTGACCTGGGCGAACGGCGCGGTGGCGACGCTGTTTTCGGTGGCCGAGCCCGAGAGCCTGCGCGGCCCCGAACATGGCGCGGCATGGTGCGACGAAATCGCCAAATGGCCGCACGGCGAGGCGGCGTGGGACAATCTGATGCTGACGATGCGGATCGGCCACGCGCCGCGCGTCGTCGCGACGACTACACCGCGCGCGGTGCCGCTGGTGCGGCGGCTGATGAAGGAAGCGGGCGTCGTTCCGACCGGCGGGGCGACGGGCGCGAACCGGTTCAACCTGTCGGGGCCGTGGCTCGCGGCGATGCAGCGGATTTACGGCGGGACGCGGCTGGGGCGGCAGGAACTCGACGGCGCGATGCTCGAGGATGTCGAGGGCGCGCTGTGGACGCGCGCGCTGATCGAGCGGTGCCGGGCCGGTGCCGATGCGGTCGGCAAGCCGGTGCGCGTCGTGATCGGGGTCGACCCGCCCGCGACGGCGACCGGCGATGCGTGCGGGATCGTCGTCGCGGCGCTGCTGCGCGATCGCCGGATCGCGGTGGTCGAGGATGCGAGCGTCGAAAAGGCACCGCCGCTCGTCTGGGCGCAGGCGGTCGCGGCCGCCGCGGCGCGCTGGGGCGCCGACCGGGTGGTCGCCGAAAGCAATATGGGCGGCGAAATGGTCGCGGGCACGCTGGCGCAGGCCGATGTGACGCTGCCGGTGCGCGCGGTCCATGCGAGCGTCGGCAAGGCACGCCGCGCGGAGCCGGTGGCGCTGGCCTATGAGCGCGGGCAGGTGGTGCATGCGGGGGTGTTCGCAGCGTTGGAGGACCAGCTTTGCGGGTTCCAGACGGGCGGCGGCTACGCCGGGCCAGGACGCTCGCCCGACCGCGGCGATGCGTGCGTCTGGGCGATGGCGGAGTTGCTGGAGGGGGTGCGGAAAGGGCGGGAGCCGGGGGTGCGGGTGGTGTGAGGTAGACAAGAATCCAAGTTTGCCATAATGTCAGCGAGAACAAAGGATAGGACAGTGGCAAAGGCTGCGGACAGTAAAATTAAGGCCGTTATAGAGCGCCTCGCAAAAGAAGAAATTAGAGATGTTCGCCTGTATCGAATTGATATGGAGCGCGACATTGACTCAGATGGTGAATCCATCTTTCGAATTGCTGTTGTAGTTGATCACCCTGAGCATATTAATTCGGGCGCAATGACCTCCTTTTCTCGGCTTGTTCGGAACAAAGTTTTAGATAATGATGGTACATATCCCTTAATTTCTTTTCGTTCATTGGCAGACGATAAGGGAATGAGTTCTGAAGCCGCGTGATCTGCTTGAGGTAGCGGAAGGCCTTTTAATAGGTCAGACGCGGCCGAGCAGCGCCCGGCTTAGGAGGGCGCAAAGCAGTATTTATTATGCCATGTTTCATGGACTTGCGCAGATTTGCTCGGACGGGCTGATTGGAACAGCAGGTGCGGACCGAAGCCGTCCTGCTTGGAGGCAAACCTACCGTGCGCTCGAGCATAGTGCCGCCAAGCGGGCTTGTAGAAACAACGCTATTCTGGCTGATTTTCCACAAGAAATTCAAGATTTTGCGGATGGATTCGCGCAGTTCCAAGAGAAACGTCATAATGCAGACTATGATCCGGAATTCCGTTCAAGCAAATCTGAAGTTCTCGCGGATGTCGAGCGGGCGACGGCTCTAATAGACGCTTTGAGAAACGTATCGATGAAAGATAAGCGAGCTTTCGCCGCTCATGTTCTTTTCAAGCAGCGGTTCTAAGTTCTAAATTCCGCTTGGGGGCCGGGTCGCCTCGATATCCAGGAGAATATCATGAACTGGTTTGGCCGCAAGGCTGCGCAGGGGGCTGCGCGGCCTGCTTTGTCGCGTGTGTATGGGACATATGGGATCATGGGGAGCGTGCCCGCGCCGCTGTCGTGGGAGGCGCAGGTGCGCGCCGGTTATCTGGGCAATGCGATCGTGCAGCGTGCCGTGCGGCTCATTGCCGAGGCGGCGGGGTCGGCGCCGCTCGCGGCGAGCGATCCGGCTTTGTTGCGGCTCGTCTGTGCGACCTCGGGCGGGCAGGGGCTGGTCGAGACGCTGGCGTCGCAGCTGCTGCTCCACGGCAATGGCTATGTGCAGATTTTGGCCGACGGCGCGGGGGCGCCGGCCGAGCTGTTTGCGCTGCGGCCCGAGCGGGTGACCGTGGAGGCCGACGCGCGCGGGTGGCCGGTCGCCTATCGGTATAAAGCTGGCGGTAGCGTGGCGGTGCTGCCGGCCGAGGATGGCGCGGGGCGCGTGGCGGTGGTGCATGTGAAGGCGCTGCATCCCCTGGACGATCATTATGGCGCGGGGTGCCTGGGCGCGGCGGCGGGCGCGATCGCCGCGCATAATGCCGCGGCGGCGTGGAATGCGGCGCTGCTGGAGAATGCGGCGCGGCCATCGGGGGCGCTCGTCCACGATCCGGGCGACAAGGGGATGCCGCTGTCGGCCGAGCAGGTCGACCGGCTGCGCGAGGAGCTGGCCGAGAGTTTTGCGGGCGGCGCGAATGCGGGACGGCCGTTGCTGCTCGAAGGCGGGCTCAAATGGCAGGCGCTGTCGCTGTCGCCCGCCGAGATGGACTTTCTGGAGCTGAAGCATAGCGCGGCGCGCGAAATCGCCATGGCGTTCGGGGTGCCGCCGATGCTGCTCGGGCTGCCGGGGGATGCGACCTATGCCAATTATCGCGAGGCCAATCGCGCGCTGTGGCGGCTGACGGTGCTGCCTTTGTGCGCGAAGATTTTGGGGGCGATTTCGCAGGGGCTGGCGGGCTGGTTCGAGGATGCGGCGCTGCGCGTCGACATGGACCGGGTGCCGGCGCTCGCCGAGGACCGGATGGCGCTGTGGCGCGAGGTGTCGGGGGCCGACTGGCTGACGGCCGAGGAGAAGAAGGCGCTGTTGGGGGTGGACTTTCAGCCACCCTCGTCAACCCGGACTTGATCCGGGTTCCACGACTTCGGCGCCGCTGTGGATCCCGGATCAAGTCCGGGATGACGAAAGGAAATCGACATGGACGAGGAAGAGGCGCTGGCGCGGCTGGTCGCGCTGGCGGGGACGAGTGCGGCCGGAGCGGCCGGCGCGGCCGATGCGGCGCTGTTGCGTGCGGTCGTCGAGGAGGCGAGCGAGCTGGGGGCGCGGCGGGCGCTCGCGCGGCTGGGGCTCGCCGACGAAGCGGCGCGCGACGACATCGGCGACTTGCGCCAGCTGCTCGGCGCGTGGCGCGATGCCAAGAAAAGCGCGTGGGCGGCGGTGGTCGACTGGGCGGTGCGCGGCGCGCTCGCGCTGGTCGTCGTCGGGCTGGCGGTTAAGCTGGGGCTGCCGGGGCTGCTCAAGTGAGAACGGCGGCTCGGCTTGAAAAGGGTTCACGCGGAGACGCGGAGACGCGGAGAGACGGCCCGATGCGCCCAGGTTCGCCTCCCAACCTGCAATCATTCAAGGCGGTGATGGCGGAAAGCGAAGGGGCGGCTTTGCCGCCCTTTTTCAATCTCCGCGCCTCCGCGTCTCCGCGTGAACCCCTTGCGGTTCGCTTTGCGGGCTATGTCTCGGTGTTCGACCGGGTCGATCGTGGGGGCGATGTGGTGCGCAGCGGGGCCTTTGCGGCGAGTTTGCGCGAGCGCCACGCGGTGCCTTTGCTGTGGCAGCATCGGCCGGGGGCGGTCGTGGGGGTGATCGAGACGCTGGCCGAGGATGCGCGGGGCTTGCGCGTCGTCGCGCGGGTCACGCATCCGACCGCGGCGGGGCTGGTCGCGCGCGGGGCGCTGACCGGACTGTCGTTCGGATATCGGGTGCGCGGCGCGCGGGGGAGCAATCCGCGCGAGCTGCTCGCGCTCGACCTTGCCGAAGTGAGCCTGGTCGCGATGCCGATGCAGCCGGCGGCGCGGGTGATTGCGGTGGAGAGCCTGCCCGTGGGCAGGGAGAGGATTCGCGCAGAGGCGCAGAGAGCGCCGAGGATTTGAGCCTTTGTGCGGCGATGCGGAGACAGGTGGCGAGGGTGGATCTGGGCGGCTTTGCCGCCCTTTTCATTGCTCTGCGGTCTCTGCGCCTCTGCGCGGAATTTTTCCGGGTTCCGGGGTTGTTGGAAGGAGTGAAGCGAATGGACGATTTCGAAGTGAAGGCCGATGCGCTCGAGGGGGCGTTCGACGCGGTGCTGGCGGCGGAGGCGGTCGACGAGCTGAAGGCGTCGGTCGCGGCGCTGAAGGCGCAGGTCGAGCGCCAGGCGGTCGCGGCGTCGCGGCTGCCGCTCGACGGGGCGAAGGCGGCCGATCCGGCGGCGGGTGCCTTTGTCGAGCGCTATCTGCGGCGCGGGATCGACGCGGGGATCGAGATGAAGAGCCTGTCGGGGGCGTCGGGCGGCGAGGGCGGCTATGCGGTGCCGCGCGAGATCGACGGGGCGATCGCGGGCACGCTCAAGTCGCTGTCGCCGATCCGCGGCATCGCGACGGTCGTGCAGACGGGGACGAGCGGCTATCGCAAGCTGATCGCGACCGGCGCGACCGCGGCGGGCTGGGTCGGCGAGACCGCGGCGCGGCCCGAGACGGGCACGCGCAGCTTTGCCGAGATCGCGCCGCCGTCGGGCGAGCTTTATGCCAATCCGGCTGCGAGCCAGGCGATGCTCGACGATGCGATGTTCAACGTCGAGGACTGGCTGACGGGCGAGATCGCGCGCGAATTCGCGGTCGCCGAAGGGGCGGCCTTCGTGAACGGTGACGGGACGAACCGGCCCAAGGGCTTTCTCTCCTATGCCGCGAGCGACGAGGATGATGCGGCCCGCGCCTTCGGAACGCTGCAATATGTCGCGAGCGGCGCGGCGGGCGGCTTTGCGGCGGTGAGCCCGCAGGACGGGCTGATCGAGCTGGTCCACTCGCTGCGCGCGCCCTATCGGCAGGGCGCCTGCTGGGTGATGAACAGCGATACGCTGGCGCGCATCCGCAAGTTCAAGACCTCGGACGGCGCCTTTCTGTGGCAGCCGGGGCTGGTCGAGGGGCAGGCGGCGACGCTGCTCGGCTATCCGGTGGTCGAGGCCGAGGACATGCCGGCGGTCGCCGCCGACAGCCTGGCAATCGCCTTCGGCAATTTCCGCGCCGGTTACCTGATCGCCGACCGCGGCGAGACGCGCATCCTGCGCGATCCGTTCAGCAACAAGCCCTTCGTGCATTTCTATGCAACCAAAAGGGTGGGCGGCGCGATTGTCGATTCGAACGCGATCAAGCTGATGAAATTCGCCGCCAGCTAAGCAGCGCTGGCGCGCGAGGGCGCCCGGCCCGCGCTCCCTGCCCTTTCGGGGGAGGGCCGGGCGTCAACGAATCGGCTGCCAATTCCGCCCATTCCGGCCTGCAAATGGCGCCGTCCCGCGCTTTCCGCTGCTCAGGTGCAGAAGCACGCTGCGCTGCGGGTCGCGGGACGTCACCCTTTTCGGCTCGGACTGACCGAAATTGGCAACCGATTCGGCCGTCGATGGACCCGAGCCAAATTCACGGCCGTCGATCGCTTTTTTCCGACATCTTTGTATTTTCCGAAAGGATGGGCTGGCCATGCCGACGCTTTTCTTTGCCGATCTGGTGCGCGAGCTGTGCGAGGCGGGCGGGACCGGGGCGCTGATGCCGGGCGGCGCAGTGCCGGGGCACCGGCGCTTTGCCGACGCAGTGCCGGTGGATACGCCCTTTCATTATGCGATCGCGGGGATCGCGAGCCCCGATCAGTGGGAAACGGGGCAGGGCCGGATCGACGCGGAAGGGCGGTTGCAGCGCGACAGCGTTGCGGCGTCGAGCGCCGGGGGCGCCATCGTCGATTTCGCGCCGGGGCTGAAGACGATCGCGCTGACCGTCGGCGCCGGCTGGTTCGCGGCGAGCGATGCGGCCGCAGCGGCGACGGACGCCGCGCTCGCGGACAAGCAGCCGCTGTCGACGAGCCACGATGCGGTGGCGACGGGGGCGGCGGGCGACCTGGTGACGGTGCGGCGCGCGAGCGGCTGGGTCAATCTGCCGCTGGCCGCGATGGCCTACCTCAGCGACGCGGGGCGGCACGAGCTCGCCGGTCCGCTCGGCGCGCAGGCAGGGACCGCAGCGGCACCCGCGCTCAGTTTTTCGGGCGATCCCGATACCGGCCTGTTCCGGCCGTCGTCCGATGCGCTGGGGTTCGCGGCCGGCGGCGCCGAGAAGGCGAGGATCGACGCGAGCGGTCGGCTGTTGCTCGGCACGACGACGGCGCCGGCCGACCTGGTCGTCGGCGGGGTCAGCGGCGGCGCCAATCGCGCGATCCAGATCGGTTCTTCAGGGCTTATCCGGCTACGGCTGGAAACCTCGGGGGCTTCCGGCACGGGCACCATCGCCGTGACCAACGGCGCAGGCGCGGGGAACATCGTGTTCCGCGCCGGCGACGCTGGCGAACATCTGCGCATCACATCGACCGGCACGGTCCAGCCGGGCGCGAATGCAAGCCAGGACCTGGGCACGAGCGGGACGCGGTGGTTCACCACCTTTACCAATATCGTTTCGGCGGCCTCGTCGAACCTCGTTCTACGCACCGACGCCGGTGAGTGGCGCGTCTCGGCCGCGACGGGCACCTTTTATCCGGGCACCGACAATGCGTTCAACATCGGGGGCGCCGCCAACCGGCCGGCGCAGGTCTATGCCATCACCGGCACGATCAATACCTGCGATGTCCGTGAAAAGCTGTGGCATGGCGGGCCCAGCGAGGCCGAGCGGCGCGCCGGCCGGCGCATCGCTGCCGAACTGGGATTTTTCCAGTGGCTGACACAGATCGAAACGAAGGGCGCCGAAAAGGCCCGGTATCACTTCGGCGTGCGGGCGCAGGCGGTCTGGTCGATCATGGCCGACGAAGGGCTGATCGCGCCGGTCGCACCCGGCGAGCCGCCCGACAGCCGCTATGCCTTTTTATGCTACGACCGATGGGACGAGGAATGCGACGCCGAAGGGGCGATCGTCCGCGCGGCGGGTGACCGCTTCGGCATCCGCCCCGACCAGCTGGCGCTGTTTCTGATCGCCGCGCAGGAAGCGCGGCTGACGGCGCTGGAGGCAGCGGCATGATCGGCGGAGCGGCGCTGTCGGCGCGGGCGATCGGCGATGCCTCGCGCCGCGAGCTGGCGAGCAGCTGGGGAGGCCCCGATCCGCGCCTCGCCCCGACCGTCGCGCGGCCGCCGCGCGAGCGCGTGCGGCGGCTGATGCTGCACAAACCCTGAAGAAAGGAACGGCGATGACCCTGCTGGTCAAGGATCCGGGGACGCGGATCGACTATGAATTCGACTGGAGCGCCGCCTATCCCGCGGGGCAGGCGGTGACCGCGAGCGACTGGAGCGCCGAGCCCGACGAGGCGGGCGGCGTGAGCGTGGCCGCATCGGCGCACGATCTGTTGCAAAGCACCGTGACCTTGACCGGCGGCATCGCCGGTCGCGTCTATCGCGTCACCAACCGGGTGACGCTGAGCGACGGGCAGATCGACGAGCGTTCGATGAGCGTGCGGGTGGAGGAGCGATGATGGGCGCAATCCTGACGCCGGGCGACGTTCCGGTGAGTTTGAACGAGGCGCGCGGCTGGCTGCGCATGGGGGCGTCGATCGACGATGCGGTCGTCGCACAGCTGATCCGCGCCGCGACCAATATATGCGAGGCGTTTATCGGGTGCCGGCTGATCGCCGGTGCGGTCGAAGAGATGCTTTCCGTCGGACCGGGTGCGGTGCAGCTCGGCGTGCGGCCGGTCGTTGGCGTCGATACGGCCGCGTTGCTGTCGGAGGAGGGGAGCGAAACGGCGCTCGGCGATGGCGATTATCGGCTGGCGATCGGGCGCGACGGCACGGGGCGGCTGACGCTGAGCGGCGCGGTTGGCGGCGGGCGGCTGCGCGTCGGCTATCGCGCCGGAATCGCGGCGGGGCCGAACGAGGTGCCCGAAGCGATCCGGCAGGGGATCGTCCGGCTGGTCCAGCATCTGCACGAGGCGCGCGACGGCGCCGGCGGCGGCCCGCCGGCGGCGGTCGCGGCGCTGTGGCAGCCGTGGCGGCGGATGAGCCTGGGCGGCGCGGCATGAGCGCCGAGCAGGCGCTGCGCGCGCGGGCGCTCGGCTTGCTGGCGGAGGATGGCGCGCTTGCCGCGCTGGTCCATGGCGTGTTCGACGGCGTCCCGCGGCGGGGGGCGATGCCCTATGTCGCCGTCGGCGGCGCCGAGGGAAGCGATTGGGGCACCAAGGACCGGGCGGGACGCGAGGTGCGCCTGACATTGACGCTGGCGGGGGTCGACCCCGCGGGACCGGGCGCGGCGGCGGCGCGGATCGAGGCGATCGTGCCGGCGCTGCGCGGCACATCCGACGGATGGCAGATCGTCGCCGCGCGCCTTGTGCGCAGCCGGTTCGCGCTGCGCCGCGAGGGCGGCTGGCGGCAGGAGTTTCTGCTGCGCTGCCGCTGCCTTGCGGCGTGAGTTAGAGCCTGATCAACTTTCATTGAAGCGTGTGTGCTCCCGCCTTCGCGGGGACACACGAACCTTTGTAAGCGTTTCGCTCAAAGTTGATCGCACCTAACCCGCCGGCATAGTGTTGGTCTCGGTATAGTCCGTGAACTTCTCGAGGAAGTTCTCGTGATAATCCTCGACCTGCATGTCGGCGTCTTCGGCCGCGTCGGCGTCGGAATCGCCGCTCGCCTTGTCGAGCGCGATCACCGCCTTGCGAAAGGCGTCGCGTTCGGTCTGACAGACGGTCTTGATCGCGGTTTCATAGTCGGCCGGGGCCATTTTGGCCTCGAGCGACTTCTTCATGTCGGCGTGCAGGCATTTGGTGAAGGCGACGCGCGCCGTGGCGACATCGGCGGATGGCGATTGCGCCATGGCGACCAGAAGCAAGCTGGTGATGAGCATCCTCTTTCTCCCCGTTTTTCGGATGATTTGTGTTGAGGAGAATAAACGATGGCAGTCGAAAATGGGAGCGCTTTTCTGCTCAAGATCGGCGACGGGTCGGCGCCCCCGGCCTATCGGACCGTCGCCGGACTGCGCACGACGCAGCTGTCGGTGAACGGCGAAGCGGTGAACGTCACGACCAAGGAATCGGGGGGCTGGCGCGAGCTGCTGTCGGGCGCGGGGGTGCGGTCGGTGTCGGTGAGCGCGGCGGGGATTTTCACCGGCTCCGACGCCGAGACGCGGCTGCGCGCCCAGGCGCTCGCCGGGACGATCGACGATTTCCAGCTGAGTTTCGAGAGCGGCGAGCGGATGGAGGGGCGCTTCCTCGTCACGCGGCTCGACTATTCGGGCGATTATAACGGCGAGCGGCAATATGTGCTGAGCCTGGAGTCGAGCGGCCCGGTGGTGAGCCTGTGAGCGCGGGAGCCAATCCGCTGCGCGGCGAGGCGGAGCTGCGCATCGGCGAAAATATGCATGTGCTGCGGCCGAGCTTTGCGGCGCTGGTCGCCGCCGAGGAGGAGCTGGGGCCGCTGTTCGCGCTGGTCGAGCGCGCCGCCGGCGGCGGGCTCAGGCTCGGCGAGCTGGCGGCGCTGTTCTGGCATTGCCTGCGCGAGCGGCCCGCGGGGCTGACGCGCGAGGCGGTCGGCGAGGCGGTGGTCGCGCAGGGGCTGGCGGCGGTGACGCCGGCTTTGCGGATGCTGCTCGGGCAGATCGTGCGGGGGCGGTGAGGTGGCGGGCGATGAAGGAGCGGCCCACCCCGCTGCGACTAGCGGGCAAGCCCGCAAGTCTCGCTGCCCCTCCCGCGAGCGGGAGAGGGGAGTCGGGGCGGTCGCGCTGGGCTTGGCCGGTGTGATGGCGCGGGTGGCAGGGTGGCGGCCCGAGGAATTGTGGGCGGCGACGCCGGCCGATGTCGCGGCGGTGCTGGCGGCGTGGATGCCCGAGGCGGAGAGCGCCGGCGTCGATCGCGGCGCGCTGGCGGCGATGATGGAGCAATGTCCCGATGGATGAGGTCGATGAGATGGTCGTCGCGGTGCGCGCCGATACCGAGGCGTTCCGGCGCGACATTGCCGCGATGCGGAGCGAGTTGGCCGGGCCTTTGGTCTCGGCCGCCGACGATGCGGGGCGCGGGATCGAGCGGGCGCTGATGCGCGCGGTGCTGAGCGGCAAGCTGGGGTTCGAGGATCTGAAGCGCGCCGCGCTGGCGGCGATGAACGACATTGCGCGGTCGGCGATTTCGGGCGGGCTCGGCGCCATCTTTGGCGGCGGCGGGCTGGTGTCGGCGGGGCAGGGGGCGCTGCTCTCGCTGCTGGGGGTGCCGGGGCGCGCGACGGGCGGGCCGGTGAGCGCGGGGCGCGCCTATCGCGTCGGCGAAAACGGACCCGAGCTGTTCGTGCCCACCGCAAGCGGGCGGATCGAGGCAGCGGGCGGCGCGGGCGTGCGCAACATCGCGATCACGGTGAATGTGCAGGGCGGCGGGGCGGCCGAGCCGCAGCGGCTCGCGCAGACCGGCCGGCAGCTGGCGCGTGCGGTGCGGCGCGCGGTGGCGGCGGAGGAGTAGGGGGGCAGCGGCATGATGGAGAGAATGATTTTCGAACGCGGCGCCGTTTCTCCCCTCCCGCTTGCGGGAGGGGTCGGGGGTGGGCCAGCGACGGAGCCATGGCCCACCCCGCTGCGACTAGCGGACAAGTCCGCAAGTCTCGCTGCCCCTCCCGCAAGCGGGAGGGGAGGACGTCCGTGATGGGCTGGGCGCTCGTCGCGGCCGAGCCGCATCATCGCAAGGGGTGGATCAAGCGCTTCGATCCGCGCTTCTGGACCGTCGATTTCGCGCGCCCGATGATGGCGAGCGTGGTGACGACGGCGCCGGCGGCGCTGCGCGTCGAGGCGGCGTTTTACAACCGGCAGGACCTCGCGGGGCTGATCTGGGAGGCCGAGGATCGCTGGGACCACCCGCTGCTCGCCTATGAGACGAAGCGCGATTTTCGCGGCACGCGGCTCAGCTTTCGCTGGCGGTCGGGCGGGGTGAAGCCGCTCGACGCGCTGCACGGGCCGACCTTGACGATCGAGGGACGCGATGCCGAAGGGAATGCGCGCGCCTGGTATGTGCGGCTGTGGAATTATGCGTCGGGATCGCCCGAGGATGCCGTCGTCAGCCTCGATTTCGACGCGCTCGACGGTGGCTTCCTGCTGCCCGGCGAGGCCGATCCGGTGTGGGCGGGCGATATCGACCGGATGTTCGTCTCGCTGGTGCCGCCCGATTATGACCTGACCGAAGCCGCGCTCGCGGCGCCCGTCGAGGGCTGGGCCGAGATGAGCGCGATCACCTGCACCGGATCGGGATCGGTGCTTGCGACCGGCGATGCGATGCTGCCCGAACATGGGCTGGGGATCGCGAACGGCTATGACGACAGCTATCATCTGACGCCTGCGCGGGTGGTGCGGCAAATGGTCGCGCTCGGCTATCGCGGCGACGTCGTCCATTATGTCGGGATGAGCCATTATATGCGGCTGGAGGCGGCGGGCGGCGGCTTTGCGGTCAGCGCCGATGGCGGGGCGCTCAATGCGTCGACGGCGGCGTGGCACGCCGCCTTTGCCGCCGCGTGCCGCGATGCGGGGCTGGGGATCATCTGGTCGCTGTCCTATGAATTGTTCGACGCTTATTGCCCCGAGGCGTGGAAGCAGCGCGATGCAGCCGGGGCGCCGGCGCTGACCGGATGGGTGCCGCCGTCGACCCTGCTGTCGCCCGCGAACGGTGCGGCGATGGGATATTTGCAAGCGGTCGCGCGCGCCTTTGTCGGGATTGCCGCCGCGGCGGGGCTCGACGTCAAATTCCAGGTCGGCGAGCCGTGGTGGTGGGTCAATCCGGACGGGCGGATCTGCGCCTATGATGCGGCGGCGACCGCCGCGCTGGGGAGCGCGAGCGTCGCGATTGCCGATGTGCGCGGGGCGCTCGATGCGGGGCAGGCGGCGATGCTCGACGCGCTCGGCGGGCTGCTCGCGGCATCGACCGCGGCGCTGGTCGATGCGGCGCGCGACGAAGCGGGGGCGGCCGGGCTGACGAGCCATTTGCTCGTCTTTCTGCCCACCGTGCTCGACCCCTATGCGCCCGAGCTGCGGCGCGCCAATGTGCCGGCCGGCTGGGCGGCGCCGGCGTTCGATGTGCTGCAGCTCGAGGATTATGACTGGGTGACGGGCGGGCGCGGGGCGGAGACCGCCGGCGCGCGCGACGCGATGATCCGGCGGCTCGGCTATCCGGCCGGGCAGCAGCATTATTTCGCAGGCTTCGTGCTGAATGGCGAAGATCGCGCGCTGTGGGCGCCGATCGCCGCCGCGGCCGAGGCAGCGCGGCGTGCCGGGGTGGCGCGGAGCTTCGTCTGGGCGCTGCCGCAGGTCGCGCGCGACGGCTTTGTGGCGTTCGATGGCGAGGAAGAGGAGGGCGAGGTGCAGGCTTATGATGCGGTGGATTTCCCGCTGGCGATCGGGCGCGAGGCGCTGGCGGTCACCGAATTTTCGACCCAGATCGTCAGCTCGCCGTCGGGGCACGAACAGCGCGCGAGCGAATGGGCCGAGGCGCGGATGCGCTATGACGCGGGGCCGGGAATCCGGTCCGAAGCCGATGTGCGGATGTTGATCGACTTTTTTCGCGCGCGGCGCGGGGCGGCGCGGGCGTTCCGTTTTCGCGATCCGTTCGACCAGAGTTCGGCGGCGGACGACGGACTGCCGACCGCGAGCGACCAGCGGCTCGGCTATGGCGACGGTAGCCGGCGGCAGTTCGCGCTCGTCAAACATTATGGCGATGGCGACGCGGTGCAGGAGCGTGCGATCCGCCTGCCGGTCGCGGACAGCGTGCGCGTGTCGATCGACGGGGTCGAGACCGCGGCTTTCGCGATGACCGGCGATGGCGAGGTGTTGCTCGATGCGGCGCCGATCGCTGGGGCGGTGGTGCGCGCCGGGTTCCTGTTCGACGTGCCGGTGCGCTTTGCCGAGGACCGGCTCGAGGTGAGCCGCGCGACCTTCCTCGCGGGCGAGCTGGCGAGCGTTCCGCTGGTCGAGGTGCGCGCGCCATGGTGATGGGGGCCGCGCCCGACTGGCTGCGCGAAGAACTGGTGACGCTCGCCTGGTGCTGGCGGCTGTCGCGGCGCGACGGGGTGGTGATCGGGCTGACCTCGCACGACCGCGACCTGATTGTGGACGGCATCGCCTATCGCGCGGCGCCGGGGATGAAGCCCTCGGCGCTCGAGACGAGCGATGCGCTCGACGTCGAGACGCTCGACCTCGAAGGTGCGATCGCGAGCGATGCGATCGCGGCGCGCGACCTCGACGCGGGGCGCTGGGACGGCGCCGCGCTGACCTTGTTCGTGACCGACTGGAGCGCGCCCGAAACGGCGCCGGTGACGGTCGCGCGCGGGGTGCTCGGCGCGGTCGAGCGGCGCGGGGCGGCGTTTACCGCCGAGTTGCAGGGGGTGACGCGCGCGCTCGACCGGCCGGTGTGCCCGGCGACCTCGCCGTCGTGCCGCGCGACGCTCGGCGACCGGGCGTGCCGGGTCGACTTGGCGCCGCGCACGCACTGGCGGCGCGTCGTCGCGGTCGACGGGCGCGCGGTGACGCTCGACGGCGCGGCGCCGGCGGGGACGATGGCGTTCGGCGAGCTTTTGTGGATCGAAGGGCCGGCGTGCGGGCTCGCGAGCGCGGTGATCGGCGAGGCGGGTGCGGTGCTGACGCTCGCCGAGATGCCGCCCTTCGATGTCGGCGCGCCGGTGCGGGTGCGGTTGACCGAAGGGTGCGACAGGCAGCTTGCGACGTGCCGCGACCGGTTCGGCAATGCAGCGAATTTTCGCGGCGAGGCGCATCTGCCGGGGAATGATTTGCTGACGCGCTATCCCGGTGGATGACGCCGGCGCGCGCGCCTTTGCCGCGGCGCGGACGATGGTCGGGGTGCGGTTCCGGCGGCAGGGGTGCGAGGCGGCGACGGGACTCGATTGCGTCGGGCTCGTGTGGGCGGCCTATGCCGCCGCCGGGCGGCGGCTGGTGCGGCCGGTGGGTTATCCGCTGCGCGGGTGGTCGCGGGCGCGGGTCGAGGCGGCGTTGGTCGCGGCGGGGTTCCATCCGATCGCGGATGCGCGGGTGGGGGACGCGGCCTTGTTCGCGCTGCCGGCGGGGCAATTTCATCTGGGGCTGATCGGTGAGCGGAGTTTCGTTCATGCCCATGCCGGGTTGCGGCGGGTGGTCGAGACGCCGCTCGGCGGGGCGCCGGGCGCGATGGCGCGGTGGCGGCTTGGGGAAGGCCCACCCCGCTGCGACTAAGCGAGCAAGCTCGCAAGTCTCGCTGCCCATCCCGCAAGCGGGAGGGGTGCATGGGATAATCGGGAGCATTTTGATGGCGACTTTGGTGCTGACGGTGGTCGGCGGGATCGTGGGCGGGCCGGTCGGGGCGGCGCTGGGCGCGGCGATCGGGCGGCAGGCCGATGCGGCGATCTTTGCGCCGAAGGGGCGCGAGGGGCCGCGGCTCGCCGACCTGAAGGTGCAGGCATCGACCTATGGCCAGCAGATCCCGCAGCTGTTCGGGACGATGCGCGTCGCCGGCAGCGTGATCTGGGCGACCGACCTGATCGAACGGCGGGCGAAGAGCGGCGGCGGCAAGGGGCGGCCGTCGGTGACCGAATATAGCTATGCGGTGTCGATGGCGGTCGCGCTGTCGTCGCGGCGGGTGCGCGCGATCCGGCGGATATGGGCCGACGGCAATCTGCTGCGCAGCGCGAGCGGGACGTTCAAGGAACGCTGCACCTTTCGCTGGTACGACGGGAGCGAGGATCAGGCGGTCGACCCGCTGATCGCCTCGGCGGTCGGCAGCGGGTCGGCGAGCGCGTTCCGCGGGACCGCTTATGCGCTATTCGAGGAGCTGGACCTTGCGAGCTTCGGCAATCGCATCCCCTCGCTGACTTTCGAGGTCGAGGCCGATGCGGGAGACATCGACGCGGGGCTGATCGGCGACACGCTGCTCGGCGAGGCGGGGCGGTGCGCCGGACAATGGCCGCTTTCGGGCTATGCGGCGTCGGGCGACCGCGCGCGCGACGCGCTCGCGCCGCTGTTCGAGGTCGATGCGGCGCGGCTGGTGAGCCGAAGCGACGGGTGGCAGATCGCACCGGCATCGCTTGCGGGCGACATGGTGGCGCTCGCCGATTTTCGCGAGGCGCGCGGCGGCGAAGCGGCGAGCGACCGGGTCGAGCAGCGCCGCGCCCCGCTCTCGGCGCTTCCCGGCCTGATTCGCCTGCGCCATTATGAACCCGGACGCGACTATCAGCTGGGACAGCAAAGCCATGCGGTCGCGGGAGGCGGCGCGCGGGAGGAGCGGATCGACCTGCCCGCGGCGCTTCCCGCAGCGGCTGCGCGCGGCCTGGCGCGGCGGCTCGCAGCGGCCGCGGCCGACGGGCGCGAAACTTGCGTGTGGCAGGCCGACCTCGCCGCGATGGCGCTGCCGGTCGGCGGACGAATCGCGCTGGCCGACGCGAGCGTGTGGCGCCTCGCCCGGCGGACGGTGAAGGCCAGCGGCGTGACGATCGAGCTGCTGCGGCATCAGCCGCTCGCCGACGCCGGCGTTCCGGCCGACCCTGGGGTGCCCGTGAGCGCGCCCGACTGGCCCGACGCGACCGGCGTCGTGCGGCTGTTCGATCTGCCGTCGATCGGCGCTTCCGCCGCCACGGCCGCGCGGATCGCCGTCGCGGGTGCGGGAAGCAACGACGGCTGGCGCGGCGCCGACTGCTGGTTCGTGCCGGCGGCGGAGGCCGAGCCGGTCGCGCTCGGTTCGCTGCGGCCGGCGGCGGCGATGGGGGTGCTCGCGGCTGCGCTCGCGCCGGGGAGTCCCGATCTGGTCGACGAAGCCCATGTTGTCATCGTCGAACTCGATAATGCGTCGATGGCGTTCGAGTCGGTGAGCCATGCCCAGCTTTTGGGCGGCGCCAATCGCGCGATGATCGGCGGCGAACTGATCCAGTTCCAGCTCGCCGAGCCGCTGTCGCCGACGCTTTGGCGGCTCTCGCGCCTGCTTCGCGGCCGCGCGGGCACCGCTTGCGACAGCGAACATGCGGCCGGCGCGCCTTTCCTGAGCCTCGACGATGCCGGCGCTCTGATGCTGCCGGAGGATCTCGCGGGCTGGGCGGCGAGCGGCGCCGCGCGGGTGCAATGGGCCGAGCGCAACGATGTGGCGCTCACCGAGCTTGCCGTTCCGTCAGGCGGGCAGGCGGTGCGGCCGCTGTCGCCGGTCCATCCGCGCGTGTCGGGCGACGGCGAAGGCGGTCTGATCGTCGAGTGGACGCGCCGCAGCCGCCTCGACACGGGCTGGCGCGACGAGGTCGACCTGCCGCCGGGCGAGAGCCGCGAACGCTATCGCGTCGCGCTCGACCCCGCGGTCCCGGGGCTCGGTCCGTGGGAGTGCGATCGGCCGCTGCTGCATCTCGATGCGGCGATGGCGGCGGGCCTTGCCGGCGGCGTCGCGATGGAAATCCGGCAAGTCGGCGACCTCGCCCTCTCCGACCCTCTCACCGTCGCGCTGGGCTAGGCTCGAGGCAATAGAATATCAGAAAGGCCGATCATGACCGATTCCCCGATTACCGCGCGCTTTTCACTGCCATTGCTCGCCGTCGCGCAGGCGCAGAAGGAGGTGACGCACAATGAAGCGCTGACCCTGCTCGATGCTCTGGTCGTGCCGACGGTCGAGGCGGGGCCGCAAAACGATCCGCCGGAAACGCCGCTGGCCGGGCAGGTCTGGCTGGTCGGCGCCGCGCCGACGGGCGCCTGGGCCGGCGAGCCCGGAACGCTGGCGCTGTGGACGGCGGGTGGCTGGCGGTTCGTCGCGCCGCGCGCGGGAATGCGCGTCACGCGCCTCGACGACGGGCTATGCCTTTGTTTCGACGGCGCGACGTGGTCGGCACCTCCCGCGATCGCCGCGCCGGCCGGAGGGGCGGTTGTCGATACTGAGGCGAGAGCGGTTATCGGCGCCCTGATTTCCTGTCTTTCGGCGCATGGTCTTCTGATCGTGGGCTGATTTTTCCTTTTTTTAACGACGATAGTGCGACTTTTCGGCAACAGATTGGCGATTTGTCATCTTGCGTGGAACCAAAGCGACGAGTAGAACGTCTGACGAGACGTAAATCTCAATTGAAAGGGGAATCTACTATGAGGAAGCTAGCCGTCGCGGTGGCATTGGCCTCTACTGCCCTTGCGTCGTCGCCAGCAATGGCGCGCGACAACTCCTGGTATGTGGGAGTTGGTGGCGGTGTGATGCTCGTCGAGGACATGGATCTCGACATTGGCACCATTGATAATGCGGGTACGCTCGATCACGGTACTGGCTATGATTTTGAAGGCACCGTCGGTTACGATTTCGGCACGTTCCGTGCGGAAGTCGAAGTCGGCTATCGTGAAGCGGATATCCAGAGCGGCCGTTTCAGCGCTCCCGGCATTCCGCAATCGGCTTCGGGTTCGGGGACGCCGTTCGTCGGCACCACCGACCTGAACGGTGACAGCAATGCTCTGAGCTTCATGGTCAACGGCATGTTCGACTTCGGCGACGACGACGGCCTGCAGGGCTTCGTCGGCGGCGGTGCGGGTGTCGCCCGCGTCTCGGTCGAGCCGGTTTTCGCCGGTCCGTTCCTCGACGATTCGGATACGGGTTTCGCCTGGCAGGCGATTGCGGGCATTCGTGCGCCGCTGACCCGCAACTGGGATGCCGGCATCAAGTATCGCTTCTTCAATGCAAGCGGTCTTGACCTGGTCGATCAGGCCGGTCGCGACGTTTCGACGCGCTTCCGTTCGCACTCGATTCTCGGCACGCTGACCTATAACTTCGGTGGGGCTGAACCGCCGCCGCCGCCGGCTCCGCCGCCGCCTCCCCCGCCGCCGCCGCCGCCTCCCCCGCCGCCGCCGCCGCCTCCGCCGGTATGCTCGCCGGGACCGTATATCGTCTACTTCGACTGGGATCAGTCGGCGATTACGCCCGAAGCGGCTTCGACGCTGGACAATGCGATCAGCGCCTACAACCAGGGCTGCAGCGGTCAGCAGGTCATGCTCGCCGGTCACGCCGACCGTTCGGGTTCGGCCAAGTACAACGTCGGTCTGTCGCAGCGTCGCGCCGATGCCGTGAAGGCCTATATGACGGCTCGCGGCGTTGCCGACAGCTCGATTATGACCGAGGCGTTCGGCGAAACCCGTCCGGCCGTTGCGACCGCCGACGGTGTCCGCAACGACCAGAACCGTCGCGTGGAAATCACTTACGGTCCGGGTTCGGGCATGTAAGACCGGTTTCCAATCCCGACGGGGACTGGATGAAAAGAGGGGGCGGTGCCGAAAGGTGCCGCCCTTTCTTTATGCGTCGATTGTGCCTTGCTGCCGATTGCTGCTTTTTATTTGCGCTTTCTCTATTATGTTATACCATAACAGATGAAGCCGGGGCATATCTCGCAGCGCCGGTTCGCATGCGGCCGGGGTGCCTGCAAAGGGGACGGGTCGGCCGCCCGAGAGGGAGAGACACGATGCGCCGACGCCGCAGCATTTTTCGGACCGACCCAAATGCCGACCCGATGATCAACACGACGCCGCTGATCGATGTGATGCTCGTCATGCTGGTGATGTTCATCATCACGGTTCCGCCGCCCACGCACAGCGTCGATGTAACGCTACCGTCCGACGCCGCGCTGCCTGTCGATATTCGCGATCGGAACCGTATCACGATCGACGCGGCCGACATCATCCGCTGGAACGGCGAAGCGGTCGATCTCGCCGAACTGGGGCTGCTGGTGAAGCGGGCGTCGGAGCGCGCCGAGCCGGCAACGCTGATGCTCGAGCCCGAGGCGCGGGCGCGTTACCTGCGCGTCGACGCAGCGATCGGCGCGATCCGGCGCAACGGCGGAACGCGGATCGCTTTCCCGGGGATTGCGCAATATCGCGAGCTGATCTGACGTCCGGCCGCCCAGTCGCTCAAGCGGCGGGCGCGGTGCCGGGGCGAAGATACGCCATCATATAGCTGACATAGTCGGGCTTGCCGAGCGGCACCCCCATGTGGCGCATCACGGCATAGGCCGCGACGAGATGGAAATAAAATTGCGGCTGCGCCCAGTCGCGCACGTAAGTGACGGCGGTCATGTCGAACGCCATGCCATTGGGTAAAGTGAAATCGACCGGGCGATCGGGGTCGCGGTCGATCGCGCCGGCATCGACGGTATCGAGCCAGCCGAGCGTCTCTGCGATCTGCGCCTGAAATCCGGCAAAATCCTCAGCATCCTCGCTGATCTGCGGGGCACCCGGCGCGCCGAGGCGCGTCGCGCCCTGAAGCGCCTGCGCGCAGGTGAAATGCACCTGCGACGCGAGCGGGAACATGTCGGGCGCGAGCCGCGCGGCGGCGAACTGAAGCTCGTCGACATTGTTGTCGGCACCCCAGGCGAGCGCCTTGTCGAGTTGGCCCGACAGAGCGGTGAGGCCGTTGACATAGGCGGGAATGGTCATCGCATAGAGCATGGGGTCGATCCCTCTTTCGTGAAAAATGTCAGGCAGGTGCCAGATTGTCCTGGAATTGCAGGCGTGCGAGGCGGGCGTAGAGGCCATCGGCGGCGACGAGATCGTCGTGGCGGCCCTCCTCGACGATGCGGCCTTCGTCCATGACGATGATGCGGTCGGCGGCGCGGACGGTCGCGAGGCGGTGCGCGATGACGATCGTCGTGCGGTCGTGCATCAGCGCCTCGAGCGCGTCCTGGACGAGCCGTTCGGACTCGGCGTCGAGCGCCGAGGTTGCTTCGTCGAGCAGGAGCAGCGGGGCGCGGCGCAGCAGCGCGCGGGCGATCGCGACGCGCTGGCGCTGGCCGCCCGACAGCCGCGCGCCGCCCTCGCCCATGAAGGTGTCGAGGCCTTGCGGCAGCTTGCGCAAAAACTCTTCGGCATTGGCGGCACGCGCGGCTTCCCACAACTCCTCGTCGCTCGCCAGCCAATTGCCGTAGCGCAGATTGTCGCGCGCCGAGGCGGCGAAGATCACCGTCTCCTGCGGCACCATCGCGATGCGCGCGCGGATGTCGGCGGGATCGGCCTCGGTCAGCGCGACGCCGTCGAGGCGGATCTCGCCCGCCTGCGGGTCATAGAAGCGCTCGGCGAGCTGGAAGAGGGTCGATTTACCGGCGCCCGAGGGGCCAACGATCGCCACGGTCTCGCGCGGGCGGATGGCGAGCGAAAAATCGTGCAAGGCTGCGGTGTCGGGGCGGGTCGGATAGCGGAACTCGACGGCCGCGAATTCGAGCGTCCCGGTGGCGGGCTGAGGCAGCGGCCGGGGATGGGCAGGCGGCGCGATCGCAGGTTCGGCGTGGAGCAGCTCGCTCAAGCGCTCGGCGGCGCCCGCGGCGCGGAGGAGGTCGCCATAGACTTCGGTGAGCGCGCCGAACGCGCCCGCGACGAGCCCGCCGGTGAGGACGAAGGCGGCGATGGTGCCGCCGGTGATCGTCCCCGCCGCGACGCCCGCCGCGCCGTACCAGAGCAGGGTGGTGATCGCGCCGAAGAGCAGGCCGATCACCGTCGCGGTGATGATCGCGCGCAGGCGGATGCGGCGCTTGGCCGTCGCGAAATTGGCCTCAACCGCGGTGGTGAAGCGGTCGGCTTCGCGCGCTTCCTGCCCGAAAGCCTGAACGATCTTCATGGCGCCCAGCTGCTCGGCGGTGGTCGCGCCGATGTCGGCGACACGGTCCTGGCTGGTGCGCGAAACCGACTGGAGGCGCCGGCCGAGCAGCACGATCGGCAGGATGATCACCGGAATGCCGACCAACATGCCGGCCGTGAGCGCGGGCGACAGAGTGAAGAGATAAACGATGCCGCCGATGCCCATCACGAGGTTGCGCAGCGCGACCGAGACGGTGGTGCCGACGACCTGTTCGATGATCGCGGTGTCCGACGTCATGCGCGAGGCGATTTCCGACGGCCGGTTTTCCTCGAAGAAGCCGGGAGCGAGGCGCAGCAGGTTGCGCTGGACCGCCTGGCGGATGTCGGCGACGGTGCGCTCGCCGAGCCAGCTCACGAAATAGAAGCGCAGCGCGGTCGCGAGCGCGAGCAGGACGACGATGACATAGAAGAGGCGGAAATGCGGGGCGACGTCGCCGCCGCCGGCGACGAAACCGCTGTCGATCATCGCCTTGAACTGCCAGGGGATGGCGAGGGTTGCGAGCGCGGCGACCCCGAGCGCGATCGCCGCGACGATCAGTTGCAGCGGATAGCGGCTCGCATAGCGCCAGATCATGCGAAGGCTGCCGAGCTTGCGGCGGCGCGGTTCCTGGGGCTGGGTCGGGGCGGATTGGTCGGGTGAAGTCGCCATCGCGCACGGCCCTAGCAGCCGCGGGTGCGGCGCTCAACGCCTGAGAATGGCGTCCTGCTTCATGGGGCTTGAAGCGGGCTCAAATGATGCGTTGCACAATGGCGCCGATGGCCTAACATGGCGGGCCCGAGGCGCCGTCAGAGCACCCGGACGGACGCAAGGACATTTCGATACATGCTTTATCACGCCTTTGACATGCAGAAGAGCTGGCTCGCCGGCGCGAGCGCGCTCGCAACCGCGGGTGCGCAGGTCATGCAGCACCCCGCCAACCCGCTCGGCTATTTCAGCGGCAGTCCGATGTTCGCCTCGGCGCTCGAGGTCTTCGCGCACGCTTCCGCGCCGCGTGGCAAGCCGGGCTTCGACCTCTATGAAACCGAAGTCGATGGCGAGACGGTGCGGGTGACCGAAAAGATCGAGGCGCGCAAACCCTTTGGCCAGTTGAAGCATTTCAGGCACGAGGGCGCGAAGGACGCGCCGAAGCTGTTGATCGTCGCGCCGATGTCGGGTCATTATGCGACCCTGCTTCGCGGCACGGTCGAGCGGATGCTGCCGCGCCACGACGTGTGGATCACCGACTGGCGCGATGCGCGCAACGTCCCGCTCGAAGCGGGCAAGTTCGATCTCGACGATTATATCGACTATCTGATCGGCTGGCTCGAACATATCGGGCCGGGCGCGCATGTGCTCGCGGTGTGCCAGCCGTCGGTTCCCTGCTATGCCGCCGCGGCGGTCATGGCGGCCGAGAAGCATAAGTGCCGGCCGCGCACGCTGACGATGATGGGCGGGCCGATCGACACGCGCAAGGCGCCGACCGCGGTCAACCAGCATGCGACGACGCGGCCCTATGCCTGGTTCCAGGAAAATGTCATCGCGACGGTGCCGGCCTGGTATCCGGGCGCGGGGCGCCGCGTCTATCCGGGCTTCCTGCAGCTCGCCGGCTTCATGTCGATGAACCTCGGCAACCACATGATGAGCCATTGGGAGATGTTCAAGCATCTGGTCGAGGGCGACGGCGAGAGCGCCGACAAGACCAAGGATTTCTACGACGAATATCGCGCGGTCTGCGACATGACCGCCGAATTCTATCTGCAGACCGTCGATGCGGTGTTCCAGCGCCACCTGTTGCCCAGGGGCGAATTCGAGCATCGCGGCAAGATCGTCGATCCGAACGCGATCGAGGACATCGGCCTGCTCGCGATCGAGGGCGAGCGCGACGATATTTCGGGGATCGGCCAGACCAAGGCGGCGCTGACGCTGGCCAAGGCGCTGCCGGCCGGGAAGCAGCGCTATCTGATGGCGAGGGGCGTCGGCCATTACGGCATCTTCAATGGCCGTAAGTGGCGCGAGGAGATCGCGCCGGTGGTCGAGGAGTGGATCCGCGCCAACGGCGGGTAGAACCGCCGGCGATCGGGCGCCTTGACGCGATCCGGTGCGCGGCGCATTCTCGTGCGATGGCGCGCGTATATGCCACTTTCGCCGATTTCTGGCCCTTTTACCTGCGCGAGCACAGCAAGCCCTGGACGCGGGCGCTGCATTATGTCGGGACGAGCCTAGTCGTCCTGATCGCGCTGGCGGCGCTGCTGAGCGGGCGCTGGTGGGCGCTCGCGGCGCTGCCGGTGGCGGGCTATGCCTTTGCCTGGGTGGCGCATTTCGGGATCGAAAAGAACCGCCCGGCGACCTTCACCTATCCGCTGTGGAGCCTCGCCGCCGATTTCAGAATGTGGGCGCTGTGGCTGACCGGGCGGCTCGGCCGCGAACTCGACAGGGCCGGCGTCGCCCGCTGAGCCGGCGCTCGCGGCGGGATTTCGATCAGAGTGAACGAAAGCCTGCACTGGCGCTTATTGCGAGTCATTCCTAATTTCTTCGCCTGTTCTGGATGGAGACGGGCTGATGCCGCGCGATTTGACCAAGACCTTCACCTATCTGTCGCTGCACCTGACGATCGGGTTCAGCGTCGCCTATGCGATGACCGGATCGGCGCATGTTGCCGGCGGAATCGCGCTGGTCGAGCCCTGTATCAACGCCGTCGCCTTCTTCTTTCATGAAAGGGCGTGGAAGCGTGCCGGTGCGCAGCATACCCGACCGGCGTTCGCCTGATACGGAACTCCGCTCGCGGCGGTGCCGTTATGCAGAATCGAAGGAGAAAGCGAATGACCGTGAACAGCGCAACCGCCCGTTACGAAGGGCTCGGCAAGGACGGCAAAGGGCATATCTGGACGAAGCGCGGCGCGCTCGACGGCGAGCCCTATGGTTTTGCTTCGCGTTTCGAGGATGGCCCCGGCACCAATCCCGAAGAACTGATCGCGGCGGCGCACGCTGCCTGCTTCACCATGGCGCTGTCTTTCGCGCTCGCGGCGGCGGGGCATAGCGACGGTCAGCTCGATACCAGGGCGGAGGTGACGCTCGACAAGGATGGCGACGGTTTTTCGGTGACCCGCTCGGCGCTGACCCTGACCGCGAAAGTGCCGGCTATCGACGGCGGCGAATTTGCCGGCATCGCCGCCAATGCCAAGGCGAACTGCCCGATTTCGAAGCTGCTGAACTGCGAGATCACCCTCGAATACACGCTCGAAAGCTAGGTATTGATCCCTTCACCCGCGGTCGAGCAGATCGTCGGTGACTTCGAGCAGCAGCAGCGGTTCGTCGGCGGCTTCGGCGATCGCATCGACGAAGGCAGCGCGCGTCGCCGGCTCGTCATAGGCCATTTTGGCGTCGAAGGCGGCCTGCCATGTCGCGCGGTCGGGCCATTCGGCGATGCCGACGAAACGCGTGCCGCCGCCGGGCATATCCTCGCGATGCAGGCGCGAGCCGAGCGAGCCGTATTTTTCGCGGATCAATTCGGTCCCGCGGCGCCACGCCGCGCGAAATTGCTCCTCCTTGCCCGGTTTCACCTTCCACCAATAGGCCGCGACGAACATGGTTTCGCTCAGCTCTCTTCCTGCCCGAGCTGGCAATTGCCGTCGCGCCATTCCTCCTTGCCGGCGGCGAGGAACCAGTGCGCGCGGCCGCTGTCGACCGCTTCGTCATAATAGCAGGCGTCGGTGGCGCCGCTCGCGGGGTCGACCAGCACCGCCCATTGGTGCGGGCCGCAATTATGCGCCTCGCACGCCCATGCCATGACCTTTCCTTCATATATTTCGATCGGTGCCGAGGGGCCGGCGCGCGTTGCGATCGTCTCGCGGATCTTGGGGTCGGTGACGGTCGCGGCGAGCCCCGCCTTGACCGCCGGATGGTCGCTCCATGCGACGCCGTTCACCTCGTCGAACGGATATTTGCCGACATAGGCGGAAAGGCCGGTGTCTTCGGCGCCTTTCGCGGGAGCCGTCGCGTCGGCCGACGGAGCGGGCGACGTCGCGGCGGCGCCGTCGGCGGCGCTCTTGTCCGCGCTCTGGCCGCAGGCGCCGAGCGACAGCATGGCGCCGAGCAGCAGCGTGTGAGGGGCGAAATTGTTGGTCATGGCAACTCCCTTCGTGCGGCATCATGCCACGAACGGCCGCAATATTTGAAGCCGATTCGGGGATGGACCGGTCCTCGTCGGATTTTCGCTTGATCTAAACCGTGGTTGAGCTTGCATCAAAGGGCCGACGATTCGCGACCCGGAGACATGCCGATGCTGTACCGCCCTTTTTCCTCCGTTTCCGACAGGCTGAATACACGGCTTGCCACGTCCGGCGATAATCTGTTGCGGCGCTATTTCGATCGGATCGGCTATGCCGGCCCCGCCGAACCGACGCCCGGCGTGCTGCGCGCATTGCAGGCCGCGCATATCGCGGCGATCCCGTTCGAGGCGATCGACGCGCTCGTCGAGGGCAATGTCGACATCGGCGCCGATGCGGTCGCGGCGAAGCTGATCGACCAGCGGCGCGGCGGCTATTGCTTCGAACAGAATGGGCTGTTCCTGCGCGTGCTGCGCGCCATCGGCTTCGATGCCGAAGGGCTGCTCGGCCGCGTGCGCTGGATGCAGCCCGCCGGGGCGCCGCCGACGCCGCGCAGCCATATGGTGATCCGCGTGCGGCTGGGCGGCCGGCCGTGGCTCGTCGACGTCGGCTTCGGGTCGGCAGTGCCGCCGCAGCCGCTCGCGATGGACGTCGAGGCCGCGCAGCCGACCGTGCACGAGGCCTATCGCATCGCACGGCACAGCGGCCAATGGTCGGTGCGGACCCGGATCGACGGCGAATGGATGCCGGTCTATGTCATCGACGACGCGGTGCCGCCGGCGATAGATTATGAGGTCGCCAACTGGTACACCGCGACGCATCCCGCCTCGCATTTCCGCCACCAGCTGATCGCCGCGCGCACGACCGCGGAGGCGCGCTATGCGCTGCGCGACAACCGGCTGACGATCCGCCGCGCCGACGGGACGAGCGAGCGGCATTATCTGACCGCCGACGCGATCGAGCGCGCGCTCGCCGAGCATTTCCATCTGACCGTCCGGCCGCACTGGCGCACCGCGATCGAGCGCGCGGCAGCGGCGGAGATCGACGCCTAATCCTTGACGACGAAGGTGATCTTGAGCGTGCAGCGCCATTCGACGATGTCGCCCTTGGCGACGCGCGCCTTGATATCCTTGACCCAGACCGCTTCGATCCCGTCGATGGTTTTCGACGCGCGCTGGACGCCCTGCCGCACGGCGTCTTCGATTCCCACGGTCGAAGCGGCGATGATTTCGGTGACCTTGGCAACGGACATGAAAAGCCTCCCTTGGGCCGGGCCGGCAAGGAAGGACGCCGCCGCCGCCCGGCGGGGCGGTGCGTCCTTTCGGACATAACGGCCCAGCGGCCGAAAGGTTCACCGGCGCGCCCCGCGGCGGCGGCGGCGGCTTGACTCGCGGCACCCTTAGGTTCCTAATGTCTTCGCAAAAGAGACGAAGGAGAGGGTGCCATGAACATTGCCGCCGGGCAGGCCAGTTTCACACGATTGCAGGTGGCGCCGCTGACGCCGCACATCGGTGCCGAGATTGCAGGCATCGACCTTCGCGAAGAACAGGATGATCGGGCGATCGCCGAAATCCGCGCCGCGCTGCTCGCGCACAAGGTGATCTTCTTTCGCGATCAGGACATCACGCCCGCGCAGCATATCGCCTTCGCGCGCCGCTTCGGCCGCCTCGAGATCCACCCCGCGACGCCGAAGGACCAGCCCGACCCCGAAGTGCTCCACATCGCGCACGGCCCCGATTCGAAGGGGCAGGAAAATGCATGGCATTCCGACGTCACCTGGCGCACCGAGCCGTCGCTCGGCTCGATCCTGCGCGCGGTCGAGGTGCCCCCGGTCGGCGGCGACACCTTGTTCGCCGACATGGGCGCCGCGTTCCGCAGCCTGTCGCCGGCAATGCAGCAATTCTGCCGCGGCCTGACCGCGTCGCACGACATCGCCCGCGTCTTTGCGAGGCGGCTCGGCAAGCGGCCCGAAGAGTTGCACGACCAATATCCGCCGCAATCGCACCCCGTGGTGCGCACCCACCCCGAAACCGGCGAGCAGGCGCTTTATGTCAACACCGCCTTCACCAGCCATATCGAAGGGCTGTCGGAGAAGGAGAGCGACTGGCTGCTCCAGCATCTCTATGCGCAGGCCGCGGTGCCCGAGTTCCAGTGCCGCTTTCGCTGGGAAGCGAACTCGATCGCCTTCTGGGACAATCGCGCGGTGCAGCATTATGCCGCGTCGGACTATTTCCCCGCGGTGCGCCGCATGGAGCGCGTGACGATCGCGGGCGACCGGCCTTTCTACAAGGACGAGCGCTGACCCTTCACCCCTTGGGCTTGCGGCCGAAGGCGACGCGCAGCTCGTCCTTCGCAGCCTCGTCTTCGCTCGGGGGACGGTGCAGATTTATGGGTCCCGACCCTGACTCTTGTTTTGCCGTGATTTCCGAGCCGTCAGGCGATTCCACCTGACTTGAAAACACTCTGGAGCCTGATCATCTTTGAATGAAGCGCTTGAGAAAGCGCGTGTGTCCCCGCGCAGGCGGGGACCCATCTCCGGGGGGTTCAAGACAGAAGGGTCGGGAGATGGGCTCCCGCCTGCGCGGGAGCACACGGCCTATTCAGTCAAAGGTGATCTTGCTCTAGCGCGCGTGCCGCGCCTTTCCAGTGGTCGGCTGTGCGGGATGCATCGGGCGATCAGCATTCGCCGCTCAGCCTGCGGAGCAGCGCTTGCCAATGCTCGCCGAGACGGCGCTGGAACAGCATCAGTTCGAAGCCGTGGCGCGCGGCATGGCGCTGCGGGATATTGTCCCAGCCGCGATGTTCGACCGTGACGCGCGTTTCATCGCCGATCGCCTCGAAGCGCACCTCGACCTCGGTCGCCTGATCCTCGGCGAAGCTCGGCAGGCGCCAGCCGAAGCTGAGGCGTTCGCCGGGGCGCCAGTCCGCTACCCTGCCGATCTCCCACTCCTCGCCATCGTCGAAGCGCGTGACGAGGCGCCCGCCTGGCCCCGCGGGATCGAAGCGCAGCGTGCCGTCACCCTTGGGCGAGAGCGGAAAGAGCGGGTGGCTCGTCCACCAGCGGCCGATGCCCTCGGTAAAGGCGGCAAAGGCGGCGGCGGGCGTCGCGCCGACGCGCAGCGCGACGATGACAGCGGCGCCGCTCATTCGCTCGCCGCCTCGACGTGATGTTTGAAGGCGGCAAGCTGGTGCGTCCAGCGTTCTTCGGTCGCGGCGAGCCACGCCTTGAGCTCGTCGGTCGCGCCGTGTTTGAGCCGATAGATGCGCACGCGGGCGTCGAAATCGGGATGCCCGTCCTCGACGAGCCCGCCGGCCTTCAGCGTGCGCAAATGGCGGCTCATCGCGGGCGGCGCGAGGCCGAGGTCGCGCGCGAGCTCGCCCGCGCTGCGCGGCCGCTCGCCGAGCAGCTCGACCGCGCGCCGCCGCGCGGGGTCGGCGAGCGCGGCGAGCGTGCGGTCCAGGCCCGTGCTCAATCGTCGAGCCGCGTCTTGGTGGTGAAGCCACCCTCGGCGTCCCATTCGGCGGCGGTTTTCGCCTCGACCGTGACGCCGAAGGTCCAGATATGCCCTTCGGGGTCCTTGGCGCGATAGGTGCGGTCGCCATAGAATTGCGTTTCGGGCTCGGCGATGATCGCGGCGCCCGCGCCGCGCGCGCGGTCGCAATGCGCGTCGATATCTTCGCCCGCGCCGAGCTGGACGTGGACGCTCTGCGTGTTCTTGCCGCCGATCGACGCCGGGCTCCGGTGATCGTCCGACCATTCGTTGCCGACCATCACCACCGACTGGCCATAGCCCATCTCGCTGTGCGCAAGATTGCCGTCCTCGTCGAGCAGCACGAACAGCGGCTCGAAGCCGAACGCCTCCTCGAGCCAGCGATACGCCGCCTTGCTGTCCCGATAGCTGACCGCGCTAGCGAGCCCTTTCGGGCGGTGGGATTCGGCCATGATGCTTCTCCTCCGACTCGGAATGATGATCCTATTCTATAATATTTGCGGAAAAATGAAAGTATATAGGCGCGCCGGCAACGAATCGGGCGTTGCGATGAGGATTGGCGGAGAAGGAAGGCCTGGCGTCAGTCGGCGGCGCCGACCGCCGCCGCTCCGGCGGCGTTGTCGGCGGCGGCGAGTTCGGTCTCGTTGTCGAGCAGGGTCATGCTGACCCGTGCGAGCCCCGCGCGGTCCATGCCGATCTCGCGTGCCGCGGCGTGGCTGACGTCGATCACGCGGCCGCGGCTGAACGGGCCGCGATCGTTGATGCGGACGACGACGCTCTGGCCGTTGGCGAGGTTGGTGACGCGCACGCGGCTGCCGAAGGCAAGCGTGCGGTGCGCGGCGGTGAGGTCGTCGGGGTCGAACCGCTCGCCGCTGGCGGTGCGGTTGCCGGCGAGTTCGTCGCCGTAATAGCTCGCGGTTCCGCTGCCGAGATCGGTGGCGCCATCGGCGATCTCATCCTGCGCAGCGGCCGGAATGGCGAGCAGCAACGGCAACATCATGGCGGTCAAGCGATGCATGGCGACCTCCCCCTTTTCAGGTGGAGCGCTCAAAGCAGCGTCGGCGGTCCGCTGCAAGCAAAGCGCGTCCGGCCGCACCGAATCTGCGCCTAGCGGTGGAATCCCGAGCCGCGCAAATCGGCGCTCAACGCAAATTAAACGTCCAGATTTGCGACGCTTAGCGCATTGGTCTGGATGAAATCGCGCCGCGGCTCGACCTCGTCGCCCATCAGCCGCTCGAAAATTTCGTGCGCGACGTCGGCCTGTTCGGCCTCGACGCGCAGCAGCGAGCGGTTGGCGGGGTCCAGCGTGGTCTCCCACAATTGTTCGGCATTCATCTCGCCCAGCCCCTTGTAGCGGCTGATCGACAGCCCCTTGCGGCTGAAGGCGAAGATCGCGTCGAGCAGTTCGGACGGCCGCGTCACCGGGCTCGCCTTCGCGCTGCTCGATGCGATGGCTTCGCCATCCTCTTCCTCTGCATCGGCTCCGGTCGTGGCGGCGGCGGTGCCCTTCACCAGCCGCGCCGGGCTCGCATAGGTTTCGGCCTGTTCGCTCGCGAGCGTGTGGAGGCGGCGCGCCTCCTGGCTCGCGAGGAAGGCGGCGTCGACGACATGATGGTCGCTGACCCCGCGCCAGCGGCGTTCGAGCGTGTAGCCGCCGCCCTCGACCGCCTCGACGGTCCACAGCGCTTCGGCGCCGCCGGTGATCGCGCGTTCGGCGGCATTGAGCCATTGCGCGGCGGTTTCGGCGGCGCTGTGCCGGCCCGCGGTATCGAGTGCCGGATCGAGCGCCCCCGCGAGCGCGAGCGCTTCGACCAGCCCGTGGTCGAGGGTGCGCGGGACATAGCGCATCAGCGCGCGCAGCCGCCGGCCGTGCTCGATCAGCGTGCGCAGGTCGTTGCCCGACCGCGCGCCGCCCGCGCTTTCGAGCAGCAGCGCGTCGATGCCCGCATCGACGAGATAATTTTCGAGCGCGGTATCGTCCTTCAGATACACCTCGCTGCGCCCCTTCGCGACCTTGTAGAGCGGCGGCTGGGCGATGTAGAGATGGCCGTTCTCGATGATCTCGGGCATCTGGCGATAGAAGAAGGTCAGCAGGAGCGTGCGGATATGCGCGCCGTCGACGTCGGCGTCGGTCATGATCACGATCTTGTGATAGCGCAGCTTTTCGATGTTGAATTCGTCGCGAATGCCGGTGCCGAGCGCCTGGATCAGCGTGCCGACTTCCTTCGAAGAAATGATGCGGTCAAAGCGCGCGCGCTCGACGTTCAAAATCTTGCCCTTGAGCGGCAGGATCGCCTGCACGTGCCGGTCGCGGCCCTGCTTCGCCGATCCGCCTGCCGAATCGCCCTCGACCAGAAAGAGTTCGCACTTCGACGGGTCGCGTTCCTGGCAGTCGGCGAGCTTGCCGGGGAGCGAGGCGATGTCCATCGCGCCCTTGCGCCGCGTCAGCTCGCGCGCCTTGCGCGCCGCCTCGCGCGCCGCGGCGGCGTCGACGATCTTCTGGATCACGGCCTTCGCATAGGCGGGATTTTCCTCGAGCCATTCGGTCATCCGGTCGGCCATCAGGCTTTCGAGCGGCTGGCGGACCTCGCTGCTGACGAGCTTGTCCTTGGTCTGCGACGAGAATTTGGGATCGGGCAGCTTGACCGAGACAATCGCGGTCAGCCCTTCGCGCATGTCGTCGCCGGTCAGGCTGACCTTCTCCTTCTTGAGGGCGCCCGACTTTTCGCCATAGCTGTTGATCGTGCGGGTCAGCGCGGCGCGGAAGGCCGCGAGGTGGGTGCCGCCGTCGCGCTGCGGGATGTTGTTCGTGAAGCAGAGGACATTTTCATAATAGCTGTCGTTCCACTCGAGCGCGACGTCGATGCCGATGCCGTCGCGCTCGCTGCTGATCGCGATCGGCTCGGGCAGCAGGGCATTTTTGTTGCGGTCGAGCCATTTGACGAAGGCCGCGATGCCGCCCTCGTAGAACAGGTCGTGGGTGACGTGCTCGGCGTGGCGCGCATCGACCAGCTTGATGCGCACCCCTGAGTTCAGGAAGGCAAGCTCGCGATAGCGATGCTCGAGCTTGTCGAAATCGAACTCGGTGACATTCTTGAACGTGTCGGTCGAGGCGAAGAAGGTGACGCGCGTGCCCTTCTTGCGCGTTCCATCGCTATTTTGGGGCGCGGGGCCGCGAATCTCGAGCGGCGCGACCGCGTCGCCATGCTCGAAGCGCATCCAATGTTCCTTGCCGTCGCGCCAGATCGTCAGCTCGAGCCATTCGGACAGCGCGTTGACGACGCTGACGCCGACGCCGTGGAGGCCGCCCGACACCTTATAGGCATTGTCGTCGCTCGTATTCTCGAACTTCCCGCCCGCGTGGAGCTGGGTCATGATGACCTCGGCCGCCGACACGCCCTCTTCGGCGTGGATGTCGGTCGGGATGCCGCGGCCATTGTCCTCGACGCTGACCGACCCGTCGCTGTTGAGCGTGATCAAAACGAGGTCGCAATGCCCCGCAAGCGCCTCGTCGATCGCATTGTCCGAAACCTCGAACACCATATGATGCAGCCCCGACCCGTCGTCGGTGTCGCCGATATACATGCCGGGGCGCTTGCGCACAGCGTCGAGGCCCTTGAGGACCTTGATCGAATCGGCGCCATAGGCGCTCATATTGGGCTGCTTTGCGCCGGATTCGGGCGCCGGGGTTTCAGGGGTGTCCGTCATGCCGATCATATAGGGTCGAAGGGGGCAAAACCCAAGCGAAAATGCGCCTCTCCGCACCGTGCGACGGGGCGTTGCGCGCGCGCGCCGCGGCGGCTAGTTTCGAACGCATGACGATGCTTTCCGCCCTTCGCCCCGGTCCTGCCGCTCTTGCCTTCTGCGCGCTCGCGCTCGCCGGCTGTTCGCAGCCCGCGCCGCCGCCCGACAATGCGAAGCTCGCGGGCGGCGAGCCGATCGCGACGCGCGCGGTGATGGTCGGCACCGAAGGCCCGACGCTTCCTGCCTGTTCGAGCATCAGCCGCGTCAAGGACGGCGGCACCGACGTCTATTGGGCGCCCGGCGAAACGCGCGTCGTCAAGGCGCGGCTCGCGGGGGGCACGCCGGTGTCGCTGTGCGAAGCGGCGGACAATGATCGCTGGTTCGGCATCGTCTTTGCGGCGCCCGGCACCGACAAGGACATGTGCGGCGTCGGCCGCTCGGTGCCGAACGCCCGCGAATATCAGGGGCCGTGCCGCTGGGGCTGGATCCGCGGCGGAACGGTGCGGCTGGGGGCTTGAGCCGATCGCTTCTGGAGAGATGGACGGCGGCTAACGACCGATTGCGGTCATCGAAATCCTCCCCGCGTGCGGGGAGGGGGACCGCCGCCGAAGGCGGTGGTGGAGGGGGCTGTCGGCCTGACGCGCCGCCGAAGGACGCCACCCCCCTCCGTCAGCGCTTCGCGCTGCCACCTCCCCGCAAGCGGGGAGGATCGTCTTGTCCCCACCCCAAGTCGGACACCCGCCGCGAAAAAACCGCTGTCCTACATCATTCGGTTGTGCCAGCCTTCGTCTCGGCTCTTTCGATAGGCGGATAAAAGCGATCGCGGCCCGGTTTGCAGATGCGGGCGGGAGCCTGTGCTGCATGTTCGCTGAACGCGCCCATCGGCGGCTGCACAAGGCTGACCTTTGCTGAACTTTGAAACGACGAGGCGGACCCGGCCCGCGATTACCAAAGACGGCGATGGCAACTGGCCCACCCCAAAGCCGCCGTTGCAAGCCTATCGGCAATCCTCGATCACGCGCCCGATCTCCGACTGCACCGGCAGCGTCAGCGTGCTGCCGTTGCTGGCCTCGAGCGCGAAGCGGCCGCGGCTGAAGGCGATGCGGTCGAGCCGTGCGTCACGCGCGGGGAGTGTCGCTGCGCCGCCTTCGAAGCGCAGCCGGTCGGCGCCCGCGCTTGTGCGCAGCGATACGTCGAGCGGCGCGCCCGTTCCGCCGAGCCCGGCCGCGAGGCGGATGGCGCCGCCGCTGCACGCCATGGTGACGAGCGGGCTCGCATTGCCGGTCTGAACGAAGCGCGCAGTGCGGCTGCCCGCGTCATAGCGCCACGCGCCCTTGTCCAACTGGCGTTCGTCCCACGGCAGCGCCGGCGGCGGCGCGGGCGAGGGGGCCGGCGTGGCGACGGGCGCGGGGGCGGGTGCCGGCGCTTCGGGCTTCGGGATCGCGGCGCAGCCCGCGATCGCCAGCATCGGCAGGACCGCGGCGGCGCCGCGCAGCAGGCTGTGTCTTTTGCTCATTCGCCAAATCCCCGCCAGTCGATCGCTTCGTCAACCCCGGCGCGCGGCACCGGCCAGCGGTTCACCGCCGCTTCTTCGTCGGCATAGCCGATCGCGAGGCCGGTAAACAGGATCTGGTCGTCGCCGATCGCGAGCGCGGCACGCACCGTCTCGCCATACATCGCCCAGCATTCCTGCGGGCAGCTCGCGAGTCCCTTTTCGACGAGCAGCAGCATCACCGATTGCAGCCACATCCCCATATCGGCCCATTGCGGCGGTCCCATGATCCGCGAGCAATGGAGGAACAGCATCACCGGCGCGCCGAAGCCCGTATAATTGTGCATGAACTGCGCGAGCCGCCCGCGCTTGTCCTCGCGCGCGATACCGAGCGAGGCGTAGAGCGCTTCGCCGACGCCGAAGCGGCGCGCCTCCCACGGATCGGTGAGCGCCTTGGGATAGATGTCATATTCGGGTTGATAGCCCGCGCGCCCCATCGCGATCCGCGCCGCGACCGCATCCTTGACCGCCTGCCACGGCGCGCCCGTGAGCACCACCGCCTGCCACGGCTGGAGATTGCCGCCCGATGGCGCGCGCTGCGCCGCGGCGAACACCTCTTTCAGCAGCGCGGGATCGACCGCGCGGCCGGTAAAGGCGCGCACCGAGCGGCGCGCATGGAGCGCATCGGTTACCGAACGGGCAAGGGTGTCAGTCGCTGGCATATTTATCCTCTCGGCGCTTGCCGAACAGCAATTGCCGTTCGAGGCGGGTCTTGAGCTGGCGATAATAGGAGGTGAGGAAGACGTCATCCTCTTCGGCGACCGGCCGGCCGATCTTGCCGCGGATCGTATCGGCGACCTCGCGCATCTGCTTCGCGTCGGCGGTGCGCAGCACGCGTTCGAGTTCCTGCAGTTCGAAGATGCCATAGACCGCGAGTTCGGCGTCGCTGAACGCGACCTGGTGCGCGGCCTCGCCGCTCGCCATGTCGCGGTCGAGCTTGCGGCGCTGCGCCATCACGACCCAGGTGCCCGCGATCAGGTCGCCCATCCGCATCCGGTCGCGGTTGAACAGCGGAAAGAGGCTGAGCGTCAGCGCCCAGCCGAAGCCGAACAGCGCGGTCCACGCGCCCGCCATATCCTCGGCCGCGCTCACCGACAGCATCGTCAGCGGCAGGAACAGCTCGAGCTCGCGGATCAGGTTGCGCGCGACGACCGCATCGGCGGTCAGCCGCCCGCCGTCGCGCGCGACGACGCGGATGCCCATCAGCCTCTTGCCCGGCGTCGCGGCGCGCTGGCCGAGCTCGAAGCCGATGAACCAGAAATTCCTGAGCACGAAGCCGCCGAGCATCCAGATGCTGAGCATGATCGTCGAGCGCGAAGCGAAACCCGCCCAGAGCATCAAAATGGTGAACAGGATCAGCGCGACGACGATCAGTGCAAGGTCGATCACCAGCGCGCCGAGCCGCAGCGACGCGCTCGCGATCCTCAGCTCGAGGTCGATCCCCTCGGGCGTGATGAACTCGCGGATCTTCCTTGCCTGCGCGGCGCGCAAGCGGGCGTCGGTGCGCGCGGGAGTCATGGCAGGGCGCTCCGCCGCGGCAGGTAATAATAGCCGAGCCAGAAGAGCAGCATCAGCGTGCCGATGCCGTAGCGCACGAGCGTGTCGGTGACGAGCTGGCGCCCGAAGCCCTCGAGCAGTCCCGCGGCGAGCAGCATGACGATCACTCCGACCATCACCTTGCCCGCGGTGCGCCCGGCCGCCGCCGCGGCGTCGAGCCGCCCGCGCGCGCCCGGAAAGACGACCGCGGTGCCGATCTTCAGTCCCGCCGCACCCGCGAGCGTCGCGGCGAACAGCTCGGTGGTGCCGTGGATGAACAGCCAGCCGCCGAATTCGACCCCGAGTCCCTTGCCCGAAAAGACCGCGAGCATCGCGCCGAGGCTGAGCCCCTGATAAAATTCGAGGATCATCGTCGGCACGCCGAAGGCGAAGCCGAGCGCAAAGGCCATGATCGACACACGGCTGTTGTGGGTGAAAAGATAGGTCGCAAAGACGTGGAGCATCCCGTCCTCGCCGTCCGGCGCCTTGCCATGACCGATCGTGCTGCGCAGAAACTCGACCGAGGCGCGCGGATCGCGTCCGCCCGAAAGCTCTTCGGGGATGAAATGGAAATACCATTCGGGGTCGTGCGCGACGAGCAGCCAGCTCGTCGCGACGCCCAGGATCAGGACCAGCGCGACGATCAGCGTCTCTTTCCACAATGCGCGGACCGCGGCGGGCCAGTCGTGGAGGAAGAAGCGCTTCAGCCGGCCGAGCCGCGATTCGCGCACCCCATAGATCAGGAAATAGCCGCGGATCGACAGCGCCTCGAGATGGTCGAGCAGCGCCTTGTCGAGGCTCGTCGCGCGCGCGATCGACAGTGAGGAGAGGGTGGCGCGATAGAGCAGGGGCAGTTGCAACAGCTCGTCGCTCGACAACGCCTTCGCGCCGCGCCTTTCGAGCCGGGTGAGCAGCGCGTCGAAGGCGATCCAGTCGGCTTCGCGCTCGTCGCGAAAGCGCGCGGTGGAAAAGGCGGGGGTTTCGTTCGTCGGCACCGCGGCGTCCATCACAGGTTCCCCGCGCGCTTGATGCCCAGATAGGCCTCGACCGCGCTCGCCCCCATCGCGTCGGCCGGAACCTCGATCACATCGACCCCGAGCCGTTGCAGCCGCGCGATCACGAGGCGCCGTTCGCGCAGCATCGCCGCGGCGACATTGGCGCGGGTGACGTCGGCGGGGGCGTGGGGGCGGCGGCGCTCCTCGCTTTCAAGCTCCTCATCCTCGATGACGACGAACAGCAGCCGGTGCTTTTTCACGAGCCGCCCCGCGGCGCGGATCATCAAATCGGCGCTCGTCGCGTCGGTGAATTCGGTGAACAGGATGATCAGCGACCGCCGGTCGAGCCGCGCGCCGAGCGCCGCGAGCGCGAGGGTGAAATTGCTTTCGACATGCGCATAGTCGATCCGCGCCGCGGCGCGCTGCAACGCGGGGAAATCCTGCGTGTGCATATAGGCGGGGGTCAGCGCGTGCGGCTGCGCGGCGAAGGAGAAGAGGCTGATCCGGTCGTGCAGTTTCAACCCGACAAAGGCGAGCAGCAGCGCCGCCGACACCGCGCGGTCGACGCGCGGCATCCCGCCCGCCGGCTCGGCCATCGTCCGCCCGGCGTCGATCGCCAGCACGACGCGATTGTCGCGCTCGACGCGATATTCCTTGGCGAGCAGCTTCACATGGCGCGCCGAGGCGGTCCAGTCGATCGCCCGCCGGTCCATCCCAGGGTGATATTCGGCGAGCGCCTCATATTCGCTGCCCTCGCCGCGCAGCCGCTGTTGCCTCAGGCCGAACAGGCTGTTGCGCTGGAACAATCGCCTTCCTTCCTCGGTCGCGGCGCGAAGGCTGGGGACGACGCTGATTGCCCCCCCGACGCCGAAGCAGCGCTGCTTCCACACGAGCCCGAGCGGGCCGCGCCAGCGGACCCACAGCGCCTCAAGTCGCGCTTCGCCGCGCCGGGCCGCGGCGAGCGGCAGCGTCTGCACGAGCGTGTGCGGGTGCGCGTCGCCCGCGTCGGCGGCGCGCATCCGCCCGGCGATCCGCCCGCCTTCGGCGAGCCGCTCGTCGACCTGAAGCGCCAGTTCGGCGCCGCCTCCGGGCACCGTCCCGCTGCTGCGCGCGGCAAGCGTCAGTTCGAAGGGATCGCCGACGCCGACCTGATACGGAAAGCGCGCATCGAGCGCGAGCCGTCGCGGGCTCGCGCCGAAGAGGATGTCGAGGATCAGGCACGCGGCGATCACGCCGATCCACGCCGGCGCGATCAGCCACAGCTCGGGCCGCACGAGCCCGAGCGCAAGCGCCGCGGGCGCGCCCGCGAGCAACAGAAAGATCGCACGGCGGGTGGGGTAGATCATGGCAAACCCTTCTCCGCATCCCCGAGCGAAGACGAGGGGCATTGCCGAGCGAAGTCGAGGCTGCGACGCTGCGGTTCTCGCTCCGCTCGAACGAGCCCCTCGTCTTCGGCCAATGGCCGAAGTTTATCCTGAGCGCCCGCCAGGGCAGTCGAAGGGCTCGGGGATGCGGAATTGAAAATGGCTGGCTCGATCACCGCGGCACTTCCTCGCGCTCGAGCAGCGCGGCGACGACCTGTTCGACGCTGCGCCCCTCGATCTCGGCCGCGGCCGACAGGATGACGCGGTGGCGCAGCACCCCGGCGGCGAGGCGCTGGACATCGTCGGGGATCGCATAGTCGCGCCCGTCGAGCGCCGCGGTGGCGCAGGCGGCGCGCGCGAGCAGGGTCGCGGCGCGCGGGCTTGCGCCGCATTCGAGGTCGGCGCTCTCGCGCGTCGCGCGGACGAGGCGGACGATATAGTCGACGATCTCGTCGGCGAGCCGGACCTCGGCGATCGTGTCGATCGCGGCGGCGATCGCGGCGGCGTCGGCGATCCGCTCGACCCCGAAGTCGGCGACCGCGGGGCTTTTGAAGCGCCCGCCATGGTCGGCGACGATGCGCCGTTCCTCGGCGGCGTCGGGATAGTCGACGACGAGCTTGAACAGGAAGCGGTCGAGCTGCGCTTCGGGAAGCGGATAGACGCCCTGCTGCTCGATCGGATTCTGCGTCGCGAGCACGGTGAAGCGCGGGCTCATTGTATGCGGCTCGCCATTGATCGTGACGCGGCGCTCCTGCATCGCCTCGAGGAGTGCCGCCTGCGTCTTGGGCGGGGTGCGGTTGATCTCGTCGGCGAGCAGCAATTCGGTGAAGATCGGCCCCTTGGTCAGGGTGAAGCTCGACGTCTGGAAGTTGAACAGGTTCGATCCCAAAATGTCGCCGGGCATCAGGTCGGGGGTGAACTGGATACGCCCGAAGTCGAGCCCGACCGCGCGCGCAAAGGCCTGGGCGAGCAGCGTCTTCGCGGTCCCCGGCGGACCTTCGAGCAGCACATGGCCACCCGCGAGCAGCGCGATCGTCACCATGCGCGTGAGGCCCGCCTGTCCGAACACCGCCTTCGCCACCTCGCGCTCGATCGCGGCGCCGAGCGCAGCCACGCTTCCGATCCTGTCAGCTGTCACGCAATAAATCCTTTCTGATGTCGTGGAGCGCCTGCGCGTCCTCCAGAAATTCGTGGGGGCTTCGCGCGAGCGGCAGCCGCCGCGCGAGCGCCGAAAAGGGCTCGCGTCCGGCGGGAAGGTGCTTGTCGATCCAGCCGTCGGTTTCGGCCTCGTCGAGGCCCGCGGGCGCGTGCAGCCGCCGCGCGATCGCGCCGCGCTGGTTCGCCACATAGGCGCGCGCGCCGTCGAGATCGCGCCCCGCCTGCGCGATCAGCTCGGCGCTGTTCGCGATCAGCGCGGCCTTCGAGACCGGGATCGCGCGCGCGGGCCGGAGCGCCGGGCCGAAGCGCATCCACGCCTGCCACAGCGCGAGCAGGCCGGTGGCAATGACGCAAAGGGTGATGCCGATGAAGGGCGGCACGAAGGCAAAGCGGAGCAGCGAGCGCCCGCCGCCGAAGCCGGCGAGCGTCAGGTCAAAGGCGAAGCCGCTCGCATTCGCATCCTCGCCGACCGCATCGAGCAGCAGCGCCGCGCCGCGCGCCTTGTCGCGCGAGGCGAAAGCGAAATTGTCGATAAGGTCGGGATCGGCGAGGATGTAGAGATCGGCGTCCTTTGCGCGCGCAAGCAGAGCGCCGCCGCCAGGTGCGGCGATCAGCGTGTCGAGCGCGTCGCCCTTTATCGTCTGCACCTGGTTCGGCAGGATCAGTTCGATCGCGCGCCCCGCGACCTCGCCGCGCACCCGTTGTCCGCCCGCTCCGCGCGGCCCGAGTTCGACGGCGCCGAAGCGCGCTTCGGGGAGCAGGCGGAGCGGCGGCGGCACCGCCATCGCCGGGCCGGACCAGCCGGGTTTTTCGGCTTCATTGGGGATCGGCAGCGCATACCATTTGGGCAGGATCACCAGCGTCGGCGCGCCGCCCTGGGCGTTCAGCAATTCGGCGACCTCGCCGGGCTGTGTCTGGTGCGTCGGGGTCAGGATCAGCAGCGGCTGATCTCCGCCGCCATAGCGTTCGGGTCGGCGGCGCAGTTCGACTTCGGCGCCCGCGCGCTCGAGCAGATCGACGATACCCGCAAAACCCGGCGCGCCGCGCGAAAGGGCATGGCCCTTGCCGTCGTTGCCGCTCCTGAGATCGGGGCCGAGCGCGATCAGCGCCCACAGCGCGATGAAAGCGACGATGCCGACGGCGATCACGCCGCCGATCAGCCGCGGGTCGAACGCCCGTTCGTTCGCCGCCGTGCCGCTCATGCGCGCGCCCAGCTTTTGGGCACGGTCAATTCGGCATAGGCGCTGCGGCAGCTCGTCCATGCCTCCGCGTCGATCGCGCGGCCCCCGAACAGGCTGATCTCGACCGCGCGTGCGATGCGGCTGAAGGCGCCGCGCGCAATCGCGGGCAGGTCGCGCGCGTCGGCGAGCTCGCGCGAGGTCATCGCGGGGCGCACGAGTCCCGGACGGCGCGAGTCGATATCCTCGATGCTGCGATAGAGCAGCAGGTGGACGGCTTCGGCGAAGCGCCCCGCCGCCGCGAGCGCATCGGCCTCGGCGAGCAGCGCGCGCGCGGCGCCCGCTTCGACGACGCCTTCCTCCTCGGCCTCGGCGCCCTTGCGGCGCAGCAAGGGCAAGCTGTCGACCCAGCGCGTGAAGGCGGGGACGAAATGATAGAGCAGCACGAGCGCCAGCGCCGCTATGGCGAGCCACAGCAGCGGCTTGTAGGCGGGCTGCGCCCATTCGAGGAAATCGCGCAGCGCGGCGAACAGCGAGCGCAGCCATTCGGGGGTTTCGGGCGCCGGGGGCGGCGCCGGAAGGCTGGTCTGGATGGTGCCGCCCGCGATCGTCTGACTATAGCCGGGATCGACGAGTTCGGGGTCGATCAGCCAGCCCTCGCCGACGGGCGCGGCCGCAGCCGCCGCGAGGACGAGCGGCGACATCATGTTGAAATTCCGGCCTCGCCCCGCATGGTCATCGCGCCAACAGGTAGCGCGAGGCGGCGCGCCAAGGCAAGAGATGCTTGCGCCGGCAACGGACGCGCTCTAGCCCCGCGCGATATGGTTGCAGCGGCAACCTTGTGGCCGGCAGGAGGACAGGCGTGGACGCGGCGCAGGCGGTGCATGAGAAGTTTCTGGCGGCGCTCGCGGAGGGGCGGCTGGCGCGCGCCGCCGATGCCCCCGATCCCGCCGCGACGGGGCTCTCGCGTGCCGAGGCCATCGACATCTTCCTATCGCAACTGACCAGCCGCCAGATGGACCGGCTGTCGCGCACGCTGCAGGCGCGGGGCGAGGGCTTCTACACGATCGGTTCGTCGGGGCACGAAGGCAATGCCGCGGTCGCGGCGGCGCTGCGCGTCACCGATATGGCCTTCCTCCATTATCGCTCGAACGCCTTTCAGCTCCACCGGGCGCGGCAGCTTCCCGGCGGGACCCCGACGTGGGACATGCTGCTGAGCTTCGCGGCCTCGTCCGAAGACCCGATTTCGGGCGGGCGGCACAAGGTGATCGGCTCGAAACCGCTTGCGATCCCGCCGCAGACCTCGACGATCGCCTCGCACCTGCCGAAAGCGGTCGGCGCCGCCTTTTCGATCGGCATCGCGCGGCGGCTCGGCATGACCGATCTTCCGCTTCCCGGCGATGCGGTGGTGCTCGCGAGCTTCGGCGATGCGTCGGCGAACCATTCGACGGCGCAGGGCGCGTTCAACACCGCGGGCTGGACCGCCTATCAGGGGACGCCGATGCCGCTGATCTTCCTGTGCGAAGACAATGGCATCGGCATTTCTACGCGTACCCCGGCGGGGTGGATCGAGGCGCAGTTCCGCAACCGCGCGGGGCTCCACTATATCCAGTGCGACGGCACCGACATCGTGTCGGCCTATGCGGGCGCGAAGGCGGCGGCGGACTATGCGCGCGGCACGCGAAAACCCGTGTTCCTGCACATGAGGGCGGTGCGGCTCTACGGCCACGCGGGGTCGGACGTGCAGGGCGCCTATCTGCCGAAAGCGCTGATCGAAGCCGACGAGGCGCGCGATCCGCTGCTCGCCGGCGCCGCGCTGATGACGCAGCAGGGGTGGATGACCGCGTCAGAGGTCGCCGAGGCCTATGAGGAGATCGGCGGGGCGCTGGCGCGGCAGGCCGAAGCGGCGATCCAGCGCCCCAAGCTGACGACGAGCGCCGCGGTGATGGCGAGCCTGATCCCGCCGAAGCGCGATCTGCCGCGCGCGAACACCCCGTCGGACGAGGATCGCGCCGCCATGTTCGGCAGCGACGCCGCGGCGATGGACAAGCCGATGCACATGGCGCGCCTGCTCTCGTGGGCGCTCGCCGACCTGATGCTCGCGCACAAGGAGATCGTCGTCGCGGGCGAGGATGTCGGGCCCAAGGGCGGTGTCTATAATGTCACGGCAAAGCTCCACCAGCGCTTCGGCTCGGCGCGCGTCGTCAACACGCTGCTCGACGAACAGGCGATCCTCGGCCTCGCGATCGGCATGGCGCACAACGGCTTCCTTCCGATGCCCGAGATCCAGTTCCTTGCCTATGTCCACAATGCCGAGGATCAGATCCGCGGCGAGGCCGCGACCTTGAGCTTCTTTTCGAACGGCCAGTACAGCAACCCGATGGTGATCCGCATCGCCGGGCTGGGCTATCAAAAGGGTTTCGGCGGCCATTTCCACAATGACAATAGCCTCGCCGTCTTCCGCGACATTCCGGGCGTCATTCTTGCCGTGCCGTCGAACGGGCGCGATGCGGTGCAAATGCTGCGCGAATGCGTGCGTCTGGCGCGCGAGGAGCAGCGCGTCGTGGTCTTCGTCGAACCGATCGCCCTCTATATGACCCGCGACCTGCACGAAGAGGGCGATGGCCTCTGGACGAGCGTTTACGAGGCGCCGGGCGAGGGGGCGCCGATCCGGCTCGGCGATGTCGGGGTGCATGGCGACGGCAGCGATCTTGCGATCGTCACCTATGGCAACGGCACTTATCTGTCGCGCCAGGCCGAAAAATTGCTCGCCGCCGATGGGGTGAGGGCGCGCGTGATCGACCTGCGCTGGCTCGGCCCGGTCGATGAAGCGAAGCTCGTCGCCGCGGTCGGCGACGCGCGGCGCATCCTGATCGTCGACGAATGCCGCATCACCGGCTCGCAGAGCGAGGCGCTGATGGCGCTGTTCACCGAGCGCCTGCCCGATCGCAAGCTCGCACGCATCGCCGCCGACGACAGCTTCATTCCACTCGGCAAGGCGGCGACTTTGACCCTGCCGAGCCGCGAATCGATCGTCGCCGCGGCGAAGGCGCTGCTGGCATGAGCGGCCGCAAGACCGCGCTCGTCGTCGCGCCGGGGCGCGGCACCTATGGCAAGGGCGAACTCGGCAGCATCGCGCGGCTGCACGGGCGCCGCTTCGCCGGGCTGATCGCCGATTTCGATGCGCAGCGCCGCGCGCGCGGCCAGCCGACGGTGACCGAACTCGACGGCGCCGAACGCTTCAGCGTCGCGACGCACATGCGCGGCGACGTCGCGGCGCCGCTGATCTATACCGCGACTATGCTCGATTTCCTCAGCATCGACCGCGATCGGTTCGACGTCGTTGCGGTCGCGGGCAATTCGATGGGCTGGTACAGCGCGCTCGCGCTCGGCGGCGCGGTGTCGGTCGAGGACGGCTTTCGCATCGCCAATGCGATGGGCCTGAACAGCCAGACGCACGGGCCCGGCGGGCAGATATTGCTCCAGATCGTCGACGAGGACTGGCGGCCGGTGCCGGGACTACGCGATGCGCTGCTCGGCCTCGCCGACGAAATCGCGGCGCGGCCCGGCCACGATCTTGCGCTGTCGATCGACCTCGGCGGGATGCTCGTGCTCGCGGGCAATGAGGAGGGGCTTGGCGCGCTGCTGGCCGGGGTGCCGCCGACGCCGGGGCGCGATCCGCTGCGGCTTGCGGGGCACGGCCCGTTCCACACGCCATTGATGATCGGCAGTTCACAGAAGGCGAAGGCCGAACTCCCGTCCTCGCTCTTCCGCGCGCCTGCGCTGCCGATGGTCGATGGTCGCGGCCACGTCTGGCGCCGCTTTTCCTCCGACCCCGATGCGATATGGGACTATAGCTTCGGCCACCAGATCCTCGCGCCCTATGATTTCGCGGGCTCGGTACAGGTCGCAGTCAAGGAATATGCGCCCGACGTCATCATCCTGCCCGGCCCCGGCGACACGCTCGGCAGCGCGATCGCGCAATCGCTGATCGGCATCGGCTGGCAGGGGCTGACGGGCAAGGCCGATTTCGCTGCGCGGCAGACGGAGGATCCGATCCTGCTGGCGATGGGGCGCCCCGATCAGCGTGCGCGCGTGGTGGCCGACGAATAGGGCCGACCGGGAGGTGGGCTCCCGGCCGGCCCTGTGGGTGCGCGGCCAGGTGGGGAAGGCCGCGCGGAGGCGAACGGCAGCGCCCTTGGGGACCAACACAGGGGCGGTGGGCCGTTCGATATACTTATAGGATGGCCGCGCCGCGGCTGGCCGGATGCGGCGCGCATCAAGCGCCATTTCGGATCGAAAATCCCGCCTGCGCCTGTTCGGCGATGAAGGCGAGGCGGAGCAGTTCGGCGACATTGGCGGCGCCTGCGCGGCGCATGATGTTCGCGCGATGAACCTCGACGGTGCGCGGGCTGAGGTCGAGCCGCCGCGCGATCGCCTTGTTGCCGAGCCCCGCGGCGAGCGATTCGAGGATGTCGCGTTCGCGCGGGGTCAGTGCCGCGAGCCGCGTTTCGGCGTCGCGGTGCGCGGCGGCCGCCCGCCGCTGCGCATGCCAGTCGCTCAATGCCGCGTCGATCGTGCGCCGCACCAGCCGCGGGTCGAGCGGTGCAGGCAGCAAATCGTGCGCGCCGCCGCGCAAGACCGCGCGCGATTCGGCGATGCTCAGCCGTTCGGCGGCGACGAAGGCGACGAGGCCGGGGCAGGATGCGATGCGATCGAGCAGCGCGCCGCCGCTCACCTTCCCCGGCTGGCGCCAGCGAAAAAGCAGAATGGCGTCGCCCGGGTCGGGCTCGGCTTCGAGCCACGCGTCGGCGCTCGCAAAGCTCCGCACCACCCGCGTCGTCCCTGCGGCGATCGCGCGAAAGCAGGCGGCGCGCTCGGTCGCGTCGGGCAGGATCAGATGGATATGGCCCCCCGTCTCGGTCATGCCGCCATGGTGTCGCAATCCGCGCGGCAGGCCGAGCATGATCGCCTCGGCTTCGGCGCCGGAATGAAGCGATCGGCGGGGCCGGCAGTGGGGGCGGAGACCCCCGATTGACATGCGGCGCCCGCTCGTCTTTATGAAAAAGGAATTATTAAAGCGCTTGCAGGGGCCGATCGACGATGAGACTCAACCTTCCCGGTCGGGATCGCCGGCCGCCTGCAACGAGCGGTTCCGAGGCGCGCGACGCCCGCCTGACGCTCAGCCTGTCGGGAACGAACCTCGAGCGCGCGGGCGACTATAATCAGCGGATCGTGCTGCAGGCGATCCGCCTCAGCGAAGAAACGACGCGCAGCGAACTCGCGCGCGTGACCGGACTGACCCCGCCGACGATCGCCAATATCACCAAGCGGCTCGAGGATCTGGGGCTCGTCAAGCCCGCGGGGCGGCTTCAGGGCCGGCGCGGCCAGCCGGCGATGCGGATCGTCATCGACCCCGACGGTGCCTTTTCGATCGGGCTCAACATCGACCGCGATCATATCACGCTGGTCACGCTCGACCTCGCGGGCCGCATCCGCAGCCGGCAGACGCGCGAGATCGCCTTCGCGCTTCCCGAAATGGTCGTCGGCTATGTGCGCGACGTGCTTCCCGACCTGCTCGACGAAGGCGGCGTCGACCGCCGCCGCATCCTCGGCGTCGGGGTCGCGCTTCCCGACGATCTCGGACGGATCGCGCTGCCGCATCGGCCCGCGGCCTATGACGCGTGGAACGGTATCGACCTCGGCGAATTGCTCGGCGAGGTGCTGCCCTGGCCGCTCCACGCCGACAATGACGCCGCGTCGGCGGCGCTCGGCGAGGTGCATCTCGGCAATGGCATCGCGCTGCCGAGCTTCTTCTATCTCTTGATCAGCGCCGGGCTCGGCGGCGGACTCGTCATCGACCGCAGCTATGTGCGCGGCGCCGATGCGCGTTCGGGCGAAATCTGGGCGATGCCCGACCCGGCGCGCGGCGCGGGCGCCAATGTGCAGGACACGGTGTCGCTCTCGGCGCTCTACGCCCGGCTCGAGCAAGCGGGGCACGCGGTCGACCGGCCCGAGGCGCTGGTCGACGGGGCGGGCGGCAAGGATGCGATCATCGGCGGGTGGCTCGACGATGCCGCCGATGCGCTCGTCCAGCCGCTGATCGCGGTCAACTGCCTGATCAATCCGGCGGCGATCCTGATCGGCGGGCGGCTGCCGGGCAGGCTCGCCGACGCGCTCGTCGAACGGCTCAACGCGCGCATGGCCGAACGTCAGCTTCCCGTCGTCGCGCCGGTGCGCCGCGCCGAGACCGCCGACGACGCCTCGGCGATCGGCGCCGCGATCATCCCCTTCCTCGACAATGTGCTGCCGTCCGAATCGATCCTGATGCAGGCGGGGCGTTAGAGCGTGATCATCTTTGACTGAATAAGCCGTGTGCTCCCGCGAAGGCGGGAGCCCATCTCCTGCCGGCTCCATCTTGAACCCGCCGGAGATGGGTCCCCGCCTTTGCGGGGACACACGAACTTTCTCAAGCGCTTCATTAAGAGGCGATCGCGCTTTAGGCGCTCTCCATCCGTTCGGCCATCGCGTCGAGATCGACTCCGCGCGTTTCGGGGAAGATCGCCGCGACGATGATGAACTGCGCGATCATCGCGGCGGCGAAGAGGACGAAGGGCGCGCCGGGCGACCAGGCGACCAGAATCGGAAAGACGCCCGCGATCAGTGCGTTCATCAGCCAGTGGGTGCTTGCGCCGAGCGCGCTCCCCCGCGCACGCACCGGCGTCGGAAAGACTTCGGAGATATAGACCCAGATCACTGCGCCCTGACTCGTCGCGAAAAAGGCGATGAAGCCGACCAGCGCAGGCAGCATCAGCGCATTTGCTAGCGTGCCGAACAGCACGCCCGCGGCGATCGACAGGCACAACGCCATCCCCGCCGCGCCCGCGAGCAGCAGCGTCTTGCGCCCGATCCGGTCGATCAGCGCCATGCCGACGAGAGTGAAAATCAAATTGGCGAGGCCGATCAGCACCGCCTGCCGGTCGGGCGACAGCGATCCCGCGCGCGCGAAGATGTCGTTGAGATAATAGAGCACCGCATTGATGCCCGCGAGCTGGTTGAACATCGCGACGAGGACCGCGAGCGTCATCGGGCGGCGATGGCGGCGCCACGACAGTTTCTCGTTCGGCGGATCGCGCATCAGCGCTTGCTCGACGCGTGCCAGTTCGGCGGCCGCGGCGTCGGGCGCCATGCCGATGCGCGCGAGCGCGTCGCGCGCTTCGCTGGCGCGTCCCTTCACGACCAGCCAGCGAGGGCTGTGGGGAATGGCGAAGAGAAGGACGAAGAAGAGCAGCGCGGGCGCGGCGGTGATCCCGAGCTTCCACCGCCAGCCGGCGCCGCCGTCGACAAGCCCCGCGATTACCGCATTGCTGAGATAGGCGGTGAGGATGCCGATGACGATCATCAGCTGGAAGAGTCCGACGAGCAGGCCGCGCCGCCGCGGCGGCGCGATCTCGGCGATATAGACGGGGGCGAGCACCGACGATCCGCCGATCGCGAGGCCGCACAGAAAGCGAAAGAACAGGAACAGCGTCCAGCCAGGCGCCAGCGCGCAGCCGAGTCCCGCGACGAAATAAAAGGCGGCGAGCACGCGCAGGCTGTCGCGGCTCCCGAAGGCGTCGCCGGGCTTGCCCGCGAAAAGCGCGCCCGCGAGGGTTCCCCACAGCGCCGCCGACACGGTCAGGCCGAGCGTCTCGGGGGTGAGCGCGAAAAGGAGCGTCAGGTCGTGCGTGACCCCGGCGATGACCGCAGTGTCGAACCCGAAGAGCAGGCCCGCGAGCGCCGCGGTGCCAATCGCGGCGGCGAGCGTGATGCGTCCGCCTTGCGGCGATCCGGCTTCGTTTTGATTTCCGTGCAGCTCACCCGTCATTGTCTCTCCCTCGACCCTCATAGGGGGCTCTTCTGGGGCGACCGGCATGCGCTCGCCATCCGGCGATCATGGCACAAGGGCCCGGCTGAGAAAATAAATTAAATTCCATTATTGTCTTGACGGCAAGACCGCGCGCGGGGCAGGTTTGCGCAAAACGGGGTCGGAACGCCGACGGGCGGCGGTGCCGCGCACCCGAATGAACCGCCGAAAGACGAAAGGGAGAGTGTCGTGCCGGCAAAGCTGCTAGCGACCCATCGCGTCGAAAAACCCTGGGGGCGCCGGCGCCTGTGGGGCCCGTTTCCCGACGCGCCGGCCGATGGCGAACCGGTGGGCGAAATCTGGTTCCAGGCGCCGGGTGACAGCACGCCGGACCTGCTGATCAAATATCTTTTCACCAGCGAGAAGCTGTCGGTGCAGGTGCATCCCGACGATGCGCAGGCGCAGGCGCGTGGGCTGACGCGCGGCAAGGATGAATGCTGGCTGATCCTGGGTGCCGAACCCGATTCGACGATCGCGGCGGGGACGAAGCGGCCGGTCGATGCCGAAACGCTGCGCGCCGCGGCGCTCGACGGCAGCATCGAAGCGTTGCTCGACTGGAAGCCGGTCAAGGCGGGGGACTTCCTCTACGCCGCGTCGGGCACGGTCCATGCGATCGGCGCGGGCATCACCTTGATCGAGGTGCAGCAGAATTCCGAAACCACTTATCGCCTCTATGACTATGGCCGGCCGCGTGCGCTGCATCTGGACGATGGCGTCGCGGTCTCCGACGCGCGGCCCTATGTGCCCTATGCTTCGCCCGGCAAGGTTGAAGAGGGCCGCAGCATCCTCGTTGAAGGGCCGAAGTTCGTGCTCGAACGGCTTGGCGGCGGCGATCGCACGCTGGCGTTGCCCGAAGGCCTCACCGCATGGCTGATTCCGGTCGTCGGCAGCGGCGAAGCCGACGGCACCGAATTCAAGGCCGGCGAATGCCTGGCGCTCACCGGCACCGTTCGCCTTGTTGCCGAAGACCATGCCGACCTGCTGCTCGCCTATCCGGGCGCGCAGCGGCTCGGCGACTGAATCAAGACAAAAAGGGAGGATATAATGACCGACGACAGGGGCGGCGCGCGGGCGCCGGGCAGGGCGGGGCTGGGCAAGAGAGCGGCGATGCTGCCCCTTATGCTCGCCGCTTCGGCGGCTACCGCACAGACCGGCGGGATTACGCCGGTCGATCTCGCCGATCCGCTCGTCGGCACCGCGCCGCTCGACAACCCGGCGGTGATCGGCAATGCGCCGCCGCCGGGCGAGCCCGTCTATTCGGGGCAGACCTCGCCGGGCGCGCGCCTGCCACACGGCTCGGTCGAGGCGGCGCCGGTCAACAATAATATCGAACTGCAATATCCGAACGGCGTGCCCGTCCCCTATTATTACACCAATCCGACGATGATCGGCTTCACCGGCGGGGGCGGACCGACCTATGGCGGCAATGCCGAGCCGATCATCATGCCCGTGGTCGGCGACTGGTCGCCGCCCCCCGCCTACAGCCAGTCATACTATGACAAGGCGCGCGAAAAGGCCGCGCCGGGCTATTATTCGGTGTTCCTCGACAGTTTCCGGACTCGCGCCGAGCTTACGGCGACGCGCTGGGCAAGCCTGATGCGCTTCACCTTCCCCGAAAGCCGGCGCGCGCACGTCGTCGTCAACTTCCCGCGCCATGGCGGCACGGTCGAGGTCGTCGGCGACCGCATGATCCGCGGCCGGTCGAACGAGAGCCGCGGCGTCGACGGCGCCTGGTTCGTCGCCGAATTTTCAAAGCCCTTCGTAAAGCTCGGCACCTTCCGCAAATCGCCCGGCGACAATGAAGGCTGGGGCATCGGCAACAGCGACGTCCAGCCCGGCACGCGCAGCCTGTCAGGCAGCTACGCCGGCGCCTATGTCGATTTCGCGACCGCGGCGGGCGAGCAGGTGCTGGTCAAGATGGCCCACGGCACCAGCTACGAACAGGCCGAACAGCGATTGAAGGCCGAGATTCCCGGCTGGGATTTCGACGGCGTGCGCGCTGCCGCGCGCGGCGAATGGGCGCAGCTTCTGAACCGCGTCCGCGTGACGGGGGGCAGCGAAAAGCAGCGAAAGCTCTTCTATTCGACCTTGTTCCAGTCTTTCGCTTCGCCGCGGCTGATCGCTGCAAAGGGCGAAAAATTCGCCGACACCAATGGCAAGGTGCAGGTCGCCGCGCACGACCGCTACAGCCCGGTTCCCTTCTGGGACACGGGGCGCAACCAGATCGTGCTGCTCGAGCTGATGGAGCCCGAGGCGGTGAAGAATATCATGGCGTCCGAACTCGATATGGCGCGCGAGAAGGGGTATATGAACACCTCCTTCCACGGCGACAATGCGGTGTTCCTCTATTTGGGCGCGTGGGAGCGCGGCATCGAGTTCGACTATGAAGCCGCCTATGACTATCTGCGCAAGAATGCGACCGATCCAAAGGGACCGCGCGGCTATCTGGCCGAATATATGAAGCGCGGCTGGATTTCGGACATCGTCCCCGACCACAATCCCAGCCCGCCCTATGCCGGGGGCAAGGCGGGCGCGGCGACGACGCTCGAATATGCGTGGGACGATTATGCGCTCGCGCTGTTCGCCAAGAAGCTCGGCAAGGATGCCGACTACCGGATGCTCCTGAAGCGCGCGGGCAACTATGCCAACGTCTTCGACAAGTCGATCGGCTTCGTCCGCGGCCGCACCGACGACGGCCAGTGGATCGCGCCCTTCGATCCGGCCGAGCCCTATTACAACTTCATGATGAAGGAGGCGTCGGGTTGGTCGACCCTGTGGCTCGTGCCGCACGACGTGCAGGGGCTGATCGAGCTGATGGGCGGGCGCGACGCCTTCAACGCCAGGCTCGATCAATTTTTCACCCGGCCCTATAATCCGACCGGAATCTGCCGCGACTGCACGGGGGTGATCGGCCAATATGTGCAGGGCAACCAGCCCGACCAGCAGGCGCCCTATTATTACAACTGGAGCGGCCAGCCGTGGAAGACGCAGGCGCTTGTGCGGCGCATTCTGGCCGAAACCTATGGCAGCGACGCGAGCGGCTACGGCTATCCCGGCATGGACGATCAGGGCGCGACCTCGTCCTGGTATGCGCTGAGTGCGCTCGGCTTCTATCCGGTCGACCCGTCGAGCCAGCATTATATCATCGGCAGCCCGCTCTTCGACGACGCGAGCCTCGACATGGGCAACGGCAAGACGCTGCGCATCGTCGCGAAGAATAATTCGGCCGCGAACGTCTATATCCAGTCGGCGACGCTGAACGGCAGGCCGTGGACCAGGCCGTGGTTCAGCCACGACGATATCAAGGACGGCGCAACCTTTGTCTTCACCATGGGGCCGAGGCCGAACAAGAGCTGGGGCGCCGCGCCCGACGCCGCGCCGCCGTCGATGTCGCGCCGCCGCTAAGGCCGCGCACCGACCACATCCTCCGCACCATGCGCGGAGGCCGAGCCCGGGACCGCTTACCCCCCCCTCTGGTCCCGGGCTCACCCGCCACCCGCCGTTCCAAGGAAAGACCCGTCCCATGCGCCGCTCGCTTCTCCTCGCCACCTGCCTCGCCTTCGCGCCTGTTGCGGCCTCGGCACAGGGGGCCGCGCCTCCCGCCGATGCCGTCTATACGAGCGATCTGATGACGCGCTGGGGCAAGGAAGTGACGCCCGCGAATGCGTGGCGCAGCTATCCGCGCCCGCAGCTGAAGCGCGAGCGCTGGCTCAACCTCAACGGCCTTTGGGACTATGCGATCGCGCCCAAGGGCGATGCGCAGCCGGCGCGGATGGACGGACAGATACTCGTCCCCTTCCCGGTCGAATCGAAGCTGTCGCGCGCCCAGCGCAAGGTCACGCCGGAGGATCGCATCTGGTATCGCCGCAGCTTCACCGTCCCTGCGGGCTGGCAGGGCGAGCATATCATGCTCAACTTCGGCGCGGTCGATTATGAAACGGTGGTGCGCGTCAACGGACCGGTCGTCGGCGCGCACAAGGGCGGCTTCGACGCCTTCGGCTTCGATATTACCCCCTATCTGAAGGCCGGCGCGAACGAGCTCGTCGTCGAGGTCACCGACCCGACGAGCGCGGGAATGCAGCCGCGCGGCAAGCAGATCCTCGACCCCGCCGGCATTTGGTACACCGCGGTCAGCGGCATCTGGCAGACGGTGTGGCTCGAACCCGTCCCCCAACTCCATATTGCCGAGGTGCGCGCGACGCCCGACATCGACCGCGGCACCGTCGACGTCGCGGTCGCGCTGAGCGGGTGGGCGGGCGACACGGATGCGGTGCGGCTCACCGCGAGCGCAGGCGGCAAGGCGATCGCCTCGACGATCGTGCGCGCCAACCGCCGCGCGAACCTTGCGATCCCGAATGCGCATCTCTGGTCGCCCGATGATCCCTTCCTTTACGATCTCAAGGCCGAGCTGGTGACGGTGCGCGATCCCTATGCGGGGGAGAAGGAGCGCGACCGCAAGGCCTATGATTCGCGCTTCACCGGCCATGAACGGCGGGTCTATGCGAAGGCCGAGGTCGCGGGCGCGCCGCGCGACACGGCCGAGGCCTATTTCGCGATGCGCAAGATTTCGGTCGGACCGGGCCGCGTCGAGGGTCAGCCGGCGATCCTGCTCAACAACGAGCCGCTGTTTCAAAGCGGCGTGCTCGATCAGGGCTGGTGGCCCGACGGGCTTTATACGCCGCCGTCGGAGGAAGCGATGGCGAGCGACATCGTCTTCCTGAAAAAAGCGGGCTTCAATATGCTGAGGAAGCATATCAAGGTCGAGCCCGCGCGCTATTATTACGACGCCGACCGGCTGGGGATGCTGATCTGGCAGGACATGCCCTCGGGCGGCGGCGAGGATCATTATCTCGCGGGGACGAGCCAGTATCAGGCGGTCTTCCCGTCGGAGACGATGGCCGAACAGCAGAAGCAACTCGCCGAAATGATCGGCGAACTTCGCGCCTTTCCGTCGATCGTGATGTGGGTCGTCAACAATGAGGGCTGGGGGCAATATGACGCCGCGACGCTCGCGCGCTTGGTCAAGGGGCTCGACCCGTCGCGGCTCGTCGATGCGACCTCGGGCTGGCTCGACGTCGCGCCCGAGGCGTCGGACGTGCTCGACATCCACACCTATGAAGATGTGCCGAACACCCCCCGCCACCAGTCGCGGCGCGCGATCGTGCTCGGCGAATATGGCGGCGTCGGCTTCCCGGTCGAAGGCCATATCTGGCGGCCGGGCAAGGGCAATTGGAGCTATCAGGTCGCCCGCGAGCCGGCCGAATATCTCGACCGCTTCCGCAAGAAGCTCGAGGGCGTGATCCGCCAGGCGAAGGAGGCCGGGCTCAGCGCCGCGGTCTATACGCAGACGAGCGATGTCGAGGACGAGATCAACGGCTTGCTGACCTATGACCGCGCGGTGCCCAAGGCGCCGCCCGAAGCGCTGGCGAAAATCGCGGCACCGCTTTGGCAGGACCCGTCGGGCGACTGAGTCCCGGCGCGCCGCCGCGTTGCAATTTTGTCTCACACACATGCCGGGCGCGCTCCGCACGCGAAGCTGGAACTGCGCTGCGATTGGTCAAAAACCCAGCTTTCGCCTTGGTTTCGGACCGCTCCATCGCACGGCGCGCGCTCCGGAAAGATTTATTTGACAAATTATTTTTTATATTCTGAATACGGGGTCGACGGACCCGATGGGTCGCACCGGTGATTGCTAGAACCGGGCAATGAGCGGGGGCGCGGAGCCCCTCGAACAGGGAGGATGAACAGATGGGCGCAGGACAATTCCATTCGTCGAAGGGGCGTAGCCGCGAACAGCTCGTGCGCGACCTGATGCTGACCGCGGGGGCCGTCGCCGGCCTGTGCGCGGTGCCGGCGCAGGCGCAGACTGCCGATAACGCACAGGTCGACGCGCAGGTGCAGTCGGACGATGCGGCCGGCGCGCCCGGCGACGCGATCGTCGTCACCGGCTATCGCGAATCGATCGAAAAGAGCCTCGAGCAAAAGCGCGACTCGAACGCGCTGATCGAGGTCATCACCGCCGAGGATATCGGCAAATTCCCCGACAAGAATGTCGCCGACGCGCTCCAGCGCGTTCCGGGCGTGATCATCACCCGCGACGGCGGCGAGGGCAGCCGGGTCAGCATCCGCGGCCTCAAGCCCGACCTTACGCTGACGCTGCTCAACGGCAATTTCATCGCCGGCGCCGACAGCGGCGATCCGCAGCGCTCGTTCAACTATGTGCTGCTGCCGTCGAACTTCATCGCCAGCACCGAAGTGTATAAATCGTCCGAAGCGCGGCTCGAGGAAGGCGGCGTCGGCGGCACCGTCATCCTCAACACGCGGCGCCCGTTCGACCTGCCGGCCTGGTCGGGCTTCGTCTCGGCCGAGGGCACCTATTCGGACACGACCGAGAAATTCGACCCGCAGATCGCGGGCCAGATTTCGTGGAAGGACCCGAGCGAGCGCCTGGGCTTCCTGGTCGGCGCGACCTATCAGGAACGGTCGAACCGCGAGCTGCGTGGCTATACCGAAACCTGGCGCTGGTGGAGCGACCGCGACGCCGACGGCAATGTCCTGACGCCGGCGGTCGATGCCAACGGCAACCCGTTCGAAAATGACGACGCGATTTCCTATTGGCCGGGCGAAGGCGTGACGACGCGCGACGGCACGCATTATTCGGGCTATTGGGCACCGCAGTCGGTCAATGAGGAAGTCTTCACGCAGGACCGCAAGCGGCTCGGTATCCAGGCGACCGCGCAGATGCGCCCGTTCGACAATCTGACCGTCACCTCGAACTATTTCCGCTTCGAATATAGCAGCAACTGGCAGAGCAATGTGCTGAAGATCCCCGAATGGGGCTATGGCAATTTCTTCACCGGTCCGACCTTCGACGAAAGCGGCACCATCTTCCAGTCGGCGAATTTCGAGGTTCCCGCCGCGGGCACCGAATGCCTCGCCAATTCGCCGCCCTGTACGATGGAGACGCCGCAGATCGCCGGCTCCTACAGCCGCGAAAAGCAGGTGTCGAACACCTTCGAAACCGAGGTCGAATGGAACACCGACAGCTTCGATGCGGTGTTCAAGGTCGGCAAGACCAAGGCGACCGGCGGCCCGTCGATGCGCTTCGGCGTCGCCTCGAAGCCGCGCCTGACGATCACCGGGCAGGAGCAGAACGGCAATTTCTTCAGCGGCTGGGATTTCACGAACGGCAATCTCAGCATGGAATTCTCGCCCGAGCTGCAGGACAATATCAAGAACGGCATCGCGCAGATCGACGTCGGCTCGACCGGGTCGGGCTTCACGAACAGCGAATTGTCGCAGCGCTATGCCCAGCTCGACCTCGTCCGTCACTTCGACGGCTTCCTGCGCGCGCTGCGCGTCGGCGGCAAGTGGCGCGACATGAGCATCCACCGCGAGACCGGCCGCAACGAATGGTACGCCGATCCCGCGACCGAGCTGCGCTATCAGGACACGCCCGAGGGTGCGGTCGCGCGGCCCGAATATTTCTATGACCAGCCGATCGGCAATATCGCCGGCGGCTTCAGCGCCAACGTCTATCCGGGCATCAATTTCGAGCGCTATCTCGATTACATCAACACGACCTATGGCCCATCGGTGCGCGTGCTCGAAGAGGACAATATCTATGACCTCGGCGAGCGGGTGTTCGCGGGCTATGTGCAGGCCGATTTCGAAAGCGGCCCGCTGCGCGGCAATATCGGCCTGCGCGTCGCGAATACCAAACAGTCGGGTATCACCTCGGATCGCCTGCAATATCTGAACGATTATTGCGTCGATGGGCCGGGCGGCCCGATGGACCCCAATGTGCCGATCGGTCCCGACGGCAACTGCCAGGTGCTGCCGCTCGACCAGCGCGAGGAAATCGTCAACGTCCCGATCGACCAGTCGAAGAGCTACACCGACTGGCTCCCGAGCCTGAACCTCGTTTACGAGGTCACCCCCGACATCGTGATCCGCGGTGCGGTCGCCAAGGTGATTTCGCGTCCGTCGTTCAACGATCTCGGGTCGCGGCGTTCGCTGACCTATCGCTCGGCGGCCTATGCTTTCGATCGCGGTCAGTTCGGCGAGTTCGAAGGCTGGTCGGGCAGCGGCGGCAATGCCGACCTCGCGCCGTTCGAGGCGTGGCAATACGACCTTGGCGTCGAATGGTATTTCGACCGCGGCTCGGTGCTCGGCGCGAGCCTGTTCCGCAAGGACGTGTCGAACTTCGTCGTCCCGCTCGTCCTCGACGTGACGCGCGAAGTCGCCGGCGAACAGGTGCTGATCCAGCCCTATTCGACGATCGCCAACGGATCGGACGCGGTGTCGCAGGGCATCGAACTCTATGCTCAGCATACGTTCGACTTCGGCCTCGGCGCGCAGGTGAACTTCACCTATAACGACACGTCGGTCGCCGACATCACGCTCGACGGCGAAACGGTCGGCCGCTCGCCGCTCGTCGGCAGCGCCAAGACGCAGGTCAACGCCTCGGTCTTCTACGAAACCGACCGCTTCCTGATCCGCGCGTCCTACAACCGCCGCGGCGAGGTTGTGGAAGGGCTCCAGTCGGGACTCAACGTCTATACCGAGCCCTATGAGCAGGTCGATCTCAACGCTTCCTACGAGCTGTGGGACAATGGGGTGGTGCTCACCGCCTCGATCATCAACCTCACCAAATCGGAGGAGCGCCAGCATCTCGGCAACGACACCGACGCGCGCTTCTATCGCGCCAATTATTTCGGCCGCCGCGCCTATGTGGGCCTGTCCTACAAATTCTGATGCGGGCCGAAGCCCATCGAACTCCCCCTCGGGTGGCTCCGCAAGGAGCCACCCATATTTTTCCGGGGGGCGCGAGGGCCTATAGGCAAGAAGACAGGGGAGGCGCGACATGACACGCCGCTGGCTGACATCGCTGACCATCGCCGCGGCCTTGCTCGCCGGCGGCGCGGCGCGGGCCGAAAATCCGATCGTGCCGGGCTGGTACGCCGATCCCGAAATCCGGCGGTTCGGGAATCGTTACTGGATCTATCCGACCTATTCGGATCATGCCGAAACGCCCGACGTTTCGCCGCATTTCAGCGAAGAGCAGCAAAGGCTGCGCGGGCAGAAGGCGCTGCGGCCTTCCTATTATATCCAGACCTTCTTCAACGCCTTTTCCTCGCCCGACCTCGTCCACTGGACGAAGCACGAGCATGTGCTCGACGTCGCAAACGTCGCCTGGGCGGCCTATGCGGTGTGGGCGCCGTCGGCGATCGAGAAGGATGGCAGATATTATCTCTTCTTCGGCGCCAACGATATTCAGTCGAACGACCAGCCCGGCGGCATCGGCGTCGCGGTCGCCGACAATCCTGCCGGACCGTTCAGGGACGCGCTTGGCAAGCCGCTGATCGGCCAGTTCCACAACGGCGCGCAGCCGATCGACCAGTTCGTCTTCCACGACGACGACGGGCAATATTATCTCTATTATGGCGGCTGGGGTCACTGCAACGTCGTGCGTCTCGGCGACGATCTGACCTCCATCGAACCTTTCCCCGACGGCGAGACTTTCAAGGAAATCACGCCCCCCGGCTATGTCGAGGGCAGCTTCGTGGTGAAGCGCAAGGGCGTCTATTATCTGATGTGGTCGGAAGGCGGCTGGACCGGTCCCGACTATTCGGTCGCCTATGCGATGGGGCCATCGCCGACCGGCCCGTTCAAGCCGATGGGCAAGATTCTCGAGCAGGATTTCCATATCGCGCGCGGCGCGGGGCATCATTCGGTGGTCAATGTGCCTGGCACCGACGACTGGTATATCGCCTATCACCGCCGCCCGATCGGCGACGACAGGGGCGAGCACCGCCAGCTCGCGATCGACCGCATGATCTTCAATCCGGACGGCACGATCGCGCCGGTAAAGATGACCAACGAGGGCGTGGAGCCGCGCCCGCTGGCGCAATGACGGGAAAAAGGGGAGAAACGACGTGAAGACGATCAGGCGCATCGCGCTCGGCGCCGCGGCAGGCGCGCTTCTGTTCGGCAGCATCGGCACGCCTGCGGCGCTGGCTCAGGCGGCGGCGGCGCAGGGCGCGCTCGTCGATCTCGTCAACCCGCTGATGGGCAGTGATTCCAGCTATCGCCTGTCTTACGGCAACACCTATCCCGCGGTGACGGTTCCGTTCGGGATGAACAGCTGGACCCCGGTGACTGCCGACGATCCCGGCAGCGGCTGGGGCTACACCTATGACGGCGAAAAGATCAACGGGATCAAGCAGACGCACCAGCCGAGCCCGTGGATGAACGATTATGCCGCCTTCGCGCTGATGGCGGAAACCGGCCCGGTCAAGGTGAAACAGGCCGATCGCGGCAGCTGGTTCAGCCACAAGGCCGAAGAGGCGCGGCCCTATTCGTACAAGGTCTATCTCGCCGACTATGATGTGACGGCGGAAGTCGCGCCGACGATGCGCGCGGCGCAGTTCCGCTTCACCTTCCCCGAAAGCGATGATGCGCACATCCTGCTCGACGGGCTCGCGGGCGGGTCGATGGTCAAGATCGACGCCGCGAACCGCCGCATCACCGGCTATGTCCGCAACAACCACGGCGGCGTTCCCGACAATTTCCACAATTATTTCGTCGCCGAGTTCGATCGCGACTTCACCCTCGCGCGCACCTGGGCCGGCGACGAGGCGCCGACGAACGCGGCCTCGCGCGAGGGCGACCATGTCGGCGCGGTCGTTAGCTTCAGGACAAAGAAGGGCGAACAGGTCCACGTCCGCGTCGCTTCCTCCTTCATCAGCCCCGAACAGGCGCTCCGCAACCTGCATACCGAAATCGGCAACGACGATTTCGACACGACGAAGGCGAAGGCCAAGGCGGCTTGGGAAAAGGAGCTGTCGCGCATCCGCATCGACGACGGCGACAAGGACGATGCGCGCACCTTCTATTCGGCGCTCTACCGGATGCTGCAATTCCCGCGCGCCTTTTATGAAGAGGATGCGACGGGGAAGATCGTCCACTACAGCCCCTACGACGGCAAGGTCCATGCCGGCTATATGTTCACCGACAACGGCTTCTGGGACACATGGCGCGCAGTCTTCCCCTTCTTCGCGCTGATGTATCCCGACCTCGACAGCCGGATCATGCAGGGGCTGGTCAACACCTATCGGGAGGGCGGCTGGCTCCCCGAATGGGCGAGCCCCGGCTATCGCAACGTGATGATCGGGTCGAACTCGGCCAATCTGATCGCCGATGCCTATATCAATGGCGTGCGCGGTTTCGACGCCGAAACCCTGTACGAAGCGATGGTCAAGAACGCGACGACGAGCGAAGGGCGCCCGACCGACAAGAAGGGCAATGTCGTGGGCGCCGTCGGCCGCGAAGGCGCCGAATATTACAATCGGCTCGGCTATGTTCCCTACGATGTCGGGATCAACGAGAATGCCGCGCGCACGCTCGAATATGCGACCGCCGATTTTTCGATCGCGCGCCTTGCGCAGGCGCTCGGCAAGGATGCAGATGCCAGGAAATATACCGCGCGCGCCCTCAACTACCGCAAACTGTTCGACAGCGAGAGCGGCTGGATTCGCGGCCGCAATCAGGACGGATCGTGGGCGACGCCCTTCAACCCCTATAAATGGGGCGATGCGTTCACCGAGGGCAATGCGCTCCACTATAGCTGGGCGGTGATGCAAGACGTCCACGGGCTGATCGAGCTGATGGGCGGGCGCGACAAGTTCGTCGAGCGGCTCGACTCGATCTTCACCACGCCGCCGATCTTCGACGAAAGCTATTATGGCCAGGTGATCCACGAGATCCGCGAGATGCAGATCGTCGACATGGGGCAATATGCCCATGGCAACCAGCCGATCCAGCACATGCCCTATCTCTATGACTGGGCGGGGGCGCCGTGGAAGGCGCAGCAGCATGTCCGCGACATCATGGCAAAGCTCTATTCGTCGGCGCCCGACGGTTATCCGGGGGACGAGGATAATGGCCAGACCTCGGCCTGGTATGTTTTCTCGGCATTGGGCTTCTATCCGGTGGCGCCCGCGACCGGTGAATATGCGATCGGCAGCCCGCTGTTCCGTGCCGTCACCCTGACGATGCCGAACGGCAAGCCGCTGACGATCGAGGCGCAGAACAACAGCGCCGCGAACGTCTATGTCCAGTCTGTGACGCTCAACGGCAAGCCCGTGACCAAGGCCTATCTGACGCACAAGGCGCTGTCACAGGGCGGCACGCTGACCTTCGTCATGGGGCCGCAGCCGAACAAGGCGTGGGCGAGCGACCCCGCCGCCGCGCCCTTTTCGCTGAGCGCGCCCAACTGATGCCGGAGACGATGATGACCCCCAACCGCCGCGAAATCATGGCCGGGGCCGGAGCGCTTGCGCTGTCGGCCGCCATCCCCACCGCCGCGCGCGCCGCCTCCTTCGCAAGCAAGCGCCCGGCGCCGGCTGCGCGCAACTTCACCAGTCCCGCAATCGAGGCCGAAATCGCGCGCGTGAAGGCGAAGATCGCCGACGCCGAACTCGCGTGGATGTTCGAGAATTGCTATCCGAACACGCTCGACACGACCGTCCAGACGGGCACGCTCGATGGCCGTCCCGACACGTTCGTCATCACCGGCGATATCGAGGCGATGTGGCTGCGCGACAGCTCGGCGCAGGTGCAGCCCTATATCCATCTCGTCACGAAAGACGCTAAGCTCAAGCGGCTGTTCCAGGGGCTGATCCAGCGCCAGGCGCGCTGCATCCTGATCGACCCCTATGCCAATGCCTTCGACAAGGACCCGGGCGCGCCGTCGAAGCTCGAATGGTCCGAGACCGACCAGACCGACATGAAGCCCGGCGTCGCCGAGCGGAAGTGGGAGATCGACTCGCTCTGCTATCCGATGCGCCTCAGCCACGAATATTGGACGCGCACGAAGGACAAGGCACCCTTCGACGACACATGGTCGCGCGCGATGAAACTCGCGGTCCACACCTTCCGCGTCCAGCAGCGCAAGGACGGCCCCGGCCCCTATCATTTCCAGCGCCCCGCGCTCCAGCCGTCGGACAGTCTGATGCTCGGCGGCTATGGCCGGCCGACGAAGAAGATCGGGCTGATCCACTCGATGTTCCGCCCGTCCGACGACGCCTGCCTCTATCCCTTCCTGATCCCGTCGAACCTGTTCGCGGTGTCGGTGCTGCGCAAGGTCGCTGAGGTCCACCGCGAAGCGCGCGGCGACGCGGCAGCGGCAACCGACGCCGAAGCGCTCGCCGCCGAGGTCGAGGCGGCGCTGAAGGCGCATGCGCTGATCGACGACGGCAAGGGCGGTCAGGTCTGGGCCTATGAGATCGACGGCTTTGGCAACCATGTCTTCATGGACGATGCCAATGTGCCGAGCCTGTCGGGCCTCGCGCTGATCGGCGTCGTCGACCGGAACGACCCGCTGTTCCGCCGCACCGCCGACCTCGCGTGGAGCGAGCGCAATCCCTATTTCTTCAAGGGCAAGGCCGCCGAGGGCATCGGCGGGCCGCATATCGGCCTCGACATGATCTGGCCGATGTCGATCATCACCCGCGCGATGAACGCCGATGATGATGCGACGATCCTTGAGTGTCTGCGCTGGCTGAAGGGCACGCATGGCGGCACCGGCTTCATGCACGAGAGCTTCCACAAGGACGATCCCGGGAAATTCACGCGCAGCTGGTTCGCCTGGGCGAATGCGCTGTTCGGGCAGCTGATCGTCGAGGTCGCGGACAAGCGCCCCGCGCTGTTGGCACGGCCGCTGTGATGGAGGCGCGTTCGATGACCACGACCAGCCGCCGCCAGCTTCTCGCCACCACCGGCCTGCTCGCGCTCGGCGGCGCGATCCCCGCCGGCTGCTCGCGCCTCGCGGGCGACGCGACGCTCGGCGCGGGCAAACCCAATCTCTTCATCGGCACGGGCGGGCACGGGCACACCTTCCCCGGCGCCTCGCTCCCCTTCGGCATGGCGCAATTGAGCCCCGATACGAACACCCACGGCTGGGACGCCTGCTCGGGCTATCATCAGAAGGATGGCTCGATCATGGGGTTCAGCCATACCCATCTGTCGGGGACGGGGATCGGCGACATGCTCGACATCCTCGTGGTGCCGACGCGGCAGGAGCTGAAGCTCCAACCCGGTTCGACCGACAATCCCGACGAGGGCTATCGCCAGCGCTATTCGGACGAACATGCCGAGCCCGGCTATTACCGCGTCAAGCTTGAATCGGGCGTGCTCGCCGAGCTCACCGTGACCGAGCGCTGCGGGCTGCACCGCTATCGTTTCGGCAAAGGCCCCGCGCATATCCTGATCGATTTCGCGCACGCGATCGAAGACGACTGGGACAAGGGTGTGGTCGTCGAAAAGGCGTCGCTCGCATGGGGCGACGACGGTACGCTGACCGGCAGCCGTCAGGTCAACCGCTGGGCGAAGGGCCGCCATATCCATTTCGCGATGCAGCTGTCGCGCAGGCCCGACCGCGTCCGCTTCTTCGGCGACGGCGACACGCCCGCGCCCGACGGCGCCACGGGAATCGCGGGCAACAGCACCAAGGTCGCACTCTTCTTCGACGAGGCGGGCGGCGAACCGATTCTCGTCAAGACCGGCCTCTCGGCGGTCGATGTTAAGGGTGCGCGCGATGCGCTGGCGCAGGAAGTTCCGGCGTGGGATTTCGACGGCGCGGTCAAGGCAGCGCGCGGCAGCTGGGCGAAGGCGCTGGACGGTTTTCGCGTCGCGGGCGGCACCGAGGACCAGCGCATAATCCTCGCGAGCGCGCTCTATCATGCGCAGCTCGCGCCGACGCTCTTCACCGACCGCGACGGCCGCTATGTCGGGCTCGACCGCAAGCTGCATCATGCGCCGAAGGGTGAAGAGGCGTTCAGCACCTATTCGCTGTGGGATACCTATCGCGCGCTGCACCCGCTGCTGACCCTGATCGACCCCGATCGCGCCGCGCTGCTGACCCGCGACATCTGCCGCCAGACCGCGCAGAGCCCCGCCGGCCCGCTCGTCTGGCCGCTGCAGGGCGTCGAGACCGCGTGCATGATCGGCTGGCACGGCGTCTCGGTGCTCGCCGAGGCGCACGCCAAGGGCATTGCCGCCGACTATGCCGCCGCCTGGCCGAACATCCGCCGCCGCGCCTTCGACCGCGATTACAAGGATATCGACAGCACATTGGGCCGGGGCTTCTATTACGACCTCGGCTATATCCCGTGCGACGAGGTGTGGGAATCGGTCAGCCGGACGCAGGAATATGCCTATGACGACTGGGCGATGGCGCATCTCGCCGACGCGGTCGGCGCGAAGGAGGATGCGGCGGCGCTGCGCGAGCGTTCGCGCAACTATCGCAACGTCATCGACGCCAGGACCGGCTTCGCGCGCCCGCGCTTCAAGGACGGCAGCTGGTGGAAGGATTATGATCCGATCCAGATCGGGCATGATACGGGCAAGTGGCGCGACTATACCGAAGCGAACGGCTGGCAGGCGACCTTCCTCAACCAGCATGACGTCTATGGGCTGATCGACCATTTCGGCGGCGATGCGGCGTTCGAGAAACAGCTCGACGCGCTGTTCAACGGCCCCTCGACCTTGCCCGACAACGCGCCGCCCGACATTTCGGGTCTCGTCGGCCAATATGCGCATGGCAACGAGCCGAACCACCATGTCGCCTATCTCTATGCCTATTGCGGCGCGCCCGCGAAGACACAGGCGATGGTGCGGCGGCTGCTGACCGAAATGTACCGGAACGACCCCGACGGGGTGATCGGTAACGACGATTGCGGCCAGATGAGCGCGTGGTTCATCCTCTCGGCGCTCGGCTTTTACCCGGTCGACCCGGTGAGCGGCGTCTATGTCTTCGGCTCGCCGCTGTTCGACGTCGCCGAAGTCCGCGTGGGCGCGGGCAGGATGCTGACCGTCCGCGCCGAAAATAATGCGCCCGACCGGCCCTATGTCCAGTCGGTGCGCTGGAACGGCAAGCCGCGGAGCCGGAACTGGATCGCGCACGCCGACCTGATCGACGGCGGCGAGCTCGTCTTTGAAATGGGCGCGAAGCCGTCGGCCTTCGGCACCGCGAAGCGCGACCGGCCACCGTCGTTCGGCGCGACGCCGAGCTGAGCCGCAGCCGATACCGACCCGGACATACGAACCGAAAAAAATGATAAGAATGGACTATTTAGTGACCCATGCCTCCCCGCTACCGCCGCGCACAATATCCTGTTCGCTTTCGGCCTTGCACCGTTCGGTGGCACCCTCCACAACAGGTGGTCGCCGGGTGAGGGGGGCGCGCTGATGGAAGATGTGACATCCGGGCGCGACGGCGCGCAGCTGTTCGCCGGCGTCGAACTCGGCGGCACCAAATGTATCTGCACCCTCGCGGCCGGCCCCGACGATATTCGCGGCCAGCGGACGATCGCGACCACCGTGCCCTGGGAAACGCTCCCCGCGATCAAGGCGGTGCTCGACGGCTGGGCGGCGGGCCCGGGCTTCTGCGGGCTTGGCGTTGCCGCCTTCGGCCCGCTGCAGCTCGATCCGGGCGCGGGTGACTATGGCCGCGTCGGCGCGACGAACAAGGCCGATTGGGAGGGCGCCGATCTGCTCGGCCCGCTGCGCGCCGCCTATGACGTTCCGATCGGCTTCGACACCGACGTCAACGGCGCGGCGCTCGCCGAGATTCGCTGGGGCAGCGGGCACGGGCTCGGCGATTTCGCCTATGTCACCGTCGGCACGGGGGTCGGCGTCGGCCTGATCGTTCACGGCCGCCCGACGCGCGGCTTCAGCCACAGCGAGATCGGCCACATCCGCGTCCCGCGCCTGCCCGGCGACGATGCGCCAAGCGTCTGCCGCTTTCACGACGATTGCGTCGAGGGCCTCGCTTCGGGCACCGCGGTCAAGGCGCGGGTCGGCGCGCGCCACCTGTCCGACGTCGCCGCCGACGATCCGGTCTGGGACCCGGTGGTGAACAGCCTGTCGGTGATGATCCATGCGCTCGCGGTGACCACCGGGCCGATACGCGTCGCGATGGGCGGCGGCGTGATCGCGGGCCAGCCGCATCTGCTGCCGCGGATCAACGCCGGAGTGGAAGCAAGCCTCGCGGGCTATATGCGCCTGCCCGAAGACGGTCCCTATGTCGTCGCGCCCGCGCTCGGCACGCTCGCCGGGCCGCTCGGCGCGGTCGCGCTGGCGATGGATGCGGCGCAGGGTCATCAGGCTCTAGAGCCATCGGGTTCTGGCCCCTGGATTTGATTTGCGGCGGAATGTGTCGCTCGTGCGACGGGCGGGGAGGCGATCCTAACCCATTCTTTACGACGATTGTTTAGACCGGAACCCGGGAATTCGAGGGGGCACTTCGCGGCGCGGGGCCGCGCGAACGGAGGTTCGTGGTGCTCGAACAACAGAAGATCCGGCCCGCATCAATCGTCGGGCCGACCGGCAGCATTATGACGCTCAGGGATTTGCCGAAGCGCAACACGCGGCGGTGGGTCAGCCGTCGCAAGGCCGAAGTGGTCGCCGCAGTCGAAGGCGGGCTGATCACGATCGACGAGGCGTGCGAACGCTATAATCTCAGCATCGAGGAATTCGCCTCGTGGCAGCGCGCATACGACCAGCTCGGTATGCCCGCGCTGCGCGCGACGCGCGTGCAATATTATCGCGAGAAGCTGAGTCATTGATCGGACAACGGGGCGCGGCCTTGGCCGCCGCCCCGTGCCGATAGTTGCCCTTGGTTAGAGGCTCATGGCCGTTTTTCGGCCCGGCCCTCCCTCGCTTCCTCGCGGCCGCGCTCGCGCAGCTCGTTCATGTCCTTGTTCAGGAAATAGTTGAGGAAGGTGCGGATCACCGCGATCGCGCCGAGCTTGCCGATGTCGTCCCACGTCGGCGCGAAGGTCGTTTCGACGATGTCGGAGGCGAGCTGAAAGGTCAGGCCCGCGACCAGCCAGCGCCCGAAGGCGAGCCAGACGGGGCGCAGATCATCCTCGCTCGCATTGGTCAGCAACCCGCGCGCGAGTCCGACCGCGCCCTGGATCGACCCCACCGCGATCGCCGCGATAGCCAGGATATTCACCCCGATCGCGACATATTCGGCGAGGATGTCGATTTCTTCCATGCAGGACTACTCCATGTGCTTGTCGAATAGCGGGCGCGGCAAATTTGCGGCCGGCCATCGCTGGCCGGCCGCACCCCTTTTGCCTTTTTGGCTCAGTCGACCGCCATCGCGGCGGCGGCGAGCTTTTCGAGGTCGAGATATTGCGTCTCTTCCACGGTGACCGCGACGCCAAAGATGCGACCATTTTTGAACTCGCCGGGTGAGCTATATTCCTCGCTCACCGCATCGCCGCTGTCGCGCCCGATGCAAAGGCCGTCGCCCGACAGGGTGAATTTGCCGAGCTGCGTCTTCATGTCGCCGTCATCGACCGCTTCGCTGTCGACATAGAGCGTCGTCTTGCCGAGCGATTCGCCATATTCGCCCTGGCCTTCGCGGATGAACTCCATGCCGAGCGTGTGCTTGCCGGGCGTCAGCTTGCCCGAGACGAACTTCTGTTCGGGCTTGATGCCTAGGAAGTTGTACACATAGTGCAGCTTGCCGTCCTTGATGAACAGCGAGTGCCCGCCGAAGCGCGAGCCATGGGCGAAGATCACGCCTTCGCTCTTGTCGGTCAATTCGACGTCGGCGATGATCTTGTACGACCGCCCGCGGACGTTGACCGCCACGCCCTCGGGCACCGGCGAGGTTCCCGGATAATAGATATAACGCTGGCGAGGCGGCTCGGTCGACGGCCGTTCGATAGCGAGCATTTCGGCGGCGCTGCGGTCGTCGAGCGGCAAGACATTGTTCGCCTCGGCTTCCTTCATCCACAGGTCGACGAGTTCCTTCAGCTTTTCGGGATGCTTGTCGGCAAGATTCACCGTTTCGGAACGGTCATTGTCGGTGTTGTAAAGCTCCCATTCGTCCTGATCGAAATGGCCCTTGCTCGTCAGCGGCGCGTGCAGTGCGACGGCCTTCCAGCCATCGGCCCACATGCCGCGCGTGCCGAGCATCGCATAATATTGTTTCTTCTTCTGCGTCGGCGCGTCGGGCTTGGCGTCGAAGCTGTATTTCATCGACACGCCCGACAGCGGATGCTGCTTCACGCCGCGGAATGTATCGGGCATTTCGACGCCGATGCATTCGAGGATGGTCGGCACGATATCGGTGCTGTGGTGATATTGATTGCGCACCTCGCCCTTCGCCTTGATGCCCTTGGGCCAGTGGATCACCAACGGGCAACAGGTGCCGCCGGCATATTCCGAATAGCGCTTGAACATCTTGTAGGGCGCCGAAAAGGCCGCGGCCCAGCCGGTCGGATAGTGGTTGTAGGTTTCCACCCCGCCGAGCACGTCGATATATTTGAGATTTTCCTCGAGCGTATCGGGATAGTTGTTGAAGAATTTATTCTCGTTGACCGAACCGTTCGGGCTGCCCTCGCCCGACGCGCCATTGTCCGAACAATAGAAGATGATCGTATTGTCGAGCTGGCCGCTTTCCTCCAGATAGTCGATAATCCGGCCGACCTGGGCGTCGGTATATTCGGAAAAGCCGGCATAGACTTCGGCCATGCGCGCAAAGAGCTTCTTCTCCTGATCGTTGAGCTCGTCCCACGGGCGCACGAAATCGCCTTTGTTGGCGATCGCGTCGGGCAGGAAATTGAAATCCTCGATCCTGGTGTCGGCGGGCAACAGACCCTTTTCGATCATCCGCGGCACCACCCATTTGCGATAGGCGTCATAGCCCTCGTCGAACTTGCCCTTATATTTGTCGGCATATTCCTTGGGCGAATGGTGCGGGGCGTGGTTTGCGCCGGGGCAGAACCACATGAACCACGGCTTCGACGGATTGCTCGCCTTTTGATCGCGGATCATCCGCAGCGCCTGATCGGCCAGATCCTTGGAAAGATGATAGCCGTCTTCGGGGCCATAGGGCTGGTCGATGAAACCGTTATCCTCGACCAGGTCGGGATACCAGTTGTTCGTCTCGCCGCCAAGGAAGCCATAGAAGCGGTCGAAGCCCTGCTGCAGCGGCCATTCGGAGCGCACGCCGCCCGAGCAGATATCCTGTTCGGGGACGTTATGCTCCTTGCCCAGCCAGAAGGTCGAATAGCCGTTGCCCTGAAGCATATAGCCGATCGACATGACATTCTCGGGCAGGCGGCCGCTCCAGCCCGGAAAACCCTGAGCGCCTTCGGTGATGCAGGACATGCCGCACAGATGGTGGTTGCGCCCGGTCAGGAAGGTCGAACGCGTCGGCGAGCAGAGCGCGGTGGTGTGCCATTGCGTATAGGTCAGCCCGTTGTCCGCCAGCTTTTGCAGGGTCGGCATGTTGATCGCGCCGCCATAGGGCGACCAGGCGGCTTGTCCGGTGTCGTCATACAGCACGATCAGGATGTTCGGCGCATCCTTCGGCGGCGTCGGCGGCGTGAACGGACTCCAATCGGGTGTCGAATCGCGCACATCGAGCTTGATGACGCCCTTGAATTCTTTCTCTGCCACAGCTGGCCTCCATGCGTTGGGTTGGTTGCAGGAAACGTCACCGACTCGCGGCGGAGGGGAGACTCCTGTCCCACCAGCATCGCCAAGCCCCCGATGATCGCCATCGGGGGGACTCCCTAGATGGACACGGGGATGGCCTGAGAGGGCAGGAACCGCGGCTGGAAAGCAGGAGATAACGGTCGAGGGCTGGGCCCGGCCCCCGGGGCGGTTGCGTGCGCGACCGCGGGTTTTTCGGCAGGCGCCGGCCGGTGGCGGCTCAATCGCGCCGGGGGAGCATCGCGGCGACGCTTGTCATGGCGATCATCGCGACCACCAGCGTCACGGCCGCGAACGCCATGGTGTAAATCGGCTCGCCCGGGAAAAAGGCTTGCATGACCGATCCCATCACTGTCGCGACCAGCAGCTGGGGGATCACGACGAAGACGTTGAACAGGCCCATATAGACGCCAAGCTTGGCCTGCGGCAGGCTGGAAGCGAGGATCGCATAGGGCATCGCGAGCACCGACGCCCAGAAGATGCCGATGAAGATTTCGCTGACGATCAAATGCATCGGGTCGCGCAGCACGAAGAAGCTCGCATAGCCGGCGGCGCCGCAGGCAAGGCCGGTCATATGCGTGCGCGCCTGTCCCAGCCGGCGCGCGAGCCAGGGGAGCAGGGTCAGCGCCGCGATCGCGGCGACGCCGTTGTAGATCGCGAAAAGTTCGCCGACCCAATTGGCCGCCTCCTGATAGGCGGCGCTCGCGGCATCGCGGGTGCCATAATGATATTGGGCGACGATCGGGGTCGTGTTGATCCACATGACGAACAGGGCCGACCAGCTGAAGAATTGCACGATCGCGAGGCGCTTCATCAGCGCCGGCATGCCCGAAAAATCGCCGACGATGCTCGACAGCATATTGGTACTGCTGCCGCGACGAGCGAGCGCGATCGCGAGCATCGAGGCGAAGCCATAGCCGGCCAGCAGCGCGCCGAGCAGCAGCACTTCGCGCAGCAGGCCAAGGCGTATCTGAACGAGCGCGACGACAACCCCCGCGGCGATCCATCCGAAGCTCGCCGCATAGCTGTGCGAGGCGAGCGCGCGCATCGGCGGCAGTTCGACCGCATCGCCCGCGGTTTCGAAGGCCGCCATGCGGGCGGGGTCATATTCGTCCGTCGAGACCACCGTCCACAAGACCGACAGCAGCAGCGCCGCGCCCCCGAACCAGAAGGCATAGCGCACCGTCTCGGGGATCTGGCCCGGCGGTGCGACATTCGCGACCCCGAACGCCTCCATGACCGAGGGAAAGAGCGAGCCGACGACCGCGCCGGCGCCGATGAAGGCGGTCTGGACCGCATAGCCCGCGCTGTGCTGGTCCTTGCGCAGCATGTCGCCGACAAAGGCGCGGAAGGGTTCCATCGAGATGTTGAGCGAGGCGTCGAGCAGCCACAGCATCACCGCGGCGAACCAGATCGACGGGCTTTCGGGCATCGCGAACAGCGCGATCGCGGCGAGGATAGCACCGGCGAGGAAATAGGGGCGCCGGCGGCCGAGGCGCCCGAGCCAGGTGCGGTCGCTCAGATGGCCGATGACCGGCTGGACGAGCAAACCGGTAAGCGGCGCCGCGACCCACAGGCCGGGCAGCTTTTCGATATCCTCGCCCAGCGACTGGAAGATGCGGCTCATATTGGCATTCTGCAGCGCGAAGCCGATCTGGATGCCGAAAAAACCGAAGCTGATGTTCCACAGGCCGGCGAAACCTTGCCGCGGCTTTTCCATCTCGCGCTCTCCCCAAACGGCCGCTCGGACGGCTCTCGTCATCCGGAAAGCTTTGCCGCGTGCGCGGGGCGGGGGCAAGCGGCGTGGTTCACGTATACGAATACGCAAAGGCGGGCCACGGGGCTGGAGAAGCCCTGAAAAGCGCCGCCGAACGCTAAACCGCCGTGCTCTGCCGCTTGATCAGCCGTGCGGGCAGCACGCTCGGCTCGACCGTTTCGCCGTCGATGCGGCGGAGCAGCGCATCGACGAGCAGCTCGCCCGCACCCTTCATGTCCTGCATCAGCGTCGTGAGAGTAGGAGAGGTCAGGCTGGCCGAGGGAATATCGTCGAAGCCGATCATCGCGACGTCGTGCGGCAGGCGCAGCCCCGCCTCGGTCAGCGCGCGCATCGCGCCGATCGCGATCAGGTCGCTCGCGGCGAAAATCGCGTCGAAGGCGTGGCCGCCCGCGAGCAAGGCGCGCGCCGCGGCATAGCCCGATTCCTCCGACGACACCGCACCATGCTGCAGCGCCGGGTCGGGGTCGATTCCGGCGGCGCACATCGCGCGGCAGAGGCCGGTGTAGCGATCCTGAAACTCGGGGGCATGGTCGGATGCATCGCCGAGGAAGGCGATCCGCCGCCGTCCGATTTCGATGAGATGCGCGCCCGCCTGCTCGCCGGCACCGACATTGTCCGAGCCGACGGTGAGCCCGATGCTGTCCTTCGACACCGATCCCCAGCGCACGAATTTCGTCCCCATCTCGACCAGATGCTCGAGCTTGGCGCGATAGAGCTGATAGTCGCCATAACCCAGCAGGATGATCCCGTCCGAACGGTGGCTGTCCTGATAATCGACGTGCCAGTCGCTGTGCATCTGCTGAAAGCTGATGAGCAGGTCATAGCCCCTCAGCGCGCACTGGCGCGTGATCGACCCCAGCATCGACAGGAAGAAGGGATTGATCATCGACTCGTCGGGGGTCGGGTCCTCGAAGAAGAGCAAGGCGAGCGTGTGCGTGCGCTGCGACCGCAGGCTCGAGGCGTTCTTGTCGACCGTATAGTTGAGCTCGCGCGCGATGCGTTCGATATTCGCGCGCGTCGCCGCGCTCACCGATTTGCTGCCGCGCAGCGCGCGCGATACCGTCGGCTGCGATACGCCCGCCAGATAGGCTATGTCGAACGACGTCGGCTTGGACGACGGCTGCCGTCCCATTGTCCCTCTCCTGCCGCGGCATCCCCTTGCGGCCAGATTAGCGGCTCGGCGCCGCCGCGCAAGAATTTGCGCCGGACCGCGCGACGGGCCGCGTGCCGTTGTGGCTTTTCGGCGACAGGCGCTCGGCGCGCATAATATGCGTATACGTATACCCTATGGCGGGCGGCGGCGATTGGTTCCAATTGCGAGGCCGCAGATGGGTAAACCCACGCAGGGGTGAGGATGCCGCGCGGACTAAGGTTCCGCGAACCCCCACCGCTGCGCGAAACACCGTCCCATCGCAGCCAGGGGAGCCAGATATGACCATGCCAGCCAGCCTTCGCCGCGGTGCCAGCGCCATCGCGCTGGGCTTCGCCATCACCGCCTTTTTGCCGCGCGCCGCGATGGCGCAGGATCCCGGCGCCGTTGCCGAAAACGAAGCGCCCGCCGACGGCGACATCGTCGTCACCGGCATCCGCAGCGCCATCAACAATTCGGTCAAGGCCAAGAAGGACAACACCTCGATCGTCGAGGTCATCTCGTCCGAAGACATCGGCAAGCTGCCCGACCAGTCGATCGCCGAATCGCTGTCGCGCCTGCCCGGTCTGGCGACGCAGCGCCTCGACGGCCGCGCCAATGTCGTGTCGATCCGCGGCCTTGCCCCCGACTTCACCACGACGCTGCTCAACGGCCGCGAACAGGTTTCGGCGAGCAACAACCGCGGCGTCGAACTCGACCAATATCCCTCGGAACTGCTGAGCGGCGCCATCGTCTACAAGACCCCCGACGCATCGCTGATCGGGCAGGCGCTCGGCGGCACGATCGACATGCAGACGGTGCGCCCGCTCGCTTATGGCCGCCGCGCGCTCGCCGCCGGCGCGCGCTTCGAGGTCAACGACCTCGGCCAGCTCAATCCCGATATTTCGAACAAGGGCTATCGCGCCAACATCTCCTATATCGACCAGAATGCCGACGGCACGCTCGGCTGGGCGATCGGCTATGCGCGTATGCAGTCGCCGACCGCCGAAGAGCGCTTCAACGCCTGGGGCTATCCCGAGGTCACCGACGGCACGGACACCGCCTTCATCATCGGCGGCGCCAAGCCCTATGTGAAGTCGAACGAGCTCAAGCGCGACGGCGTGATGGCGGTCCTCGAATGGGAACCCAGCGACCGGCTGCACACGACGCTCGACGGCTATTGGTCGAAGTTCAAGGACGATCAGCGCCTGCGCGGCATCGAATTCCCGCTCGCGTGGGGCAATTCGACGCTGCTCCCCGGCTTCACGGTCGAAGACGGGCTGGTGACGAAGGGCACCTGGTCGGGGACCGAGGCGGTGATGCGCAACGACGTCGTCCATCGCAACTCGACGATCCTCGCCGGCGGCTGGAACACCAAGTTCAAGCCTAATGAACGGCTGACGCTCGAACTCGACCTCGGCTATTCGCACCTCAAGAAGACCGAGGAAAATCTCGAAATCTATCTCGGCACCGGCCGGGGCCAGAATGTCGGCGCGCGCGAAACCGCACTCGGCTTCGAAATGCGCCCCAATGGCGGCATCCTGTTCGACCCGTCGCTCGACTATGCCGATCCCGACCTGTTCCTCATCACCGATCCGCAGGGCTGGAACAGCTGCGGCGGGACGGTTCCGAACTGCCAGGACGGCTTCGTCAACACGCCGAAGATCAAGGACGAGCTCAAGTCGCTGCGCCTCCAGGCGACGCAGGAATTCGACGGTGCGTTTCGCAGCCTGCGCGTCGGCGCCAATTATTCGGACCGCAAAAAGAGCCTCGACGATCGCGGCTATGTGCTGACCAGCAACAATTATCCGGCCGACACGCGCGTGCCCGACGACTATCTCTATGATCCGGTTTCGCTCGATTTCATCGGCATCCCGGGCATGGTCTCGTTCGACAGCTGGCGCTATTACAACGACGATAATTATACGCTGACCGACGAGGCGGGCTGGACCCCCGGGCGCATCTTCAACGACTATATGATCCACGAAAAGGTGCTGACCGGCTTCGTTCAGGCCGATTTCGACACCGCTGCGGGCAATGCGCCGGTGCGCGGCAATATCGGCATGCAGATCGTCCATTCGGACCAGACGGGATCGAGCTATTATGCGCAGGTCGTCGGCGGCCGGACCCAGTCGACCCCGGTCACCGACGGCGCGACCTATACCGAGCTTTTGCCCAGCCTGAACCTGACGGTCGAGTTCGCCGACAACACCTTCCTGCGCTTTGGTGCCGCGCGCGTGCTGGCGCGGGCGCGCATGGACCAGCTGAAGCCCGGCGGCGGCGTCAATTTCGACGCCTCGAAGCGCAACAACACCGACATCAACGCCTCGCCCTGGTCGCTCGACCTCGGAAATGCGAAGCTGCGCCCGTTGATGGCCGACACGGTCGACATCGCGCTCGAGAAATATTTCGGCCAGGGCGCCTATGTCTCGGTCGCCGGCTTCTACAAATATCTCGAAAATTACATCTATCGCCAGAACAGCGCATTCGACTTCACGGGCTTCGAGGTTCCCGACGGCGGTTCGGTGGCGACCTATGAAGGGATCGCCAAGCAATGGCTGAACGGGAACGGCGGCCATGTCTATGGCGCCGAGGCCTCGCTCTCGCTTCCCTTCGCGACCTTCTCCCAGTCGCTCGACGGCTTCGGCATTCTCGCCAGCGGGTCCTTTACCAAGAGCCGCGTTCGCGAAGGCAATGCCGACCCGATTTCGCTCCCCGGCCTGTCGCGCTGGGTCGTGAACGGCACCGCCTATTTCGAGAAGGACGGTTTTCAGGCGCGGGCGTCGGGCCGCTATCGCTCGAAATTCCTTGCCGAAGTGTCGGGGCTCAGCCTCGCGCGCGACATGTTCATGGCCAAGAGCGAGCTCGTGGTCGATGCGCAGATCGGCTACACCTTCCAGAGCGGCCCGCTCGAAGGGCTCGGCATCCTGCTCCAGGGGTCGAATCTCACCAACGAGCCTTTCGTCACCTATTATAATGACGATCCGCGCCAGATCCGCGACTATCAGAATTATGGTCGCAACTTCATGGCCGGCATCACCTACAAGTTCTGACGGCAAGGGCGGGCCGGCCGGTATGACCGGCCCGCTTGTTTCCGGCCCGCTTTGGCCGCGCCGGACGGGAGGAAATGGGCAGAGTGGGCGACAATCGCGTCACGAAGGTGGTGATCGTCGGGGGCGGAACGGCGGGCTGGATGGCCGCCGCCGCACTGTCGCGCATGATGGGCCATCTTTCGATCCGGCTGGTCGAAAGCGATGCGATCGGCACGGTCGGCGTCGGTGAAGCGACCATTCCCGCCATCCGCCTGTTCAACGCGCTGATCGACCTCGACGAGGATGAATTCATCCGCGAAACGCAGGGGACGTTCAAGCTGGGGATCGAGTTTCGCGACTGGGGCCGGATCGGCGATGCCTATATGCACGCCTTCGGCCAGATCGGACGCAGCCTCGGCATCCTGCAATTTCCGCAATATTGGCTGCGCGGCCGGCGCGAGGGCGTCGCGGGGCCGCTCGCCGACTATTCGCTGACCGAAACCGCGGCGCGCCGGAACCGCTTCGCGCGGCTGCCCCGGATTCCGAACACGAGCCTCGACGGCAGCACCTATGCCTTTCAGTTCGACGCGGCGCTCTATGCCGCGCATCTGCGCCGGATCGCCGAGCGCGCAGGCGCCCAGCGCACCGAAGGCCGGATAGAGGGCGTCCGGCGAAACGGCGAAACCGGCCATGTCGAGGCGGTCATCCTCGAAAATGGCGAGGAAATCGGCGGCGAACTCTTCATCGACTGCTCGGGCTTTCGCGGCCTGCTGATCGAGGAGGCGCTCGAAACCGGATTCGAGGACTGGTCGCACTGGCTTCCCTGCGATCGCGCGGTCGCGGTGCCGAGCGAAAATGCCGGCCCGCCGCGCCCCTATACACAGGCGATCGCGCAGCGCTGCGGCTGGCAATGGCGCATCCCGCTCCAGCACCGCACCGGCAACGGCCATGTCTTTTGCAGCGAATTCATCAGCGAGGACGAGGCGACCGCGACCCTGCTCGCCAATATCGAGGGGCGTCCGCTTGCCGAGCCGCGAACGCTGCGCTTCCGCGCCGGGATGCGCAAGCGGGCGTGGACCGGCAATGTCGTCGCGCTCGGCCTCGCGTCGGGCTTCCTCGAGCCGCTCGAATCGACGAGCATCCACCTGATCCAGAACGGCATCGCCAAGCTGCTCTCGCACTTTCCCGACCGCGATTTCGCAGCCGTCAACATCGACGCCTATAACCGGCGCGTCGCCTTTGACTATGAACGCATCCGCGACTTCATCATCCTTCACTATCACGCCAATCAGCGCACCGACTCGCCTTTCTGGGTGCGGTGCCGCGAGATGGCGGTCCCCGACACGCTGGCACGGAAGGTCGAGCTGTTTCGAAGCCACGGCCGCATCTTCCGCGAGGAAGACGAACTGTTCATCGAAATCGCGTGGTTCCAGGTGCTGACGGGCCAGAATATCGCGCCGCAGAGCTATCATCCGCTGGCCGACGCGCTGACTCATGACGAGCTGGCGGGCTTCTTCTCCGACATCGGAAAAATCGTCGCGAACACCGCATCGCGGCTGCCGTCGCACGCCGATTTCATCGCGCAGCATTGCGCCGCAGGAGTAAGCGCATGAGCCTCTTTGCATCGCTCGCCGCGCTGGCGGCCGCCGCGGCCGCGCTCGCACCGCCCGCGGATTATCGCGAACGCCCCGCGAGCGACGAGATCATCTATTTCGTCCTTCCCGACCGCTTCGAAAATGGCGATCCTTCGAACGATCGCGGCGGCTTGACCGGCGATCGGCTGGCGACCGGCTACGACCCCGCTGCCAAGGGTTTCTTCCACGGCGGCGACCTCGCCGGCCTGACGCGGCGGCTCGACTATATCCAGGGGCTCGGCGCCACCGCGATCTGGCTCGCGCCGATCTTCAAGAACAAGCCGGTGCAGGGGCCGAAGGGGCAAGAGAGCGCGGGCTATCACGGCTATTGGGTGACCGACTTCACGCGCGTCGATCCGCATTTCGGCACCAACGACGAGTTCAAGGCGTTCGTCGACGCGGCGCACGCGCGCGGGATGAAGGTCTATATGGACATCATCGCCAACCACACCGCCGACGTCATCACCTACAAGGAAGGCGCGGAGGGTGGATTTCGCTACCGCAGCCTCGCCGACTATCCCTTTTCGCGCCGCGGCGGGGTCGATGGCGCGCCGATCAACCCCGGCTTCGCGGGCGACGGCATCGCGTCGGCGGACAATTGGGCGAAGATGGCCGATCCGCGCTTCGCCTACACCCCCGTCGTACCGCAGGGCGAGGAGCGGGTGAAGCGGCCCGCGTGGCTCAACGATCCGATCTATTATCACAACCGCGGCAACAGCGACTGGGTCGGCGAATCCTCGCTCTATGGCGATTTTTCGGGGCTCGACGACCTTGCGACCGAAAATCCGCGCGTCGTGCAGGGCTTCATCGACATCTATGGCAAGTGGATCGACGATTTCGGCATCGACGGCTTCCGCATCGACACCGCGCGGCATGTGAATCCCGAATTCTGGCGGGCGTTCGTCCCCGCGATGCTCGCCCGCGCCAGGGCACGCGGCATCCCCAATTTTCACATCTTCGGCGAAGTCGCGCTCGGCGGCGTCGATCCGGGGGCGCTCGCCGCCTATACGCGGCGCGACGGGCTGCCGGCGGTGCTCGATTTCAGCTTCGCACATGCGCTGATCGACGCCGTGGGCGGGACGAAGGGCACCGACGTCTTCGCGCGGCTGTTCGACGGCGACACCCTCTATCGCGGCGGCGCGCCAGCGGCGCTGCAACTGCCGACCTTCGGCGGCAATCACGACATGGGCCGCTTCGCGATGTTTGTGCGCAAGGCCAATCCCGGCGCCAGCGACGATGAACTGCTCAAACGCATGATGCTCGGCCACGCGATGCTGCTGACGCTGCGCGGGGTGCCGACGATCTATTATGGCGACGAGCAGGGGTTCGTCTCCGACGATGGCGACCAGCTCGCGCGCGAGGATATGTTCGCCTCGCGCGTAGCCGACTATAACGACAATGACCTGATCGGCACGGACGCAACGACCGCCGCGGCCAATTTCGACCCCGCGCAGCCGCTCTACCGCGAGATCGCGGCGCTCGCGGCGATCCGGCGCGCGACCCCCGCGCTGCTCCACGGCAGCACCGCGCTGCGCGCCTTTTCGGACAAGCCGGGCCTGCTCGCCGTGTCGCGCTTCGATCCCGCGACCGGGCGCGAGGTCGTGCTCGCCTATAATACGTCTGCAACGCCGCTCACCGCGCGCATCGCCATCGACATGCGCAGCGCCGCCTTTACGCCGCTCTACGGCGATTGCCCGGCGGCGCCCGATGCCCCGGGCAGCCTGACCATCAACCTCCCCGCCTTCGGCACCCTGATCTGCCGAGCCGTCGATAAAATGGAACCATAGTGTGACGACGAAGCCGGTCCTCGCCGATCCCGCCCCCGCCCGCGCGGCCGCCGATCCCTGGTGGAAGGGCGCGGTCATCTATCAGATCTATCCGCGCAGCTTCGCCGATTCGAACGGCGACGGCATCGGCGATCTCGCCGGCATCACCGCGCGGCTCGATCATGTCGCGGGCCTCGGCGCCGATGCGATCTGGCTGTCGCCCTTCTATCCGTCGCCGATGGACGATTTCGGTTACGACATCGCCGACTATCGGGACGTCGATCCGATCTTCGGCACGCTCGCCGATTTCGACGCGCTCGTCGCGCGCGCCCATGCGCTCGGGCTCAAGGTCACGACCGACCTCGTCTTCGCGCACACCTCCGATCGCCACGCCTGGTTTGCGGAGAGCCGGGCGAGCCGCGACAATGACAAGGCCGACTGGTATGTCTGGGCCGACGCAAAGCCCGACGGGTCGCCGCCGACCAACTGGCAGTCGGTGTTCGGCGGCCCGGCGTGGACGTGGGACGCGCGCCGCGGCCAATATTATATGCACAATTTCCTCGCCTCGCAGCCGCAGCTCAACGTCCATAATCGCGGCGTGCAGGACGCGCTGCTCGATGTGGTGCGCTTCTGGCTCGATCGCGGCGTCGACGGCTTTCGCATCGACGCGATCAACTTCTCGATGCACGACCCCGACCTGCGCGACAATCCGCCCGCGCCGCCGTCGAACAAGGTGCGGACGCGGCCGTTCGATTTCCAGCAGAAAATCTACAATCAGTCGCACCCCGACATCGCGCTCTTCCTCGAGCGGATTCGCGCGCTCACCGACCAATATGAGGGCCGCTTCACCGTCGCCGAAGTCGGCGGCGAGAATGCGATGCGCGAGATGAAGCTGTTCACCGAAGGCGAGCGGCGGCTCAACAGCGCCTATGGCTTCGACTTCCTCTACGCCGACCGGCTGACGCCGCAGCTCGTGCGCGAGGCGGCCGAGGGCTGGCCCGATGCGCCCGGCGTCGGCTGGCCGAGCTGGGCGTTCGAAAATCACGACGCGCCGCGCGCGGTCTCGCGCTGGACCCCCGAAGGCGTGGATCGCGCGGACTTTGCGCGGATGAAGATGGCGCTGCTCTGCGCGCTGCGCGGCAATATCATCCTCTATAATGGCGAGGAGCTGGGGCTCGATCAGGTCGATATTCCGTTCGAACTGGTCAAGGATCCCGAAGCGCTCAAGAACTGGCCGCTGACCTTGTCGCGCGACGGCGCGCGCACGCCGCTGCCGTGGGTGGCCGATCGCGTCCATGCCGGCTTCTCCGATGCCGAACCGTGGCTGCCGCTCGGCGCCGGCCACGGCGCGCTCGCGGTCGATCGCCAGCACGCCGACTCCGAATCGATGCTGTCGCTCACCCGCCGCCTTATCGGCCTGCGCGCCGCGCACCCGGCGCTGCGGCGCGGGCGCAACGCCAATTGGGTCGCCGAGGGCGATCTGCTCGCCTTCGACCGGGTCGGCGAAGGGGAGACCGTGCGCTGCCTGTTCAACCTCGGCGTCGCGCCGATCGACGCAAAGGCGCTCGCCGCCGGCGGCACGCCGCTCGTCGCGCTGAACGGCGCCGAACCCGCCATGCTGCCGCCGTGCGGCGTGCTCTGGCTCCAGATGGAAGGATGATTTCGATGTTCCGTTTCGCCCCCCTCGCGCTGCTCGGCGCGATCACCGCTCCCGTCGCCGCGCAGGAAACGCCGGCGCCGCTGACTGCGACCTCGCCCGACGGCAGCCTCACGCTCACCATCGGGGTCGACAATGATGCGCGGCCAACCTGGTCGCTGTCGCGCAAGGGCAAGCTGCTCATCGCGCCGTCGAAGCTCGGTTTCCTGCTCACCGACGGCATCGCGCTCCAGCGCGGCTTCGCGATCGAGGGCAGCGAGCGGTCGAGCGGCGACGACAAATGGGAACAGCCGTGGGGCGAACGCCGCTATGTCCGCGACCATTACAACGAACTCCTCATCCGCTTCCGCCAGAATGAAAGCTGGGGCGGCCATGCGATGAACCTGCGCTTCCGCCTGTTCGACAATGGCATCGGCTTTCGCTATGAACTGCCCGAGCAGGCGGGGCTGAAGACGGCGAAGATCGCCGACGAGATCACCGAATTCGACATCGCGCCGAAGGGCACCGCCTGGTGGATCACCGGTGGCGAGTGGAACCGCTACGAGCAATTTTATCAAAAGACGCCGATCGACGCGGTATCGACCGCGCACACGCCGATCACGATGCGGCTGGAGGACGGCACCCACCTTGCGTTCCACGAGGCGGCGCTCGTCGACTATGCCGGCATGTGGTTCAAGCGCGTCGAGGGGCAGAAGTTCCGCGCGACGCTCGCCCCCTCTTCGCGCGGTGCGCGCGTCGTGCGCGACCTGCCGTTCGCGACGCCGTGGCGCACGATGCGCATCGCCGACGATGCGGCGGGGCTGGTCGAGAATGATCTCGAGCTCAACCTCAACGAACCGAACAAGCTCGGCGACGTCAGCTGGTTCAAGCCGATGAAATATATCGGCATCTGGTGGGGGATGATCCGCGGACCGTGGAGCTGGGCCGAGGGACCGAACCATGGCGCGACGACCGAGCGCACCAGGCAATATATCGACTTCGCCGCGAAGCATGGCTTCGGCGGTGTGCTCGTCGAGGGGTGGAACAAGGGCTGGAACGGCAACTGGTTCGGCCATGGCGACGAATTCAGCTTCACCGAGGCAACCCCCGATTTCGACCTGAAGGCGGTGACCGACTATGCGCGCGAAAAAGGCGTGACGCTGATCGGCCATCACGAAACCGGCGGCAATATCGCCAATTATGAAGCGCAGCTGGGCGACGCGATGAAGCTCTATGGCCAGCTTGGCGTCAAGGCGGTGAAAACGGGCTATGTCGCCGATGCCGGCGGGATCATCGCGCCGGGCGCGACGCCGGGAACGACCGCGATGGAATGGCACGACGGCCAGCGCCAGGTCGAGCATCATAAAAAGGTCGTCGAAACCGCGGCGAAATATCATATCGCGGTCGACGCGCACGAGCCGGTCAAGGACACCGGGCTGCGCCGCACTTACCCCAACTGGGTCGCGCGCGAGGGCGCCCGCGGAATGGAATATAATGCGTGGGGCGCCTTTGCGAACGGCCCCGATCATGAACCCACGCTCGTCTATACGCGGATGCTGTCGGGGCCGATGGACTATACCCCCGGCGTTCTCAGCCTGAAGGGGGCCGAGGACGTGCCGCTGGCCTCGACGCTGGCCAAGCAGCTCGGCCTCTATCTCGCCATCTATTCGCCGATCCAGATGGCGGCCGATTTCATCGAGAATCTCGAGGCGCACCCGCGCGAACTCGATTTCATAACCAAGGTGCCGGCCGACTGGTCCGAAAGCCATCTGATCGCGGGCGAGGTCGGCGACTATGCGATCTTCGCGCGCAAGGACCGGAACAGCACGGACTGGTATGTCGGCGGCGTCAACGACGCGACCGACCGGACGCTGACGCTGACCTTCGACTTCCTCGATCCCGGCAAGACCTATACCGCGACGATCTACAAGGATGGTGAGGGCGCGACCTATCTGACCGACGCGCGGCACCGGATCGCCTATGAAACCATCCGCGTCAAAAAGGGCGATACATACAAGCTGTGGCTGGCGCCCGGCGGCGGCGCCGCGATGCGGCTGGTTGAAACCCGATGAGGCGGTAACCGGGCTTGGCCCTTCGTTCACGGAACGCCGAGCCCGCAGCGCCTTTGCTGCGGGCGGTGGGTCGAGGCGCGCGCTGAGCAGCGCTTCGCCGCGGCTCTGCTGTCGAGAAGAATTGGGTAGTGTGCGCCCGCCGCGTCTGGCGGGATGGTGACCCCTACGGGACTCGAACCCGTGTTTCAGCCGTGAGAGGGCCGCGTCCTGGACCGCTAGACGAAGGGGCCGTTCGGCCGATTGCGATGGTGACCCCTACGGGACTCGAACCCGTGTTTCAGCCGTGAAAGGGCCGCGTCCTAGACCGCTAGACGAAGGGGCCGTCAATCGGTGAAGCGGCGCCTTAGACGGCCATTCGCGCGGGGTCAAGCGCATGAAGGCGGCCTCTGCGCAAAAATATTGCGCGGCCGCGGATCAGTCGGCCCAGGCGGCATCCTCGAGGTGGAGTTCGGCCGCGGGGCGGCTGCCCCAATCGTCGCGTTTCGCGCGCCCTGCAAGCCACAGCCGCCGTCCGCCGCGTGCGTGGAGCAGCGTCTGCCCCAGCTCGCTCCCGGCGCTGCGGAAGGCGATCGCCTTGAAGCGTGCGCCGTCGTCGCCCGCGACGATCAGGCGGACATGATCGGTGCCGACGATCCCCGATTCGACGATCCGCACCGGCCCCGTCGCGACGCGCGGCGCGGGCCAGCCGGCGCCGTAAGGGCCAGCGCTCTCGATCGCTTCGCACCACAGCGGGTTGATCCCCCTGGGCGCGAGCACCGCGTCGATCAGCAGCGACTTGCCGCCGCTCGCGCGCTCGACGTCGGCGGCGAGGCGATCGTTCAGAAAGGCGCCGAGCGCGTCGATCCGGTCGGCGGCGACGGTCAGCCCTGCCGCCATCGCATGGCCGCCGCCCGCGACGAGCAGCCCCGTCTCCTTCGCGGCGAGGATCGCGGCGCCGAGGTCGACGCCGCCGATCGAGCGCCCCGATCCCTTGCCGACGCCGTCTTCGTCGAGTGCAATGACGATTGCCGGGCGGTGGAGCTTTTCCTTGAGCCGCCCCGCGACGATGCCGATCACCCCGGGGTGCCAGCCCGGCGCGGCGACGATCGCGACCGGCGCATTGGCGCACGCGGCGCTCGCCTCGATCGCCGCTTCGAGCACCGCGGCTTCGATCGCGCGGCGTTCCTCGTTCAGCCGGTTGAGCTCGGCGGCGATGTCGGCGGCCTCCTGCGGGTCGCTCGTCGTCAGCAGCCGCACGCCGAGGTCGGACTTGCCGACGCGCCCGCCGGCGTTGATCCGCGGGCCGAGCGCGAAGCCCATGTCGCTCGCGCCCGGCGGCTTGGTCAGCCGCGCGGCGTCCATCAGCGCCGACAGACCGATATTGCCGCGCCGTGCCATCACCTTCAGCCCCTGCGTGACGAGCGCGCGGTTGAAGCCGGTGAGCCGCGCGACGTCGGCGACGGTGCCGAGCGCGACGAGGTCGAGCAGCTCGATCAGCGCCGGTTCGGCGCGCGATGCGAAAAAGCCGCGCGCGCGCAAGGTGCGGAGCAGCGCCGCGCCGAGCAGGAAGGCGACCCCGACCGCGGCGAGATTGCCGTGGATCGCGGCGTCGGGCGCTTCGTCGAGCCGGTTGGGGTTCACCACGGCGAGGGCTTGCGGAAGGGTGGTCGCGCATTGGTGATGATCGACGACGATCACCTCGACCCCCGCCGCCTTTGCCTCGGCGATCGCGTCGAACGCCTGTGCGCCGCAATCGACCGTGACGACGAGCCGCGACCCCGCCTCGCCGATCTTGACCAGCGCGGCGCCCGAAGGGCCATAGCCCTCCATCAGACGGTCGGGGATATAGGCGCCGACGGGCACGTCGAGCGCGCGCAGCAGCCGGACGAGCAGCGCCGCCGAGGTCGCGCCGTCGACGTCATAGTCGCCGAAGATGGTGATTGCTTCCTTTGCCTCGACCGCGTCGGCAAGGCGCGCGGCGGCGGCGTCCATGTCCCGGAAAATCGACGGGTCGGGCATGAAACTGCGCAGCGTCGGCACGCGCTGGCGATCGACATCCTCGCGCGCCACTCCGCGCGCGAGCAGCAATTGCGTGACGAGATCGTCGGGGACGAGGCTGTCGCCGCCCATGTCGGCGCTCGCGCGGCGCCAGTGCCACGGCTGGCCGAGGATCGAGCGGTCGATGCCGAGCGCGGTGCTGCTCATGCTGCGCCCCTTTCGCCGAGGATGCGCGCGCGCAGCGCCTTCGCGATGTCGAGCGGGATCGCCGGAATCTCGTGGCTGCCGAGCGCGCTGCCGCCCGGCACGCCGAACCGCAGCGTGGCGAGGCCCAGCGGGCGCAGGATGAAATCGGTCGCAAGGTCGACGCTCTGCACCGAGGCGAAGGGGAGCAGCGTCGTCTTGGGCTTGATCCAGCCGCTGCGGATCGCGACCATCTCGCCGACCTCGGCCCAGCCGTGAAAATGCGCGCTGATCCATGCGCCGGCGGCGATCAGCGGTGCGATTGCCAGCGGAATCCAGCCGGTGGGCTGTCCGACCGCGAGTGCGATGACGCTGCCGAGCGCCGCGATCCCCGCGCCCACGAAGCCCCCCAGCGCGACGATGCGGTGGCTGTGCGCCCAGGGCCGGTCCGCACCCGGCCTAGCGATACCGATCTCGGCAAGCACGGCGTCGATCTCGCCCAGCCTGCCGAAGGGGACGACCTGATGGTCCTTCTCCTTCTCGCCGTCGCTCGCGAGGCTTTGCAGGCGCAGCTCGTGCCAGCCGAAGCGGCGCCGCAGCCAGCCGGTGACGATGATCGCAGCCTGCACGCGGCGCACCGGCAAGGCGACGTCGGTGCGCGTCGTCAGGCCGCGCGTGCGGCGCAGCGCGCGCGGCTCGCGCGTCAGGCGGAAATCCCAATTGGCGAGGAAGGTCATCGCGATGCCGCTCGCAAAGCCGATGAAGAGCAGCGAGATCGCCGCGCCGACCCCCGCGACCCAGCGGTGCGCGACGACCCATTGGTCGAGCCCATATTGCTCGGCGATGTCGATCCAGTCGAGCGGATTGAAGATGTTGAAGTCGAACGGCAGCACATTGTCGAACAATTGCATCGCCGCGCCGACCACCGCGAGCGCGGCGAGCGAGAAGTTGAACAGCCCGGCGACCAGCAGCCGCTTCGGCGACATCGCGAAGAGCAGCCGGTCCTCGGTCGCCGGCGCGGCCGCTTCGGCCCCGCCGCCGGCGCCGGTCGCGATCACCGGAACCGCCGTCCCGCGGTGCGCGCGGATCGTCGCGCGCAGCGCCTGCGCCGCGCCGAGCCCGATCGCGTCGAGCCGCGCGTCGTCCTTCTTGCCGCCGCCCGCACCCGTCTCGAACCCGACCGTGGCGATGCCGAGCGCGCGCGCGACGAGGCCCTGTTCGATGCTGACGTCCTGAATGCGGTCGAAGGGGATGGTGCGGTGCTGGCGCGCGAGGACGCCGCTTTCGATCACGATCTCGTCGGCGCCGACGGCAAAGCGGAACCGCAGCCACGCGAGCCAGGCGAAGACCAGCGAGAGGAGCAGGAACAGGCCGAGCGCGGGGACGACATAAATCCATTTGCCCGCGATGCCGATCGCCGCGAGCGCGGGCAGGAAATTGACCGAGCGCGGGCCGAGCTTGACGATCGCGAGCAGCAGCGTCGCGGGGTGCAGCCGCTGCCAGTCGGTCTCGGCGACCGCGTCGTCGGCGGGCAGGGCGGCGGCGGCTTCGTTCATGCGAAGTCGGTCTGGATGTGCCGGCGGATCGTCTCGCGCATCGCCGCGGCCAGGTCCGAATGGAGTCCGGGCAAGGTCACCGTGCTGTTGTGCGTGCCCGAGGTGTGGACGACGAGGTGCGACAGGCCGAACCAGCGCTCGATCGGCCCCTGCCCGACGTCGATATGCTGGACGCGCACGAAGGGGACGATCGTGTCGACGCGGAACAGCCAGCCGCGCGCGACGCGCAGCTGCCCGTCGCCGATCTTGAACCCCCAGCGCTGCGCGCGGCGCGAGGGGAAGGTGACGACGATGATCGTGCCGAGCAGCCACGCCGCGACGGTGAGCAGGCCATAGGGACCGCCCTCCGGCCGGATCGCGAGCATGTCGACAAGGGTGGCGGCGATCGCGACCGGCAGCGCCTTGAGCAAGGTCGCGATGCGCAGCACATGCGTATAGGCGGGGTCGACGGGATCGAGCCCCTCGCCGGCGTTGAGCGCGTCGGCCGCGAAGGGGTCGATCGGGTGAGCGGCGATGGTCTCGGTCATCGCCCTTCGATAGTCCCGCTGCACCCCCGCGGTCCATACTCAATCAGAACGCCGCACATGTCGATAGGCGCGGAAATGGCGCGCGCTGCTTCGATGCTTCCGGGTTTTCGGTTGGAGGCTAGGACTGCCGGCCCGTGATCCGCCCGATTTCCTTCGCGACCATGGTTTCGACCATCGCGGGCAGATGGGCGTCGAGCCACTCCTTCAGCATCGGACGCAGCGCGTCGACGACGACATCCTCGATCGTGCGGCTACCCGGAACCGCCGGGGCTGGTGCGCTCGCGGCGGGCGGCGGCGCGATCGCGGCGGTCAGCGCCTCGAGCGACTGGCGCGCGGCATCGGCGCTCGCGGCCGAGACGAGTTCGTCCGCCTCGGGCTGCGAATCGTCCGGCGAATCGGCGGCGGGCTGCTCGTCCTGCAGGTCGAGGACATCGTCGGCGGCGCGATCGTCGCGCGCGGCGCCGGGTGCGTCATCACGCGCGATCACGCGCCGGATCGACGACAAAATATCTTCCATCGACGGCTCTCGCGACATGTCGCCCATAACAGCCCCCTTCGAACCCGCCCAAAATCGGGCGATTAACCACGTCTTACCGGGGCAGGGCAGGGCTTGCCAAGCCCTATTGTCCGTTCTCGCGGTCGATCGGGCCGATCAGCGGGTTGTCGCCGGCGGGGACGCTGGCGTCGGCGGCGGGGACATCGCGCGTCGAGGTCGTCTGCTGCTGCGGCGCCGGATCGTCGGCCCAATCCCAGATCTGCCCCTTCACGCGCTCGTAATTGGCTTCGGGGTCATAGAGCGCTCCACCCTCGATCCCGAGGTCGCGCGCCTCGGCCTTGCCCATCGCGGCGAGCACCGAAAAGGCGGCGACATAGCTGTTGCGCTTTGCCGAGACGAGCTGGACCTGCGCGTTCAGATATTCCTGCTCGGCGTTCAATATGTCGAGGATCGAGCGCGTGCCGACGCTGTTTTCGGCGCGCACACCCTCGAGCGACAGCGCGTTGGCGCCGACCGCCTGCTCGGTCGCGGAGATGATCTGCTGGTTCGCCTTCCACGCGGCATAGGCGCCGCGCGTCTGCGCGATCACCTGCCGCTCGGTCGCGACATAGGTTTCGATCGCCTGGCTGGTGCGCGCCTGGGCCTGGCGCACCTGCGCCGAGGGGCGCCCGCCCTGAAAGATCGGCAGGGTCAGCGTCACGCCCGCGGCGGCGCTCGTCGTGGTGTTCTGCGCATCGACGACCTGACTGGAGATCGAGTTCAGGAAATTATTGTAGCTGCCCGAAACAGTGCCCGACAGCTTTGGCATACGCGACGCGCGTGCGACGCCGATGTCGGCGCGCGAGGCATTGAGCAGCTGGTCGGCAGCCTCGATGTCGGGATTGTCGTTGAGCGCGATGGCGACGGCTTCGTCGGCGCTCGCCGGCAGGTTCGGCAACTGCGGCGGCGGCTGCAGGTCGACCGGGGCTTCGCCGACGAGGCGGGCATAGAGTTCGCGGCTGGCGATCAGCTGCGCCTCGGCGGTGCGCAGGTCGCCCTCGGCGAGCGCGAGCCGCGCCTGCGACTGCGCGACGTCGGTGCGGGTCAGGTCGCCGATTTCGAAGCGGTCGCTCGTCGCCTGCAGGTTGGTCGTCAGGACCGAGACATTCTTGCGGTTGAGCTGGACGATCGCCTGGTCGCGCAGCACGTCCATATAGGCGCCGACGACCTGTGCGAAGATGCTCGCCTCGGTCGCGCGCAGGTCGGCCTGTCCCGCCTCGACGCGGAACTTCGCCGCCTTCACCCCGTTGCGCACCGCACCGCCCTGATAGATCGGCACCGCCACCTGCCCGCCGACCGAAGCATAGCGCATCGGCGAGGTGAAGCTGTTGCCCGGAACGACGAGATTTTCCTGATAGTCGGCCTGCGCCCCCACCGAAGGAAGTCCCGACGCCTTCTGGATCGGCACATTCTCGTCGTTCGCGCGCTGACCCGCGCGCGCCGCTGCCAGCGTCGGGTTGTTCTCATAGGCCTTGGCGAGCGCGCCCTGCAGCGTTTCGGCGGCGGCCGGCGGCGCCAGCGTCAGCGCGCCGAGCGCGAGTCCGGCAAGCCATTGGCCACGGCGAAGCGTCTTGGTCTTGTCACGGGTCTGCATGGTCGCGTTCAGCCTGAAAGTCGGAAAAGGGGAGAGGGGATTTCAGAAGCGAAACCCCGTCGGCGCGGCGAAGCCGGGAAGCGGCGCGACGTCCATGTCGGCAAAGCTGCGCAGCGCGATCGCGCCGCCGGTCTTTACCCCCTGAACGAGCCGCGTCACCGATCCGTCGCGGCGCGCGGCGACCAGGCGGCCGCCCTCGGCAAGCTGGGCGGCGATCGCTTGCGGAAGCACCTCGATCGCGCCGTCGATGACGATGCGGTCGAAGGGGGCATCGGCCGGATCGCCTGCGGCCAGCGGCCCCGCGACCCAGTGGATCGAATCGCTCGCCGTCGCCTGCTGCGCCGCTGCCATCAGATCGGCATTTTCCTCGACCGCATGCACCTCGGCGCCGAGCCGTGCGAGCAGCGCAGCCATATAGCCCGTCGCGCTGCCGATCAGCAGCACGCGCGTGCCGGGGCGGATCGCCGCCGCGACGAGCATGCGCCCCGCGACGAGCGGCGGGTTGAGGAAGCGCCCGCCGCCGAGGTCGATCGCGCGGTCCATATAGGCGACGCTCGCGAGCGCCGCGGGCACGTGCGCTTCGCGCGGCGCGGCGCCCATCGCCGCGACGACCGCGGGGTCGATCACATCATTGGTGCGCAGCTGGCTGTCGACCATCGCCGCGCGCATGTCTGCCGCACTGATTTCGCTGTATCTGGTTGCCATGGGTCGCAATCCGGTTCCTGCAAGTTTCGATCTCGCGAGAGGGCTTCTAGCCGAAGCCATGCTGTATTGCAATAGTAATACAGCCCTGCCCGCGCGCTGGTGCCGCGCATAGCCGCGCAGCCCGGCCCCGCCAACCCCGCATCGCATGGGCGGGGGCGTTGGGCGCGGCGCGGCGAATCCTTGACAAGCACGGCAAAGCCCATCACTAGCGGCGCCTCGCACTTCCCCCGGCCGCGCGCCGGGACGCGGGATAGAGGCCCGATGGCGGAGTGGTGACGCAGCGGACTGCAAATCCACAGATTTTCGGCAGTATGCTAGGTCGTTTCGCGACTTTCGCCTTTCGTTCTATTCACGCTTTTTTGCGGCTTTCGCTGCCCTAGTGCGAAACGAAAAGGCCCTGAAATCGTGCTCGGTAGAGGCGCGATGACCTCGGTGTTACACAGACGCTCGGAAATCGCCCAGATGTCCGACAGGGGTCATTCCCGCCACACCCGGACCGCGACCGCCCCGGCTTCGGCGTCCAGCTTCCGTCGTTGCCCTGAATGCGCCGAGCCGTTCAAGGCGGCGCATCCTCGGCAACTCTTCTGCTCGAATGAGCACAAGACCGCCTTCCACAACCGCGCCACCGTGCGCGGGCGTGCGCTGACGCCGATCGTCATGGCGGCGCGAATCACGCGCGACGGCTCGCGGGGAGACGTCGAGACTGGCAAGGAAGCGCGGCGCGAGGGGCAACAGATGATGGATCGCTGGGCGCGCGAGGATCGAGAGGCCGGCCGTCTGTCGATGGTCGATTATATGCGCGAGCGGCGGCGCATCGGCTACTAACGTCGCGCTGCCCGAGCAATTTGCGCGTTCTGCAAATTGCTCCGAGAGGGTGACTTCTTTTCAGAATGCGCAATAAAGGCCCATGCCCCGCCTTTGGCCCGACCCTCACGACGACAAGCCGGAACCCCCATGGCTCGCATGGTTCGTCGGTGCGACGATCGCCGCGATGATGCTTGGTAATCTGCTCAATGGCCTCTCCGGCCAAGGGTGGAACTGGTAGAGCAAGCCGTCAGGCGTATCCGCGGAGCCCGACATAAACCGCCTCATGGGCCTTCATTTTCCCACGATGATTGACGAAGGCTTTGAGGCGGATAAGGAGTTTTGCGAAATACAGCAGCGCTCCGAACAGCGGGTTCACTGCTGCGATCGAAGCATGATAGCTTTCAATCAGCTCGCGCACCCTGCTATCCGCCATAAAAGCGTGTTCCCGTTCCATCTCAATGCATTCCTGCTCGAGCTTAGGCCCGGGGATCATCAGCGCGATCATATAGGCGAGGAACCGAATGGGCGCGGCGCGCCAAGAATAGGCTGTTCGCAGGTAGTTTGTGCAGAACAGGCGCGCCAAGTCGTCATCGGGATAGTCGGCAACAAGGTCCGCGGCCAACTCCTTCAAGCGGGCACGGTGCGGATTGGCGATAGCGAAGAGCAACGCCAATATGCCGAAATAGGCGGCAACCAAGGCGATAACTGTCATCATGGTCCCTCCAAAGGTAGCTCTGGTTCATCACCTTTGCAAGAAGCCGAAGTCAAATCCGGCCTAATCGAAATCTCTACACAATCATATATCGCACTAGCTGCAAGGCAGATTAACACCGAGCCGATGCAACCATCGATGGTCCCGACGATATCCGAAAATCGGGGGAAGACGCCGATGAAGTCCAGAAAACCACCGACCGCTCCGATCTCGCCGGTGCGGCCGATACCTCTGCGAAGCAGCGAAAAGACATGGATTGCGTCCCCCAACACTAGGGGGAATTGCCCTATTTTTATGCCCGCGTCAATTTCGACAACAATCAATCCGCGTTGACCGAAAACGAAAAAGGCGGGCGCCGAAGCGCCCGCCCTCTTGCTCTATGCCGGCCGTGACTATTCAGGCCACGCGTCGATTGCGGCCTGTCGCCGCGCATCGCATTTAGCCAGGTCGATGTCGCGCGTCCGCAAGGCTGCTTCGCTCTGCGCGCTCGACAGCGACCCGTCGGGATTACGGCGGATCGGGGATCGCGGGCAAGGGACTGTCGCCACCTTGGGCGGCGGCGGCGGGGCGTAGGCCGAGGGCGGCGGCGTCCGCGTCGATCCCCAGCACGCGGTCAGCAGAAAGGCACTCGGCAGAACCAGCAGAAGTTTGAGCATATTTCGTCACCGTGTCGGTTGAGCGGACGATCACCGGCTCGATCGCCGCGATCCTGTCCGCATAGGAGTTCACCGCCTGCGTGACCCGCTGCTCTGCGCTGACGCGCAGGTCCGCGATCTCGCGTTCCTTGTCGGCGATGACGGCTTGCCACTTGGCTTCCTCGGCATTGGCGCCCGCGTCATAGCGCGCTTCGCCGAACAGCCACGCGAGTGCCAGGACGAGCGCAAGCGCGCCCGTCCCGGCCAGCACGCGCCCGAGCATCAGGCTTCGGGCTGTTTGTCGTGGAGAAGCACCGCGATCGCACCCGCAATGCCGGCGACGGCCGCCGAGATGGCCGCCCACTGGTTGTCGGAGAGGCCGAGCGCGAGCGCCAGACCGGCAAAGCCGGCATAGGTCGACGGTTCGCGAAGGCGGTTCAAAAGCCAATCGAGCATAAGAGCTCCTTTCATGGATCGCGCACGCCGCCAGCTTCGGCGCGTCGCAGAGAGTTCCTGAACGCTGGGGAAAGGCGTGCGCTCAGCGCGCGAGCTCGAAGTGCGGACTGTCGCTTTCACCGCGCTCGCGCGGCTTGCCGTCCTGATCCCAGTCGGCGCCCCACCGAATCGGGACGCCCTCGATCGTCGCGGCGCGCAGCATCAGGTGGGCGACCGCGTCGAAACGCTTGAGGTCGTTCCAGTCGATCGGCCATGGTGCGAGGTCGACCGCGTGGCCGAACCCGTCGAACATCTTGCGATGGTTGCTGGCGAACGGATTATTGAGCCACGTCACCTTCGCGGCGCGCGGCTGCGCATATTTGCCCGGGACGCCCTTTGCCTCGCACTGCGCGGCGGTGCGCCCCTTGCCATAGTTGATGCACATCTGCTCGCGGCTGCGGACGCCCTCGAGGACGGTGAAGTCTTCGGCAGGCGTCGCCATGGCGGCGGCGCGCTTCACGACGCGCACCAAATCTGGATGCACGCCAACGAGCCGGGACAGCGACCGCTGCCCGAGCGTAATAGCCATGTCTCTTTCTCCTGATGGTCGACCGCACACGCGGTCAGTCGACGAAGCCCACTTCGTCGTTGCTGATTTTCAGATCATCGAGCAGCTTCTTTGCCCGGACCAACACCATGCTCTCAGGCGCGATCCGCTGAACCTCCTGCCACAGCAGTTCGATCGCGGTCAGTTGGACCGACCGCCGCTTCTGACTTTCGAGCTCACGCTGCTTGCTCTCGAGCTCGCGCTTCTGGCATTCCTCGAGCTTCGTCTCGATCTCGCTGAAGCGCTTCTCGATCTTATTCCAAACGAAGGCGATACCGCCGCCGAGCGTCGTCAGGACCGTCACGCTCGCGGTGATGATTTCCGTGGCGCTCATGCGCTCCCTCCAATGTCGATAAGCCTGAGCGATGCGGCGGCCGCCTTCGCGTCCAGCTTGAACCCAGCGCCCGCCAGCACCGCGCGGCGCATCGCGTCAACCCATGGATCGGCTGCACCGCGCGCGGCGCGTGCCGCCGTATAGACGCGCGCCAGTTCGTCGCGATCGAGCATGACGCCGCGCTTCCGGTCGACCGCCCCGCGCAGCCGGCGAATGAGGGGAGTTCGCATCACGCCGCCCCTTCCAGCGCCGCAAGGCGCGCTTCATGGTCGTTGATCATCGCCTGCTGCGCTGCGATCAGGAAGAGCGCAAGCTGATCAGCGCGGATGCCAAAGAGGTTGCCCGCTTCCGCGATCATGATCGTCTCGATCTCGCCCGTCGGCTCACCGGTTTCGGGGTTGATGACCGGACGTTCCTCGGTTTGATCCTCCCACTCGTCCCAGCAGAGGAAGGCATATTGGCTGTCGGGTGCGATACCGGAGGTTATGGGATCGATCAGCCCCTCATCGGCCATGATCGCCCACACCGATTGCGCCTTGACGCCGAAGTGATAGCGCGCGTTCGCCGCGCCCTTTTTGGCGATGCTATCGTTCCACTGAAAGAAGCCCAGTTCTCCGACGATCCGTTTCGCAGCCGCCAGCTCGGCCGTCGTCATCGCGCCGCGCCACGTCTTTTTGCGTTCATCGGAGGTGCTGATCGTGCTGGACGCCGCGAAGATCACGGAAGGGCGGGCTGGCGCCTGCCCGATGCTATAGGCGTTGTCGACTATAGGAGTGAAATGACCGGCAGCGCTCGAAACATACCAACCACCCCCGGCCGTCGTCAGCTTCAGATTGACCGAGTTTAGGGACGCGCACTCAGATGTGAAAACCTTGTTCCATTGCTTCACGGAGCTTCCGAAATCTTGAGCAAGGTTCGCCCCGGGAACGACCGCGCCGACCGCCGATATGCGAAAGCGCTCGGTTGATGCCGCGCCGGTTTTGAAAGCCAATTCGCCCGTAGAGGCGTCGTTGGTCACTGTAACGATGCCAAGGCCGCCGGCTGCATCGGTCTCCATACGCATTCGGATGGCGCCAGCCGAACCGAGTTGCACCGACCGATTTGCGCCGCCGTTGACCCCTCCCACCGTCAGGTCGGCCGCCCCGACCGTCGTTCCGAGCAGATATTGCCCCGCAGCGTTTTTCCACACAAAATCCGAGCGCAGCGAATAGCCGCCGCTGTTCGCTCCGGTCGCCGCGGGGAGACGATCGGCGGCGGCAGGCGCCGCAATCGGCCCGCCCAAATTCCAGACTTCGGTGTCAGCCACCCATATTCTCCTTCAATACCGATTTTCAGATGGGCTAGGTGCCGGTGACGGATACTCCGCCGCTCAAGCTCAAGGTCTTGGCTGGGGTGCTGCTGTCTCGGGACGCCCAAAGCTCGACGACATAATCGGTGTTGGGCGTGAGGCCCGTCACGCTTCGCGCGACGTTGATAGACCCCGGAGTTCGGACATAGCCCGGCGGATCGAAGACTTCGGTTACTTGAAGCGGCGAGCTATCGTTGATGGCGGCGCCCGCGTTGGTAAAGGATCCTGCACCAACCAGCTTGTATTTCCATTGCGCAATTGCGCCGAAACTGCCAGTTGGTGCATCCCTCGCGCCCATGATGCCGAGGTTGCCGGAAAATTCGATCTTGCCGACCGATCCGGTGTGAACCGTCATCGTGTCGCTGACCTTGACAAGCGTCGTCGTCGAAAACGGATCGAGCGATGCATCGTTGACGATCGTCCCGCCCGTCGCCGTCCCTGTATCGGGCTTGGGCGTGTCGGTTCGGCTGACCGCGATGTCCGTAAAGATGTCGAAGCCCGCGCGGCTCGATTTCACTCGGACGACCGTCGACGTCGGAATGTTGAGCCCGGCAGGGAAATTCACGTTTCCGCCCGAAACGGTCACCGTGCCGCCGGTGATCGCGCCTTGGCTAACAATCGACCATGTCGTGCCCGCGTCGGTCGAGACGTTGGTAGTGCCGACGTAGCGCTTGATGCTAACGCTGTCGGGCAACTGATCGGACGGCGTTATGGTCCCTTGATAATCCGCGACGAACGATAGCGTCGCGCTCGCGGGCTCATGACGCGGCAGCGCCGCGGCCGTGAGGTCGACCAGCGGATCGCCCCATGACGAGCCGGTCCAACGGCGCAGCGCGCCGGTCGACTGCTTGAACCACAGGTCGCCGGCGACTTGCGCCGTCGGCGTGCTTTCCGAAACGAACGTCGTAACCTTGCCGTCCGCCGTCGCCTGCGCGCCCGCGGCGGCCGTGATCGCCGCGCCGATGCCGCTATCCTGCGCAACGACCCACGACGTCCCGTTGTGGCGATAGACCTTGTTGCCGTCATCGGTGTCGAACCATAGATCGCCAAGGGTGCCGCTGCCGGGGGCGCTGGTCTGATAGAAGCTATCAATCTTCCCGTCGGCCGTCGCCTGCGCATAGGCGGCGCTGGACAGCGCCGACGATATGTCGGCCAGCTGCGATGCCGTCGCGCCGACGTTCGCGACGTCTGTCCACGATGCGCCATCCCAGCGTTTCAGATAGCCGGTCGAAGGCTTGAACCACAGGTCGCCGATTGCCTCCGCGGTCGGCGTGCTCTCGCTGAAAAAAGTGCGGACCTTCCCGTCGGCGGTCGCCTGCGCGCCGGCCGCTGCGGTCAAGGCGAGGCCGATACCGGTATCCTGCACCGGCGTCCACGCACTTCCCGACCAACGATACTGCTTGTAGCCATCGTCGGTGTCGAACCACAGGTCGCCGATCGACGCGGCGACGGGCGGCGATGCCTGATAATAGGTGTCGATCTTGCCGTCCGCGGTCGCCTGCGCATCCTGCGCGAGTTGCGCTGCAGCGGCCGTCGCCGAGAGCGCGACCGACAGTGCCGCGTCGATCTGGTTGCGCACCGGCTGAACCGGGGCGGGCGTCCACGTCATCGTCAGCGCGTTGCCGCCGATCATCAGGCGATTGCCGCCGATCGACAGGTGCGTGTCCTCGCGCCTGATCCAGTATCGGCCGTCGGTATCCTGCCAAACATCGCCCGCGATGCTGTTCTCGGCACTCGGCGGCTCGGGCAACAGGATAAGCCGACCGTAACCGCTCTGCGCTCCCACCGTGATCGGGCCAAGCGTCCGCCGCTCGCCAAGCACACCGCGCGAGACATAGGAAACGCCGATCTCATAGGCCGTCAGGGGAGTGACGGCCGCGAACTCCTGAACGGTGACGCCTGCATCCTGCGTCGCCTGCATCAGCCACCGGCGCGCCCAACCGCCCGCTTCATAGACGAACTCGGCGCCGGTCGCGTCGGTGGCGATGTCGCCGATCTCCGGGTCCGCAGGCATCGCGCCGACTGGATCGACCACCGGGCGATATTCGAAGACGACATGGCTGGCGTTCGGGTTGTCGGTGGCGCCGCGCGCCACGATGATCGGCACCGCCGTCCCGTCGGGCGCGTCAATCTGAATGCCCTCGGCAATCCACGCGCCAATCCCCGGCGCGGCGACCTGCGAAATGTCGATCGGCACAAGGCCCGGCGACGGTGCGACCGTCGTGGTCCGGCCGAGCGCGACGTCATGCTTCGACGCTGTTTCCGATCGCAGCGACAGCGCGACATTGCCCGTTCCCGGATCGACGCCGCGGGCGAGCGCGAGCGCCGGCTGCATCGCGAGGCCGACGCGCGGCATGTCGAGGGTGACGAGATCGCCGGGTTCGATCCCGAGCCACTGGATTTTGAGCTCGAGGTCGATCGGGCCGAACTCGCGCGAGTTCAATACCTCATAGGCGGCGAGCTCGGCGCCCTGCTTGATTTGCTGGACAAGCACGAACTCGGTTTCGGCCGTGCGCCGGCCGCCATCTTCGGTCACATAGGTGTCGAACCGCACCGGATCGCACGGCACCTGTTCCCAGCCATGCGCTTCCGATCGGATGATCGGCACCACGCCATTGATGCGCGATCGCTCGAACTGCGTTCCCGCGATCGACGCCGCTCCGACCAGGTCGGTTTCGCGGATCGTGGCGATCGCGACGCGCGGCGCTTCGACGAACGCCGTCAGCTTCGCGCCCAGGCGGATGCACTGCCCGCCGCCCGCCTGGGCGAACATGGTCAGCACGTCCCACTTGTCGTCGACCGAGGAAACGACGCCGCCGCATTTCCAGCTATTCGCGTCGGCGACGTTCGCGGCATCGACGAACGACGCGACCGCGATTTGCTCGATCGGCATCCCGACGCCGATCACCTTCACGCCATTCTCCCAGCGGCCGAGCGCCCACGTCAGTGCGTGCAGCCACGGGTTCTCCGAATAGACATAGGTGTCTTCGTCGAGCGGACGACACGATCCTGACCCTCCCGGATAGGTGCTGTCGAGCCGCGGGTCATAGACCTTGACCGCGCGAATAACCGCACCCGGCCGCCCGAGCCCCGCCGCGAACTTCTTGCCCTTCTTGTCGAACTTTACGACCCAGACGCCGGCGGCATAGCCCGACAGCTTCGACGACGCCCCCCAGCCGGGATAACCGGCGACGGGCGACGTCAGCGCCGGAGAGGGGCAGGCGCCCAGCTGCGTGCGCAGCCACATGAAATCCTTGTAACCGCCGATCGCATTTCCGGCGCCGTCGAAGCTGATCGTCGCCTCGTCGTATCGGAACGCCTCGATCGCGTCGATCGGACCGCCGCCGCCCCACACGATCGTGAAGCCCTGATACTGATTGTCGGTGCCCCACGTATCGCGATGCACCGCATTGCCCGCGAAGAAGGTCCGGCCGACGGGATAGGGAATTCCGGCCGCCGGATCGAGCTTGAAGCTGGTTTGGGAGCCGGCGATCGAAGATTTCGGCTTCGGCGGCGAAATCATGTTGAGCGCCTGAGCCGCGACGGAAGCGACCGTTCCTACCGCTGCGACCGTCGCGAGAGAGGCACCGGTTGCGGCGGCGAAGGCACCGGCGCCGACAATCGCGCCCACGCCCGTCGCCACCGCTGCCACCGCACCGATGACGAGCGCGACCTTCTTCAGCGCTTTCGCCATTAGATGATCCTCCAGCCCCGGAGCGCGGAAATAATGCGACAGGAAACGGGGCCTTCGGTCTCTTCGTGATACATGAAGGCCGCATTGTTCCCGAGCGCGATACCCATCGCGCCGAGCGGATTATCCGCCTCGAACTCGATAATGTCGCCGAGCAGGCACGCCGCCGGCGGGATCGCATCGAACTTGCTGTCGATCAGCGATCCCAGCGTGTCGTGCCCCAGCCGCTTCAGCGCACGCGCGGCGCCGAGCGCGTCGGCATAGCGCCCGGCCTTGGCATAGGGGATCGGTCGGCGCAGGCCGCGAAGCTGATGCGCGACCATCTTCGCGCAGTCGAACTTGCCCCATTCGAACGGATGCCCGTCGAACCGGTCGATCGTCGCCTGCGTTGCGCGCCGGCGACGCTCCAAAGGATGCGTCATAGGAGATTGGGCCGCTTATGATAATTGTCGTTCCAAGGCGAACGGCCGCCGCCGCCACCGCTACCATAGACCGGGCCGTTACCCGGTCGCTCGCCCGGACCCCAGATGATCGTGCGCGTGATGCCGGTGACATAGATCAGGCCCGTTTCGCCGGGCCAGACTTCTTGATGCGAAGCGTCGGCAAGCCGCTGGCCCTCGGTGTCGGCGAACAACTTTTCCCAGCCGCCGCAATCGAATTCGACCGAACGGACGCCGCGGTCGAGTTTCAGCAGCGGGCGGTCGAGCGTGCCGTCGAACAGCGGATAAGGCTCGAGCAGCGCGCCAGCCGCGTCGAGCCCGCCGACCCAAAGCCGCGTGCGCGCGCCCTGATAGAAGGGCGAGGCGAGCAACGCCGCCGCCGTGTCGTTCGGCGTCGCGATCTCGAACGACATTGTCGGCGCTTCGTTGCCGACGCCGTCTTCGGGCGGGTCGAGCGCGGTCAGCGCGCCGAAGCGGCTATCCTGTCCGACAAACGTATCGCCGCTCCACACGATCTCGCCCGAACCATAGAGCAGCATCAGCGGGTCGATCGACGGCAAGTCGATGCGCAGCAACAGCACCGGCAGGCACCGGCCGCTTTCGAACGACGCCGCCAGCGCGGGCGGCAGATGACCGGCCATCAGGCGATTTCCTCAATCTGGAATTGCAGGCCGACCGTGCGCGCTTCGTCGAGCGTCCAGCGCTGTTCGTTGCCGATCAGGCGGCCTTCGATCTCGAGCGGCGAAAAGACGATCGTGTCGCCGACGACGAGCGAGACACGCGTGCGCGGATGCACCGACAGGTTGAAGGATCCTGACGCGCCCGTGTTCGCGTCGGTGTTGACCGTGTGGAAATAGCGCCGTCCGGTCGCTGCCTTGATGATCGTGCAGCCGATCCCTTCGGGGATCAGCTTGTTGGGCGTCGCGCCCGTTACCGGGATCAGCGTCGCTTGTGCCGCCGCGGCGCCGAGGTTCGCGGAGTTGATCGGCGGCGCATAGTCAGGCTGGATGAATTGCAGTCGGACGCCCTCCGACATGCCGCGCTTCAGTCGCGATATCCACACGCGGCCGTGCTTCGTCCCGGCCGTGTCGTCGAACTTCATCGGCGGCAACTGGACGGTGATGCCGTGCCGGTCGCCCAGATGGTCGATGCGCACGGCGTCGCCGCCGCCGACGGTCGGCTCCTGCCAGCCGCCCATGTCCTTGAAATAGGGCTCGGCGACCTTCGGCCCCGGTGTCGTCGGCAGGATGATCATCGGCGCCCCAGGCGGTTGCGGGACCGCTTGTTCATCGAGTTTTGGACCATGTTCGCGCCGCCGAGCGAGCCGCGCATCGCGGCTTCGTCATCCATCGACTTGATCTTGTCCCAAAACTCCGGCGTCAGCAGGTTGCCCGAGAAATAGTAGCTGTTTCCGCGCGCCCGCGCTCCGTTCAGGTTCGGCTCGATCCGCCCCGATGTCGACGGCACGAAAAGCTCGGCGCGCTTCTCGCCGACGATATACGGCTGGTTCGCCATCACCGGCCCGCCGGCCGCGCGAAAGCTCGGCGCGCTCGCGATGTTCGACTGGATCGTCTTGCCAAAGACGCCCAACTGGCCAAGCTGCATCCCGAAGCCGATGATGCCGCTCAGGATGTCGAGGAAGCCGCCGGATTTGACGCCCCGGATCAGCCGATCCAGTTCGCTGAGCGCGCCCTGCGTCATCTGTGCGAAGCTCTCAACCACCTGAACCTTGGTGGCTTCGGCATTTTTGCGCAGCGCGCCGAACGCTTTTTCTACGCGTTCGGGCAGGTCGTTCAACATTCCCGCAGTCGTTTCCTCGAGCGTCTTCTGGCCGTCGACCACGGTAATGCCGACGCGAGGGTCTTCGCCCGCCGCGACGCCGCGATAATCGCGCGACAACCCGAGGTAGGCGCGCTGCAACGCCTCGACCGCGGCGGCGCGCTGCTTCTCGAGCGCCAGCGCATCGCCGCCGCGCGCGATGAGCGCATCATAATAGTCGTTCAGCGACTTCGTATCGCGATCGAACTGATTGCGCTCGGCGCGCTCGGGAAACAGGCGGTCGAGGATCGCCGACACGTCCTGTTGCAGGGACCGGAACTCTTCGGCCGCCTTCGACGTCGCCTGCTGGATCGGCTTGAGCATTTCGGCATCGAGCCGGGCCATATGCGCCCCGATCGCGTCGACCATGTCGGGGATATAGCTGTGCCCGACAACGCGGTCCCAAAGCTCATGGAACCAGTCGCCCGCGGCCTTAATCTTGGCGCGAAGATCGTCGAAGATGGCATTGAGCTTCGCGCCCAGATAATCGCGCACACCGGCGACCAGTTTCGCCACCGACGAAACCGCCGATGTTGCGGCCTCCGCGAACGCCGATTTTATACCTTCCTGCCAATCGACTAGCCGATCGTTGAATGCCCGCAACTCGTCCCACGCGGCGCGCAGCGTGGATTTGATGTTATCGCCCCACCTGTGTTGCTGCTCGTTGAAGTCGCTGAAGTCGGCCCACGCGCTCTTGGCGCCATCCCCGAACGCGTCGAAGAAGTCGATGACGGCAACGCCGGCGTCGAGTGCGCCGAGCTTGATATCCTGCCAGGTCGTCTCGATCTTGCCGATGCTTTCCGCCCGCGAAGAAAGCAGGGCGTTCATGCGCGCTTCGAGCACCGCATCCTGCGCCGCGAGCTGATCCGCGATCTTGTCGGCGTTCGCGATGGTTTCATCGCTGATCACAACGCCCATGCGGCGAGCCTCGTCGGCCCACTCGCGCATCTTGTCCTTGCCTTCAATCAGCAACGGCAACAGCTTCTGCCCCGAACGGCCGAACAGGTCCGCCGCGATAGAGGCTTGCATCGTCGGGTCTTTGAGCCGCTTCATACCTTCCGCGACTTCGGGCAGGACATCTTCGGTGTTGCGGATTCTCCCGTTCGCATCGGTCAGGCTGATGCCGAGCTTCTTCAACGCGTCGGCTGGCTCCTTCACACCAACGGCGGCATCGCCGAGGCGGCGGGTCAACTGCGCGACAGTGTTGTCCATCTCTTCGGTCGACAGGCCGACCTGCGTCGCCATGTAGCGATATTCCTGAAGGGCGCCGGTGGTGACGCCGACTGCCGCTGCGGCTTCGCCAAGGCCGCCGACCGCGTCGAGCGCGGCACGGCCCATCTGCCGGAACTCGTTAATGGCAGCGACGCCGATCAACCCGGCCAGCGCACCCTTGAGCGCGCCGGCGGCCTTGCCGAAGCCGGACATCTCCTTCTTCGACCGCTTCATCCCCTTTTCGAACTCGGCGCTGTCCGCGCTGAGCGAGACGCGAAGCGCGCCGATCAAGGCTCCGAGCATGGCGCCTCCCCTTCCATCTTCGCGTTTTGAACGGCCGCCCAACTGCGCATCGCAGCGAGAATTTCATCGTTGCTTTGGCGCGACGTCATTTGCGTCTGCGCCGAGCGCCCAAGCACCTTCGCGAGCGGCGGAAGCCGCTTCATGCGGGCGAAGATTTCGACGTGCCACGCCAGCGCGAGATGCTGATCCATCTCGATCCGGCGGCGATTGATATAGCCCGACAGGGCGGCGTCGATGCGGCGCGGCGTCTGACGCCAGAAGGCGTCGGGATCGAACCCCGCTTCGCACCACAGGATCAGGAGCTCATCCCACTCCCAGCCGCCGCCCTCGACGCGTTTCCCTCGGCGCTTTCCCCTGCCTTCCTCTGGTCGGGGAACGCCGCGATCACCGCTTCGACCAGCTTGCCGACGGTCGCGATCAAGCCGAGTTCGTCGATGACGTCGCCCGCTTCGGCGGGCGTGATCTCCGGCTCGCTCTGGCGAAGGCACGCCCACACCGCCGCGCGGACGAACTTCAGCGAGGGGGCATTGTCGAGCGTCTCGAGGATTTCGAACATGCCTTTACCGGTCGCGTCTTCGAGGTCGCAAAAGGCATTGGCGCTAAAGCGAAACTGACGGGTCCGGCCGCCTGCCTGGACGATTACGCCGTCGTTCCTCATACCGCCGCAGCCTCGGTGATCGCGCCCGACACCTTGAACGACAGGAGCGCGGTCATCTTGTCGTCGATGACGACCTCGTCCTTTTCATAAGAGGTCACGACGCAGTTGCCGGAGAACTTCCATGCGCCGGCCGAACCGGGCACGGTCATTTCCCATGCGCGGACTTCGCGCGAGACTGCCGCTTCGGAGAAGTTGAGATCGGTCGCCGATCCCGCGAGATAGTTCACGCGGACCGTGCCTTCACCGGTGTCGATCAAGCCGGCGATGAACTCGCGCATCGCGCCCGCCGAACCGTGGTTCGTCGTGTCGATCGTTTCGATCGTCGGGCTCGGCGGCGTGACCGCCAGAACCTCGGCGGCGGCCACAATCGCCACCCCATCGTGCAACCCAAAGGTCGCGCCAAAACCGTGCTTGCCCGCCATGGGTCAGTCTCCTTCTGAAAGAAAATGGGCGCCGCCCGTCACGCGGCAGGGGAAAACCAGACGATAAAATCCATCGAATAGCGCTGCGCCTCTGCGCCGCCGCCGATGTCCTCGGTCACCGGCCCGCGCTCGGCGTCCTGAACCGATATCGAGAAGTCGATGCCGTCGACGATCGCCGGAATTTCGAGAAGGTCGCGGATGGCGCGCGCGCCCGCGAGCGCCTGCGCCGCGGTGGCGGCATAGATGTCGACCTGTAGGCGCGGATTGCCGATACCGTCGGCACCGGCCTGCGTATACATCCGGCCCGGATAGATCACCTGAAGCACCGCGCCGGGCAAGGGGTCGCCCTGCGGCCGCACGCCCCAACTGATGCGATCGGCGAAGATCGCCGATATGGTCGGAGCGGCGAGCAGGCGGGCGGTGAGGGCTTCCTGCATCACTTCGCCCTTCTCGCTTGCCGGGCCGCCTTTCTGGCAAGCCGGGTAGCGGCCTTTTCGATTTCGCCGCCGAGTTCGTTCTTGATGATGTCGAGAGCCTGATCCTGCGTGCTGTCCCACGCGGGCCGAAACCAAGGCTTTGCAGCCTGGCGAGCATTGCCGAACTCGGTCTGGATGCCGGCAGGGTCGGCGACGCCGACATGGACCTCAGCGGTGAACTTGCCCTGACGGCGCGCAGTGGCCGCTTGGCGACGCGTGAGGCGGGTTCCGGTTTTTACGTCCCGTTTCAACGCACCCGAGAACTCGGGAGCCTTTTCCTCCGCGGCCTGTTCGACGGGCTCCGCAGCCTTGATGAGCGTCCTTTTCAGGACATTCTTGCCGGTTGTCTTCGGAAGCTGGGAAAGCGCGCGCTCGAGCTCGCGCAGGCCGTCAACCCGGACCCGGTTCGCCATCGGTCACCGGCGTCTTTTTGGCGGGAGATTTGGGCGCGGGCTTTCGCTTGCCCGCCACCTTTTTCGCCGTCGCCTTCGGCTTCACCGATTTACCCTTGTCTTCGACGACATGGCCGCTGGCGATCAGCGAGCGGGCCTGATCCTCGGGAACATCGTAGGTGTCGTCGACGTCTTTCCGGCGCTGCGCGCCGAAAACATTGTGATGCTCTTTGATGACGCGAACCTTCATGGTGCAATTCCTCCTTCGGAATAGGCGATGGCAACGATCTGGATGATGGTGCGGCGCACCGGTTCGGTGACGCCGATGATTTCATAGGTCAGTCCGCCGCACCGGACGCGCTCGGTCGGCAGGATCGTCTTCGCGCGCGCGCCCCACCGGATACGCCAGACCTTTTCGACTTGCGCGGCAGTCTGCCCGGCCTTCCAGCTTTCGGTCGGGCGCTGTTGCAGTTCTTCGGCCCAGAAGGTCGCGAACTCGGTCCACTCGACGACTTCTTCGTTCAGCGCGTCGCGCGACGGGTTCGATTTGCGCAGGATCGTGATCCGGCGATTGAGACGACCGAGACGCATGGCTCACGCCACGAAGGGAATACGGTAAGGGTCGATCAGCGCCGTGAAGGTCTGCTCGACCTCCGCCGAGACCGCGCCGACGTTGACCGCCTCGCGGTTCTGATCCCAATGCGCGACGAGCAGCTTCATCGCGTGGACAAGGTCGGCGGGAACGTCGGCGGCGGTCGCCCAGCCGCCCTGCCATTCGACCTGCACGGATCCTGCGCGGCAAAGGGTCGACGGCCATGCGCGCGATGGCGCCGGCATCACGGTTGCGGGACGGCTGACCGCATCAACGACATAGTCGGTCGTCAGCATCGTCTGCTGGACGCCGGCTGCGTCATAATATTTGATCGATTGAACATCGATCGCTTCGCCGCCGCCAAGCCAGATGGCGCCGCACGGGAAGGAAAAAAGGTGCGTCTGGCGCGTCTGTCGCAGGATCGGAATACCCAGTTCATTCTCGACCTTCTGGCGCGCGGCGGCGATCAGCGTGCCGATGTGCGCATCCTGATCGACATCTTCGGGCTCGATCCGGAGTTGCCGTTTCGCCGCTTCCAGCGTCAGCGGCTCGCCGACGGGCGCGACGGTGACAATCGTTCCTTGGCGCATGTCACCCCCGTTCGGGCAAAAGGGCGGCCGCCGCGAACGCAGGCGCGCGCGGCGGTCGCAGTTCCAGCGAGGAGCCCGTTACTTCTTGATGTTCGCCGCGACGACGGCCGCCACCTTGGCGGCATGATCGGCGTCGTCGGCAATCTTGACCTTCTTCGCTTTGATCAGCTTGTTGAGGTCGGCGTCCGACATATCCTTCAGGTCGTCGGCTGTGAGGGTAGGAGCGGGCGCGGTAGCACCCTTGCCCTTGTGAAGCGCGGCAATCTTGCGCTCGATCAGGTCGTCCGCGATTTCGTCGGAGAAGCCGGCGATCTCGTCGGTGTTATAGAGAGCCCCGATGGTGTGGGGCATCAGGAATTTCACGGTCTTCATGGGGTGTCCCCTTCGAAGGTTGGAATGGAGGTCGGCGGGCTGGAAGCCGGGCGGGGCCGAAGCCCCGCCGCGGATCACATCGCCCAGGTGACGCCGGTCAGCACCGCGAAGGCGGTGTCGTAGCGGACCTGCGTATCGTGCTCGGCGATCAGGCGAACGACGGTTTCGTCGTTGCTGAACGCCGCGCGGATCGTGCCGCCGTCGTCATAGGCCGCGACGTCCGACGCCGCGATCGCGACGCGCTCGGTGTCGCCGATCAGGAACTGCGCGAAATCACCGAAATAGATTTCGCTCTCGTTCGTGCCGGCGCCGAGATTATCGGGCACCGACGTCGTGACGCCGATCGGATAGATGCCGAGCCTGCCCTGCGCGACCTCGGGGAACGCCTTGTTCCCGTTGCCGTCGCGCAGATTTTCGAGGAAGAGCAGCGTCCGCGGCGACATGATGTAACCGCACTGCGTCATCGGAATGTTCGCCTGCAGCACCGCGAGGCGCAGCTTGCCGAGGTCGTTCGTGACGGTGGCGAGGTCTTCCGTTCCCGTGGCCGCGATGACGTTGCCCGCCGCGATCAGGTTGCGAAGACCAGCCGGCGCGGTGGCCGACCCGACCCCGCGAAGGAACTGCTGATCTTCCTTCACGGCGACGCCCTCGACCAGATCGTCGCGGATCATCATCTGGACGTTCATCGACGAACGGCGGATCAGCTGGTTCGTGATCGGAACCAGCGCGGTCAGCCGCTTCGCCGCCATGGTGATCTGGCCGACGGTAACATCGGTCACCGGCGCCGGCACGCGCTCGCCGACATAGCTGGCGGTGGTGCCCGCAGTCTTCTTGCGCGTGGTCAGATTGCCATCGGGCATCGGGATCGAGCGCGCGCCGAGCTGGCGGATAACCACGCGCGGACGCAGGATGTCGATGAAGTCGGACGAATAGTCGGTATCGACAAGGAAGCCGCCCTTGGTATCGGTCGACTGTTCCATGTTGGCGACGATCTGGCCCATCTCGGAGCCGTAAAGCGTCTCGGCAGCCGCAGCGATCGCGCGCTGGTCGGCGCCGCCGATCGCCACCGCCTGCGCCAGACGCGCGACGATGATGCCGGGCTTCACCTCGGCCTTCGGCTGCGCCGGCACCGTCCGCGAAGCCGGCTGACCGGGGACGGTCACCGGCGCAGCGGCCGACGCCTTCAGCGCGAGCATCTCTTCCTCACGCTTGATCTGCGCCTGAATGCCCGTCGCCTTGGCCTTCAGTTCGTCGAACTTGGCCTGCTCGTCTTCGGTCAGGTCGCGGTGATGCTCGGGAGCATCGTCGGTGGCGGCGACAAGGGCGCCGTCGATGATGGCGTCCATGCTCGCAAGAACGGCCGCCAGGCTCTGCTTGAGCGCGGTGATGCGCATTTTCAGTCTCCTGTTACAGGGAAGATGAAGCGCGCAACTGCGCGACTTCGTTGGAAAGCACCGCGGCGGCCCGCCGTGGCGTTGCTGAACGGCTCGGCCTCGAAAGGCGGGCGAGGACCGCGGAGAGGCCACCGGCCTCCACCTTGTCGATCATGCCCGCTTCCTTGGCCTGCCGTGCAGACTTCGTGCCGCCCGCGCCGAAGTCCCGTTTCACCGTCGAAACAGGGACACCGCGGCCGCGGGCTACGTCGGCCAGAAACACTTCTTCGATCCCGTCGAGCATCGCGCGGACCTTCGCCCGGCCCTCTTCGGTCGACAGGTCCGGGCGCTTGTCGGGCGCGTTCGAACTGACGATGGAGATTTCACGACCGCCGTCACGGTCGAGATCTTCCTGCACCCGGGCAGACATCATCACGCCGATCGAGCCGATCAATGCGAACGGATCGGCGATGACCTCCTTTGCCTGACTGCAAATGTGATAGGCCGCCGAGCAGCAGAGGCCGCTCGCGAAGACGGTCACCGGCTTCTTCGAAGCGGCGACGATCGAACCGAAGGCGCGAACATCGGTGATCTGGCCGCCGGGGCTGTCCGCCACGATCAGGATATTGTGCACGTCGGGGTTGGCCTCGAGCTTGCGGAAGTCGGCGGCGAGCGACGCAAGCGAGGTCGCGCCCGACATTTCGGTCATCATGTTCGCGCGCGGGAAGACGGGGCCGAACAGCGGCATACTCGCGACGCCATCGCGGATCGCCGCGCTGCGCGTTCCCGGCATCGGCGCGCCCATCTCGGCGACTGCTTCGGCCATACGCTCCTGATGCCCGTCGATCTCGACGCCGACGAGCGCGGGATTGTCGAGCGCGCGAACGGCGATGGCTTCGATCGCCTCGAGATACTCAGGCAGGATCGCCCAGGGCTGCGACCGGATCGCAGCCAGAATGCGGCTGTGCATGGTGACAAGTCCTTTACGGCTGTTCGGGGTCCGACGTGTCCGCGCCGGGCTGGTTGGGCTCGCCGGACACCGCCATGTTCGCCGGACGCCAGCGTTCGTTGCCGGCGGCCCCGCCGATCGCATTCATGTTCTCGCGGTTGCGGATTTCGTCGGCGTTCAAGACGCCGGCCTCGCGCGCGGCCTTGTAGGCTTCCCAGCGGGTCTTCACGTCGCCCTTGAGCAACGCGTCGGGCAGGAACTCGAAGAAGTGCCCTTCTTCAGCGAAATAGTGCGTGGCCGCGCTGGCGACGCGCTCATAGTGCGGCATCATGCAATAGGTGATGAACTCGAGGCTCTGCTGCTCGATGTTGCTGAATGTCGCCCGGGTGAGTTCAAACAGAAGGTGCGGCGGCACACCGAATGCGCGGGCGACCTCAACGACGTTGAACGCGCGGACCTCGACGAACTGGCTATCCTTGTTCGTGGCGCCGAGCGTCTTTGCGTCCATTTCCTGATCGAGCACCGCGACATCACCGGCCTTGCGCGGGCCGCCAAACATGCGCTTCCAGTCGATCTTGAACTTCGTCTTGTCCTCGGGCTTGATCTTGCCCTTCGCCGTCAGCAGCGTCGCCGGCTGCGCGTTATTTTCCCAGAAGTGGCGCGCATATTCCCCAGCCGCGACGGCCGCCCCCAGCATGTCGTCGAGCAGACGAACGCGGTTGACGCCGAAAATGCCGTCGCGGCTGAAGCCCGGCACGTGCCAGATGTCCGTGCGCGTGAAGCGGCCGCTGCTCCCGTCCGGCAACTGTGCATCGTAAAAGAGCTCGAGGCCGTCGTTGCGATCCCAGAACTGCGCCGGCAGCACGGAGCGCGGATTGAGGCGGGACAGCGATTTCGGCCGATACATGCCGTCCCGGTGGACATAGGTGGCGAACTGGCCTGCCATCAGCATGTCGCCGAGCATGACTTCCTTGAACAGAAACGCCGATTGAACGTCGTTCGGCCTGTCGTGAAAAATCGTGAACAGCGGCGACGTCTCGACGCGCTGCTTCCCTTCGCCCTCGCGGCGATAATAGATCATCGGCGTCATCGCGAAGACGCCGGTCAAGACCTCGAGCGCGCGAAGCACCGCCGGCAGTCCGAGCGACGTCTGCTCGTTGATGACGACACGCGATCCTGAACGGCCCGAAAGCGCCCAGAAGGTGTCGCTGTTCGTGTCGACGAGTTCCGACGACGCCGAAGGCGCGCCGGCTTCCGGCGTCCCGCCGATCATGCGGGCGAGCGAAGCGCGCAGTCCCATCAGAGCCCCGTGTGCTCGACGACTGCCGCGCCGTCCTGTTCGACCATGACGATCGGTGCCATTCCGTTTATCACAGCGTCCACCCCGTCGATCTTGTTCGGGCTCTCCGGGCTTTCCTTCTTCGGGATGATCGTGCCGTTGACGTGGCGAGTAACCACGGCGTTCGACACCATCCACGTCAGGACCGGATTGCCATCATGTCCAATGTGCTTCGAAGGATCCTTGGCGCGCACGCGCGCCTCCAATTCCTTTGCCGGGTTCGTCACGTTCGCGGCGGACTTGTGCAGGATGACCGCGAGTGGATCATCGGGGCTCGCAAGGTCTTCATTCAGGCGCGAAGCCATCGCCTGCGCGGCTGCGAACTGATCGAAGGTGACCTTGCGAATCGACTGCGTGGCGATCAGCCATCGAATGAACATCTCGACGAGATTATGATCGACGAAGTCTCCGGGCGTGACGAGCATGGATGCGCGCCACTGCTCGGGCAGTTCGGCAAGCGGTTTGGACCAATCGATCTCACCCGCGTCGTCGAGCTCGAACAGTGACGGCAAACCGATCTCGGCGTCGTCGAGTGGCGGGCCTCCGTTGTGACCCGCCCATTCTCCATAGGTCGACTGCCCGGTGTCGCTCTGCGTCTCCCGAACCAGCGCTTCCGAAGGGATGAAAAATACGGGCTTAATCAGGATGCGGCCATCATCGGTCTGCCCGATCAGGGCGACCGCGGTGATATCGTCCTTATCCGCAAGGTCGGCGCCGATCGTGCATTCGAGCCCGTGGAAATCGCTCCAATCGAGCCCTTCGATCGTCGCCTTTTTCCATTGGGCGACCGATAGCCAGGCACTCGCGGCATTCAGCCAGACATTGAGGCGCTTCGTCAGGAACTCGCCGAGCGAAGCGGGGCTGGCCTTTGCTTCCACCGCATAGCCGCGAAGCTCGTCGAGATCGACCGCCGCGCCGAGCAGCGGATTAGCCTTTCGCCACACCCGCTCATCGAAAAAGTCGTCGCCTTCGTCGATCGTGAAGATGATGCCAAAATAGTGATCGGCGTCGACCGTGCCGTTCAGGATTTTGACCAGAAGCGTCCGCTGTTCGTAGCAAACGCCGCGAACATCATAGCCCGCCGTCGTGATCATCCACATCAGCGGCTGCTTGCGCGCGCCGAAGGCAGAGCGGATGACGTCGAAAAGACCGCGATCCTTGTGCGCGTGGAGCTCGTCCAGAATGCCGACGTAGGGGTTCCAACCATCCTGCGTCGAAGACTTCGCATTGATCGGCTGCACCGAACCGCCGTTGTCGGAGCAACTGATCGAACGCGCCCAAGCCTTGAGCCCGAAAGCTTCGCGCAACGCGGACGTGCGGTCGACCATCAGCTTTGCGGGCTTGAAGACCTTATCGGCCTGCGCCCCCGTCGTCGCGCCGATGATGATCTCCGGCCCGAGCTCGTCTTCGCAGGTTAGGCAATAGAGCGCGATACCAGCGGTCAGCGTCGACTTTGCGTTCTTGCGCGCGACCTCAATATAAGCGCGGGTGAAACGACGGCGATCATCGCTCTTTCGCCGAAAACCGAACACATTGACAAGGATGAAGACCTGCGCCGGGTCGAGAGTGAGGGTAGGGCTGTCCCACGAACCTTGAACGTGCGGCATCTTCTCGATGAAGTCGCAGACGTCTTCGGCGTGCCACTCGCTGAAATAGAACGGGCAGTCCCGCCGCTTCGCTCGCTTGAGGTCGCTCAGAAAGCGCTTCGCCGTCAGCCGGACCAGCTCGCAATGGTCGCGCCGTCTTCGATCGGCGACGGCCGCGCGAGCATAATCCAGCGCGATCGCGACGAACGGGCTATCCGCCTCGACGGCCGTTGCGACTGAACGGGTTTTGGCTTTGCGCGCCACCCTGCTTTGCTCCCTGGCGGACGCGCGGCCCGGCGATGCCGAGCAGTTCGCGAAGGCGCCTCAGTTCCGTCAGATAAGCGGCGGGCGGCGCCTCGCCGGCGATGAAGGCGGCGCGGACCAGCGCCTCGGTCGCGCAGTAGGTTGCGAACATCGAGCTATCGAGCTCGGCGACGCCGCCCAGCATCACGCGCGGCAGTTCTTCGATCCAGATTTCCCGTGCTGCCGGTTGCAGATAGTCGGGCATGACAGGCGGGTCGCCCGCCACGATAAGCGATACCGGACCCGAAACCGGCTCGTCCCCGTCCCGGTCTCTCCGCAGCGTCCCCCTCTGCGCCTTCGTCGCCGGCAGGTCCGGCTTACGCCCGCGCTTCATCTTGGGCTTCGACGATATCGACGGCGAGCGGACAGACGAATGCCGCCAACCGGATGATCAGGACGGCAATGCGGGTGCGCAGAAAGAACGAACGCCGCACCGAAACCTGAAGGCGCAGGCGCTCGCCGACGGCCTCGGTTGCGTCGAACGTGTGCAGCTTCACCATGACCCGACCTCCCGCCTCGAAATTTTATTGCGGGCGAAACTTCTATTCGACCGCGCAAATTTTTGACCCCACCGCCGGTCCAGAAGGCCGCCGCTGCCAGAGATTTGACCCCCCATCCCTCCGGACAGGAAATCTCCGACAACGGCGGCCGAGCCGGGGTGCGCGGTGCAAGGGGTTCTCGCGCTCGCCGGCGGATGATGTCAGCCGCGCGATCCGCGCCGTGCGCGTCCCTCGCGAGCCGTCTTGACCTTGTGGCAGGGGTTGCAGATTGCTTCCAAATTCGTTTCGTCGTCGGTGCCGCCGAGATGCTTGGCCAGCCTGTGATCGACTTCGGTAGCGGGCGTGACGCGATCGTTGCGCAAGCAGGGCTGGCACAGATGCTTGTCGCGATCGAGGATGCGAGCGCGAAGCTTTTCCCATTCCCAACCATAGCCGCGCTGATGTCGGCTCTGGCGAGTGGTGGCAGTCCAATTGCGGGATGACCGGCCGCGCTGCGCCTTCAGGTTGGGCGGGCGCTTCGGCATCAGGATACAGAAAAGCCCGCTGGACACGTATCCTGCGGGCGCACTGATTGACGATGACGAAACACTAGCATGTCCTGGCCATCCGTCAAGCGCGAATGCGCCCTTCGGCGACCTCGGTTATCAGCGGCAGCACCCCGATCGTCAGCGCCTTTGCCGCACGAACGAACTGCTCGCGTTCGATCTGCCGCTGACGGCGCACCGACACGCGCACATAGCGTCCCGCGCACAGACGCCGAGCGCTCTCGATGAAGCTCACCCCGTCGACCATAACGCTGTCGAACGCGGCAAGGCAGTCGCGCGGGATCAGGCCGCGAGCCCAATCGACATCGCGCCGTGCCCACAGCGCCGCTTCGCTCGCCGGGACATGCGAATGCACCGATCCGCCGCCGCTGCCCGACACGTCGAGCCCGCACCGGATCAAGCCCGACTGCGCGAGCTCGGCACGATCCGCATACCATTCGAGGCATAGGAACTGCTGACGGTCGATCACCTTCGCCCGATAGAGCGTTTCGAAGTGCGGCACGCGGCGCACCGCCTTGTGCCGATGGACCTGATCGCGAACGACGACCTCTTTGCCATAGGGGTTCGCTACCGTCGTGACCTCATACTCGCCGCGGTCGAGGCGTGCGCCGTTCCCCTTCGCCTGGGCGATCAGCGGGTGGACGTTGCCCGCCATCGGCTCCCCGGCCGCAACGCGCTTCCCCTTGTTCTTCTTCCGCGCGTGCGACCTAGCCATTGTCTGCGATCCTTTCCTTTGCTGCCGTTTCGACGATAAAGCGAAGCCCGTTCGGCTCGCCGGGGCGGGCGGCACGGGCAAGGGCGACGGCAATGCGCTGCCCGAGGTTGGTTTCGGCGTAGGACCGCTGGAACTCGGAGCCGAACGTCACGATCGCCCCCTCTTCGTCGAACGTGATCGCCGCAGGCTTGATCCATTTCGCGTAGGTCCGGCCGCCAAGGTCGCGTTCGAGCAGGTTATGCACGATCGCCGAACGATCATCTTCCCCGGCCTTGGCGGCGACCGGCCGCTGATCCTGCGGTGCCGTGGTGGCTTTCGGCGGCGCTGCGGGCGCGAAGTTGGTCCCGGCCTTGGCGGCCCGCATGATCTTGTCATGCTCGGTGATGATCCACTTCGACCACGCCGCGCGCCAGTTTGACTTTTTCGCCGTCCGGCCCTCGGCTTGCTGCCAGTGGGCGATGAACTGCGCTTCGACGGCCTGATACGCGCCATCCGGCCAAAGCTCGGCGAGGCGGCGCGCCACGTCGCCAAGCTCGGCGATCGGCGGCGCTGTCCAGTCGTCGGGCAAGCGGTGCGGCTTGACCGTCACCGGAGGCGGGGGCAGTTCGACAGGTGCCGGGCTATCCCCGTCCCGATCATCGTCCAAACCGGCCGCGGGGGCCTCTCCGCCGTCAGGCGGAGAAGGGGTAAATGGTTCCAAGGGGGGTTTGGGTGTAGCAGCTACACCGGTAGGGGTGTCGTTGCTTGACCGGTCACGTTCCTTCACCGGTGTAGCTGCTACACCGGTATTGCGTCGCGCTTCTTTCCGCTGCCAGCAGCCGACCATCGGCAGCGCGCGCAGCGCTTCGACGTCGATAGCGTATTCGACGGTATGCCCGTTCACACAGGCGCGCTCCCCAACGACGATCAGCAGGCCGTCGTCGATCAACCCTTGGATCAGCGTGATGACCGTCTTCTTCGTCGTGTCGAGCTCGTCTGCCATCGTCTGCTTCGACGCATAGATACCCCGGCCGTCGTCGCTCGCCTTGTCCGCGAGATAGGCCATCATCGCGAGCCGCGTCATGCTTCCCAGCTTCCGCTTGTGGCACTCGGAGATCAGGTGGTTGCTCACGGCCTCGCGCTCCCCGGTGCGACAAGCCGGTTCGCCGGGTCTTCCCACGCCTTCTCCTCGGTGCACGTCGGGCAGAAGTGGCACCATCCATGCCCGGCGCCGCAATGGACCGCTTTCCAGCCCTCTCGGCCGATGATGGCGAGCGCGGCGCCGAAGACCTTCACACGCGTTTCGAGCGAGGCCGGACAGGCGTCGCAATGGGCTACGAGAGGTCCGCCGTGGAAGTTCGGCCTGATCATGCCGCCAACCTCTCATCTGCAATGCCAGGCTGGTTCGCGGCGACCAATGCGCGCGCGACCGGCGGGCAGACGCTGTTACCGATGGCGCTGATCTGTTCGGCGATCGTCAGGGGCTTCTCGACCCATTTGCCGCGCACGAGCTTCCGAACGACAGGATCGAGCACATAGTCATCGGGAAAGCCCTGCGCGCGGGCAAGCTCGCGGGGTTTCAGCATCCGCAGGCCGATGTCGACGATGACATAGGTCTTGGCGTCGATCGTCACGGTGACGACGGCGAAGCGGTCCTTCGTGGTGACCGTGCCGATCGGCTGGTCGAGCCCGTGCCCGTCGCTCTCGTTGCCATAATATTTGATCAGGAACGCCGCGACCCGCACCGCGCGCTCCATCAGCTCAGCCGGCAGCGCGTCACGCTCGATCATGGTCGTCTCGACGATGCGCTGAGTGCAGCCCTTGCCGACGATCGTCGACAGCGGCTTGCGCGGCGTGTGACCGACCATGCCGGTGTTCGCCTGCTCGATATGCGCGGCGACGACGGCATGGTGCTGGCCACCGGCGCGAGCGGAGCGCAGCGGGCGTTCGGGGTCGCCGCTGCCGTTCGTCTTGTCGCTGCCGTAGAAGCTCGACAGGAAGGCGGTCACTGCGGCTGCCTGCGACCCTTTGGCGGTGACCGTTCCATAGGGCTTGGCGACGTCGAGCGCGCGCGGTGCCTGCCCCTCGCGCTCGCCGTTACCCATCTTGACCATGGTCGCACCGACAAGGCCGAGCGGCATCGCGCCGGCCGGGCGCACAGGCTGGCCGTTGGCGGTGACTGTCGGCATCGGTTCCGTCATGTCGCTACCGACCGCGCCGCCGCGAAACTTGGTGATGTGCGGCGCGAGTTCGCAATCGACGGCGCCATATTCGGGTTGCGTCGTGACCGTGCGCAACGGATCCTGAGGATCGAAGACGCGCGAGGCGCGGGTGTTGGTGAAAGCCCGGCCGACGATGAACGGGTGAGCCGCATTGACGACATAGCGCATGACGCCGTGAGCGATGCGCCGCTTCGTCGCTTCGGCAAGCTCGCGGTCGCGTTCGAAAATCGACGGGCACGGGATCGTCCAGTCGATGCACTCCGCCGCGGTGCGATAGGGCAGCAGCTCGCCGCGCAGGACGCGATTGTCGTTCGCGGGCGCGTGCGTCGGCTTCGGCCACACGATCGGCAGGCCGTCTCGGCGATAGATCATGTAGAGCCGCTTGCGGCTCGTCGGCGCGCCATAATCGCAGGCTTTCAGGATGCGCCACTGCACCCGGAAACCGAGACCGCGCAGCGCGCGGACGAACCGCTTGAACTCGCGCCCCTTCTGGTCGGCAATCGGCACGCCTTCGCCGTCGAGTGGCGCTGCATATTGGAATTCCTCGACGTTCTCGAGGAAGCCGACTTCGGGCTGGGTCTCGCGCACCCATTCGATCACTTCCCAGCACAGCGCGCGGATGGACCGATCCTTGACCGGGCCGCCCTTCGCCTTGCTGTATTCCTTGCAGTCCGGCGAGAACCAGACGCCCCAGACCCTCCGGCCGCGGGTCGCGGTTCGGGGAAGGAAGGGCAGACGAATATCGCAGCAATGATGATCGGTGCCCGGATGGTTGGCGCGGTGGATCGCGATCGCCGCCGAACTGTGGTTCACGGCGATATCGGGGTCGCGGCCGATCGCCTGCGCAATGCCGGTGCTGGCGCCGCCGCCGCCGGCGAAACCGTCGATGAAGAGACCGGGGATGGTCATACCAGCCCCTCCGCCTTGTTGCATTCGCGACAATAGCGCAGGCCCGCGCACTTGATCGGATGACCGTTCGCCTGCCGATAGATGTGCATCTCCCGCACCGGCCGGCCGGGCGCGAGATAGTCCGGCCGGACCTCGATCTCGATGTCGTCATGGATGGTGCCCAACGGCGGTTTCGGTTTCATGCTTCAGCCCCTTCGATCCGCGCCGCCTGCGGAAGCACGCCGGTCGCGTGATACCGGCGCGCGTCGGCTTCGATCATCGCCTCGATCATCCGGCGCGCCTCGGCGGCCGGGATATTCTGGCGCTTGATCAGACGCTTATATTCGTCGCGATACTCGGGCGGGCACCATGCGAGCTTCGTCGCTGCGGACTTCTTGCCATTGGAAATGCGCAGCGGGCTTCCGGCCGGGTGCTTCGACATGCCGCGCTTCAACAGGCCGGTGCGGCGGCCGAGTTCGCGGCGTTTCTCGACGAAGGCAGGATCCTTCATTGCCTCGCGCAGCCCGGCATTCGCGCGCGCGAAATGATGCGCGCGGACGGTGGGGTCGGACAGGTGCGCCTTCATCGCGGCACTCGCCTTTGCGCGGCGCTCCGGCAGGCGGCTGGTGTGCCGGCCGACGCAGCGACGGCAATAGGGCGACTTCTTCGGCTTCTTGGAGAAGCGCGGGACGCCGCAGTCGGCGCAGGTGGGAACGGGCAGGTTCATGCCGCCACCTGCGCTTCTTCGTCGCCGCTCTCGTCGGCGAGCAGGTCGAACAGCGACGGCACCGCGCGCTGACGCTCCGCTTCGCTCAGATAGGCGACGCTGTGGCGGAAATAATCGGGGTTTAGCTCGCTCCCGGCGCCGCACCGCCCCTTCAGGATGGCGCGCATCGGCACGGTGCCAAGGCCGCAGAAGGGGTCATAGACGAGCTCGCCCTTCATGCTGAACCGGTCGATCAGCCGGTCGACGATGTCGAACTGCAACGGGCAGACGTGCTTTTCGCGGCCCTTCTGGACTTGCTCGGCGTTCAGGGTGCGCATCCGCACGATGTCGTCCCAAGTGTTCGGATCGTGCGAGCCCGGCGCGAGAGACATGAAGGTGCGCGGCAGATGACCCCGGCCATCGTTCGGGTCGCGGGCCTCGATCGCTTCGCCGATCGCGACATGCGCCTCATGGTCGTGGATCACGGCACGGTCGGCCGTCGTGAAGGCCTTGACCAGCTTGCCGACGTCCATTTCGGCGAAGTCACCGGCAAGTTCGATCAGTTCGGGCGGCGTCGCCGGACGATCGCCCGACGAGCGCCAGAAGGCGTGCGCGTCGATCTGCCAGCGGGCGAGGCTGTAATCGTCGGCATCCTTCACGACCGGCCGATCGGCATAGCCGCGGCTGCGGTCGCTCTGCGGCTTGCGCATCAGCAGGATATATTCGGGCGATCCGACGCCCATCTTGGTCCCGTCCTTGAGCATTTCGCTGTAGGAGAGGCGATAGGTCTGATTGTTCTCGCGCACGACGTCGGTGTTGACGTGGATCATGCCGAGATACTGGAAACCGTGCTTCATGAAGTGGAAGGCGGTCTTCATGTGAAAGGGATTGACCGTCGGCACCCCTTGCCCCGTCACCGCCCCGAACATGATCCGGTCCTTGACGTGGATGCAGGCGAGCCGCCCCGGCGCGAGCGCGCGGAGCAGTTCGGGCGTCAGAAAGTCCATCTGCGCGAAGAAATGATCGTCGTCGTCGGTGTGGCCGAAGTCGTTATAGCTCGGCGTATATTCATAGTGGTTGCTGAACGGGATGCTGGTGACGATCAGGTCGAGGCAATCATCCTCGAGCAGCTTCGCTTCTTCGACGCAGTCGTTATGGGCGAGCGCCCAGCCGTCGCCGGCGACGATCTCGCGCTCGACGCCGATCGACCGGCGCATCTGGTCGCGCGCGGCGCCGTGATTGAGGCCGTAGCGCCGGATAATCTCCGACATGCGCGCCTTCATTTCGTCGTCGCGCTTCCATTTGGCAATGAGCTCCCGCCGCACCGTGTCCTCCGTCTCTGCGTAGATGATGTCGATCTCGACCGGCTCGCTCTGAAGGAAGCGCTGCAACCGGTGGATCGCCTGGATGAAGTCGTTGAACTTGAAGCCGACGCCCGCGAAGATCGCGCGGTGGCAATGGCGCTGGAGGTTCGTGCCAGAGCCGAGCATGACCGGCTTGGCTGCGAGCATCGGCGTCTTGCCGTCGGCGAACCAGCCGATGATCTCTTCGCGTTCGTCGAGCGGCTGCGCACCGAAAACGGACTTGATCGGAAACGGCAGCGCCTCGATCGCGCGTCGTTCATCCTCGAGGTCGTGCCAGATGATGAAATGATCGGTGGGGCTCGCGGCGATGATGTCGCCGACCTTCGCGATGCGCTCGTCGAGCGTGCGACGCTTTTCGCGCGACGCCGAGACGACGCCGAGGGCCATGTCGCGCACAAGGTTCATCTGGCCGTCGCGGTCGACCGAGGCGTCCGAAATGTCGGCGGCGACCTTGTGCCAGCGGACGGTGATCGGGGGAAGCTCATAGCCTTCGTCGCTGAAGCCGAGATCGGAAGGCCGTTGCAGGAAAACCGCCCAGCTATTCACCCACAGCCAGAATTCGTCTTCCTTGTGCGGATATAGGGTGAGGTCGTTCGCCTTCTCGCTGTTGCGCTGGAAGAAGCGGGTGAGCGCCTGCCCGGTGTCCATGATGCCGAGGAACCCGGCATAGTGGATCAGTTCCTTGAACCGGTTCGGCGAGGGCGTGGCGGTAGCGACAAAGCGATAGGGCACCGCTTCGAACAGCGGCATGAACTCCTGAAACGTCTTGCTGCCATAGCTGCGCAGCACCGATGCTTCGTCGAGACTGGAAACGGTGAACCGGCCGACCGCAATCTTGCCTTCGCGCACGCTCTCGTAATTGGTCAGGAACAGGTGCGTCGCACCCGTGTCGCCGGCCGCCACGATCGCATCGATCTCGGCGTCCGACTGGACGAAGTGGAGCGTGATGCCGAGCAGCGCCGCATCGTGCATGAACTCGCGGCGCACGCCGAGCGGGGCGACGATCAGGCCGAGCGCGCCGAAGTCGACCATCCGAAGGATGATATCGGCGATCAGCAGTTGCTGGATCGACTTGCCGAGCCCGAAGGCTTCGAACAGCGCGCGGCGGCCGCCTTCGACCGCCCAGCGGACGATATGACGCTGATGCTCCCTGATCGGGCGGCCGTCGGTCAGATGCGTCGGAATGTCGTCGAGCGAGCAGGGCAGGCCTGCGGGCAGCGCGAGCGGCGCTTTCGCCTCGAGGAAGTCGCGATAGGCGGTCGGGGCGGTCATTTGACCTCCCGAAGTTCGATATGGGGGAAGAGCGCGCGGAAGATCGCCTTGCGCAGCGTCCAGGCATCGTCGCGGTAGCCGCCCTTCACGTCCTCGACGACCTGGCGCCCGCGCTCGACATAGGCGAAGTCGCCGCAATATCCGACCCGGCGGCCGCTTTCGTGCTTCATCTGCACGCCGCCGACGGCGAACCAGAATTGCGGCTGAACCTCGAGGTCGGTGATCGCGCCGCCGCGTGCGAGCAGATGCAGTTCGTTGCACCGCCGCGCCTCGGCCTTGCTGTCATGCCGGTGACCGTGCTGGCAGTCGGTCTTCTTCGCGTCGAACTTGTTGCCCTTCGCGGGCGCGGACGCGCCAAGAGCAGCGCCGAAGCGCGCCGCTGCGGCCTTGCCCGTCCGCCTTGCCGGCTGAAAGATGGCGCGCTTCGGCATCACGCGCCCTTCGCGATCTTGGCGAGGTCGGCGCGCAGGCTGGCAATCTGCTCGGCGACGAGCGTTTCGAGCGCGGTGATGTCGGCGCGAAGCTGCACGATCTCGGGCGCATCCTTGAGCTCGCCGAACCCGGCCGTGCGAAAGGCGGCGACCATGTCGGGCGACAGGCCCGTTTCCGCCGCGATCTTCGCATCCGACCAGCCCTTGCCATATTGGCCGACCTCGCCGTCGAAATGCTGCGACAGCAGCGTGAACATTTGCGCCTGCGCCTTCATCGCGGCGGGCGAAGCGTTGGTCGCCATTTCGGCTTTCTCCTCTTTGGCTTTGCGGATGCAGTCGGGGCAGATGTTCGGATCGGTCCGCCATCCCGACTGCCGGAACTTCTGGTCCATCTGCTCGGGCGGCATCATCGCGCGGCATCCGAGCAGGCCGATCTTCGGGCATTTGGAGCAATGGAGCTTGGCAGTGATCGACACACCGCCGACGCCGCTGTGGGTTTCGATGCCCCGGCCGCGCAGTCCCTCGCGGTAACTGTGCTTGCGGTGCTTCATCGCGAGGCCTTCCGCGCCGCTTCGGCGAATTTGTCGGCGGCCGCGCGCACCGCCTTCGGCGGCAGCGCGTTGCACACGCCCTTCACCTGCACGGCGCGCGCCGCGGGGAAACCGACGAACTCGGCGGTCGCGACGCGCCGGCCGTCCTTGCGGATCGAGTAGATGTAGAGCGATCCGCCGATGCTGGTGACGCCCGGCAGGTCGCAGGTCGCGCCCGCGCGGACGTAGAGCGATCCGCCGATGCTGGTGACGCCCGGCAGGTCGCAGGTCGCGCCCTCGCTGACGTAGAGCGATCCGCCGATGCTGGTGACGCCCGGCAGGTCGCAGGTCGCGCCCGCGCGGACGTAGAGCGATCCGCCGATGCTGGTGACGCCCGGCAGGTCGCAGGTCGCGCCCTCGCTGACGTCGAGCGATCCGCCGATGCTGGTGACGCCCGACGCATCATCATTTTTGCCGAGGATCAAATCGCCGGCGATCTTGCCCTTGTATGTCGTCATTTTCGAAACTCCCTTCGCTGGTGGGGAGCTTCGGCGAGCGATCGGCCGCCCGCCGAAGCGGGCTTATTCAGGCGTGCCGAACAGGAGCGGCAGGTCGGTTTCCGCCTGCGCGTAGAGGCACGCTTCGCGGAACGCATGGTCGAAGACGCGATCCTCGCGCCAAAGCTCATACCAGAACAGCAGGCCCTCGGACGTCTTGCGATAGCGAAGACGCGCCGCGATCCGATAGAAGGCCCCGTTCTTGAAGACCGGAATGGCGATCAGGAACAGGTTCGGCACCTTCAGCGGCGCGCCGCCGTCGTCGACATGCTCGGACGTGAACCGGATATGCCCCTCGCCCGACGAGAGGTTGACCGTCTCGCTGACGGCCGCCTTTTCGTGGACCTTCAGACCGACCGACAATTCCAGCAGGCGCGACGGGCTGGCGATCCGGCCGCCGATCGCGTTCACGAACTTCTGCATGTCTTCGGGCAGGCTGTCTTCGTCGGGGATCATGTCGAGCACGTCGACGATGCGATCCTCGAGGAAGGCCGCGAAGTCGGACATCTTCATCGGCACGCGGTTCGTGCCCTGCCACGCCTTCCACTCGTCGGAGATCGGGAAAGCGAAGATCGAGCGATGCCTGCCGAAGCGCGGCGCCGCCGTGGCGGCATCACCTGCGCGGTGATAATCGAGCACGGCCGTGATCGACGGCTTGCTGCGGTCATCGACAGCGAACAGGACGCTGTCGTCATCCTTGAAGCGGTTCACATGCTCGACCAGGCTGTCGATCGCCGTGAAGTTCGCCGTGCCCTCGCGCGAGCGCGGTTCTTTCAGATAGCCGTCGAACGTCGTCGAAGGCAGCGGCAGGATTTGACTGCCCGAGATATAGGCGAGCGCTTCGGTGCCCGTGCGCGGATCGGTGACCGTTACCGGCTTGGCGACGGTATATTCGTCGACCAGCGCGCGGACCTGCGCGATCACCGGGCCGATGTCGCTGTTCTGGGTTTCGACGATCAGGTCGCCGCGCGGAGTCTCTTCGGCTTTGTCAGCCATCTTCAGTTCCTTTCCGTTGCTTGGGGATCAGGCGGTGACGTGCTTCACCGCCCACATCACAGCTTCCTCGATCTTGGTTTTCGCGAGGGAGAGTTCGCGGCTGGACCCTATGCTGTCGAAGAAGTTCCAGAGGGCGAGGCCGTCGTCTTTGATGCGCTGCATCTGCGCCTTCTCGCCGTCGGACAGGACGCGATAGGCGTGGCGCATCACGTTATTGACTGTCCGCTGATCCGAAGTGCTGGCAACCATCTGGTCGCGCTGGTCGTCCATCGTATTTCCCTTTCTGTGGGGCCGTCAGGCGTCGCGGAGGTCGGACGAACCCGACACGTCGCGAATGCCGAACAACTCATTCTGACCCGGCCGCGAGCGGGACAGGCGATTGTCTTCGGTCGACCACATGATCGACTTCGGACGGCGGGCCTCGGGGCTGGTGACCTTGAAACTGGCCTTGATCGCGGTGACCGCGCCTTCCTGCTCGAAGTCGAGCGTCAGCGTGACCTTGCCCTTGGCCTTCCCGCCGCTGGTCATCGCGGACGACTTGAGCGCGGCGGAAAGCTTCTTGATCGCGGTGTAGGCATCGGCATCGAACTGCCCGTCCTCGAGCGACCGGATGAAATCGCCCAGCGTGTTACACGCGCCGGGGACGCGCCCGCCGTCGGCCGCCCGCCCGGGCTGGTCGATCGTGACGGGCGCGGATGCACTGTCATTCATGGCTTTAGCTCCCTTGCTGTCAGCCCTTGGTTGGTCGGGTCCGGCGAGACTCCATCGCGGGGACATGAAGCCGCCGAGGCCGTCAGGGCTTCGAATCGTTCCCCGCGATGGAACGGAGTTGCAGGCGCAGCGTGGCGCTCGCTTCGTCGAGTTGGTTGAGCTGCTCGATCGCGACCGCGGCTTCCGCCGGCGTCACCACCTGATCGCGCAGCGCGTCGTTGATGGCCTGCGCGACGTCGCCGAGCTCGGCCGTCAGCGTCATCACCGATTGCAACAGGCCGTTCGCATCGTCCGTCGCCTCGGGCAGCTTGATCATCAGGAAGCCGAGCAGCCGGGCGCGGGCACGCAGGATATGCGGATGCCCGGACTTGCCGTGCGCCATGTCTTCGATCGTGTGCGCGTCGCGGACGGTCAGGCTGTCACGCTGATAGGGCGAGCAACAGCGCGAAAGCTGGCTGGTCGAAATGCCCGTCTCGCGCGAGCAGACTTCAAGCCCCCCGGCCGCCTGAATGGCCTGCTTGGTCGCGCGGGCGAGAACCTGCTCGTCGGTCGTAAGGTCTTCGGTCGAACTCACTGGCGAACCTCGGGGGGAAAAGCTGCCGCCGTTTCCCGCTGACGCGCGGCGAAGCGCGCGGCATTGTCGGGGCATGACGAACGAAGGGGGGAATGGTTTGCGTGGCGAGGGCCTTGGGAGAGGAGGGGGAGCGGCCCCCGCCACGCGTGCACCCCGCGCGCCGCCGGGGCCGACACGCGCGCGGGAAACTGGAATTGGGAACGGCTACGCATCACGCCGCCTCTTTCTGGCGCAGCCCACAATCGCTGCGCGTGCAGGCCTCGCACTCCGGCCGATCGGCCCGGCGATCGCAGACGCCGCACGTCGCGACGGCTTCAAGAACGCTGAACGCCGCCTCGATTTTCTGGATACTGGCAAGGGTCATTCCCCCCTTGCCCGTGCGCCAGTTGGAGAAGTTTGCAGCGTGAACACCGGCCTGTTTGCGCACATCCGAAAGGGCGAAGCCGCCAGCGATGGCGCGCTTTTCCCATTCGGCGAAGATTTCATCGTGGGTCATGGTTAGCAATGCATATTAGCATTAATGCTACATCGCAAGAGCAATTTTGCAACAAGATTGCTAATAGCAATTTTGCTAACATCGTTCAGATGAACGATGGTGATGAAGATAAGGCGCTGATCCATGCGCTTAGCGAGTGGGCGAAATTGTCGCCGTCGGAGGTCGCGCGGCGTGCTGGCCTCGCGGTGTCGACCTTAACGCGGCCGCTCAACCATCCAGTAAAGCACAGGCTTTCAGGAACCACTCTGCGAAAGCTGCGGGCGAAATTTCCGGACTTCCCAGGCTGGGCTGATCAATCTCCCGACATACCGGACGGCGACCCTCAAATCGACTATGTGCAGGTGGAGGTGTTGCCGACCTATGCTGGCATGGGCGGGGGCGGCACCGGCGAGGGCGAGCCGGAGATGGCGCTGGTCCCGCGTTATCTGATCAAGAACGTCTTTCGGGGCGACCCGAGTGACTTCGTCCTGATCCGCGTGCGCGGCAACTCAATGGAGCCGGTCTTTCGACACGACGATGAACTGCTCGTCGACAAACGCGATAAATCGCCAACGCAGCCCGGTCCGTTTGCTCTATGGGATGCCGAATGGGGCGAGTATCTGGTAAAGAACGTCGAGCGGTTGCCAGGCGGACGCGTGCGAATATTTCCTTCAAACGCCGAATTTTCGGCTAACGAGGTGACGCACGAAGAAACACGTATTTTGGGACGTCCAGTTTGGTTTGGACGACGACTCTGAACATTAACGGGGGGGTGAGTAGTATGAAAAACATTTGGGTATGCGCGCTCTTGGCAATTGCTTTAGCGGGGTGTGCTTCGACCCAGACGGTGCTCTCCAAGGCGCCGACCGAGGTCTATCATTCTGACAAGAGCCAGAATGAGGTCGCCTTCTGCCTTGCGAACAAAAACAATACCGGCGCCCTTGAGCGCGATGACGGGTCGAAGGTGGTTCTCATCAAGAACGGTTATGGCGGCGTGTCGTTGGCCTTCACCATCTGGCCTGAAGGAGAGGGAAGCCGGATCGAATATCGGCGCCAGTTCGGAACCATCGGCTCCATTTGGAAGCAATGCGTCGGGATTGACGACGACAAGGAAGCATGATGGGCCGACACTGAACCTTTGGGGAGGGGGCGATGAAATCATGGATGGCAGCGATCGCCGTTCTTGCGTTGGCGCCGGCCGCGTCACCGCTATGCGGAACTGCGCAAGCCTATGCCTGTTGCAAGGTCTGCAAAAAGGGAAAGGCATGTGGAAACAGTTGCATCCCTAAGGACAAGAAATGCCACCAGCCGCCGGGATGCGCCTGCGATGGGTAGCTGATTCGGCCGCGCCAAGCATCGAGATTAGCATTATTGCAAATTTTCAGTTGCACAAATTAGCAATGATGCTACTAAATGACCTCGCCGGGATCGTCCCGGTGGAGGTCATTCGATGCAAACCACCAACATCATCCCTTCGCAGCTCTGCGCAGACGCCGATCGTCGCGAGCGCCTGACCCTGATGCTCGCCGCGGCGGCGATCGCGTTCGCCGCTACCATCTTCGGCTTGCAATTCATCCGCTGGGTGCTGTCGTGAGCGACGACATCGGGAAGACCGAATTTCGCCGGGCAGACGAGCGGGACAACGCGCAGGTTCACGCATTCGCCGAGCGCTTTCGCGCCGCCACTCTCGAGATGGCGGATACGATCCCCGACACGCGGGTATTGCTGTCGCAGTCGATGACCGCAGCGATCGTCTTCGCCGGCATCCAATATGGCGGGCTGGTCGCGATGGGCGACGTCCCCGACAACGAAGACGAGCTCCACTCGATGTTCGCCGCCGTCCGTCACAACTTCGACGTCGGCATCGCCTTGGGAAAGGCGCACGCCGCACGCGCCATCTCGCAAAACGGGATGTTGAACTGATGACCGACACCCCCAGCAAGCTGAAACCGTGCCCGTTTTGTGGAGGCGAGGCTGAGTGGAAAGACGAGCCCGGCATTTGCGGCGTTCCGTTCGGCCTCGTCGTCGATCATGGGCCTTCGTGTTTTCTCAGCATCCCGATGAGCGACGAGGCGATGGTGGCCGCATGGAACACCCGCACCGCCCGTTCAGGCGAGGGCCGCAGCAAGGGGGCGGGGGATGATGTGGTCGATCCTAAACGCCTTGCCCGCGCGATGAACCCGCCGCTGTGGGCCGACGATGAAGAGACGGCGCGCATGGCCGCCAGCCCGCTACAGGTCTGTCACGCCCGCGAACGCGGCATTGAAGCAGCTAAGTTGGTCTTGGTTGAACTCGCCACCCACCAAGGCGAGGGGGAGAGTCGTGGGTGCCAGTTCGTTCTCGAAACCGGCAAAATGGCCGAAAACTGGACAGTCCCGATGATCCTGCACTGCCCTGAATGCGGCGAACGCCACATCGACGAGCAGGAATTTGCCGAGGTCGCGCACCACACGCACGCCTGTCAGGGCTGCGGTTTCGTCTGGCGACCGGCAAAGGTCAACACGCACGGCGTCCGGTTCCTGCCGGGGTATCGCAACGAGGATGCCGCCGCCCTCGCTCAGCCCGAAGCGGGAGGGGATCGGTGAGCGCCGTCTTCTCCACCGGCCAGCGTGTGCGCCACGTCCGCACCGGGCAGCACGGCACCGTCGTCGAACAGCTTTCGCACTGCTGGGTTGATTGGCGGCCCGACGTTTTCGACGGCCCGCCCGATGGCGCCTGTCGCACCGACCCGTCCAACCTCGAGCCGGCCGCGCCGGTGATGAAGCCTATCCGGCATGAAGAGGCGATCGAGCTGCGTTCGCTGGCGGGAAAGACCGTCCAGCATGTCGGCCGCTATCTCTATGGGTGGCGTATGCGCTTCACCGACGGAACCGTGATTTGCGTCAACGAAGGTCAGACCTTCGATCGCGCCGGCAATTTTGTGAGGGAACCCGGATGCCTGTAAACTCGAACGATCCGCGCGCCGAGCAGCGCGACCGCATATATGCCGCCGACCTGCTCAACCGCGCCGGCATTGCCTTCGACGCGCGCGACCTTGCCGTCGTTGCCAAGCTGGTCCCGCTGCTCGAGGATGACGTGGCGCGCTGGCTCGCCCGGTCGCTGCGCATCGCCGTGTCGCGCGAACTGACTGTCGCCGCGGTCCGCGAAGGCCAGCACCGGCCGTCCTACGAGCTCAGGAACGAAGACGGCTCCGTCGCCTCGCGCCACGACGGCGACGGCTCGATCCGGGCGGGAGCGGGCCGGTGAGCGACGTCAGCACCCGCGAACGCGCCGGGGCCTATGACGGCCTTGAAAACGCAAAGCCCGGCGAGCCGATCTTCACCCTTCAGGGCGGCGATCCCTTCGCCCCGCCGACGATCCTGCATTGGGCGGGGCTCGCGCGCGCTGCGGGATTGCAGTCGGCCGACAAGGCCGAGGCGGCGCGACTTCTCCGCAAGGCGGCATCCGCCGAAGAGGCCGCGTGGGCGTTCGTCGACTATCAGAAGGGGGCGGAACCGCTCGCCGGAAGTCGCGCATCATACAGCGGCGCGGAAGACGATGATCGGAAGTTGGAGATCGCAGGCCTCGCCGCGGTGGCCGATCACATCTACAACGCTGTCGCGCACCTTGCCGATGCCGCCGATGGGCTCAAGGCGCTTCAAGCGTGCCCGGAGGCGGAAGTAGCGCTCCGCGAGGCCCTGGAGCCCATCAACGAGGCTGTTCGCGCAGTCGAGCCGCGCCGCCATCTGCGGAGGCGGCAAGGATGATTGTCGTTCGCGTCGAACTCTGGTCGGCCGTCACGGGCGAGCGCACCGAACTCGCGCGCGCCATGATCCACAATGTCGGCGGCACGCTCGATGTCGGCGACTATGAGGCCGAAACCTATCGCGGTCGGTCTTCCGACGCGCTGGACGCCGCGATGCGCGCGCGTCAGGTTACGCGGCGCGGCAAGGTGACCGGCCATCGGCGGCAGGCGCTGCACGTCTGGCATCTGGTCGGCAAGGCGCTCGCCAGCATGGGTTATGGAGGGCAGGGATGACAGAAGCTGTCACCCTTGACGAACCTTGGACGGGATCGAAGCGGCAGCGCGAGGCTCTGCGCGCGAAATATGATGGACGCTGCGCCTATTGCGGAAATGTGCTCGACAAGATGCACGCCGACCATAAGGAGCCCGTCACTCGAATTACGCGTGACCCTTGGGGAAAGCCGCTGCCGGCAGATGAATGTCGCTTGGTCAATCCAGAGCGCAACGTCGTCGCCAACATGATGCCCGCATGTGCGCCCTGCAACCTGCACAAAGGCGGATATTCTCTGGAAGGGTGGCGGGACATTCTTCAGCGATCCGCCGCGATAATGCGTCGAGATACCTCGACATTTAGGGCAGGGGAGCGCTTCGGCATCATCGTTGCGAATGAGCAACCGGTCATCTTCTATTTCGAGAAACTGTCTCTGCAAGCAGAGAGGCTGTCATGAGCGCAGCGCGCGCCGAACATCTGCCCTACTGGCCGCGTCTGATGAACCGGCCGCTCGCCGCCGCCTATCTCGGCATCGGCGAAACCAAGCTGACGATCGAGGGTCCGGCGCCGAAGCGGCTCGGCAAGCGCGTTCTCTATGATATTCGCGATCTCGATCGCTGGGCCGACGCGCTAGACGGACAGCCTCTCGACGACGCGCAGAGAAAAGACGAAGGTGACGACATCGAGCGCCGCGTCCGCGAGAGGCTGATGAATGGCAAAGGCTGACCTGCCCTACACCTACAAGGTGCGTCGCAAGCTCGCTTCGGGCAAGTGGAAGGACTATTACCGCTTCCGCCGCGACGGCACCGATGCCGCGCTTCCGGGCGCGCCCGGCGAGGCCGCTTTCCATGAAGCCTATGCCGAGTTCATGGCGCGCGAGGACCGCATCGCCGAGGAAAAGGCGGAGGCGCCGCGAGAGAGCTTCAACTGGCTGCTCGATCAGTATCTCGAAAGCATGGAGTTCAGGATCCTCGCCGACGCGACGCAGACGGACTATCGTCGCACGATCGACCGCCTGCGCGGGCCGCTCGGCGTAGAGCGCTATGACTGCATCACGCGCGGCGCGGTGAAGGCCGTGCGCGATGTCTATGCGGACCAGCCGCGCACGGCGCACAAGATCAAGCAGATGGTCAGCCGCGTCTATAGCTGGGCCGACGAAAGCGACCTGGTCGACGAGGGCTTCAATCCTGCCGCCAAGCTGAAGAAGCCGAAGGCGAAGGTGACGCCGATCACCATCTGGTCGCAGGAAGAAATCGACCTGATGCTGTCGAAGTGCGAGCCGTTCATCGAGACCGTGATCCTGCTCGCGCTCTATACCGGGCAGCGCCGCACCGACCTCGTTCGGATGGAGTGGAAGGATTATCAGGGTCGCATGATCCGCGTCCGCCAGAACAAGACCGGCGAGCCGTTGATGATCCCCTGCCACAAGGCGCTTCGGACGCATCTCGACAAGATCAGGACGCGCTTCGGCGGCCCGATCGTGCGCGCCAAGGATGGCAAGGCGCTGAACGCCAACGCGCTGTCGTCGGCAATGAACCGGGCCGTCGCGGCGATCGACAACATGCCGCACCGCACGCTCCACGGCCTGCGCTATGCGAGCGCGGGCGCGATGGAAGAGGCGGGATGCACGGTCACCCAAGTGTCGTCCATTATCGGTCACCGCACCTATCAGATGGCGATCAAATATATGAGCCAGCGGCGCGACGCCGAAGCGGCGATCGAGCGTTTGGAAAAGAGCGCCGGATGAGCGTCCCGTTCAATCGCGCTCGTCCGGGCCACCGGAACGCCATTCTGGCGTCGATCTTGCCAAAGGGTGCGGATGGACCTTGCATCTATTTTCTCGGGTGGGCCGGCGGACCGATAAAGATCGGCTACGCCCGCAACCTCGGGAGACGCTGGCAGGAAATTCAGATTGCGGCGCCCTATCCCATCTCGATCTGGGCGGCGGTGAAGGGAGATCGCCGTTTGGAGCGCGAGTATCACCACCGTTTCCGTGCCCATCGATTGAGGGGAGAATGGTTCGACCGAGTTCCGGAGATTGAGGCGGAAATGGCACGGCTCAACAAAGGCACCGTGAACGGCCATCTGGTTATCGTGAAATCCGACGAAAACGCGAAGAATGCGAAATGAACGGATTGCCAGTGCGAAACGAAGCCGCTAGTGGCCCTCAAACCCGCAGAAAGGCCCGATGGCGGAGTGGTGACGCAGCGGACTGCAAATCCGTATACGCCGGTTCGATTCCGGCTCGGGCCTCCAGTATCCTGTCGGCAGACGACTGCTGATGATCCAAAAGACCCCGGTTTTCTGCTGCTTATTAAGCAGTCACTGATTGCCGGCGATCGTCTTTGATTGTCCGCAATGGCAGCCCGTTGGGGGCTTTTTTCGGGGCAGGCGCTGCCCCGAAATGCACGAGGCAGGGTCGTGAACGCAAGACAGGCCGAGCGATTATATCTCGATCATGATGTGAATCTTGTCGGCCGTCGTGCCGACAATCCTGGCAATATGCTGCTTCGCCTCCGCCAGAATCTCCGGTACGTCGGCCCTTGCGTCGCTCCCCACAAGGTCAGCAATCGACACGTCAAGGAGCCGGCTCAAGGTTTCCATCCGGCCCATTCGAGGGCGCGATCTGCCGAGTTCCCAAGCACAGACAGCAGGCTCGCTGACACCGAGAGCCTCCGCCAGATCGGCCTGTGTCAGACCCTTTCGATTCCGCAGGCGCTTCAATCTTGCGCTGAAGCGCTCTGTGGCCAGCGCCGTCGGGAGCAGATTTTCGGGCATGTCACCCGCGTCGCTACGCAGTTCGACCGCGCTCAGCGTCGCTTGCGAGATCGGTGCGGCAAAGATGCAGCCCATCTGGCCTGCGCTCGACCACACAATTTTCGCACGAACGCGTCCCGCTTGCGGGAGGTCGATGTCGATGGTTTCGCCTTTGGCGAACTCGACCTCTCCTGCGATCAGCATCCCCGCCGAGGATATGTTGAGGATGGTCAACGGAATTGCGTCGCCGTCGGGTTTTCCGCCCGTCGAAGACAGGCGCAACGTGCGCCTCGGATGGCGCCGGCGTTTGGCGGGGGCCGCGGATTCGAGATAGGCTGCAAGGGGCATAAGGGTCGTCGATTACCGATCATTCGGGCCAGGAATTAACAGGGGTCACCGGTTGCAACGCGAAGACGGCCCGGCCATCATATCCTTGCATTCTAGCGCCGAGACCAGCGATGGAGCGCACAGCCGGTCTTCCCGGGGGCTCGCACGGTCGCATTTTCCTTTCTGAATTCGCCGGCCTCTTCGCCCGGGTCGCGGATCGAGCGGCGTATGCGATCGCTCGTCGATTTGAACGCAAAAGCTGCGCGAGGCGGTCCCTTGGCAGGTCTGCCGGAAGTCCTATGGACGTCATCAGCTGAACGGCAAAAATGCCAACATGAAAGCGAATGCCGCCAGGAACAGGGAAAACAGGATTGTAATGGCATAGGTCGCGGCCAAGCTGCTCCCCTGCGGTCCTGCTGCGCGAAAATCTTCAGAGAGGCTTGCGGTGTCCCGTTCGGCCTGTTGGCGCTGGTCGATCCCGAACGAAGATTTGAGGAGTGCGGCGCTCAGGGCCCCCTGCGTTACTGGCGACAGAAACTCACAGCCGAACATGCGGCCCTGGCTTCGCCTGGCACGAGCGGGAGTGGGTCCGATCTCCGGAAGCTCGAGCCAGAATATCTCGCCGATTTCAAACGCGGCTTCGGACTCGATCAAAAGCCCGGTGCGCGAAAGATTATAAATCCGCACCGCGGAATCACGATCGAGCGAGCGCCGCGCCGTGCCGTCGAGCGCCACAAGGCGACGCGCATTTCGCCGTCTTTCTTCGCTCTTCTCGGGCGTCAGGATATGAGCGAGCAACGCCAAGCCGGGCTCCTTTGCCCGGAAAATGGCATGGGGGCCTTAATTTTGGGTTATTGAATTCAGGATGGCGACCAGGGGTAGGTCTGGAGGAGCGTCACGATTCCCCCGGCAGCTATGGCGATGCCATAAGGAATTTTGCGTTCGAACAAGCGGCGGCGATGCTCCGGTGGCCCCGAGTCGAAAGCGAGCGCACGAAAGATGTGAAAGAGCATTCGCACCACGACGACAAGCGCGCCCGTGAGCGCCGTAAGCAAGAGCAGCAAAACGGCATCGCCCAGGCCGAACCACAGCGCCACCGCCGCATAAAGTTTGGCGTCGCCGCCGCCGAACCATCTGAAATGGAAAAGAGCCATGCCGGCCGCGAGCGCGAGCGCAAAATGGGCCAGATGTGACCAGATCGGGTCGCGAAACGGAAAACCCCAAACCCAGGCCGCAAGGAAAAGCACTATCATCAGCGCCGGAAGCAAATTCGGAATCCGCAGGCTGCGAATATCGCTTGCGGTCGCGAGCAGCAGGATGGCGACAAAGGCGACTTGGAAAGCGAGCAAATCAGTCATGATGCCCCGCCGCTTCGTCATATTGCCGCCAGAGCCGCTCATCGTGGCGCGGACGTTCGAGAAGCGCCTGCGCATAGAGGGCTTCGGCCAGCTGGACGTGGCCGGCTCGGCGAGCGCCGGCCCCCGCCGACTGCAGACGCCGGCTCCACTGCATATCGTCGTCGCCTTCGGTGCGCCGGGGCAAGCGTCCGAGCATGCCGTTGGCGAAATCCAGATTCAGGGCGATTCCTGCGTCGTCGGGATGTAGCGGCGCGATGGTCGAAAATATCGCCGCCGCTTCCGCCGGAGCGTCATTTGCCAGCAAGGCAACCGCCAGGTCATTGGCGACATCGCTGCTGTGCGGGCGCAAAGAATGCGCGCGGCGTAGCGCGGCCACCGCCAGCGCTGGGCGGCCTGCCTCCAGTTCGAGCCTGCCGAACAGGCGCCAATAGGAGAAATCGTCGCGGCAATCGCCTTCCCGGCCGGCCAAATAGTCTCGGCCGGCTTCGATCCTCCCCAACCGAAACTGCGTCGTGGCGAGAGCGATCGTCCCTCGGCAGGACATGCGCTCCTCGATCGGGAGCCGATCGAGGAGCTTGGCAGCATCTTCCGAACGCCCTGTGAAAAGCAGGAGTTCGCCCCGCATGAGCAGCACCCGTCCGTCATTGTTCGCGCCCAGCCCGTCGAGCAGCACTTTGGCTTCGACCAGACGCCCGCCGTGCAACGCGTCGTCCGCAGCCTCGAGGACATCCATATGGCCCTGCACGGCATCGCCGGTCATCGCGGGCTGAGACGCGGCGAAGGCCGGTCCGACCGGCGCCGACAGCAACATGAGCAATGGCGCAAACGCACGCGCCGCCCGACGACGCGTTGCTGCCAGATCCGCGCCGTCCATATCAATCAACCCTGAACGCAGACCGCCAAAGCGCTGCGATCTGGACGGCCCGCGGGTTTCGGTTCAATTCGTCGAGATAGGCAGCCACCAGTCCCAGATATTCGGTATTCGACATCGGCTGCGCCGCTGCCGCGGGGTCGGCGATCCGACAGATGGTATTGAACGGCTGTCGGCTGATATAGACTTCACCGATGCTCAGGCGGAACATCCTGACAGGCTCTCTGGTCGACGGCGCGGCCTTCGCGCCGGTATCGCTGTCCAGGCAAAGGACCGAGGCCGCCTCCGCGACCGAGGCCGCCGGCATTGGTCCAGAGGACGGCAAGCCGGCCTGTACGAGCAGAGGGCCCAAAGTTCCGCCAAGCGGACTTTCGGTATCGACGATCTCGAAGGACGCAGCCCGAGGCGCGGCAGTCGATGCCGGCCCCCGCCCGTCGTCCGGATCGGCGGCCTGGGGCCGGTTCGCCGGAGCCGCTTCCTCGACCTCGGCCATCAATCTTTGTCGCTTCGACGAACGGCCGATACGCTCATAGAGTCTGGCCAGATTCCGGCGCGTGCGCATATCCCCCGGCCGAGCCGCCAGCGCCTCTTCGAAATAGCGCTCGGCAAGGTCGCGGCGACCGATTCCATCATATGCGATCGCAAGGCCGTTAAGGCTTTCGGGCTTCAAATCCGGGTCGCGACTTGCCGACTTGAACAATTCGATCGCCAAACCGAATTGCCGCGCGGCCAGATATGCCCGCGCCCGTGTCAGCGATGCATCGGGCGACAAATTGGCGAGCACGGGCACGTCGCGCACCTGCGGGAGCGCCGAATGCAGACGCGGGCCAAAGGAACAACCTGCTGCCGTGGCCGCGCAGACAATGAAGAATGCAGATTTTCGCAAGGCCATGTCAGCCGCCTCCTGCCAAAGCGGGCGCCACTTCGCGGATTACGCGAATGACCGCCGGGAGCATCAGAACGCCGATCATTACCGGTAACATGCATGCTACCAACGGTATCGATAGGAGAACGGGCAAGCGGTGCGCTTTCTCTTCGGCGCGCATCTTCCGTTTTTCCCTCATTTCGGCGGCGTAGACGCGCAATGTCGCAGCGATGCTCGAGCCAAGCTTGTCCGACTGGATCAACAGGGTCGCAAATGCCCTGATCTCGTCGGCCGCGGTCCGGTCCGCCATGTTGCGCAGCGCTTCCTCGCGGCTCGCGCCGGCCCGGAGTTCCAGCGTCGTGTGCGAGATCTGCTCGGCAACGAGCGGGTGCGACAGGGCCATCTCGCGCCCGACCCGGTCGAGTGCGGCTTCCAGCCCCATTCCGGCCTCGACGCAGACGAGCATCAGGTCAAGACAATCCGGGAATCCATTCAGAATTTCTTGCTGACGGCGATCGGCCTTTGCCGTCAGGAAAAGGTTGGGGACAACAAGTCCCATCAGCGCAAAAAATGCACCTTGGAGATAGAGGCTCAAAAGCGAAATCGGCTTGCCGGAAACAAACTGCGGCAGAAGGATGATGCTGGGCAGCGCGAAGATCAGGACGATGCGAACGAGGGTGAAAATCTTCGGTGCGTTTGGCGAACGAAAACCGGCCGCCAACATCCGCCGCCGCAGACCTTTTGCATCGGAGTCGGCGAGAGAGAGGCCGCCTCTTTCGATACGTTCGGCGATCTTCGCCCAGCTTCCCTGGATTGCGTCGGCCGAACGCAAAGCCTCGCGCCCCGCCTTTTCACCGCCCGAAACCGGCGTTGTCTCCAGACGTCCCAGAATTTGGCGCCGGTCCTGAAAGACGCGGATGACCGCGAAGAAGAATGAGGTGACCCCAATGAACAGAAAGGCCAGAAAAGCGGTTTTCAAAAAGGGTGAAGAGGCAAGAATCTCGGTCATATCAAACCTTCAGGTCGATCATATGCCGGATCGAGACGAAGCCGATCACATACAGCAGAATCAAACCGCCAAAGCCGATGAAGAAGATCGGATCGGTCGCCACTTCCAGGTAGAAGCCGGGATTGGTAAGAAAGAGCCCGGCGAACGCCAGGATCGGCAGGGCAGTCAGGATGATCGCGGTCATGCGTCCTTCGGAACTGAGCGCCCGCACCTTCATGAACATGCTCGCACGCTCGCGGATGACTTTGCTGAGGTTTTCGAGGATTTCGGCAAGATTTCCGCCGGTCTCCATCTGCACCGAAACCGAAACGACGAACATGTGAATGTCGGGCAGCCCCCAGCGCTCCGCCATGCGCGCCAAGGCTTCGCGGAGATCCAGACCAAAGGCGATTTCGTCGCTTACGATCCCGAATTCCGATCCGACCGGATCGTCCATTTCTTCGGTGAGCAGTTGAAGCGCGGTCGGAATAGGATGGCCTGAACGCAGACCCCGGACGAAAATGTCCAATGCGATCGGAAACTGGCTTTCCATGCGCCGTCGTCGGGCATCGGCCAGCCTGCCGATGACCATCCACGGGAGAAGAAACGCCAGAACGACGGCTATGGCGAACGCGAGCTGGACCACCCCCAGCGTGATCTGAAAGCCCGAAAGGGCCGCTCCCACGATGATCAGGCAGGCCACGGCGGCGGCACCAACCGCCATATAGGCGGCGACCTGCAGTTCGGATGCCCTGATATTGGCGGCATTGAGCGTGCGGCGGAAAGATTTCATCCACCTTGATAGCCAGGGCGGCGCGCTTGCCAGCCCGCGCGGCACCTCCTTGCGCAGCATCGCGACGACCACGTCGCGGTCAACGCCCGATTCGATCAGTCGAAGTCGTTTGTTGACGGCGCGCCGCTTGCCGCTGCGCTCGACGAACCGGCCGACCAGAAACTGCGTTATCAGCACCACAAAGGCGAACAGTGCCAGCATCGTCGCGAGGCGAAGGACAGCGTCGCCCATGTCAATCGAGCTTCCGGTCGGGGCGGAACAAGTCCGCCGGAAGGTCAATGCCATAGGCCGACAAGGTATCGAGGAACTTCGGCCTGATCCCTGTCGCCTCAAACTGTCCGAGCACATTATTGTCGGCGTCGCGCCCCATCATGCGGAATCGGAAAATATCCTGCATGGTGACGACCTCACCTTCCATGCCCGTGATTTCGGAGAGGCTCATCAATCGCCGCCGACCATCGGACAGGCGCCCGATCTGCACGACGACATTGATCGCCGAGGCGATCTGAGCTCGCGCAGCGCGCGCCGGCATGTCGACGCCGCTCATCCCGATCATCTGCTCGATGCGCGACAGGGCGTCGCGCGCCGAGTTGGCGTGAACCGTCGTCATCGATCCGTCGTGCCCCGTGTTCATGGCCTGAAGCATGTCGAAGGCCTCGCCGGCGCGGACCTCACCGACGATGATGCGGTCGGGCCGCATGCGCAGCGCGTTCTTGACGAGGTCGCGCTGCGATATTTCGCCCCGGCCTTCGATGTTCGCCGGCCGCGTTTCCAGGCGAGCCACATGCTCCTGCTGCAGCTGCAATTCCGCCGAATCCTCGATCGTGACGATACGCTCGCGCTCATCAATGAACGAGGAGACCGCGTTGAGCAGCGTGGTCTTTCCTGACCCGGTGCCGCCCGAAATCAGGATATTGCGACGGGCCTGGACGACGCCTTCGAGAACCTCGGCCACGGCTGCCGGAATGCTGCCGAGCGCGATCAGCTTCGCCATGTCGATAGGAATGCGCGCGAATTTTCGGATCGACAGCAGCGATCCGTCGATCGCGAGCGGCGGCACCACGGCGTTGACGCGCGAACCGTCCGCAAGACGCGCATCGACGAAAGGCGAGGCTTCGTCGATGCGTCGCCCGACGGCGCTCGCAATCTTCTGGATGATGCGAAAGAGATGCTTCTCGTCCTTGAAGCGCGTTTCGACTTTTTCCAGCAGCCCCATGCGCTCGACGAACACGATGTCATGGCCGTTGACCAGAATATCGGTGATCGTTTCGTCCTGCAGCAGGGGTTCGAGGGGGCCTAGTCCGAGCAGTTCGTCGAGTACATCGGATACCATCGCCCGCCGTTCATTGGCATTGAGCGCCATCCGGTGACGCTTGATGATGTCCGTGATGAGTTCGCCGGCTTCGGCGTCGATCTGTGCTCGCGAAAGTTTTTCGAGCTGCGCGAGATTGATTTCGTCAAGCAGCTCGCGATGGACCTGGACCTTGAACGACAGCAGATCCGCCTGGCGATCATCCCGCACCTCGCCATGTCTCGCGGCGGCGAATTCGACGGGTTCGGGCGCCGGTTCGGATACGGCGCCGGAACTCTTCTGTTTTTGAAGCTGCCACATTGCCACGGTCAATTCCTGTCCAAACGGTCACCGATCGCGTCGGCCAGCGCGGCGAGGTCGATCGCAACACGATTCTTGCGCGCGACATCCCCGACAAGAACGCCTTGATCGTGCGCGGATTGGACCACCGGGTAATCGCTATGAACGGTGGCGAGGATCGGGTAGCGGAGCGCATCTTCGGCATCCTTGACACTGATGGTCCGGAAAAGCCGCTTTTCGACGCGATTGGCGACGATCGCGATCCGCGAGCGTTCGATTCCCGTTTCCTCGAAAAGCTGAATACGCCGCCGGGCCTGCCGCAGGCTCCCGATCGACAGATCGACGACCAGCAGGATCAGATCGGCCTTGTCGATCGCCGAGAGTGTCCAGTTCGCCCAATTGCCCGGCAAGTCGAGAACGACATGATCATATTCCTCGCGAGCGACCTGCAACACGCGAAGCAACTGGTCCGTATCGATCGATTCCAGCGGCGCGATCCGCTCGGGCGCCGCCACGACGGCGACGCCGCCCGCATTGCTCGCGGCGACGGTTCGCAGCAACTGGCCGTCAACGCGCTGACCGGCAAGCAGGAGATCGTCCATCGTCAGCGTCGCGGTCGCCCCGAGATAGGACGCCGCATTGCCGAACTGCAAATCGAGATCGACGAGGCAGCAGCCGCGTGCTCCGCCCTTCTGCCCCAGATAATGAGCGATATGCGTGGCGACCGTGGTCGCGCCGATGCCGCCAACACTTTGCGCCACGGCAATGATCGGCGCCAACCGCGGCGCCGGCACATGCGATTTCGTCGTGGAAGCGAGCAGGTTGGTAACCGCGTCGCCGAACTCGGCCCGATCGATGGGAAGCGCGATCACATCGTCGACGCCCTGGCGGATCAGCGCGCGCGTCGTGGCCAGATCCGCATCGCGCATGGCGACGATCAGCGGCAGCTTTGGCGCGTGCGCGCGGAGCGCCTGCAACCGCTGCATCGAACGCGGGTCGTGGCCGCGCAATTCGACGATCAGCAGCGCGGCGTCGCCGATCTGGTCCGCGCTGATCGGCTCGCCGGCATCGAGAAGGACGAGTCCGACGGACAGTTCGGGATAATCGCTTTGCGACATGGCCGAACGGGAAAATTCGTCCGCGGAAATGATGAGCTTGATTTTGCCGTCCAAATCCAAGGATCCATTTCCCTCAAGAGAGCCGAAATTTTCATTTTTTCCCATCGATCGTTCCTTTCAGTTCGACCAATCGCCGTCGCCGTCTTCCATCGTCAGCGAATAGCTGAAGTCGGGAAGAGCGATCGAACCGCCGAACAGGATCAGCGTGATCGGGACGAATTGCATGTTCTGAAGGCGCACCGAGATGATCGGGGCGACGTCCGGGCCATTGGGGTCGCCGGCGAAACCGAGCCCCGAATAGCGATAGTCGACGACGACGTTGCCGGCCGCGATGCCCGGCATGATATCGTTCATCCGGTCGACCAGGTTCGTGAAGGCGTCATTGTCGGCCGTCGTCAGAAAATTGCACGTTCCCAAACAGGTGCAACTTGCCGATATGCCATTGCTCGTGCAACTGAGGCCGGGGAACGCCGTTTCCGGAACCGGGGTCCCGGCCGGAATCAAATCATCCCCCGTGGCAAAGCTGTAATCGCGAAGATCGCTGGCGATGATATCGGTCGCCGCCGCCCAGCGCGCGCCGATCTGTGTCGCCTTCTCTGCCCGGTTGATTTCCCACGCATAGCGGCCGACGTCGATGAGGCCGAGCAGGAACAGCAGGATCAGCGGCAGGACCAGCGCGAATTCGGCGGCCGGGCCGCCCCGCTCGTCATGCCAGAGATTCGACCGCCGGATCATGATCCCATCACCGCGGCATTGGCGCTCGCCTGAACGACGGCACCCTTGGTGTCGAAACCCAGCGTCGCGAAGAACGACGGATAGGGAACCGTCGCGGAAACGGTTACGTGAATGGCCCCGTCCGGCTGCTTTTCATAGAGGCCGCCGGCGGTATAGGTGTCCGCCACGGGCGCCTGGCATGCGACGCTCACGGTCACGTCATCGTCGCTCCAACCTGAGATTTTTGCGGTACCCGACGAAAGCTGCCCCGTCCGCGTCAGATTCTTGATCTGCGTTTCGAGGTCCGAATCGACGCCGTCGCAGGTATAGAGGCTGAACGACTGGCGTCCCGCGAACCGCGCGCCGTCGCGGACGCCCTTGATGACCTTCTGCTCGGTCCACAGATAGGCGCCGGCTTCGAAGCTGCCGAATAGGATCACGAGCAGCAACGGCAGGATGAGCGCCAGCTCGGCGGCGGCGGCGGCGCGGTTGCAAGCGGTGAATTGTCGGACGATTCCCATTGTGCCGTCACTCGATCAGGTAGGGAATGTCGCGGCGCACCGTGTTGTCGGTCGTGCCGCCGCCGCCGCCGAGGCGGGTTTCGCCGATGATTTCGCCATAGACATCCTTGTCGCTGGTCCGGTCGCGCGCAAATGAGGGTTCCACCAGAAACATGTCGATCCATTGCGTGACATGAACCCCCGACTTGCGCCCCGACAGCCCTTCCGCGCCGCAGTTGATGACCGCCACCGACAGGACCCGCCGGTCGGGAACCGTTTCGGAGCCGACGATTCCCGGCGGTGAACAGGATGGCGTGCCGTCAGAGAAGTTTCCGTTACCCGCAGCCTGACGGTCGAGGGGCTGCAAGCCGCCCGCCTCGAGCTGCTGCTCCACTTCCCACTTGTAGACGTCATAGCGTTTGGGCGTATCCGTCCCGAAGGTGGCAAGGGGGGAGAAACCCGCGCCATAGGTTGCCTTGTTCGATTCGAAATAGGCTGCCCGGTCCCAGTCGCCGTCGCCGATGCGACCCCCGCAATTCATGGGGCTGACCGCGTGGCATATGTCGCGCGGAAAGCCCATCGGCGCCAGCTTGGCCCGGTCCGCCGCGCTCAGATAGCCGCTGGAAGGCAGATACCGGGCGCCTGAGGCAGGCTGCACCCAGGTATTGCCGTTGCATTTTCCGTTCCCGTTGCCGCGCACCAGATCCTTGCGCGTATTATACGCCGGCGGGCAATATTCGCCGTCCTTGCCGCAGGCGTTGTTCAGCCCGTTGGCATAGACGTCGAAGCGGGTGTTCAAGGCGTCGCGCACCTTCGACATGGCGCCGGGCTCGGTCGTCACGCCGTCGATCGAGATGCAGTTTCCCGGCGGCGCTTCGCGTCCCATCGCTTCCGCCAGCGCCTGCGCACCCTGATCGGCCTTGTCGTTGACCGGATCGGAGATATTGCTGGCGAGGAATCCGAAATTCCCCGGGGCATAGCCGCCATCCGCAATCAGCAACATGCCGTCGCCGATATAGTTGTCGACCGTGAAGTCGGGGTCGGTCGCCTCGGCCGGATTGCACATCATGACCGGCGGCACCTTGCAGATCGCGGAGCCTACACCGGCAAATGCCAATGCGCCGAGATCACCCCTCATGGCCCCCGCAAGCGGGGTGAAGGCGTAATTGGCCGTCCGCGCTCCGATTTCCACCTCGATGAAATGGGCGTTGCTATCGTCGTCTGCGGCCTGCGTCTTGCCCTTGTCCTGCCAGAAGCGGATGTTGCCGTCGGCGTCGCAATCGGGCTCCGGCGCCAGCGTCACGGCGGTGCCGTCCCCATCGTTCGCCAGCAAGGTCATGTTGGCGACGAGCGTCGAGGCGGCGGCGGATGCGCGCATACAGGTCCCGACTTTCCCGTCGAGCTGCGAGGCGCCCGCCAGCGCCGCCTGGTCGGCGGCATTCTGCAATTCGCTGTCCATGCCCGCGAGGCGCGCATAATCGAAGCCGAGGCCGCCGATGGCGACGAGGGCGAAGAGCGACAGGCCGAATACCGCAGCCGTCGCTCCGCTTTCATCCTTCAGCAATCGCTTCGATCGCACCCTCCGCATGATGCCAACTCCCCACCGGCTCCATCGTCACTTTGGCGAACCCGAAGAGCCCGATTGCCCCGACGTCGTTCGAATGCCGACCGGCTTTTTGACCCTGTCGGTTCGATAGCGCTCGACCGCGGCTCCCGCCTTGGCGCCGTCGGTGGTTGGAATCGGATCGTCATATTGCGGGTCGGGGTCGACGACCTGGGCCGCCATCGTCGTCCGCACGGCATTGCCAAGCGTGACGTCGGTCGGCGTGCAGCCGGCGATCAGCGAAAGGGCGGCACCCGCCGCCAATGGCCGCCTAAAATTCATAATCGTCTCCCGTCGTTTGCGCCGGCGCGGGCGCAGCGGCCGGTTTCGGCGCCGGGTCCATCTGCTGCTGCACCGGCGGAATCGGCGGCACAGCGTTATCGGTGCGCCCCATAAGGAAGAGGTCAAGTTCGGTCGGATCGCCAACCCGGTCGGTCGGCAATGCGACCTGCGCGGGTTTGATCGGCTGCACCAGCCGCGGCGTGACGACGATCAGCAATTCGGTTTCGCCGCGTTTGAACCCCGACGACCGGAACAGCGACCCGATGATCGGGATCGAGCCGAGCAGCGGCACCTGGCGAACCGTCGTCGAAAAATCCTGTCGGATCAGCCCGGCGATCGCAAAGGATTCGCCGTCGCGCAGCTCGAGCGTGGTCGAAGCGCGCCGCGTCTGCAGCCCGGGAATGGTAATGTCGTTGAGCACGATCGAGGCGCTGGGGTCGATCGAACTGACCTCGGGCTCGACCACGAGATTGATGATCCCGTCGGCAAGAATCGTCGGAGTGAAGCCCAGGCTGACGCCGAACGGCTTGAACTCGATCGAGATCCCCTGGCTTCCCCCGTTGCTGCCGCCGGTTCCCGAGCCGCTCTGCACGACCGGAATCGGGAATTCCCCGCCCGCCAGGAACGAAGCCCGCTCGCCCGAGAGCGCGACGAGAGTCGGTTCGGCAAGCGTCTTGGCCAGACCCTTGCTTTCGAGGCTGTCGAGCACGCCGAGAATATCGAGGCCGCCGATGCTGAAGGCGTGCCGGACGATGCCGAAGCTGTCGGTAATGGCCCCCAGACGGAGCACGCCTTCGCCCGTGTCGGGGTCGGGAACAAGCTGTGCGCCATTGCCCAGCACGCCGTCCCAGCTGCCCGATTCGTTGCGGAAGAAGCTCCGGACGCCGATCTCCTTGCCGCTCTGGCGATTGATCTCGGAAAAGCGGACCTCCAGCATGACCTGCTGGCTCGACCCGATACCCATCATGTTGACGACCTTGTCGCCCGCATAGGTGCCCGCAATCTGGACCGCATTCTGTGCCGCCGCGGCATTGCTGACCACACCCGAGAGGACCACGGCATCGTTCGAGATGCGCGCGTCGACATTTTCCCCGGGCATCAGCTCGGCGAGCTGACGGCGCAGTGTCACGACATCGGGGCCGACCGCGACGTCGACGATGGTGATGACGCGCCCGCCCTTGTCGAAGATTGTCAGGCTGGTCGTCCCCATCTTCTTGCCAAGGACATAGACCGACCGATCCGAGATCGGCATGATGTCGGCGATTTCATCCGACCCGATCATCGCACGGGCAAAGGGACGGTCGAGCGTGACGGTCTGACTCTTGTTCAGCGGCACGTCGAGCTGACCGGCATGGACGCCGTTCGCGGCGCTGTTGAACTGAGCCTGAGCAGGCAGCGCCAGAGTGGCCAGCGCGAGCGCCGGGGGCGCCGCCAGCATACGCATCAGGATGCGGTGGTGATTACGAGCCATGGCGTTTGACCTCATAAACGGTGGGCTTGGTGCCACGGACGATTTCCACGGTCGGACCGGAAAGACGCGGCGGAAGCGAAGGGCGCGATGCGTGGGCACGCGGCGCCGGCGCTTCGGAATAAAATCCGGGCGGCAGATCGGCCAAAGCCGGCGACTGGGCGCGCCGTGACCGCCATCCGCTGCCGAGATCGCCTTGCGTGATCGTCATATTGGCACCGTCCTCGATGCTGGTGACGTTGCGCAGCGCGAGCGACAGCGTGCCGACGGATTGTGCCAGTGCCAGCTTTTGTGCGCTGACGGGGTCGACCTCGAGCGTCGCGGTCTTCGCGACCTTGGGTTCGGTCTTGCTCTCGTCGGCGCGCTGGTCGATCGCGATCACGCGGATCTTTTCGAGCAGTATATCGGTGGTCTTGTCGTCGCGGCCCGCCCCGTCGCCGTCCATCTGCCGCGTCAACAGGACGTCGACGACGTCGCCGGGCGTCACCAGTCCCCCGACGCCGGTCACATCGTTGACGCGCACCGCGATGGCGCGCATGCCCTGGGGGAGCAGGTCCGAAATGCTCGCGCGGCCATCGCTGCCGCTGATTTTCGAAGAAAGAATGGGTTCGCCGACCGCAATCGGCCGCAGCGCGACGCGCGGGCCGCGCGGATTGTCGACGACGCCGATCGACGTCCTGAACACCCCCGCCGGAAGCGAACTGGCGGGCCAGCCGACCAGTTTCGTGTTCTGCGCCGTCAGCACGGTGCCGAAGGCGAGCGGCTGCGTGGCCACCAGCACCTGCACCAGCTTGAGCTGTTCGACCTGGCGTTGCTGCCGTTCTGCGATGCCGCGAAAATATGTGTTCGCCAGAAAGACGACAAATAGGCCCAAAAGGACCGCGATGCCCAATATGATTGGCGTTCGTCTCGATGCCACCGTCAAGCCCCCCCCTTAACTAGCGACTCCCCAGCTATGCTACCCCACCGGAACTCTGTCCGGTGGGGATGAGCTGGTCTTAGCAGCCGCCGGTAGTCGGGCCGTTTTCGATGCAAGTGGTGGCCGTCTGCATCGCGCCGCTGATCGCGCCGCCCAGAGCGAAAGCCGCGCCGGCAATGCCCGTGCCGACGATCGCGAGGATCAGTGCATATTCCGCGGCCGAAGCGCCGCTTTCGTCACGGACGAAATCTTTCAGAAAATTCTTCATGGTCTGACTCCTAAAATCGCACCGCATCCTGGCGGTGATGTCTGCCCTCCCCCCCCATGGAGTCGGCCAGACATTCCAGCTGAAGGAGTGCATAGGAACCGACGCGACCCGGTATTGAACTCTCCGGCTGGCGCCGGTTCAACCTGTCAATGCGGTCCTCAGCAAGGAACGGCCCGATTCAACCCAATTCCGTGTCAACCGTCAACAGAATATTAACTTGTATTCACAAAAACTTAACTTTTATTTTCTGTTAACCATTCCGTTCAAAACGGCCGCAAAATGGTTAATGCCCCCAAGGACTTGAACTTGATTCGAGCCTGAGTCGAAAAGTTCCGGTCCGCCCAAAATCCGATCGACGAACCGGTGACCGCAACTTCCGGATACCGTTCCTTAACCAAGAGAGTTTACAGCAGATCGGAATTGGAGGAAGTAATGGCCATGACGAACGCGGCATTTGCGCGTATTCAGGCGAACCTCTACGCCAGGAGCGTCCGGTTCGTCGCGCCTCTCGAGGACAAGGTCCGATCGCTCCTGCTCGGCTGGATCGTCGTGGTGACCCTCGCCTGCCTGACGCGCACGATGTTTCCCGTCGTGCCCGGCAGCGGGACCGCCTCATGGCTCCTCCTCGTCGTGCCGCACGGTCTGATCATGGCCAGCCCCTTTCTTGCCTATTGGGCCGCCAATGCCGCCTTTCCGCGCGGTGTCGATTTCGCGCAGCCCGAGATACGGCTGGCGCTTGTCGGCAAATGGCGCAAGCTCGATGCGCTGTCGGTGCGCGACCATCGCGCATTCGGCCCGACCGGCCTGATGGCCTCGCTGCTGCTCGGCATGCTGTTGAACGTCCCCGTGCGCACCGCCGAATTCATGGCCGCGGTTCCGGCGATGACGAGCACCGCGCCCTTGTGGGGCCAGATGATCTATCTGGGGATGGCGGCCGACCTGATCGTCATGAACTTCCTCTACACGCTCTGCTTCTTCATGGCGCTGCGCCGCATGCCCTATTTCCCGCGCGTCCTGCTGCTGGCCTGGGGCATCGACGTCGTCTCCCAACTGCTGATCGCTCATTATATCAGCGGCGCACCCCACCTGCCGGCGGCGGTTGGCGAAGCGATCCAGCCGCTCCTCACCAGCAATATCAAGAAAGTCTTCATCAGCGTCGTGATCTGGCTCCCCTATCTGTTGCTGTCGGAACGGGTGAATGTAACCTATCGCTGGCGTCAGCCAGCGTAGGCACGCTGCGCTCCGTCGGAAAGGTTCGCCGTCCGCGTTAGCTGGACCCGTCGCGCCTTCTCGCTGCCCATCCAACCGGTCGGCGGTGTCGCACACCCCAAACCGAAATCGTCTTGCCAGCACCATTTTTCAGACTATTAATATGCTTTCGGCAGGCGCTAGGGGGAGCGAGCCGTAATGTCTGGCGAAGCGCGGTTCAGCTTTTTCTTTCTTGGCGTAATCGGCGTCTTTGGACTTGCGTTGCTTTCCAAAGGAATTTGGCCATTCGCCTTTGGTACAATTGCTCTTAACGCCGCCCTGTTCATGTCCGGGTGGATATTGATAGCGATTACTCATTGCCTGCCTGAGCTTGTTCGCGAGCGTCCCGACTATCCGATTCGACACCTTTGGAAGACAGAACTAGGTCCAGAGTATCGTAGGAGATTCAATCAATCTTGGCCGATTCTGGCAGTGTCAATTCTCTTCTTTTCTATCTTTTCTATGATGAAGAGTGCGATACCATTATTCAATGATTTCAGTTGGGACGCGAGATTCATCGCGTGGGACCATTATCTGCACGGGAAAGATCCATGGCGGATCCTGCAACCCTTCGTCGGCTATCCGCTAATCACCTCTTTGCTTTCTGTCGCCTACCACACGTGGATTCTCTTGATCTATGTCGGAACAATCTATTTCGCGCTCTACGTGACCGACCGAAGACTCCGGCTTCGTTTCTTTATATCGAGCTTCGGCATATGGACGATAAATGGCGTCGTTCTCGCCATCATCTTCTCGTCCGTCGGACCATGCTTTGTGGGGCCGTTGCTTGGCAACGATCACTATGCCGCGCAAATGACTTATCTCCGCCAAGCAAATGAGAGCTTTCCCATTCTCGTTCTTCCCGTCCAGCAATTGCTTCTGGACTGGCAACTGCACGGGTCGCATGGTCTCGGTCGTGGAATCACCGCGATGCCTTCCATGCATGTGGCCCTTGCTTTTCTCTTTTTTCTGGCAGTCAGGCAGATAAGCCACCGCCTTGGCCTATGTTTTCTGGTCTTCCTCCTGATCATTATGATCGGCTCGGTTCATCTAGCCTATCACTATGCGATTGACGCCTACGCTTCGCTCTTCGTCACCTTTCTCGTTTGGACGGCAAGCAGTGTCGCGATGAGGGGCATCGAGAGCGAAGGGGGAGCAGCGAAGCCACCATCGGCCGCCGCAACGGCTAAGTGTGGAGCGACCGAATGAGCAATGCAGGCAATTCGGGAACGCCGGTTCGACCGATTGCGCTTACAATCGGCCTTGCGCCCGCGGTCTTGTTCGTCTTGACCATGGGGCAAGACCTATCGGATTATCAGTCCATCATGAAAACCTTGGCGATGCCGGTCCTGGTCGTCGAGATCGCGATCGCATCCCTCGTCGCTCCACGGCTCAAGTCCGTTCCACACGCGCCGTTGCCAATCGTTCTCTGCCTGATCGCCTTGGGACTAATCGCACTCGTAACTGCAGCCACGGCGGACGATAGGACCGTAAGTCTCCTCAAAACCGCAATCTGGTTTGTTCACTTGGCCTTCGCATTCAGCATATACTGCCTCTTTCGATCTGGCGGGTGCATCGACGCGAATATTCTTGCTCGAGATATCGCTTTCGGGTTCATATTATTTACCTGCCTTGCGCTCGTTTATGCCGCAAGCAACCGCGAAGCAGATTATAATTGGACGTTGTACTTTCCGGCTTATAGTTGGATCCGATGGTATGGCTATTACGCGGCAGCCGTCACAGGTCTCTGTTTGTGGGGATGGGTCAGGGGCGACAAGGTCAGCGGCGCGATCGCCGCATTTGCACTAGGCGCGGCACTCTGGACTGGATCACGCGGAACGCTTGTAGCCATCGTGGGCGGCTACGGCTGTAGCTATCTGCTGTTTCGGTTTGCAAGAAACGGAATCTCCCATATTTTTGCTGTCGTCATTGCAGGAGTGCTGCTGTCGACTGCATTGGCTGCCCTCGTTCCGCTTGGGGATTTCGGCCCCCAACGTTTGATTGGCGACGATGCGGACAGTGGCCGCGTTGCCATTTGGGCCAAGGCGCTACAAGTTGTGCTTCAGCGTCCTTGGTTTGGTTGGGGCGAATCCCAGTTCGCTGCCCGGTTTCCCGAAATGAATCTCGTTCAGCCGCATAACGTCTTTCTGCAAATCCTCTTGTCCTGGGGTTTCGTCGGCGCGGGCCTTGTCGCGATCCTGTCGATCTGGCTGGGATGCAAAGTCTATCGGGCGGTCAACGAGCAAAATGCGGCATTCTTGCTGGCTGCCATGAATATCGCGGTATTTTCACTGTTCGACGGCAGCCTCTATCATGTCCAGTCGGTCTCGATCTTCGCCCTGTGCATTGCTGTCGTTCTCGCCACGAAGTCCGGCGATGCCGCCGGCGGCTGCCGGGCGCCGCAGCCCGGCTGAGCGCGCACCGGCAGCCGGTCGTTCGCTTGCTCCCAAACGCACGGATTTTACTTCGCTTTCCTTTCGATGCCGTGCCGAAAAGGGACGACGATCGGACCCCGAAGCGGCGGTGTATCGGGCCGAATCCATGCACACAGCCATTTGATTTCATGTGAAATTCAGCGATCGAGCGCGGGCGGCGGCTTGCCGCAGATCCGCTCGTCCATGTCTGACTTAACTAAAAGTTAACATGCTTGCAGATTCGAAAGACTCTGTGGTTTGCTCGCCCATAGGGAGATGTCCGAGTCGATTCGGACGGAAGGGTCGCACCGAATCTGATGAATCGAGCCTGCGCCGCGTTGCGGTGCAGGGGGGTGGGACTGTGGGGATGCTATGATGGATGCTTTCGACAATGTGGCGAAGAGCGGCAGGCCGGCGGCGCCGGGCGCGGAGCCGGACACCCGGGGCAGCCAGGCGATCGCGGACAACGGGGTTCATCCCGCTTCGGCAGGCGTAACCGCGACCGCGGCGGCCATTCCGCTGGCCATCCAGGCGATGCTCGTTCCGGATGCCGGCGGCCGGATCATTCTCCCCCCGGGGGTCTCGATCGACGATATCGGCGTATCCGGGCCCGATCTGATCATCGCATTGCCCGACGGGCAAATACTGGTCATTCCCAATGGCGCGATCGACATTCCGGCAATCGTCGTGGACGGCGATATCGTGCCGGCCAGCACCGTCGCTCAGCTGCTCGAGAATCTTCAGGATTTCAACCCCGAGGCGGGCGTTCGCAGTTCGGGCGGCAATTTCGCCGAGGACGAGGGGGCGATCGGCGACCCCTATGCGATCGGAAACCTGCTCCCCTATACCGAGCTGAACTTTCCGGAACCGGAAGACCGCGAGGTCATTCCGGCCATTCCCGATTCCGACGAAGAGCCGACCATTTCCATCGTCACGCCCGATCAGCCTGCCGGTTCGGTGGACGCGACGGCAAGCGTCGACGAAGCCGGTCTGCCGGCGCGCGACGGGGAACCTGCGGGCAGCAATAGCGCTGCCGACGGCGAAACGACCTCGGGATCGATCCGGTTCGACGCGCCCGACGGCCTGTCGTCGGTCACGATCAACGGCGTCGCGGTCTCCGCGGTCGGCCAGGTCTTCTCGACGCCGTTCGGCCAGCTCGTGATCACCGCCATCAATGCCGGCAGCATCGATTACAGCTATACGCTGCTCGACAACAGCGATGCGGCGGCGAATCCGGCGGACCTGTTCACGGTGGTCGTCACCGACAGCGACGGTGACACGGCAACTGCCAATCTCACCATTTCGATCATCGACGACGCGCCGGTCGCGCGCGCCGACACCGATACGGTGGCGGCAGCGACCTTCACCGCCGAAACGGGCAATGTGATCAGCGGCGAGGGCACGGACAGCGGCGCGGCGGGTGCCGACACGCCGGGCGCCGACGGCGTGTCGCTCACCGGCGCCGCCGCGGGAACGGGCGCGACATTTTCGGCTCCCGGCACGGCGATCCACGGCCAATATGGCACTTTGACGATCGATGCGCAGGGCAATTACAGCTATGTCCGCGATACCAATACGCCGGGCGGCGTGAGCGACATATTCACCTATCAGCTCACCGACGGCGATGGCGATACGTCGACCGCCACACTGACCATCGCGATCGGGGACAGCCCCAGCGTCATCGATTTCGTGCCTGGCCAAGGGGACGGCACCGTCGTCGACGAAGCCCATCTGCCGCCCCGAGGCGGCGAGACTCAAGGGTCCGCATTCGACGGCACCGACGAAACGACATCCGGCACGATCGGCTTCACCTCGCCCGACGGCGTTGCCAGCGTGACCATCAACGGGGTGGTCGTCACGCCGGGATCGCTGCCGCAGACGATTTCGAGCGACGGCACCGGCACGCTGGTGATCGACGCCTACAGCTATGACCCGGCGACCGGCAAAGGTTCGATAAGCTACACCTATTCGCTCAACGACAATACGGCCGATCCGGACGGCACCACGGTGAACTTCGACATCGTCGTTACCGACCTCGACGGGGATATGGCGAGCGACGTGCTCGACATCACGATCGTGGACGATGTTCCGACCGCTTTCGACGATGCGGACAGCGTGACCGAGGACGGACCGCTCGTTGCCGATGGCAATGTGCTGACCGGCGCGGGCGGCAGCGACGCCAATGCAACCGATGGCGTCGCCGACACGCAGGGGGCCGATGGCGCGAGCGTCACCGCGGTAGCGGGCGGCAGCGTGGGCACGAGCTTCGCGACCGCCTATGGCACGCTCACGCTCAATGCCGACGGCAGCTACACCTATGTCCTCGATAATGCGGCGCAGCCGGTCCAGGGCCTCTCGGCCGGCGAGACGCTGACCGAAAACTTCGACTACACCATCACCGACGGCGACGGCGATACCGCGACCGCGACGCTCACGATCACCATCAACGGTGCCGACGACGGCGTCACCATCAGCGGCCTCGACGCGGCGGGCGGCGAACTGCTCGTCGATGAAGATGATCTTCCCGGCGGCTCGTCGCCCGATGCAGCGGCGCTGACCCAAAGCGGCAGCTTCGACGTATCGACGCCCGACGGGCTCGGCGACGTCACCATCGGCGGAGTCCAGGTCGTCGCGAACGGAGTCTTCACGGCGGTGACCGTGACGAGCTCGCTCGGTGCGGTGAACATCACCGGCTTTACGCCGGTCACCGGTGCCGACGGATCGGTGATCGGCGGCAGCTTCACTTACGAATATGTGCTTTCCGACAATACGCTGATGCACGGTGCGGCCGGCGAAGACGGCGTGACCGACAGCTTTGCGGTGGTGGTCACCGACAGCGACGGATCCGCCGCCAACGCCAGTCTGGACGTCACGATCGTGGACGATGTTCCGACCGCTTTCGACGATGCGGACAGCGTGACCGAGGACGGACCGCTCGTTGCCGATGGCAATGTGCTGACCGGCGCGGGCGGCAGCGACGCCAATGCAACCGATGGCGTCGCCGACACGCAGGGGGCCGATGGCGCGAGCGTCACCGCGGTAGCGGGCGGCAGCGTGGGCACGAGCTTCGCGACCGCCTATGGCACGCTCACGCTCAATGCCGACGGCAGCTACACCTATGTCCTCGATAATGCGGCGCAGCCGGTCCAGGGCCTCTCGGCCGGCGAGACGCTGACCGAAAACTTCGACTACACCATCACCGACGGCGACGGCGATACCGCGACCGCGACGCTCACGATCACCATCAACGGTGCCGACGACGGCGTCACCATCAGCGGCCTCGACGCGGCGGGCGGCGAACTCGCGTTCGACGAGGATGACCTTGCGGTGCGGGGCGGCGAACCCGCGGGATCCGACACGACGCCCGATGCCGTAAATGGCGACGGGGCTTTCTCGGTTTCGACACCCGATGGCATGGGAGCCGTGGTGCTCGACAGCTTCAACGGATCGCCGATCACGCCGCTGACGCTTGTCGATACCGATGGCAGCTTCACCCCGCAGACCGTATCGACAAGCTATGGCAGCCTTGCCATCACCGGCTTTACGCCGGTGATCGGCGCCGACGGCTCGGTGATCGGCGGCACTTTCACCTATAGCTATATCCTTGCCGACAACCGGCTCGATCATGCGTCAGCGGGACAGGATAGCCTTGCCGACAGCATAGGCGTGACGGTCACCGACAGCGATGGTTCGAACGCCGGTGCGACGATTGACATTGTCGTCACCGACGATGTGCCGACGGCGATCGACGATGCTCTGGTGCAGGGCGTCGAGAACCAGCCGGTTACGATCAACGTCCTGGCAAATGATGTGCAGGGTGCGGACGGCGTCCAGCCGGCGGCGGTTTCCATCGTCGCCGGATCGCTTTCGGGCGGCGGTGTGCTTGTGAACAACGGTGATGGAAGCTTCACCTATACCCAGGCGCCCGGAGAAGTGGGCGACGTCAGCTTTCAGTACCAGATCACCGACGGCGACGGCGATACGTCCACAGCAACGGCCACGATCACCCTCATCGCCGATTCGATGCCGATCATACGCAGCGCCGCGAATGTGACGGTCGACGAGGACGGGCTTGTCGGAGCCAATCTCGACGATGGCCTGCCCGGCGAGGTCACGTCGACGGGCAGCAACAGCGCGACTGGCACGATCGTGGTCGATTTCGGCGGCGACGTCCCGCCGGCATTGACGGGTTCGATCGTCTTGAACGACGCCGCAGCTCTCGACACGCAACTGACCGTCGATGGCAATCCGGTGACTTTCGCCAAGGATGGCGCCGATCTCGTCGGTTCGGTCGGCGGATCGGAGGTCATCCGCATCAGCCTGACCGGCGCGACCGCCGGCCCGGGCGCGACCGAAGTAACCTACAGCTATTCGGTTACCCTGGCCCAGGCCGTCGATCAGGCCGCACCCGGCAGCGAAGACAGCGACATTCTGTCGGGCATCGGGTTTACGGTGACGGATAGCGACGGATCGTCGGGTTCCGGGTCGTTCGACGTCACCGTCATCGACGATATTCCCACGCTTCTGGTGTCCGACACGCCCACCCACGCGGTCGAGGGCGGCCCCGCCGTCGACGGTAGCTGGTCGCTCGACGCCGGTGCCGACGGCGTATCATCGGTCGTCGTGACCTTCGGCAGCGGCTCGGCAGCGCTGTCGCTCACGCCGGGCAGCTCGGTAACGATCGGGCAGTCCACGGGCGTCCTGACCGTACGGGCCGATGGAACGTTCAGTTTCGCGGCAGCTGGCGATCAGGACAACAGCCTGAATCCGGCAGCGAGCTTCACCTTGTCGGCGGTTGATGGCGACGGCGACCCGACATCCGACACGCTGACGATCCTGATTGACGACGGCGCCGCCCCCTCGGGCGGCGACACTCTGACCCTGACCGTCGACGAGGCCGCGCTCGACGCTGGAGGAAGCACGCCGCTCAGCAATGCCGAGGTGGCGAGCGGCACGCTCGACTTCACCGCGGGCTCCGATACGCTGTCGGGCTTTGCCTTCACCGGCGTCGATGGCCTCGTCGCCAATCTCGACGGCGCCGGCAGCGATATTTTCTGGTCTCTCTCTCCCGATGGCCAGACGATCACCGGATCGTTGACCAGCGGCGGCCCTGCGGCGATCACCATCAGCCTGTCGGCGCCTGCCAGCATTGCTCCGGGCGCGACCGAAGCGGTCGCGGTCACCGTAACCCTCGCCGACAATCTGCCCCACGAACTCGCAATGGCAGCGCAGACACAGGCCCTTGGTTCGGTCACCGTGCAGGGCTCGGACACCGACGGCGACATCGCGACCGGCGCCGTCACCGTCCAGGTTGCCGATGATATTCCCACGGCGACGGCGGAAGCGTTGCAGTCGCTGGATGAGGGGACGACGATAACGGGGACGTTCGACTTTGCGGCGGGCGCCGACGGGGCGGGCCTGACCCATGTCAACGGCGGCGCGGTGTCGTTCAACCCCGACGGCTGGTCGGGCTGGATCGACCTTGGCGACGGCGAGCTGCGCGTGCGGGCCGACGGCTCCTACGAGTTCAGGGCCGATGCCGCGACGCTGAGCCCGGTGGCTCCGATCGCGGGCACCTTCACCGTCACCGACGGCGACGGCGACACGGCGAGCGCCGGCTTCAGCTTCCAGATCGACGATGCCAATGCGCCGACGGGGGGGACGGCGAGCGCGGCGGTCGATGACGACGGGCTGGCCGGCGGCAACCCCGCGAGCGTGGCCGGGGACCTCGGCGCCAATGCGGGCGACGATCCCGGCGACACCAGCGAAGCGAGCTTCACCGGCACGCTCGGGGGCTCGGTCGGCGGCGACGGCGCGGGGGCCAATGGGTTCGGCTTCGGCACCAACACGAGCGCGACGATCGGGCTCGAGACGGTCACCTACTCGCTCGTCGGCACTGTGCTGACCGCGACGGTGTCGGCGAGCCCCGATGCGGGCCGCGTCGGCACCGCGCTGTTCACGGTCGAGATCACCGACCCGGCGACCGGCGCCTACAAGGTCACGCTGCTCGACAATGTCCTGCACGCCGGCGGCCCCAACGACGAGGGCACCGACGCCACCGCGACCATCGCCTACAGCATCACCGATGCCGACGGCTCCACCGTCCCCGGCAACAGCCTCACCATCACCTTCGACGACGATGCGCCGAGCGCGACGGCGGAAGCGTTGCAGTCGCTGGACGAGGGGACGACGATAACGGGGACGTTCGACTTTGCGGCGGGCGCCGACGGGGCGGGCCTGACCCATGTCAACGGCGGCGCGGTGTCGTTCAACCCCGATGGCTGGTCGGGCTGGATCGACCTTGGCGACGGCGAGCTGCGCGTGCGGGCCGACGGCTCCTACGAGTTCAGGGCCGATGCCGCGACGCTGAGCCCGGTGGCTCCGATCGCGGGCACCTTCACCGTCACCGACGGCGACGGCGACACGGCGAGCGCCGGCTTCAGCTTCCAGATCGACGATGCCAATGCGCCGACGGGGGGGACGGCGAGCGCGGCGGTCGATGACGACGGGCTGGCCGGCGGCAACCCCGCGAGCGTGGCCGGGGACCTCGACGCCAATGCGGGCGACGATCCCGGCGACACCAGCGAAGCGAGCTTCACCGGCACGCTCGGGGGCTCGGTCGGCGGCGACGGCGCGGGGGCCAATGGGTTCGGCTTCGGCACCAACACGAGCGCGACGATCGGGCTCGAGACGGTCACCTACTCGCTCGTCGGCACTGTGCTGACCGCGACGGTGTCGGCGAGCCCCGATGCGGGCCGCGTCGGCACCGCGCTGTTCACGGTCGAGATCACCGACCCGGCGACCGGCGCCTACAAGGTCACGCTGCTCGACAATGTCCTGCACGCCGGCGGCCCCAACGACGAGGGCACCGACGCCACCGCGACCATCGCCTACAGCATCACCGATGCCGACGGCTCCACCGTCCCCGGCAACAGCCTCACCATCACCTTCGACGACGATGCGCCGAGCGCGACGGCGGAAGCGTTGCAGTCGCTGGACGAGGGGACGACGATAACGGGGACGTTCGACTTTGCGGCGGGCGCCGACGGGGCGGGCCTGACCCATGTCAACGGCGGCGCGGTGTCGTTCAACCCCGATGGCTGGTCGGGCTGGATCGACCTTGGCGACGGCGAGCTGCGCGTGCGGGCCGACGGCTCCTACGAGTTCAGGGCCGATGCCGCGACGCTGAGCCCGGTGGCTCCGATCGCGGGCACCTTCACCGTCACCGACGGCGACGGCGACACGGCGAGCGCCGGCTTCAGCTTCCAGATCGACGATGCCAATGCGCCGACGGGGGGGACGGCGAGCGCGGCGGTCGATGACGACGGGCTGGCCGGCGGCAACCCCGCGAGCGTGGCCGGGGACCTCGGCGCCAATGCGGGCGACGATCCCGGCGACACCAGCGAAGCGAGCTTCACCGGCACGCTCGGGGGCTCGGTCGGCGGCGACGGCGCGGGGGCCAATGGGTTCGGCTTCGGCACCAACACGAGCGCGACGATCGGGCTCGAGACGGTCACCTACTCGCTCGTCGGCACTGTGCTGACCGCGACGGTGTCGGCGAGCCCCGATGCGGGCCGCGTCGGCACCGCGCTGTTCACGGTCGAGATCACCGACCCGGCGACCGGCGCCTACAAGGTCACGCTGCTCGACAATGTCCTGCACGCCGGCGGCCCCAACGACGAGGGCACCGACGCCACCGCGACCATCGCCTACAGCATCACCGATGCCGACGGCTCCACCGTCCCCGGCAACAGCCTCACCATCACCTTCGACGACGATGCGCCGAGCGCGACGGCGGAAGCGTTGCAGTCGCTGGACGAGGGGACGACGATAACGGGGACGTTCGACTTTGCGGCGGGCGCCGACGGGGCGGGCCTGACCCATGTCAACGGCGGCGCGGTGTCGTTCAACCCCGATGGCTGGTCGGGCTGGATCGACCTTGGCGACGGCGAGCTGCGCGTGCGGGCCGACGGCTCCTACGAGTTCAGGGCCGATGCCGCGACGCTGAGCCCGGTGGCTCCGATCGCGGGCACCTTCACCGTCACCGACGGCGACGGCGACACGGCGAGCGCCGGCTTCAGCTTCCAGATCGACGATGCCAATGCGCCGACGGGGGGGACGGCGAGCGCGGCGGTCGATGACGACGGGCTGGCCGGCGGCAACCCCGCGAGCGTGGCCGGGGACCTCGACGCCAATGCGGGCGACGATCCCGGCGACACCAGCGAAGCGAGCTTCACCGGCACGCTCGGGGGCTCGGTCGGCGGCGACGGCGCGGGGGCCAATGGGTTCGGCTTCGGCACCAACACGAGCGCGACGATCGGGCTCGAGACGGTCACCTACTCGCTCGTCGGCACTGTGCTGACCGCGACGGTGTCGGCGAGCCCCGATGCGGGCCGCGTCGGCACCGCGCTGTTCACGGTCGAGATCACCGACCCGGCGACCGGCGCCTACAAGGTCACGCTGCTCGACAATGTCCTGCACGCCGGCGGCCCCAACGACGAGGGCACCGACGCCACCGCGACCATCGCCTACAGCATCACCGATGCCGACGGCTCCACCGTCCCCGGCAACAGCCTCACCATCACCTTCGATGACGATGCGCCGACCCTGGCGGAGACAGCCGGTCCCGAAATGCTGACCCTTACCAACGCGGTCGGCTCGGCAAGCGGGTCCTTCGATGCCGCATTCGGAGCCGACGGAGCCAGCTATTACCACATTACCGGTCCGACGATCGAAGGCATCACTTACACCGAGACCAATATCGTGGACGGTTCGGGCGACTTTTTGCGCACCGAGCTTTTGGCCGAAACTTCGGACGGTACCGATGTCTTCAGGATGACCGTCCACGCCGACGGCAACTACGAATTCGATTTGATCACGCCCAATGCGGCAACGCAGGAAAGCATTTCCTTCGCCAATCTGTCGGCAGGCGGCCCCGGCTTCCGCGAACTCGACGACGATCCAGACACGGCACTCAATGAAGCCGGTCGGGTCGAGTTCCAGTCCAACGGATCTGGGGTAAACGCCAGCACCCAAGGCTTCGGGGTCAGCAATCAGTGGACCGATCATGGCGAGTGGTTCGAACTCGAATTCCATGATCCCGGCAATTTCGGCGTCAACGACGCACCACAGACCAACGCCGACCTTCTCGATTCGATCACGCTCAATGTTCAGCAGGTGAAATCGGGACCTGTCGATTTCGAGTGGACAGCGACGCGCTATAATCCCGACGGAACGGTCGCGGCCACCGAAACCGGCACCTTTGCGGTGAATTCGGCCGGGCAGGTCACCATCGATCCGTCGATCCAGTTCAGCGTCTTGAGGATCGAAAATATCGACACAAGCGACAATGCCGCGGTACGATTTGCAACCGACGTCACCGTTGCGCGCACGATATTGCCCCCCGACGTCACCTATGATTTCACGGTCGTGGGCACCGATGGCGACGGCGACACGAGCAACCCGCTCCAGATCAGCGTCTTCATCGACGAACCTTCGGTTCCGCCGCTCGCGCTGGACCTCGATGGAGACGGGGTCGAGTTCGTCTCGCGTTCGGCGGGCATCAGTTTCGACTATTTCGGCGACGGCGAACGTCAGAATACGGCGTGGGTCGGTCCCGACGATGGCTTGCTTGCCATCGACGCGAACGGCAACGGAATGGTCGACGGCGGATCGGAGATCGTGTTCGGCGGTAATGGACTGACCGACCTCGAAGGCCTCGCGGTCCACTATGACTCGAATGAAGACGGCGTTCTGGACCGCCAGGATGATGCCTTCGCGAGCTTCGGCGTGTGGCAGGATGCCAACAGCAACGGCGTCACCGACGAAGACGAATTCCGCAGTCTCGTCGAGGCCGGAATCGTATCGATCAGCCTCGAATCGGATGGCAGAAGCTATACGACGGCGCAGGGCGATGTCCGGGTCTATGGCGAAACCAGCTACACGCTCGAAGACGGAACCGTTCGTGTCGCAGCCGATAGCGCCTTCGCCTATTCGAAGGCCCCCGTCGTCGAGGGAACCGCGACTCGTAGCCCGGAACGCACGGGTGGCACAGCGCCGGTCGCCGATGCCCTCGTTGCGGCGTCGCTCGTTACTATGGTGCAAGCAGCCGGGCAGGCCGAACATGGCGCGCCTGCACCGCTTGTGCATGACCAGCCTGCGCAGATCGCTCCGCTGCCGGCGCTCCCGCCGGTTGCCGAAGCTCAGGAAGGCGTTTTGCAGCCGAGGCTCGCCACGGCCTTCGAGCGCATCGAAACGAGGGGGGAGGCGCCCGCAAACGACCATGCGCTGCGCACCGCTGGCGACGAGGGCCCGATCCATCGGGGTATCGAAGACAATGCGAGCGATGCGAGCCTGCGCGTCGACGCACAGGCTAGCGCCGGCGATCACGCATCCGATGCGCTATTCGACATGGCTGCACCGCGGATCGCCCTGCCGTCGACGGCGATGGACGGCCTCATCGCGCTGCGCGCTGCGACTCCTGACATTGCGGCAAAGGTTGCCGGCGCCGACGCCGATCCAGCCGCGGCCGCCAGAGTTCTCGCCGAAGCCATCCATCACGGCAGCGTCGACAAGCTGATCGACGCGATCGTCGATGGGCAGGCGCAGGATGCGCATGCAAGCGACGCGAAGGTCGATCTCGCGCAGATGCTCGAAGCGAATGTGACGAGCGAGATAGCAATGTTCGTGCATCAACCGATCGAGCATGACCTGCATCAGCTCGCTTCGGCCTGACCGGCAGGCTGGACCGGACTCATATTGGACAGGGGAGGGGGCATCACCGATGTCGAATCAAAGAATGACTGGAATAGCAGGAGCGATTGCCGCATTGGCGCTCGTTCCTTGCTATGGCGCTTCGGCGCAAGCGCTGACCGATCTTTCGGTCGACCAGCTTCGCGGGGAAGTCCGGACTCGTTATGATGCGGCGTTGGCCACGTCGACCGATCCAACGGTCGTGTCGGCCGACAACAATGTCCACACCTGGGCGAGCGAAGCGAAGGTTCAGTGCGGAATAGCACTCGGCTTCCTGAAATCGGGCAGCAAGGACGATGACAGTCTGCGCCGGTGCGATTTCGCCTATGGGATGATGACGCGCGCGCCGCAACCGGCGGCCGAACCGCTGTCGCCGCCGCCTCCGCCACCGGTCGACAATTGTCCGCCGGAGGTTGCTTCTACCTTTTATTTCGACTGGGATTCGACGGTTGCGCCGGCCGACGCGGCACGGGCCATCACTTTCGTGGCCGACAATCGGGAACGATGCGGATGGATGGCCTTTACGGTCGTCGGGCACACCGATCGCTCGGGTTCGGACGCCTATAACGACGCGCTTTCGGTCCGGCGAGCGCGGACAATCGCAGACATGATGGTCGCGAGCGGCATTCCCGAAGCGATTATTGCCGTTTCAGGCCACGGCGAGCGCGACCTGAAGGTTGAAACGATCGACGGAGAGCGCACGCCTGCAAACCGGCGTGTCGAAGTCCGCGTGGACGAGTTGGGGGAACGCTGATGAAACCGAACTACAGGATCGCCGGCATGGTGTCCGCGCTTGCCCTTGGCGCTCTCGCGGCGCCCGCCGGCGCGCAACCCGTGACCATGCAGAATGCGATGGCCGTCGCCATTGATTCCAATCCGCAAATCAACCAGGCGGAGATGAGCAAGGAAGCGATCGAATTCGAGATGGAGCAGGCGAAAGGCCTGTATCTTCCGCGCGTCACGCTCGAGGCATCGGCGGGTGTCCGCCGCCTGGAAAACGCCACCCGGCGTGCGCTTGGCATTTCAAATCAGGAACTCTATCCGCTCGAAGCCTCGATCCAGGCCGAGCAGACACTGGTCGATTTCGGTCGGCGCCGGGGCGAAAAGCTCCGACAGGCGGCCCGCGTCGACGGCGCAGCGCTTCGCGTGCTCGAGCGTTCGGAATTCATCGCGCTGCAGACGGCGCGCCAGTATCTCGATGTCCTGTTGCAGCAGCGCGTCGTAGCCGCGGCCGAGGATAATCTGACTTTTCATAATAGTCTGGTTTCCGATCTCTCGAACGGCGTCTCGGCGGGTTCGATCAGCGTTGCCGATCTTCAGCAAGCTCAGGAGCGTGCCGAAGCGGCCAGCGTTCGCGTCTCGGAGGCCAAAGAGGCGCTCGCCAATGCCAAGATCGAACTTCTGGCCCTGACCGGTCTCGAAGTCGACGACGTGCAGATGCCACCGCCGATGACCGACCAGGTTCCGGGGAGCCTCAGCGAAGCCGTGGGCCTTACGCGCGCCAAACACCCCAAGGTACTCGAAGCGATGGCCGACGTCGACGCGGCGAACGCCGACGCAGCCAAGGCCAAAGGCGACTTCTATCCTACGATCGGCCTTGAACTCAGCGGACGCGTGGGCGACGACATCGACGCCTTTCGCGGAGAGACGAACGATCTGCTCGGTCGGGTCGTGATGCGCTGGAACATCTTCGATGGGGGGATCAATCGCGCAAAATATCAGGAGATGGTGCGGCGCGCGAGCGAAGCGCGATTCCAAATGCACCAGACGACGCGCGAAGCCGAAGCCGATGTTCGCCGTGCCTGGAACAGGAAGGAAACGCAAGCAACGGTGCTGCGCGACCTGCTCGACCAGAGCAAGGTGACCGACGAGTTGATTATTTCCTATCGCGAGCAGTTTTCCGTTGGCCGCCGCTCGCTTCTCGACGTTCTCGATGCGCAAAATACGCGTTTCAACGTGCAAGTCCGCGCCGAAACAGCGCGCTTTTCCGAAATGTTCGCCAACTATCAGGTTCTGGCTTCGACCAACAGCCTGCTCGACGCCTTCAACCTGAGCGCGCCGGAATCACGACGCGTCTATGCACGGGAACAGGCGGGATATGGTCCGCCGACACCCGCCGAACTGCAACGCCGCCGCTATCCTCGATAATGCATTGTGAGATTTGATTTCCTCTAGAATGAAAACACGGGCAAATGCGAAATCAAATCCCGCAAGACAAGCTGCGTGCTGCGCCCGCGGAAGATCCGCTGATCGCTTGCATCCAATTTGTCGCGACACATTTTGGGCAAAACTTCCAGCGGACAGCGCTTTCGGCACTCGCCCGGGATGAAAGCGGGCGGCTTCCCTTCCACCAAGCGGAGGCCGCGCTCGATCTTGCCTTCATCAACAATGAAACGCTCTGGAGTCGCCAGATCCGGAAGCTTGCGCGCAAGCTTCCGGCAATCCTGCGTACTCGCGATGGCGGGTGCGCCGTGCTTCTCGAACACCGGGCCGATCAATATCTGTTCTGGCGGCCGGGTGACGGCGATCCGGTCTGGACAGGCGAGAAGACCGTCGAGGAAATATATGCGGGTGAGGCGATTGGTGTCGCCGCCGATCCCACTTCGGTCCGCGCCGACGAGCGCCCGTGGGACGAGATGGCGAAGCGTCACTGGTTCTGGGGTGAAGTCTATCGCATGAGGCGATCCTTCTACCCGGTGCTCGGCGCCGCGCTGATGATCAACCTGCTCGGGTTCGCGCTACCGCTGTTTACGATGAACGTCTATGACCGGGTAATGCCGAACAAGGCCGTGGCGAGCCTCTGGGTCTTGGCGATCGGCGCTCTGCTTGCTTTCGCGGTGGAATTTGCGCTGCGCCTCGCGCGGGCGACCCTGCTCGACGATCTGGGCCGCGAGCTCGATATCAAATTGTCGGAGAAGATATTCTCCAAAATCCTCAATATTCCGCTGGCGGATCGTCGCGGCAGCACCGGGATGCTGGCCCGTCGGGTCTCGGAATTCGAGACAGTACGCGATTTTTTTGCCTCGACGACGATCGTGCTTGTCGTCGATCTTGCCTTCCTGTTTCTCTTCATCGCGATGATCGCCATCCTCGCCGGCTGGCTGGCAATCGTTCCGCTTGCGATCATTTCGGCCATGATTGTCGCGGGTTTCTTTCTGCAACGGCGAATGACCGTGGCGGCGCTCGAAAACCAGGCCGATGCGAGCATTCAGCATTCGATGCTCGTCGAGAGCATCGGCGGCGCAGAGACGGTGAAGAGCTGTGCGGCGGAAGGCCAGATGCTGGGCCGCTGGCACCAAATGGTCGATGCGAGCGCGCGGACGCAGTCCAAACTGCGTCGTTCCAGCGCCGCCGCGATCAACCTCGCATCGCTGGGCCAGCAATTCTCGAGCCTCTCGCTTATAATCGGCGGTTTCTACCTGTTCGATGCCGGCAAGATATCGATGGGCGCGATCATTGCGATCGTGATGCTGGCCGGCCGATCAATGTCGCCGGTGAGCCAGCTCGCGTTTCTGATCACCCGCGGGCGCCAGGCCTGGACGACTATGGCCAGCATCCAGCAGATGATCGAGTCCGACGACGAGCGGCGGATGGGCAGCAGTTCGCTCGATATCGCCATTGGCCGCGGACAGGTGACGCTGGACGATATGTCCTTCACCTATCCCGGCGCGGCCGTCCCCTCGCTCAGCGACATCAACCTCAAGATCGAGCCGGGCGAACGGATCGCAATCGTCGGACGGGTTGCGTCGGGCAAATCGACGCTCGGCCGACTGATCTGCGGCCTTTATGCGCCGACGCGCGGAAGCCTCTACGTCGATGGATTGGATAGTCGGCAATATTCGCCGATCCATTTGCGGTCGCAGCTGCGGTTCGTCGGCCAGGATTCGGTCCTGTTCAGCGGCTCGATCAAACAGAATCTGAAGATGTGCGGGACCTCGACGTCGGACGCAGAACTGCTCCGGACCCTGCAAGCGATCGGCGCGGACCGGTTTCTCAGCCGCGACGGGGGTGGCCTCGATCGCGTCACAGGCGAGCGCGGCAGCCTGTTGTCGGGCGGCCAACGCAGCTTTCTGGCAATCGCCCGCGCGCTCGCCTCACCCTCACGCCTCCTGTTCCTCGACGAACCTACCGGGGCGATGGACACGCAAAGCGAACGGTTTTTTCTCTCGGCGCTGACGACGCGCCTCGACCGGTCGCAGACCGTGGTGATCGCGACCCATCGGGAGGCCGTGCTGCAGCTTTGTGACCGCATCATCGTGATCGATGGCGGCAAGATCGTTGCGGACGGTCCCCGGGAGAAAATATTGACGCAAGCGAAGCCAGGGGAGGTGACCCCATGACCGCATCCGTCGGTGATTCGCCCTCTCGAATGCCCGCATTCGGGTCCGTCGCCCCCCTGCTGCCGAAAGTCGCTCAAACGCGTGCCGGCATCATTGTCTCCCTGCTTGCCGCGACCGGACTTGCGGTGACGGCTGCGAACGACCCGCGGGTGCAGCGCCTGATCGGCCTGTCGTTCGCCGGCGGCGACAATGTGAAGGCCGAGGAAGAAGAAAGGGCCGAGGCGATCGCCAAGCTGATCGCCGACACCGGGGTCGACGAGCCGGCACCGGCCGTCGAAGGAAAGGACGCGGTGGCGCGAAATGCATTGCTGCCCGCATCGAAATTGCCCGTTGAGGCGGCACGCCCCTTCTACATGCCCAAGGTCTCCGCGATTCAGGAAACCAACGCAGAGCGCTGTCTCACCCAGGCGATTTATTACGAAGCGGCGACCGAATCGGATTCGGGCAAAGCGGCAGTTGCGCAGGTCATCCTCAATCGACTGCGGCATCCCGCCTTCCCGCGCACCGTTTGCGGGGTGGTGTATCAGGGCAGTTCCAGACCGGGATGCCAATTCAGCTTCACTTGCGACGGGTCGATACGACGGGCACCGGTCCCGGCGCTTTGGCGTCGCGCGGCGGAAATAGCCCGCGCCGCGCTTGCCGGTCATGTCGAAGCGGACGTGGGCATGGCCACCCACTATCATGCGAATTATGTTCTTCCGCGGTGGGCGCCGAAGCTGACGAAAATCGAACAGTTGGGAACCCATATCTTTTATCGCTGGCCGGGAGGCTGGGGCAAGCGGGCGGCTTTCATAACCCCCTATGGCGGAACCGAATGGATACCGTCGCTCGACACGCTGTATCGAGGGTCCGCGGCCGCCTCTGCGGTGGTCTCCGCATCGGCGGACGGGACGACGATGGCGCTGAGGCGCGACCCCACCGATCGCCGCGCCGACAATGACGTCGGCGGGCGCGTTGATCCGACAAAAGGTTGGACACCCAGCCTGCCCGATCTCTCGCAAACCGAATCGCGTTTCGAGGCGATGGCCAGCCAGCAGGCCATGCCGTCTCCCGTCGCGAGCAGCAGCGGCGACTAGGGTCAGGACCCATTAATTCCACGTTCGAGGTTTGAAGCGATTTTGTTCAGGGCAAGGAGGAAAGGCGCAGGAATATGAATATATTTCAAGGCTTTTCGACGCAGCCCTGGGCAAAATCGGTCAAATCCCGAAGGGACGCCGAAATGGCTTCGATCTCGGACCTTCGCGGCCTTGCGGGTAGCGATGCTACCCGCTGCACCCGCAAAGGCCCGATATCTTCGCCATTTCGACGCCTCGAACGTGGAATTAATGGGTCCTGACCCTAGGGTCAGGACCCAGGGTTACGAAGAGGCAGAATCCAATGTTGAAATACTGGCTACGCTTGCGGGGGGCCGAACAGATCATCGTAGCCGCGGCGGCGGGGTTCGTCCTGTTCCTGCTTTGGGCGAGCATCGCGCGCGTCGACGAGGTGACGCGCGGTCAGGGGCGCGTGATTCCGTCATCGAAAGTGCAGATCATCCAGTCAGCGGAGCCGTCGACAATCAAGGAAATCCTCGTGCGATCAGGGCAGACCGTCAACAAGGGGCAGCTGCTCGTCCGCCTCGACAATACATCGTCGCAGTCCGAGCTGGGCCAGTTGGAGACGGAGAACGAACGCCTTGCCCAGCGCGCAGCGCGGCTTGCCAGCGAAGCCGGTGGCGGAAACTGTTCGGGAGACGCCTGCGGTGACGAGGCAAAATTGCTCGATGTAAGACGATCTGCGCTCGAAAGTCAGCTATCCGCCATGTCTGCGGCGGTCGAACAGCGAAGACGGGACCTCGGAGAAGCGCAGGCCACGGCCAACTCGCTCGAATCCAGCCTCAAGCTCGCGCGCGAAGAGGTGAAGATGCTCGAACCGCTTGCGGCGAAATCGGTCGTGCCGCAGACGGAGCTCCTGTCCGCCCGACGCGAGGTGGTCGACTTGCAGGGGCGACTGGCAGCAGCGCGACAAGCGATCTCGAGGTCCGAAGCGGCGGTGCGCGAGGCTCAGGCCGAGATGGCGCGCGCGCGGTACGATTTCCAGCAGGAAGCGTTGAACGAGCGGAGCCAGGTAACGACCAAGATGGCCGTCAACCAGGAAACGATCAGGGGCGCAGAAGGCCGTCTCGCCCGCTCGGAAATCCGTTCGCCGGCCCGCGGGGTCGTGAACGATCTGCTCGTCAACACATTGGGTGGCTATGTCAATGCCGGCGAGCAGATCATGCAGATCGTGCCTTTGGGCGAAAAGCTTCTGGTCGAAACGCGGGTCACGCCGCGAGACATTGCTTTCATCAAGGTCGGCGACCCAGCCAACGTCAAGGTTACCGCCTATGATTTTTCGATCTACGGCGGGCTCAAGGGCAAAGTCGTCCGCGTATCGCCCGACAGCATCTATGACGAGGTCGAACGTCAGGCCTATTTCACGCTTGTTGTGGAAACGAGCGATGCGTTTCTCGTATCGAACGGCAAGCAGCTTCCGATCACGCCGGGCATGCTCTGTGACGTCGAAATCCTGACCGGTAAAAAATCGGTCCTCAGCTATCTGCTGAAGCCCGTCTTGAAGATCAGCGGCACGGCACTCACGGAACGCTGATCGACTGACGCCAGAGCCACCCGCTGTCCGGTAGCAGGAATCGAGGCGATGACGGGCTGTCGATCTTCGTTTCGATAGCCATGGACCCATTGCCCGGTTGCGCCGAACGACAACACGGGCCTCACGGCCACCGCTTCGCGCCCGCTGTAGACACGGTCCGTGGTGTTATCGAGAACCACATCCCCCTTGTCAGTCCGAACCAGGAGGAAGGCATGATCGGCGTTCGCTGCCAGATCGCGCAGCAATACCAGCTTCATGCGCGTGGGCGCAATTCCGGCGGCGCGTAGCATGTGCATCTTGAGAATTGCGAAATCCTCGCAGTCGCCGCTACCGCGCGCGATCGTCTGTTGCGCCGTTGCCCAAAAGTCCCGCTGACGATAATTCTGATCGTCGGCGCGATACGCGATCCGACGATTGACCCAGCGATTGACGCGCGCGAATATATCCTCTTCGTTCAGTCCGCTACGCACATCGGCCTTGCCGAGCTCTGCTCGCATGAGCTGCGGCGGAGCCGCCCGTCGGACCCTCGCCCATCGCGCATCGAACCGCGTGTGCTTGATGGCAATCGGCCTCGTTCCGAGTTCCATCGAAGTATCGAACTCCGGCGCCCGAGCGGGAATATATGCGGAAGCGGCGTCGATTTTATCGGAAGGCGCTTTTGCGCCGATTCCGCAGGCGTCCGCCGCGCCGTCATGCCAAGGCTGGTTGAAAGGGCGTGGCGTCCGACTTGCCGGCGCCAAAAGCCCTCTCCCCGCGGCGCCCTCGGGCCCGGCGGATGCGATACGCCCGATCGGCAACGCGTTTTCCGACGGGACAGCACCGGCTGTCTGACTGAGCCTGATCCGGTCGAGCGCACTGGGCGATCCGCCCAATATCCGCCGCGAAAGCGTGTCTTGTGAAACCTCGGAAATCGGGCCGGTAGCCGAGCACGGAAACTCGCCGCTCAAGGCCGGTTTTACATTGTCGATCTTCACAGCGGCCCCGGCAGGTGCGGACCCAAATCCGACAACAGTTGCGCTGGCCACGGTGGCGCCGGCCAAGCAACGCAGACTGTTTGCGGCAAGGGGCGTTCCTATCCTCATATTGCCACCTATGGGGCAGCAGTGTGAGGATAGGCTTCATGGTCATGGTTAACGGATGATTCGGGATCTGCCGCCGATCGGAGACGGGTCGTCGAATTCGAGGATGGCTCACTCCGCGGGCGGCGGCGTGTCCCTTTCTTCGCGGCGCATGCGGCGCGCAGTGCGTTCGTGCCGGATCGCCGCTTCGCGCAGGCGGCGCGCGAGGAAGGGGTCGTCGGTCAGCTCGGCCTTGCGCCGCGCCACCCGCGCCATCTGTTCGTGATAGATTGCGTCGCGAATCTGGTCCATTGCCGCCGTTTATACCGTGACAGGGTAAGCGACGCCCTGACCATTCCGGGTGTGATTAGCGCCGATAGCGCCTGCATTTTCGCCATTTGTCCGCGTTTCCCCGCCGCATCGTTTACGCGGCCTTTACCACTTCGGGCGCATGGCATGACCCGATATTCGCCAGTGGGGATGAATGATGGACAGCATGCGCGGACTGCTTTCGGGCAGCCACGACCGGGAGGACGGCGGCATCGACGCGCCGGCCGCCGTCGGCGTCGACGAACGGCGGATGCAGGTTCGGGCCTATAATCACTGGGCGTCGCTGCTCGGCAACCGCGCCTATCCGTCGGTCGAGGATCTCGATCTCGATAGCGCGGGCGATTTCGGTCCCTATTCGGTGCTTCTCGACTTCACCGCGGGCATCGAGGATCCGGCGATCGCCTTTCTCGGCGATCGCATTCGGGGCGAATCGCGGATCGACGAAGAAGTCCATTATATCAGCCAGATACCGGGGCGTTCGCTGCTCTCGCGGCTGACCGACCATTATCTGCAGATTATCGCCAACCGGGCGCCGATCGGTTTCGAGGCCGAGTTCGAAAGCGATCGCGGCGTGACGATCATGTATCGCGGCATCCTGTTGCCCTTCTCGTCCGACGACGACACGATCGACTTCATCCTCGGCGTCATCAACTGGAAGGAAGCCGCGCCCGCCGATCAGGCGGCCGAGCTTCAGCTGTCGGTCGATCAGGCGCTGCGCACCGCCGCGCCGCTGACCGCGCCGGTGCCGGTGTGGGCCGACGGTCCCGACTCGGGGCATATGGACGAAGAAGAAGAAGCGCGAAGCGACGGCGCGGCGCCGGGCTTTGCGGTGCTCGACGACGCGCCCGCGCCGCCGGATGGGCCGCTGGTGCCGCGTGGCGCCGCAGCCGCAGCGCCGGTCGAAGACGATGCACCAGCCGAGCCCGCGGCCGACGCCGAACTCGCCGACTGGCTCGCGCTCGCGCGCGAAACCGCCGCGCGCGCCATCGCCGCCGACAGCCGCAGCCGCAGCGCACTCTATCAGGCGGTCGGCAAGGCTTGGGATTTCGCGCTCGCCGCCGAGGTGCAGCCGGGCGCCTTTGCCGAACTGCTGGACGACGCGGGGCTCCGCGCGCAGGAGCGCGCGCCGATGACGCCGGTGGTCAAGCTGGTGTTCGGTGCGAATTACGACAAGACGCGGCTGGCCGAATATGCATGCGCGCTCGGTCATGCGAAGGAAGAGCGCGTCGGCCGCGGCGAGCTTGCGGCCTATCTCGATCGCTATCCGGGCGGACTCAAGGGGCTCGTCAAGGATGCGCGCGCGCGGCGCAAGCCCGACAAGCCGGCCGAAACCGCCGCGGACCCGGCGCTCGACGCCCTGCGCACCGCGCACCCCGCGGTGATCCTCGAACATGATCCGGGCGAGGCCGAGTTCGTCGTGCTGATCGCCCGCGCGATGCCGGGCGGCCACATCGGCATCGTCGCCAAGGCGGCCGATGACGCGGCGCTGGTTGCCAAGCTCGCTAGGAAGGCAATTCCGATCACGCCGGGCGGCTGACCCTTTCGTGTTGCAGCGCAACAGAAGAACCAATCCTTGAAATATTTTTACGCGAGGGGCGCCGGGGGGACTTGAGCCGCGCGCGCGGCAGGCGCATAGGGGCGCAAGCGACTGGGCCCGCCGCCCGCTGGCGACAGGCCCGCCTTTTGGTTCGGATGCTGCACCCTATGCCTGAAAATTCGGAATCGGACGCCCCCACCGTCTCCGCTCCTGCTCTTCCCAAGAAAATCCAGTCCGCCTTCCTGACCGCGCTGCGAGGCAGCGCGCTTCCGGGCGAGGGCGACGATATGGACGAGGCCGCGCTTGCCGAAGCGAGCGCCTTCGTCGCGCGCACCGCGCTCGACCGGCCCAAAGGCACGCCGGTGCTCGCGCTCGAACCGCTCGCGGCCGACGGCACCGACCGGCGGATGCGGCTCGCGATCGTCAACGACGACATGCCCTTCCTCGTCGATTCGACCTCGCAGGTCGCGGCGGCGCAAGGGCTGGTCGTGCACCGCATCCTGCACCCCGTCGTGTCGGCGAAGCGCGACGCCAAGGGGCATCTGACCGAAGCCGGCGCCCCCGAAAAGGGCGCGGCGCGCGAATCGGTCATCTATATGGAGGTCGAGCGCGGCGACGCGCGCGCGCGGCGGCGGCTGCTCGACGCGATCGAGGCGGCGCTCGCCGACGTCCGCGCCGCGGTCGCCGACTGGAAGGCGATGCGCGCGGCGATGCTCGCCGACGCCGCGATGCGCTGCGACGACGAGAGCGCCGAACTGCTCCGCTGGTTCGAGGGTGGCGCGATGACCCAGCTCGGCCATGAATGGCGGACGCGAAAGGGCGGCGCAGAGGATGCGCTCGGCATTTGTGCCGCGAGCAAGAACCCGCTCCTGTCCCCCGAAGCGCTCGACGCTGCCTTCGCCTGGTTCGACGCGGGCGGCGCGGGGCCGCTGCTGATCAAGTCGAACCGGCTGTCGGCGGTGCATCGCCGCGTGCTGCTCGACCTCGTGATCGTTCCCGAGATGAAGGGCAAGGCGGTCGAACGGCTGTCGATCCACGCCGGGCTGTGGACGAGTCAGGCGCTTTCCACCCCGCCCGCGAAGGTGCCCGTCCTGCGCGCGCAGCTTGCGGCGCTGATGGACAAGTTCGATTTCGATCCCGCGGGTCACGCCGGCAAGGCGCTCGCGCACGCGCTCACCGCGCTGCCGCACGACCTGCTGATCGCCTTTGACGCCGCCTCGCTCGAACGGCTCGCGCTCACCTCGATGTCGATCACCGACCGGCCGCGGCCGAAACTGGTGACGGTCAGGAGCGCGCTCGGGCGGCATTTGTTCGTCTTCGTCTGGTTGCCGCGCGACGAGGTATCGACCGGCCGCCGCCTTGCGATCGAGGCGATGCTGGTGCGCGAGGCGCGCGCCGGGGTGATCGGCTGGACGATGGTGCTCGAGGATGGCGGCGCGGCGCTCTTGCGCTACACGCTCGACCTCAGAAGCGGCGGGGTGATTCCCGACGAGGAGGCGCTCGGCACGATGCTCGAGCAGATGGTGCGCGGCTGGCAACCCGAGGTCGAGGCGGCGCTCGCGCGGCGCGGCGACGCGGGGCGCGCGGCGGCGCTGGCATCGCGCTTCGCGCCGCTCTTTCCGCCCAATTACCGCAACCTCTATGACCCCGAAGAGGCGGCACGCGACATATTGCGGCTGCGCGACCTCGACGCCGAGCATCCGCGCGGCGTGCGCCTCGCACTCAAGAGCCTCGACGGCGACGACCGGATGCGGCTCAAAGTCTATAGCGCGTCGGGCGCGCTCGCCTTGTCCGACGTCGTCCCGGCGCTCGAACATTTCGGCTTCGAGGTGCTCGAGGAAATTCCGACCGCGCTGAATTACGGTCGCCCGGCGCCCGGCGCCGACGACGAGCCGCCCGCCTTCATCCACGACTTCACGCTCGGCCTTCCCGCCGCGGTCGACGAGACCGCGCTGCTGCCGCACGTCCCGGTGATCGAGGGGGCGATCGCCGCGGTGCTCGAGGGGCGCGCCGAGAATGACGCGTTCAACGAGCTGGTGCTCGTCACCCAGACCGATCCGCAGGCGATCGTGTGGCTGCGCGCCTGGTTCCGCTATCTGCGCCAGGGCGGCTCGGCCTATGGCATGGACACCGTCGTCGCGGCGCTGCGCCACGCGCCCGATCTGACCCATGCGATGATCGAGCGCTTCTGCGCGCTGCACGATCCCGGGCGCACCGATGCGGCGCGCGCCGAGGCGTTGGCGGCCGACATTCAGGCCGATTTCGCCGGCATCAAGTCGATCGACGACGACCGCATCCTGCGGCTGTTCAACGCGGTGATCGGCGCGACGCTGCGCACCAACGCCTTTTCCCCCGCAGCGGCCGAAGCGCTCGCCTTCAAGATCGATTCGAGCCAGATTCCGGGGCTGCCCAAGCCGCTGCCGTGGCGCGAGGTGTTCGTCTATAGCCCGCGCGTCGAGGGCATCCACCTGCGCGCCGGCCCGGTCGCGCGCGGTGGCCTCCGATGGTCCGACCGGCGCGACGACTTCCGCACCGAAATCCTTGGGCTGATGAAGGCGCAGCGCGTCAAAAATGCGGTGATCGTGCCGACCGGCGCGAAGGGCGGCTTTTATCCCAAGGCGCTCCCCGACCCGGCGCTCGACCGCGACGCCTGGTTCGCGGAAGGCACCGAATGCTATCGCATCTTCATCCGCTCGCTGCTGTCGATCACCGACAATATCGTCGGCGGCAAGGTCGTGCATCCGAAAGGGGTGACGATCCGCGACGGCGAGGACCCCTATTTCGTCGTCGCCGCCGACAAGGGCACCGCGACCTTCTCCGACGTGGCGAACGGGCTGGCGATGGAGCGCGATTTCTGGCTCGGCGACGCGTTCGCGAGTGGCGGCTCGCACGGCTATGACCATAAGGCGATGGGGATCACCGCCAAGGGGGCGTGGGTCTCGGTCCAGCGGCATTTCGCCGAGATGGGCGTCGACGTGCAGAGCGAGAGCATCCGCGTCGTCGGCTGCGGTGACATGTCGGGCGACGTGTTCGGCAACGGGATGCTGCTGTCGAAGGCGATAAAGCTCGTCGCGGCGTTCGATCATCGCCACATCTTCCTCGACCCCGATCCCGATCCGGCGAAGAGCTGGAAGGAACGGCAGCGGATGTTCGACCTGCCGCGATCGAGCTGGGACGATTATGACAAGAAGCTGATCTCGAAGGGCGGCGGGGTCTTCCCGCGCAGCCAGAAGAGCATTCCCCTGAGCCCCGAAGCGCAGGCGCTGCTCGGCCTGTCGCAGCCCGAAATCGACCCGTCGGGCCTGATCTCGGCGATCCTCAAGGCGCCCGCCGATCTGCTCTGGTTCGGCGGTATCGGCACCTATGTGAAGGCCGCGGGCCAGAATAATGCCGAGGTCGGCGATCCCGCCAACGACGCGCTGCGCGTCGATGCCGAAGATCTGCGCGTCCGCGCCGTCGGCGAGGGCGCGAATCTGGGCGTCACGCAGGCGGCGCGCATCGCCTTTGCCGCCAAGGGCGGGCGGATCAACACCGACTTCATCGACAATAGCGCCGGCGTCGACTGTTCGGACAATGAGGTCAATATCAAGATCGCCCTCAATCGCGAGATGGCCGAAGGGCGGCTATCGCAAGAGGCGCGCGACGCGCTGCTCGTGCGGATGACCGACGATGTCGCGGCGCTGGTGCTGGAGGACAACCGCCTTCAGGCGCTCGCGCTGTCGATCGCCGAAAAGGGCGGCGCGGGCGCGGTGCCGTCGCTCGTGCGCACGATGGAGACGTTCGAGGCCGCCGGCCGGCTCGACCGCAAGGTCGAAGGGCTCGCGGTCAATGACGAACTGCTGCGCCGTTCGGCCGAAGGGCGCGGGCTGACGCGGCCAGAGCTTGCGGTGCTGCTCTCGACCGCGAAACTCGCGCTGCAGGATGCGATCGAGGCGAGCGAACTGCCCGACGACCCGGCGCTCGACCGCGACCTGCGCGCTGCCTTCCCCGAAGAGATGCAGCGCGACTATGCGAAGGCGATCGAAGAGCATCAGCTGCGCCGCGAGATCATCGCGACCAAGCTCGCCAACCGCATCGTCAACCGGCTCGGCATCGTCCATCCCTTCGAGCTCGTCGAAGAGGAAGGCTGCGCGCTCGGCGACGTCGCGGCCGCCTTTGTTGCGGCCGAACGGCTGCTTGGTCTCGACGCGATCTGGGCGGCGCTCGACACCGCGGCGATCGACGAAAGCATCCGCCTGTCGCTGTTCAACCAGGCCGCGGCCGCGATGGCGTCGCAGATGGCCGACGTGCTGCGCGTCGCGCCGACGGGCGCGCAGCCGGGGCCGATCGTCGCGCGGCTCGCGCCCGGCGTCGAGCGGCTGAGCGACTGTGTGGACAGCCTGCTCGGCGAATCGGTGCGGCGCCAATGGGAGGCGCTGAGCCAGCAATTGCTCGATGCCGGCGCGCCCGAGGCCCTGACGCATGCGGTGGTCCGCCTGTTCAAGCTCGACGGCGCGATCGGCATCGTCGACCTCGCCGAACGGCGCGGCGACGACGAGGTCGCGGTGACGCACGCCTTCACCCATCTCGGCGAGGCGCTCGGGCTCGACTGGGCGCAGACGCTCGCGGCGCATATGAGCCCGAGCGACCCGTGGGAACGCTTGCTCGTCAACAGCCTGGCGCGCGATTTTCAGCAGATGCGGCTCGTCTTTCTCGCGGGGCTGCCGGGTCAGAATCTCGACAGTGCGGTGACCGCATGGCTGGGCGAACAGGGCGCCCGCGTCGCGCAGTTTCGCGCAACGGTCGACCGCGCGCGGACGATTCCCAACCCCAATGGCGCGATGCTGTCGCACATCGCGGGGCAGGCGCGCGGATTGCTGGCACGCTGATGCCATTCCAGCCGCGCGTCGCGCTTCTGACCCCCGGCGCCGATTATGGCGAGCACTGGCACCCCGCGCTCGCGCGCAAGACCGGTGCGCTGACCGCGGCGGGGCTCGCGGTCGAGACGCGAGCGTGGACCGATCCCGGCGATCTGTCGGGCTTCGACCTCGTGCTGCCGCTGATCGCGTGGGGCTATCCGCGCGCGGCGGCGCGCTGGTATGCGCTGCTCGACCGCTTCGAGGCCGAAGGGCTGCGCGTCGTCAACCCGGTGCCGGTGCTGCGCTGGAACAGCGACAAGGCCTATCTCGCCGAGCTGGGAACCAACGGCGTCGCGGTGGTGCCGACGATCGAGGTCGCAGCGCTCGACGAGGGTGCGCTCGCCGACGCACGCGCGGCGTTCGGCACCGGCGAGCTGGTGATCAAGCCGCCGATCTCGGCCGGATCGGACGGCACGCACCGGCTCGCGGCGGGGGCGGGCGTTCCCGCCGATGCGCTGGGCGAGCGGCGGCTCGTTCAACCCTTCATGCCGGGCATCCTCGCCGCGGGCGAATATTCGCTCTTCTTCTTCGCCGGCCGCTACAGCCACGCGATCGTCAAGCGCCCCGCGGCCGGAGACTTCCGCGTCCAGCCGCAATTCGGCGGGCGCGAGGAGGCGTGGGACGCGAGCCGGCCTGCGCGCGAACTCGCCGCCGCAGCCCTCGCCGCCGCGCCGGCGCCGCCGGTCTATGCGCGTATCGACATGGTCGAGGACGGCGCCGGCGGGCTCGCGATCATGGAGCTCGAACTGATCGAGCCGCAGCTGTTCCTGCACCTCGCACCCGACCGGGGTGCGGCCTTCGGGCAGGCGATCTACGCCGCCGTCTAGAGTGATTTCGAGTGAAATGGAGCATTTCACGGCTCGGAAATCACGGCAAAACAGGAATCTAGAGTGCCGGTTTTGATTCTATCAAAATCGAACGCACTCTAGAATTTGTCCGGTTCAAGCTGAACGGGACAGACTCCAGAACAAGATCATCTTTGGCTGAATAAACCGTGTGCTCCCGCGGAGGCGGGAGCCCATCTCCCGACGGCTCTATGTCCAACCGGCAGGAGATGGGTCCCCGCCTCCGCGGGGACACACGATCTTTGACACGGGCTTACTCAGTCAAGGTCGATCGGGACACTGGCCGCTCTCGCGATTGCGCCACAGCCATTGCCGGATCGCCGAGGTCAGGTTCGGCGGATCGTCGGCGGTCATCCGCTCGACGTCGATCCGCGCCACGAGGGCGTTGACGGGGAGCGTCAGCCGTTCGGCCGCAGCTTCGAGTGCGTCCCAGAAGAGCGGCTCGAGGCTGATCGACGTCGGGTGGCCGGCGATCGTCACCGAGCGTTTGACGGGGGGGTGATAGGCGCTCCGCATGGTCGCAGCCTACAACCTGTGCGCGACGTCGATACGATTTATTTGGGGTAGATCGCGATTTCGGCACTTCGTAAACCTTGGGCTGATCGGGCGCGAACAGCAGACAGGCCATGGCAACGGGAATTCAATCGCTCAGCGAAAAGGAAAAGGAGACGCTGCGTCTGCTCGTCGATGGCCATGATGCGAAGTCGATGGCGCGGCATCTGGGCCTGTCGGTCCACACGATCAACGAACGGTTGCGCGACGCGCGGCGCAAAATGGCGGTTTCGAGCAGCCGCGAGGCGGCGCGGCAGTTGCGGGCGATCGAGCGCAGCGACCCCGAATCTTTTGGGGGCAAGCTTTTGGGGGATGTGGCGGGCATCCCCGCGAGCGAAGACCGGCCCGTGCCGGCCGAGGCGCCCCGCATGGTGCGGCCGCCCCGCATGGTGCGGCCGCTTGGCTGGATCGTTGGAGGTCTTCTTATGTCGCTTGCCCTGGCCCTGTTCGCTTTTTCTTCAATGACCGGTACCCCCGATACGCCCGCGGCGGCGCCCTCTACCGCACCTGCCGAAAGCGCTGCGGTCGCGGCGGCGCGGAGCTGGCTCGCGCTGGTCGAAAAGGGCGACTGGAACGGCAACTGGGAGGCGACCGGCCAATCGTTCAAGACGCTCAACACGGTCGAAACCTGGGCGCGGGTGGCGCGACAGGTGCAGGAACCGCTGGGGGCGGTAAAGTCGCGGGTGCTGCTCAGCGAAGAGACGGTGCCCGCGCCGCCCTATGGCTATCAGATGGTCAAGTTCCGCACCAACTATGCAAACAAGACGGGCGCGATCGAGACGCTGTCGCTTGTGCGCGAAGGCGGGCAATGGCGCGTGGTGGGGGTGACGATCGAGTGAGAGAGCCGTCGTATTCTTGACTCGTCATTCCCGCGAAAACGGGAATCCAGCCTTTATCATGCGGCTGGATAGCCCGGAGGTCGGTCCAAAGCCCTTTGCGCTCTCTGCGCCTTTGCGTGATCCCGAATAATCTCACGCAAAGGCACAAAGGCACAAAGAAGAAAAAGCTGGATCTCCGCCTTCGCTGGGATGACGATGAAGGGGTGCGGGGAGGCCAAGTCGACCTTTCCGGCTCGCCTCAATACATATGCTGGCCGCCGTTGATGCTCATCGTCGATCCGGTGACGAACCCCGCGTCCTCGCTGCACAGGAAGACGACCCCGCGCGCGATTTCCTCGGCGTGGCCGAGGCGGCCGACCGGGATCTTGGCGACGATCTTTTCGAGCACCTGCGGCGGGACCGCGGCGACCATGTCGGTGTCGATATAGCCCGGCGCGATCGCGTTCACGGTCACGCCCTTCTTCGCGCCTTCCTGCGCGAGCGCCTTGGTGAAGCCGTGGATGCCCGATTTGGCAGCGGCATAATTGACCTGCCCGTACTGGCCCGCCTGGCCGTTGATCGAGCCGATGTTGACGATGCGGCCCCAGCCGCGCTCGACCATGCCGGGAAAGCAGGCCTTCGCCATGTTGAAACAGCCGCCGAGATTGATGCGCATCACATCGTTCCAGTCGTCGAAGCTCATCCGCGCGAGGGTGCCGTCGCGGGTGATGCCGGCGTTGTTGACGACGATGTCGACCGGCCCGACCTCTTCGGTCACCCGCGCGCAGCCGTCGAGGCACGCCTGATGGTCGCCGACGTCCCACTTATACGCCTTGATTCCGGTGCGGTCGGTGAAGGCCTTTGCCTTTTCGTCGTTGCCGCCATAGTTGGCGACGACGGTGACGCCCTGCGCCTTCAGCGCGAGGCTGATCGCCTCTCCGATGCCGCGGCTGCCACCGGTGACGATTGCGATGCGTGCCATGAAAACTCTCCCACAAGATTGTTCGGCCCACACCTAAGCGGGGCGGCAGCGGCCCGCAAGTTTACCGGAACGTCAAGCGTAATGGGAGGCGTCAGGCGCGGGAGCGGCGCGTCGCGACCTTCGAGAAATCGCCCGCCGCAAGGTCGGCCTTGCGGATCGTCAGCACCAGATTTTCACCTTCGCCTACAAGCCGGCTCATCAGCCCGCTCGTCGGCAGCTCGATGAGCACCGCCTCATAGTCGGGATCGAAACCGACGAGCGGCTGCGACGGCGCGCCGCCCATCGTCGCGGCCTCCGCAGCCGCGAGCTGCCGCCACAGCGGCTCGAACCACGCACGCGCGGGTGCCGACAGCCGCGCCGGGTCGGCGAGCCAGGCGTGCTTGGCGGCGTCGAGCAGCAGCGCGCGATAGTCGTGCACCCACAGCGGCGCGCGCGGGTCGTGGCGGGTGAGCGGCAGGGTCAGCGTTTCGATGCGATCTTCGCCTGTCTCGGGATCGGGGTAGCAGAGGACATGCTTCCAGCGCACCGCGTGCAGCGCCGCCATCACCGCCGTCGCGTCGGACGGCGTGAATTCGTGCTGGCCCGCGCTGTCGCGAATGATCGCCACGATCTCGGTGGCGCCGGCCGCGGTCGCGCGGTTGGTCTCGGTCGCATCGGCGAGTGCCGCAAGATATTCGTCGCTGGCGTCGGCGGGGGCTCCGGTGCCCGTTTGCAACCGCGCGATGCGCCGGTCGAGCACCGCCCCCAGCATCCGCATGCTGTCCCAGTCGAACGGATGGAAGGCGGGGTCCGCGATGTCATATTCGACCGCGTCGCTCGCGAGAGCGTCGTCGAACGCGGGTGGCGCTTCGGCCCCGGCGACGACATCGACCGGCCATTCGGGGAAGGCGCGGACCGCGAGCGTCGCCAGGTCGCCGAAGCGCAGCCCGCCCCAAGGACCGAACAGCGCGTTGCCCGCACCCTGCGGAGGATCGCGCGGCGGGCCTTCTTCGGCGACGTGGATCGCCGATCCGACGCCCGTTTCGGGATGCGCGAAGATCGCAAGCCAGCCCGTGCGCGGCCCGAGCCCGTCCCACAGATCGGCGGGCAGGTCGGCACAGGCGATCTGCGCGAGGAAGTCGCCCTTTACCCCGTCGATGCGCGGCCAGTCCATATCGGCGGGGAGCCGCGGGCGGCCGCCGAGGCGGCTACGCGTCAAGATCGCGTCGCGCGGCGGAATCTGGGGCATGAGCAGGACCTGTAGCGCAGTGTCGCGGTCGGGCGCAGCGAAGTCGGCCCGTCGTTCGGCGGCCAGCGCCTCGTCGGCGAGTGCGGCCGCGATCGCGGGTTCGGGCTCGGCGAAAGCCGCCGCAACCATCGCCCCGGCCTCGACGGGCGTGTAGGTTTCGCTCGGAGCGGGGGTGTCGAAGCCCTCGATCTCGGGTTCGGCGGCGGGCATTTCGCCGCGAATCCGGGCGAGGCGCGAGGGCGCGATCTCGACTTCGGGCGCGTCGCCGTGCGCGCGGGAGAAGGCCGGCAGGCGCAGGTCGCGAAGACTCGCCATCGGGGCGGCCGCCGCAGGCTGGCGCCATATGCGCCAGACGAGAAAGACGATCAGCAGGAAGAGCAGAGAAACGCCGGCGAGCGTCAATGCTGCCGACTCCAATTGGCTCATCGGGGCGACCTTTCAGACCGGGCACCGAGTCGAGGGCGGTGCCGTTGCGGCGCCATTTTGCGAAGGAGAAGTTAAGAAGCCGGTAAGGGCGTGCCGGCGCGATTAGAGCGCGATGTCATCGCGCTCTATATCCAGCCGGCCAATTCGCGGCGGATGAGCGCTTTCAGCATTTCGAGCCCGGGCGGGCTCGCATTGAGGCAGGGGAGATAGGCGAAATTGCGCCCGCCCGCGGCTTCGAACTGTTCCTTGCCGCGGATCGCCAGCTCTTCGAGCGTTTCGAGGCAGTCGGCGGAAAAACCCGGCGCGAGCACCGCGACGCTTTTGCCTTCGCGCCCCAGCCGTTCGAGCAGCGCATCGGTCGCGGGTTCGAGCCATTTGGTGCGGCCGAAGCGCGACTGGAAGGCGACCTCGACCGGGCGGCCGAGCGCTTCGGACAGCAGGCGCGCGCTCTTGCGGCACTGGCAATGATAGGGGTCGCCGAGCCGCAGCGTGCGTTCGGGCATGCCGTGGAAGCTCGCGAGCAGCACGTCGGGCGCGAAATCGAGCGCTGCCAGACCCGCTTCGACCGACGCCGCGAGCGCGCCGATATAGGCTGCGTCGTCGGCATAGGGCGGCAGGAAACGCAGGCTCGGTTGCCAGCGCAGCGCCCTGAGGTGGGCGCCGACCGCATCGACGACGGTCGCGGTCGTCGCGGCGCAATATTGCGGATAGAGCGGCGCGATCAGGATGCGATTGCAACCCTCGGCGACCAGCGCGTCGATCGTGCGTCCGATCGCGGGCTCGCCATAGCGCATCGCATGGGCGACCCGCACCGCATCGCCGAACTCGGCCTGCAGCGCCTCTGCTTGCGCACGCGTGATCGCGGCGAGCGGCGAGCCTTCGTCGGTCCACACCTGCCGATAGGCGTGGGCCGATTGCCTGGGGCGCCGCGTCAGGATCGCACCGCGCAGGATCGGCTGCCAGAGCAATGGCGGGATTTCGACGACGCGGCGGTCGGAGAGAAATTCGGCGAGATAGCGGCGCACCGGCCCCGGCTCGGGCGCGTCGGGCGTGCCGAGATTGACCAGCAGCACGCCGATGGCGGGCGCGGGAAGCGCGGGATGATCGGCGGGGCGCGTCACAGCGGCTGTCCCGACAAGGGCAGGCGGCGGATGCGGCGGCCGGTCGCCGCGAACATCGCATTGGCGATCGCCGGCGCGACGACGGGCACCCCGATCTCGCCGATCCCGCCGGGGTCGCGGTCGCTGTCGACGAACTCGACCAATATCTCGGGGCTCTGCGAGAGTTTGGGCAGGCCGAGCTGGTGGAGCTTGCGCGCGGTCGCGACGCCGCCTTCATAGTCGGTGGTCGCGCCGGCCGCCGCCGCGAGGCCGAAGATCAGCCCGCCCTCGATCTGCTGCCGCGCGATCGCTGGATTGACGAGCCGCCCGGCATCGACCACCGCGACGAGCTGTTCGACCTGCAAGCCCTTGTCGCTCTGGCGTGCGCTTGCCATCAGCGCGATGTGGCTGCCGCGCATCGAGTGGCAGGCGAGCCCCTGCGCGCTGCCCGAGAGGCCGCCCTCCCAGCCGCCGAGCGTCGTCGCGGTGAGCAGGCAATGCGCGAGCTGCGGCGATCCGCCGAGCATCGCCATGCGATAGGAGAGCGGGTCCGACCCCGCGCGCGCCGCGAGCTCGTCGATGAAGCATTCGGTGAAGAAGGCGGTGTAGCTGTCGGCGTTGCCGCGCCAGCGAGCGGTCGGCAGGCCGATATCGGCGGGGCAATGGTCGACCGCATAATGGGGGATCGCATAGGTCGGCGCGGCGCCCTCGACCGCAGCGGCGTCGGGCTTGCCCACCGATGCGCGCTGCGCGACGTCGCCCGGCATATTGTCGAACAATCGCGCGCGCACCTCGTGGTTGGTCGAGGGGACGGCGATGCGGCTGACGAGCGCGTCGATGCCGCCCGCGCTGTTGAGCGTCGCGATCATCTTGGCCCGCGCCGGCGCGCGCGGCGGCCCGCGCATGATCTCTTCGGCGCGCGACCAGGCGAGATGCACCGGGCGCTTGATCTCGCGCGCGATGATCGCCGCCTGCACCGCGACATTGTGGTCGAGGCAGGCGTCGAACGAGCCGCCCGCCATCATCGGGAACAAGGTCACGGCCTGTTCGGCGAGCCCGGTCGCGCGCGCGATCGCTGCGCGGCACTGCGCCGGCGCCTGCGTCGCGACCCAGATGCGCAGCCGGTCGCCTTCTATCGCGGCGGTGGCGGTGCGCGTCTCGACGGGTGCGTGCAGTGCGGGGGCGACCAGATATTCGGCGGCGATCTGCGTCCGGCCCTCCATCGCACCTTCGACGTCGCCCGCCCTGGCGATGCGCCAGCCGTCGGCGGCGAGCGCGCGCTTCAGCGCCATGTCGATGCGCTCGCTCGAAATCGGCTCGCCGGCGGTTTCGAACACCGGCGCGAAGCGGTCGAGCGCGCGGTTCGCCGCCCACCAGTTGCGCGCGACCGCGGCGATCCAGCGCTCGTTTTCGACGAGGTAGAGCATGCCGGGCGAGGCGAGTCCGGCGCGCTTGTCGATGCTCTTCACCCGCGTCGCGCCGAACGGCCCCTGCCGGATCGAGGCATAGACCATGTCGGGAAGGCGGATGTCGCCAGCGAAATTGGCCGAGCCGTCGACCTTTGCCGGCAGGTCGAGCCGGGTGAGTTCCTTGCCGTAGAGCGGATCGGTGCTCGAAGCGCGATAGACGGGCTGCGCGGGCGGCTCGAGCTTCGCGGCGCCGGCGGCAAGGTCGCCGAAGCGCAGCCGCTTGCCGCCGTGGAGCACGAAGCCGTCCTGCGTGTCGCATTCCGTCCAGTCGGCATCCCAGCGCCGCGCGGCCTCCATCATCAGCAGCGCGCGCGCCTGCGCCGCGGCGTCGCGGCACGGCCCTTCGAACATGCGCACCGACGACGAGTTGGCGGTCAGCATCACTGCATGGCGCACCGCCCATTCGCGCCGCACCCAGCTGCGCACGTCCTGCACGAAATCGGGGACGCCGGCGCGCGGCATGAAGGCCGCGCTGTCTTCGTCGACGACGAGCGTATTGGCATAGAGCGGGCTGATCGGCGCGCTTTCGACCGCTATGGTGCGCCAGTCGGCGCCGAGCTCGTCGGCGATGATCTGCGGGAGCAATGTCGTGACGCCCTGGCCCATCTCGCACTGCGGAACGATGGTGCTGACATGACCGTCGTCGCCGATCTTCAGAAAGGCGTTGAAGATATGCTCGCCCTCGGCGGCGGTCAGGTTGGGCTGATATTCGCGCGGCCAGACGCTCCACGCGACCGCAAGGCCGCCCGCGGCGGTCGCACCGATCAGCAGCGAGCGGCGCGTGACGCGCGGCGTCCCTCGTGCCCTTGTCCCCACCGTGTCGCGAATGCCCGCCATCGCGCTTGCTGATAGTCGGGGGGCAGGGGCGAGGCAAAGCCTATATTGCGCCGTCGCCCCAGCGAAAGCCGGGGCCGCCATCGGCCTTGCGCAACATTGCCAGCGGCCCCGGCTTTCGCTGGGGCGACGATCGTTCTTAGCGCAGCAGCCCCAGCCGCGGAATCTCGACCTTGGGGCAGCGGTCCATGACGACGACCAGTCCGGCCTCGTCGGCGCGCTTCGCCGCGGCTTCGTCGATCACGCCGATCTGCATCCACACCGCCTTGGCGCCGTGGACGATCGCTTCGTCGACCGCGGCCCCGGCGTCGGCACTGTTGCGGAAGATGTCGACGATCTCGGCCGCGGGCTCGACGTCGGCGAGCGTCGCGACGACCGGGGCGCCATGGATTGTCTTGCCGGCATGGCCGGGGTTCACCGCGACCACGTCATGGCCCTGCGCGACCAGAAAGGCGAGGACGCCGTTCGACGGGCGCGCCGGGTTGGGGGACGCGCCGACGACCGCGATACGGCGCGGCTCGCTCAAAAGGTCGCGGATTTCGCCTTCGTCGTTGATCGCCATTCAGCTCGCCTTTCGTGCCTCGATCCAGTCGGCGACCTTCGCCGCCACGGCGTGGAACGGCTCGCCCGCGGGGTCGGTTCCCGCCGCCGGCGGGACGCCGCCGTCGCTTGCGAGGCGGATGCCCATGGCGAGCGGGACGCGGCCGAGGAAGTCGATGCCCATTGCCGCCGCCGCGGCTTCGGCGCCGCCGCTGCCAAAGGGGTCGCTGACCTCGCCGCAATGCGGGCAGGCATAGCCCGCCATATTCTCGACGAGCCCGATGATCGGCACCTCGGCCTGTTCGAACAGCGACACCGCGCGCGCGGCGTCGATCAGCGCGAGATCCTGCGGGGTCGAGACGATCACCGCGCCGGCGGGCTTGTGGCGCCGGATCATCGTGATCTGGACGTCGCCGGTGCCGGGGGGCAGGTCGACGATCAGCGTGTCGATGTCGCCCCAGCGCGCGTCGATCAGCTGTTCGAGCGCCTTGCCCGCCATCGGCCCGCGCCATGCGATCGCCTGTCCGGGCGCCGCGATCTGTCCGGTCGAGAGCATCGGGACGCCATAGGCGTTGGGAACGGGCGCGAGCTTCGATCCCTGCGCCTCGGGCTTCACGCCTTCGCTGCTCATCAGCTTGGGGAGCGAGGGGCCATAAATGTCGGCATCGACGAGCCCGACCTTGACCCCGCGCCGGCGGAGCGCGACCGCGAGATTCGCGGCGAGCGTCGATTTGCCGACCCCGCCCTTGCCGCTGCCGACCGCGATGATCGTCAGCGCCTTTTTTTCGGCGGTCATCGCGACGCGGACCGAGCTGACGCCGGGTCGGGCGAGCAGCGCGTCGCGCAGCTTGTCCTCAAGCGGCTTGCGGTCCGGCTCGGCGAGACCGGTCACGTCGAGCACGACGGCCAATGTGCCCGTGTCGTCGAGAAAGCGAAGTCCGGAGGTGCGGCCGCCGGTCAGGTCGGCGGCTATGTCGGCTAGGGGGGCAATCTCGGTCATGTGCGGGCGAGATAGGCATGTCGCGGTCGATTGCCAGCGATTTTCGCGTGGCCCCCCTGTTAATCGCGCCAGTCGCCCCTATAAATGCAGCATGAGCAACGATAACAACGGCACGGTGGGACGCCGCATCCCGGGGGGACTGCGGCAATTTTTCGGTTCGATCAGTCTGATGGCGAACAGCCCGTGGGGCAATGGGCCGAAGGACGGCGACGACGACGGCAAGCGCGGCCCGCGCAACCCATGGGTGACGCCCGATCCCGCCGACGGCGGGCGCGGCCGCCGGCCGCGCGGCCCCTCGGCGCTCGACGAGCTGCTGCGCAAGGGGCGCGGCAGCTTCGGCGGCGGCGGCTCGGGCGGCGGGGGCGGCATGAACCTGCCCGAATCGGCGAAGCTGTGGAAATGGGGCGCCCTGCTCCTCGTTGCGATCTGGGCGATTTTTTCGATGATCCACATCGTGCCGCCCGAAAAGGAAGGCGTCGTCACCCGGCTCGGCAGCTATGTCCGCACCGTCGGCCCCGGCGTCAAATGGACCTGGCCCGCGCCGGTCGAACAGATGCGCATGGAGGATGTGCGCGCGATCCGCACGATGCAGGTCGGATCGCCGACCGCGACCGCCGAGAATTTCGTGCTGACGCGCGACCAGAGCATCGTCGACCTTGCCTATGAAGTGCGCTGGTCGGTGCGCGATCCCGAACTGTTCATCTTTCAGCTCGCCGACCCCGAAGGCACGATCCGCGAGGTCGCCGAAAGCGCGATGCGCGCGACGGTCGCCAATTTCGACCTCGTGCAGGCGATCGGCCCCGGCCGCGTCGACATCGAGGCGCAGGTTCAGAACCGGATGCAGGCGCTGCTCGACCAGTATCGCGCCGGCGTCGCCATCCAGGGCATTGCGATCCGTCAGGCCGACCCGCCGAAACAGGTCGACGAGGCGTTCAAGGAAGTGACCGCGGCGCGGCAGGAACGCGAATCGTCGATCAACCAGGCGCGCGCCTATGAACAGCGCATTCTCGAACGCGCGCGCGGCGATACCGCGCAGTTCGACCAGATCTACGAACAATATCGCCTCGCGCCCGAAGTGACGCGGCGCCGGCTTTACTATGAAACGATGGAGAGCGTGTTGTCGAACGTCGACAAGACGATTGTCGAAGCGCGCGGGGTGACCCCCTATCTGCCGCTGCCCGAGGTGCGCAAGCGCGCCGATGCGGCGCAGGACAGCGCCGCGAAGGGAGGCCAGTGATGTTCGAATCGCTGTTCCGCCACCCGATGCGTCTGCTCGTCGCGGTCATCGCGCTGCTCGTCATCCTGTCGCAGACGCTGGCGATCGTGCCCGAGGACAGGCAGGCACTCGTCCTGCGCTTCGGCGAGATCGAGGCGACGAAGAATGTCTATCGCCCGGGTGAGCGCTTCGGCCGGTCGGGCGCCGGCCTGCTCGTCCGCATGCCCTTCGTCGATGGCGTCCAGTTCATCGACAAGCGCATCCTGGGCGTCAACATGGAGCGCCAGCAGGTGCTTTCGACCGACCAGCAGCGGCTGCAGGTCGACGCCTTCGCGCGCTTCCGCATCACCAATCCGGTGCGCATGTATACGGCGATCCGCACCGAAACCCGCCTCGAGCAGCAGCTCGCGACGATCCTCGGCTCGTCGCTGCGCAACGAACTCGGCAAGCGGACCTTTGCCACCTTGCTCTCGCCCGAGCGCGGCGCGGTGATGGACAATATCCAGGTGTCGCTCAACCGCGAGGCGCAGAAATATGGCGCCGAGATCATCGACGTGCGCATCAAGCGCGCCGACCTGCCCGAAGGCGCGACCTTGCTCGCCGCCTTCAACCGCATGCGCTCGGCGCGCGAGCAGGAGGCGACCGCGATCCGCGCCGAAGGCGACAAGGAAGCGCAGATCATCCGCGGCAACGCCGACGGCGAAGCAGCGCGCATCTATGCCGCCAGCTATGGCAAGGACCCCGGCTTCTATGATTTCTATCGCGCGATGCAGAGCTATCGCCAGACCTTCATGGGCCAGGGGAACCAGGGCGGGACGTCGGTGATCCTGTCGCCGGACAATGAATATCTGAAGCAGTTCAGCGGCGGTTGACGGCGAAAGCCGCGGATGAACGGGGGCTGGCCGGGCCGTTCATGTTCAAACGCGGTTAAGCCGCCGGGGGGCAGAGAGCCCCCGCCGGGGAAACGCTGGGACCATTTGACGAAGAGGAATTGCAATCGTGCGTTATGTATATGGCATCACTTCGGCCCTGCTGGTGGGCGGCACCGCACTGGCGCTGGTCACCCAGTCGCCCGTCGGCGCGCAGGTGGCGCAGAACGAGCGCAGCGAGATCGCCAAGGTCGTCCCGCGTTCGGGCGCGCCCGAAAGCTTCGCCGACCTCGTCGAGCAGCTCCAGCCCGCGGTGGTCAATATCTCGACCAAGCAGGAAGTGACGCTCGGCGTCCGGCTCAACCCCTTCGCGGGGACGCGCGAGCCGATCACGCAGGAGCAGCAGGGCGGCGGCTCGGGCTTCCTGATCTCGGACGACGGCTATATCGTCACCAACAATCATGTCATCACCGGCGGCCCGCGCGGCGAGCAGGTGAACGAGGTCACCGTGACGCTGACCAACCAGAAGGAATATCGCGCCAAGATCGTCGGCCGCGACGCGACATCCGACCTCGCGCTTTTGAAGATCGACGCGAAGGGGCTGCCCTTCGTCAAGTTCGGCGACAGCAACAAGGCGCGCGTCGGCGACTGGGTGGTCGCGATCGGCAACCCGCTCGGGCTCGGCTCGACGGTGACTGCGGGGATCATCTCGGCGGTGCAGCGCAACATCGGCAACAACGGCCCCTATGACCGCTATATCCAGACCGACACCGCAATCAACCGCGGCAATTCGGGCGGTCCGCTGTTCGACCTCGAGGGCAATGTCGTCGGCATCACCAACATGCTGATCTCGCCGGTCGGCGCGAACATCGGCGTCAATTTCGCGATCCCCGCCGATGCGGCGATCCCGGTGATCGAGGCGCTCAAGGCCGGCGAGCGGCCGCAGCGCGGCTATCTGGGTATCGGCATCGTTCCGGTCACCGAAGATTATGCAGCGGCGCTCGGCCTGCCCAAGGACCGCGGCGAGATGATCCAGCGCGTCGAGGAAGGCGAGGCGGCCGACAAGGCAGGCCTCAAGCGCGGTGACGTCGTGACGAGCGTAAACGGCAAGGAAGTGACGCCGCAGCAGACCTTGTCCTACCTCATCGCCAATGTGAAACCGGGGACGCGCATCCCGATCGAAATCATCCGCGACGGCAAGGCGATGACGCTGAACGCCGTCGTCGGCACGCGCCCGACCGAGGAGGAACTCGCCGGATCGAGCTTCGATCCCGAAGAGGAACAGACGATGCCCGAGGATCCGAAGGGCAGCGCCGACCAGGCGGTGCAGGACGAGCTCGGCATGGCGGTGCAGACGCTGACCCCCGAAATCGCGGGCAGCATCGGCGTCCAGCGCGGCACCAAGGGCCTCGTCATCGCTGCGGTCGGCAGCAGCAGCGACGCGGGTTCGAAGGGCCTGCGCCGCGGCGACGTGATCCTGAGCATCAATCGCACGCCGGTGACCACCGCCGAGGGACTCGCGAAGGGCATCGCCGACGCCAAGAAGGCGGGGCGCACCGCGGTGCTGCTCGAAATCCTGCGCCGCGGCCAGCCGCCGGCGTTCATCCCGATCCGCATCGACGGCGAATAAGGCGGTCGATCAAAGCCTTGACGAAGGGCGCCCGGCTGGCTGGCCGCGGCGCCCTTTTTCTTTGCGCGGCCGGGCAAATGTTCCTATTATGTTCGCATCCTTCGAGTCGGGAGACGAATGATGATCGGCTATGTGACCCTGGGAACGAACGATCTCGCCAAAGCGGCGATTTTCTATGATGCTATCGCGGCCGAACTGGGTGTGCCGCGGATGATGGAATATGACGGCTTCATTGCGTGGGGCAAGGAAGGCGGCGGAGCCGGGATCGGCTTGACCAGGCCGTTCGACGGCAAGGCCGCGAGCGTCGGCAACGGCGTGATGGTCGCGCTCGAGGCGAAGGACCAGGCGCAGGTGCAGCGGCTCTATGACATCGCATTGGCCAATGGCGGGATCGACGAAGGCGCACCGGGACCGCGCGGCGAGGGCTTTTACGCCGGCTATTTCCGCGACCCCGATGGCAATAAATTGAACGCCTTCGTGATGGGGTGAAGGCGCGGCGCGTGGAGGCTTTGGGGTGGCCGGTTGCCATCGCCGTCTTTGGTTATATGGGGTGGGTTCGCCTCGTCGTTTCAAAGTTCACCAAAGTTCAGCCTTGTGCGGTCGCCGATTGGTCGGCGTTCGGCAAAGCTGCCGCGCCGGCTTCTGCCCGCATCTGTAAATCGGGCCGTCACCGCTTTTGTCCACATATGAAAGAGCCGGATGAAGGCTGGCACAGCCGAATGATGTAGGACAGCTTTTTTTCGCGGCTGTGTCCGACTTGGGGTGGATTCGAGACATTCGCCCAACCCCTCCTCTTCAGAGGAGGGGCAGCGAGACTTACGCGCCTTGCGCGTTAGTCGCAGCGGGGTGGTCGCCTCGACCGAACGCCCAGCCAGCGCACCACCCCAAACCCCTCCTCTGAAGAGGAGGGGCTTAAGAAAGTCCGAAACCAGCCGGATGCCGCCTTTCCAAACATTTCGCGCAGAGACGCAGAGAACGCAGAGGGCAAGCGTGAAAATCTCTGCGTTCTCTGCGTCTCTGCGCGAATCTGGTGATGGCCTGACGGCAGCAACCGGTCGCTAGCAGCCAAACCCTCGCTCGCTTGATTTCCTCACCCTCCGTTCTAGACCGGTAGGCGGTCTGAACAGCGAAAGGGCAAAGGGTGAGCGACGGCAGCGCAGCAACCGAAATCTATATCGGGCTCGGCGGCGGCGGGGCGGCCGATGGGCCGCGCCAGTCGCTCGTCCTCAAGCGCGCGAACCGCCACGGGCTGATCGCGGGCGCGACCGGCACTGGCAAGACGGTGACCTTGCAGGGCCTCGCCGAAAGTTTTTCGACGGTCGGCGTGCCGGTATTCGTCGCCGATGTGAAGGGCGATCTGTCGGGCATGGCGATGGCGGGCAGCCCGACCGCGAAGACGCACGAGCCTTTCGCGAAGCGCGCGGCCGAGATCGGCGACACCGGTTGGGCCTATCGCGACAATCCCGTGATCTTCTGGGACCTGTTCGGCGAGCAGGGGCATCCGGTGCGCACCACCATCTCGGAAATGGGGCCGCTGCTGCTCGCGCGGCTGATGGGTCTGAACGAGACGCAGGAGGGGGTGCTCGCGATCGCGTTCCGGGTCGCAGACGAACAGAATATGCTGCTCCTCGACCTGGGCGATCTGCAGGCGATGCTGGCCTGGTGCGCTGAAAATGCCGACGAGCTGTCGAGCCAATATGGCAATGTCACCAAGGCGAGCGTCGGGGCGATCCAGCGGCAATTGCTGACGCTCGAAAGCCAGGGTGGCGACCATTTCTTCGGCGAGCCCGCGCTCGACATCGCCGACATGATCCGGTGCGACGACAAGGGGCGCGGCTATGTGAACATCCTCGCCGCCGACAGGCTGATGGCGAGTCCCAAGCTCTACGCGACCTTCCTCCTGTGGCTTTTGAGCGAGATGTTCGAAACGCTTCCCGAGGTCGGCGATCCCGACAAGCCGAAGCTCGTCTTCTTCTTCGACGAGGCGCATCTGCTGTTCGACGACGCGCCCAAGGCACTGACCGACAAGATCGAACAAGTCGTGCGGCTGATCCGTTCGAAGGGGGTCGGCGTCTATTTCGTCACGCAGAATCCGATCGACGTGCCCGAAGAGGTCGCGGGGCAACTCGGCAACCGCGTCCAGCACGCGCTGCGCGCCTTCACCCCGCGCGACCAGAAGGCGGTAAAGGCCGCCGCCGAAACCTTTCGTCCCAATCCGAAGGTCGATGTCGAGCGCGAGATCACCGAACTTCGCGTCGGCGAGGCGCTGGTCTCACTGCTGATGGCCGACGGCGCCCCGTCGCCGGTCGAGCGCACGCTTGTCAAGCCGCCATGCTCGCGCGCCGGCCCGCTCGATGCCAAGGAGCGTGCAATCATCCAGTCGATCTCGCCCGTTGCGGGCAAATATGACACCGCCGTCGACCGCGAGAGCGCCGAAGAATTGCTCGCCGCCAAGGCCGAACAGGCGCAGGCCGCGGCGATCGCGGCCAAGGCGCAGGAAGAGGCCGACAAGCAGGCGGCGCTCGCCGCAAAGGAAGAGGCGAAGCGCAAGGCGGCTGAGGAACGCGAGCGCATCCGTCAGGAAAAGGCGGCGGCGCGCGAGGCCGCGAAGCCGAGCATGGCCGAGAAGATGTTCCAGTCGGCGGCGCGCTCGGCGGCGACGAGCATCGGCCGTCAGGTCGCGGGCAAGTTCGGCGGCCAGCTGATGCGCGGGATATTGGGCGGCCTGTTCAAATGAGCCTGATCGAATGACGGGCGGCGGCGATGCCGCGCCGATGGAGGCGAGCCTCGCTGCCGTCGCCGAGGCCGGCATCGACATCCGCCACGCGCTGTTCGACCGTTTCCTTGCCGCCTATCCCGCGCGCCGCGCCGCATTTCTCAACCTCGACGCCGCCTCGCGCCGGATGACCGACGAGACGTTGCAGATTCTCTATGGGCTTGCGCAGGGCGAGACATGGGTCTGGCCGCTGGTCGCCGAACTCGTCGCGACGCACCGCAATTATGGCGCGCTGCCGATCGCCGAATATGACGCCTTCATCGACATGACGATCGACGTGCTGGGACAGGCTGCCGGGGCAAGCTGGACCGATGAAGCTGCCGCGGCGTGGGCGCGGCAGGGCGCGGCGTTGAAAGCCATGGTGCGCCGCGCCGCCGCCGAATGGCAGAGCGCGATGCCCGAGGGCGCCGCGCGCGCCTGAGCGTCTTTCGTGCCCGGCTGGAGCGCGGTCAGCTGTTTCCGAAGCATGTGTGCTCCCGCGGAGCCGAAGGCGGCGCGTAGCGCCAACGCGGGAGCCCATCTCCCGGCGGCTCAATCTTGCACCGATCGGAGATGGGTCCCCGCCTCCGCGGGGACACACGAACCTTTGCGAGCGTTTTACTCAAAGTTGACTATGCTCTACTGACCCGCGAGCCAGGCCTTGGTTTCGGCCTTGATCCGCGGCCGGCTTTCGGCGCGTTCCTTGAGGACAGCGATCGTGCGCTCATAGGGCTTGCGAACGTCGGCGGGCAGGCCGGCGGCCTTGGTTTCGAGCCGCGCGATCATCGCCGGATCGTCCGACCCCATGGCGAGTCCCGCGAGGAAGCGCACCCGCGCCGAGGCGTCGATCAGCTTGTCGACCTGCGCCTGATTCGCCTCGACGAAATCGACCGCGGCGTCGGCGTGATTGCGCGCGACGCGGCCGATGATCGCCGCGCTCGTCGTCTCGCCGGGCTCGCCGGTCAGCGACAGGTCGAGCGCGCGCTTGGCGAGCGCGTCGTCCTTCGCCGCGCCGAGCAGCGTGTAGAGCGTGCTGCGTTCGACCGTCGACTTGCTCGCACCGGCGAGCTTGTGGAGCTTGTCCCAGTCGGCGGCGCTCGCATTGGTCGCGACGATGTCGAGCCACAGACCCTTCGACGAGCCGTCGAGTGCCTTCGGATTGCTGTCGAGCAGCGCGAAGCGGCGGCGCGCCTCCGCGAGCACCGCGGCGTCGCCCATCGTGCCGAGCGTGCGGATCACGTCGGCGCGCAGCACCGCGTCGAGCGCGGGCTCGCCGTCCTTCGGATCGAAGCCGAGCCGCGCGAGCGCCGGGCGCAGCGCCGCCGCGCCGCGCACCGCGATCGCCTGCTGGCTCGCCGCGTCGCCGTCGAAGATCGCATGGAGTTGCTCGTAGCGGTCGGCGGCCTCGGTCAGCACATAGGGGTTGGCGTCGGTGGGGACCGCCGTGAGCAGGTCGAGCGCCGCGCCCATCGGCTGATAGCCCGCGACCGAAAGCGAGAAATTGTCGCTCAGGAGGCCGAGCTGGTCGATCGGCGCGATCGCCTTGTAATCGGCGCGCAACGCATCGAGCGCTTGCGCCGTGTAGAGGGTGCGGAAATAGCCGAGCTGGCCGCCGTTGAGGATCGTCGCGCCGCAGGTGCCGGGGACGCGGATCGTCGCCTTGCCGCCTTCGACGACGACGCGCTGGTCCTTGCCGCCGACGCCGCGCACGAGCATCGGCACTTTCCAGCGGCGCCCCTCGCCATCGACGCCCGCACGCCGGTCGCGCGAGAATTCGCCCTGCGTGACACCGATCACGCCGGTGCCGCCGTCGCATTCATAGCTCGTCATGCGGATGAGCGGGATGCCCGGCTGACCGGTGAAGTCGTGCGCGATTCCGGTGAGTCCCTTGGCGCCCGCGGCCTCGACCGCATTCCACAGATCGTCGGTGCGGCTGTTGCCATATTTATGCGCGGCCATGTAGCGGCGGAGCCCGCCCTGCCAGACATCCTCGCCGGCATAGGCCTCGAGCATCGAAATCACCGCTTCGCCCTTTTGATAGGTGATCGCGTCGAACGCCTGATTGGCGTCCTCGACGGTGCGGATCGTCTGGAGGATCGGGTGCGTCGTTTTATAGGCGTCGAGCGCCATCGCGTGCTCGCGGCCCCCGACGCGGCTCAGCAAAGCTTGCCATTCGGGATGGAAATGGTCGGTGACCTTGGTCGCCATCCAGCTCGCGAAGCCTTCGTTGAGCCACAGATCGTCCCACCACGCCATCGTTACGAGGTCGCCGAACCACTGGTGCGCGGTCTCGTGCGCCTGCACCTCATAGATAGCCTGCCGCGTCGCCTGGCTGGTGATCGCGGGATCGTCGAGCAGGATGCGCTCGAAGGTGAAGATGGCGCCCCAATTTTCCATCGCGCCGAAGAATTGCGACTGGCCGGGGCCGGCGATATTGTCGAGCTTGGGCAGCGGATAGGGCTGGCCGAAATAATCGCCATAATAAGTGAGCAGCGGGCCGAGGCTGTCGAGCGCGAAGCGCGCCTGTTCGCCCGACCCCTTGGGCGACACGATGCCGACCTCGGCACCGCTTTCGCTCTTCTTCGCGAGCCGCTCGAAATCGCCGAGCCCGAAGAAGAGGAGATAGGAGGACATTTTCGGCGAGGTGCCGAAGGTCACGGTCTTCATGCCGTTCGTGGCCGCCGTCTCCTTTTCGACCGGCATGTTGCTTACCGCGAGCTGGCCCGCCGGGACGGTCGCGGTGAGGCGGAAGGTCGCCTTGTAGCTCGGCTCGTCGAAGCTCGGCACGAAGCGGCGCGCGTCGGGCGCCTCGAACTGGGTGAAGAGGCCGCGGCGCTCCTCGCCCGTCACCTTGTCGGGATAGTCGAGCGCGAACAGCCCGTTCGCCTGCGTGCCGATCTTGCCCGTATAATCGGTGGTCAGCCGATATTGGCCCGGCGCGAGCGACGCGGGCGCGGTGAAGGTGACGGTCTGCGCGTCGCGGTCGACCGTCGCGGTCAGCGCAGTGCGGCCCGACCCGTCGGGCTTTGCGATGCTCGCGCTCGCGAAGTCGAGGTCGAGCGCGTTCATCGTGATGGCGTTCGACGCGGCGAACAGGTCGAGGTCGATCGCCGCACGGCCGGTGAAGGTCAGCGCCTTGGCGTCGGGGGTGACCGCGATGTCGTAATGCGATGGGCGCGCGATGCGCGGAAGCTGGCTCGGCACGCTTTCGGGCAGCGGCGCGGCGGCCTGGGCCGCGGGGTCCGGGGCCTGCTGCGCGAGCGCGGGCGTCGCGGCGAGGCTGAGCGACGAGAGCGTGGCGAGCAAAAACTGGCGCGTCGTGAATTTCATGATCCGTCCCCGGGATTTCAGATTTGAGTAATAAAGTTGCGGGGTTAGGCGCCCGGTGCGCGGGGGCAATGTCTCTATTCGACGGATGCACGATCCCGCTCGACAGACGGCGCAGCTTGCGGCAGTTTCGTTGCATGACAAAACCTATATTGCCCGGAGAGGTAGCCGCCGCCGTCGTCGATCCCGCCGCCTATGGCGAATGGACGGGGCTCCACGAAAAGCTCGCCTGGGCGCGCGCCAATGCGCCGCTCGCGGTCGCCGAGAATCCCGACCACGATCCCTTCTGGCTGGTGACGCGCCACGCCGACGTGATGGCGATCAGCCGCGACCCGCAGCGTTTCGCCAACGGCCTGCGCCCCACTGTACTGACCAACCGCGATGGCGAGGCGATCGCCCGGGCGGCGACACCGAACCACGACGGGCATCTGATCCGCTCGCTCGTCCAGATGGATGCGCCCGATCATATGAAATACCGCCTGCTCACCCAGAGCTGGTTCATGCCCAAGAATCTGAAGATCGTCGAAGACCGTATCCGCCACCACGCGCGCGCCGCGGTCGAGCATTTGCTGAGCTTTGATGGGGAGTGCGACTTTGCCCGCGATGTCGCGGCGCATTACCCGCTGCGCGTCATCATGGATATTTTGGGCGTGCCGCCCGAAGACGAGCCGCGGATGCTGATGCTGACGCAGCAGCTGTTCGGATCGACCGACCCCGAACTCAACCGCAGCCGCGAGGCGATCACGGACGCCGAACAGGCGATCGCAATGCTCAATTTCGTGATCGCCGATTTCGAAAATTATTTCCGCACCCTCACTGCCGACCGGCGCGCGGGTCCGCGCGAGGATATTGCGACGGTGATCGCGAACGCGAGCGTAGACGGCGGGCAGATTCCCGACCGCGAACTGGCGGGCTATTATATGATCGTCGCGACCGCGGGGCACGACACGACGAGTGCGTCGACTGCGGGGGCGATGATGGAGCTCGCGAAGGACCCGGCGCTGTTCGAGCGCTTTCGCGCTGCCGAGGCCGACAAGGCGGGATTGATCGAGGAAGCGATCCGCTGGACGACCCCGGTGCAGCATTTCATGCGCAGCGCAAAGGAAGATGTCGAGATCGGCGGGCAGACGATTCGCGAAGGCGACTGGCTGATGCTGAACTATGTCTCGGCGAACCGCGACGAGGATATTTTCGACGCGCCCAACCGCTTCGATCCCGACCGCCCGAAGAATCAGCAGATCGCCTTCGGCTTTGGCGCGCATGTGTGCCTGGGGCAGCATCTCGCGCGGATGGAGATGCGAATCCTGATGGAAGAGCTGTTGCCGCGGCTGAAGTCGGTCGAACTCGCGGGCGAGCCGGCGCGGGTCGAATCGGTCTTCGTCGGCGGCCTCAAGCGCCTGCCGATCCGCTTCGAGGCGGCCTGACGCGGACGAAATCATCGCCAAAGCGGAACAATTGCCCGTCGGCGGCGTTTCTGTCCGGCTAGCAAAAGGAGCTCCACGATGAATCTTTGGAAAAAGTCCGCGGTTGCGCTTGCGGCCGTTTCGGTATCGCTGTCTTCGGTCGCGGCCGTGGCGGCGCCCGCTCAGACGGCGACGCGCGCGGTGACCGCCACCGACGGTCAGAACAAGCTGGAAGGCGCGAACTGGCTGCCGATCGTGCTTGCGCTCGCGATCGTCGCCGGCGGCATCTGGATCGCGGTCGACGACGACAATGACGAACCGGTAAGCCCGTAAACGCTGACCGGTCGCGGCGCTTCGAAGGGTGGAGCGCCCACCATCTGAGAATCGAATGTTCCCGCGAAGGGGGAGAGTCCATTTCCTGCTGCCCGCCGGAGATGCTTCTCCACCTTCACGGGGATGCACGTCTTTTTGCCAGCGGCGTTCAGCTTGGTGAGAAACGATGTCTCCTGATCGGGACAGTCTCTAGATTTTCTCGTTCGGGAAGAAGCGCGCGACGACCTCGCTCGCCAGCCGCGCGGGGCGGAGCGTTTCGGCGTCGACGCAGCACCAGCTCGACTTGACCTCGGCCAGCACGTCCTCGCCGCGCCTGATGATCGTTTCGTAAGAGGCGCGCGCGCCCTGGACTTTCTCGAGAATCACCGTCGCGATCACGCGGTCGTCAAGGAAGGCGGGGCGGCGATAGGTGATCTCGTGCTTAAGCGCGACCCACAGATGCTGGGCGACCGCCTCGGGCGGCGCGATCTTGCGCCAGTGCGCGAGCACCGCGTCCTGCACCCAGCTCAGATAATGGGCGTTGTTGACATGCCCCATGAAGTCGATCGCGTCGGGACCGACGGTGATGTCATGGTCGTGCGGGTGCGCGGCTGCGGTCATAAGCTGACACTAATGTCAGCTTTGCGTGACGAAAAGGTGAATTTCGACAAAATTTGTAGAAATATCGTTCAGCCCCGCCCGCGATAGGGGGCGACGCCCTGGTCGGGGAGCCACAGCCCGGCGGGGGGCGGTCCCGACTGCCAGAAGACGTCGATCGGGATGCCGCCGCGCGGATACCAATAGCCGCCGATGCGCAGCCATTGGGGCTGCATCTCGTCGAAGAGGCGGCGGCCGATGCCGACGGTGCAATCCTCGTGAAAGCCCGCATGGTTGCGGAACGAGCCGAGGAAGAGCTTGAGGCTCTTCGATTCGACGATCGTTTCGCCGGGGGCATAGTCGATCACGAGATGCGCGAAATCGGGCTGTCCGGTCACCGGGCACAGCGAGGTGAATTCGGGCGCGGCGAAGCGCACGAGATAAAGCTCGCCGGCGCGCGGATTGGGAACATAGTCGAGCGCGGCAAGCTCGGGTGAGGCAGGAAGTTCGCTCGTCTGGCCGAGATGTTTGGGCGCGAGCGGCGGATGGCTGGAATCACTCATGGCTTTCGTCTAGTGCGGCGCGCGGCCGCTGTCATCCGTCGATGGCGGCCGGGTTCAGCGAAGAGAGCGCCGGGCGCTTGGGCAAGAGATGACGAAGACACTTCAGGGTCGGACGAGAGGACGCGCGGCGATGCCGCTGCTGGCGCTGGCGCTGGCGGGCGCGCCGCTGGCGGCGCTGGCGCAGCAGGAGCAGGCCCCCGCGCCGACGCCGGCCCCCGCGCCATCCTCCGGCCGCACGATCGACTTCCGCCTGCCGCCGCAGAACGACGGACGCGCGACGGGGGTGCAGGGGCCGTCGGACAATGGCCTGCCGCCGCTCGCGCCCGGCGAGCAGCGCGGTATCCCGACGCCCGCGCCGACCCCGGCGCCGCCGCCGGTGGCGCCGCGCATCGTGCCGACGCAGCCCGCGCCAAGCCCGACGCCTGCGCCGACCCCGGCGCCCGAACGCCGCACAACGCCCACGCCCGCTCCAGCTCGCGGTGCGGCGCAGGCGCCCACCGCCGCTACGCCCGAAACCTCGCCCGCCGCCCCCAAGCCGGTCCAAACGCCGACCGATGTGGACGCTCCGGCGGCCGATGCGCAAGCCGCTCCGCCGCCTGTCGACGTCGCGCCCGCGGCCGGAGCGCCCGACCGGGGCGGCACCCCGCTCTGGGCGTGGGCGCTCGCGCTGCTAGCCGCCGCAGGTGCGGGTTTCTGGTACTGGCGTCGCCGCCCCGCGCTCGCGGGCGACGCGCCCGACGAGCCCGTCGAGGCGCCGCCGCGCGCGCCGGTCCCCGCGGCCGCCCCGCGCGCCGTCACACCGCCTCCGCCGCCGGCTCGCGCGCCGCAGCCGGCCGCCGCGGCGCCGCGCTCCGCGTCGCCGCTCGTCACCCGCCCGGCGGCTGAACGCCGCGCTCAGATCGCGATGGCGCTCGGCGTGCGGGCGATTCGCGTGACCGCCGAGCATGTCGCGGTCGGTTTCACGATCGAACTCAGGAACGACGGGCCGCTCGCCGCGACGGGGCTGATGGTGCGCATCGCGCTCGGCCAGGGATCGGCGATGCAGGAAGCGGTGATCGCGCGCTTCTTCGACGGCGCGGGGGGCAGCGTGCTGCGCGACGGCATGGACATCGCCCCCGGCGCGACCGAGACGCTGAACAGCGAAGCGAGCTTGCCGCGCGGCAGCATCGAGCCGCTGATGATCGGCGGCAAGCCGGCGCTCGTTCCGGTGCTCGTGCTCGACGTCACCTATCATTGGGACGGCGACGCCGACGCTTTCGGCCAGACCGCCGGCGCCTATGTGCTCGGCCGCGCGCCGGCGGCGGGGGCGGGCGACCGGCTCGCGCCGCTGCCGCTCGACCGCCCCGTCTATTCGCTCGATCGCCCGGCGGCGCGCGCGACCGCGGCGCGGCGCACCCAATAGCGGCCGGCGGCACCATTCCGCCCCTTTTTCGTTGCAGTGCAGCATCGGCTGGGGCAGAGCTTCGCGCGCGCTTGAAAAAGCGCAGGTGGGGGCATAGGCTGATCGTCTTCCCCAGAGAATGAGCCATAGCAGGATGGCCGGCGGAGGAAGAGGATAGAAGCTTCCCCGCGGGTCGTAACAGGAGCATGACATGGACGCCTTGGTCTCGACCGACTGGTTGGAACGCGAACTGGGGGCATCGGACCTGCGGGTCGTCGATGCGACGAAATTTCTGGCCGACGCGGGGCGCGACGCGCGCGCCGAATATGAGGCCGGGCATATTCCGGGCGCCGTTTTCATGGATCTTGCCGAGCTGACCGACGCGTCGAGCGCGGTCGAGAATATGGCGCCGCCGGCAGAGAAATTCGCCAGCCGCATGCAATCGCTCGGGCTCGGCGACGGCAGCCGCATCGTGATCTACGACGACAGTCCGCTGAAAAGCGCGGCGCGCGCCTGGTGGCTCTTGAAGCTGTTCGGCGCGCACGATGTCGCGCTCCTCGACGGCGGGCTCGCCAAGTGGAAGGCCGAAGGACGCCCGCTCGAAATGGGCAAGCAAACGCTGCGCCACCGCCACTTCACCGTGTGGCGCGACGCCAAGGCGGTGCGCACCAAGGAGCAGATGCTCGAAAATCTCGGGCTCGAAGGCGAACAGGTCGTCGATGCGCGCCCGGTGGCGCGCTTCACCGGCGAGGAGCGCGATCTGCGCCCCGGCGTCGCACCCGGGCATATTCCCGGCTCGCGCAGCCTGCCGCACGGCAATCTCTTCAACGCCGACGGCACCTGGAAGCGCGGCGATGAGCTGAAGGCGGCGTTCGACGCCGCGGGCGTCGACTTGGGCCAGCCGCTCGTCGCGACCTGCGGCAGCGGCATGACCGCGACCGTGCTTGCCTTTGGCGCGCATCTGCTCGGCAAGGAGGATGTCGCGGTCTATGACGGCAGCTGGAGCGAATGGGGCGCCGACCCCGCAACGCCGAAAGCGACCGGCGCAGCCTGATTCGCCCGGCGCGCCAATGTCCGCGCCGCCCACCCCGACGCTGATCGAGGCGATTCGCGTCTATGCGCGGATCGGCTTGCTCAGCTTCGGCGGCCCCGCCGGGCAAATCGCGCTGATGCACCGCGAATTCGTCGACGAACGCCGCTGGATCGACGAGCCGGCCTTCCTTCACGCGCTCAATTTCTGCACCCTGCTTCCGGGGCCGGAAGCGCAACAACTCGCGACCTGGATCGGCTGGCGGCAGCACGGGGTGCGCGGCGGGCTGGCCGCCGGGTTATTGTTCATAATTCCCGGTGCGCTCGTCATGCTGGGCCTGTCGCTGCTCTATGTCGCGGCGGCGGGCCTCGGCTGGTTCGCGGCGCTCTTCCTCGGCATCAAGGCGGCGGTACTTGCGATCGTCGTGCAGGCGCTGCTGCGCATCGCGCGCCGGGCGCTCCGGACACCGCTCCAGCGCGCGATCGCCGTCGCCGCTTTCGTCGCGATCGCGCTTTTCGCGCTGCCCTTTCCGCTCGTCGTCGTGATCGCGCTCGTCACCGGCTGGGCGGCGGGGCGCTGGCGGCCCGCGTGGTTGGCCCTCGCGCCCGCGGCGGCAGCCATGCTGGCGGTCTCGGCACGGCGCGCATGGCGACAGAGCGCGATGGCGCTGATCGTCGGCGGCGCGGCGTGGGCGGCGCCGCTGCTGCTCGTCCTCGCGACGCTGGGGAGCGGGCATGTGCTGTGGGAGATTGGGGCTTTTTTCTCGCGGCTTGCGCTGGTCAGCTTCGGGGGAGCCTATGCGGCGCTGGCCTATATGGCGCAGGAAGCGGTGGCAGGTTTCGGCTGGATGCGTCCTGCCGAGATGGTCGACGGGCTAGGGCTCGCCGAAACCACGCCGGGTCCCCTGATTCTCGTCACCCAATTCGTCGGCTTCATCGCGGCCTGGCGCGACGCGGGGCCGTTCACGCCATTCGTCGCGGGCCTGCTCGGCGCGGGGCTGACGCTGTGGGTGACCTTTGTCCCTTGTTTCCTGTGGATCTTCGCGCTGGCGCCGTGGATCGACCGCCTCGAGCGCGCGGCGGGCCCCAAAGGCGCGCTCGCCGCGGTCACCGCCGCGGTCGTCGGCGTCATCGCCAATCTGTCGCTATGGTTTGCGCTGCACACCTTGTTCGGCGAATTGCGGCGCTTCGACTGGGGTTGGGCCTCGGTGGAGCTTCCCGTCATGGCGAGCGCCGACCTCGGCGCGATGGCGCTCGCGCTGCTCGCGGCCGTGCTGTTGTTCGGGCTGCGCCTCCGCATCATTCCGCTGCTCGCCGTCTGTTCGGCCGCCGGCTTCCTGTTCGGGTTCGCGGGCGGCACTGGATTTTGACCGGCGGTCGGCTAACAATGGCACGATGAACGATCGGAAAGACGAACGCTTCCGCCCCGCGACGGAACTGGTGCGAGCAGGGCGGCGGACCGATTGGACGAGCGATCCGCGGCTCGGCGGCGGCGTCGTCAATCCGCCGGTGTGGCGCGCCTCGACGATCCTCTACGACTCGATCGCCGAGATGAAGGCGCGCGGGCACGCGACGCACGACAAGCTCTATTACGGACGGCGCGGCACGCCGACGGTGTGGGCGCTCGCCGACGCGCTGACCGGAATGGAGCCGGGCGCGGAGGGGACATTGCTCTATCCCTCGGGGGTCGCGGCGATCACCTCGGGCCTGCTCGCGCTGCTGTCGCCGGGCGATCACCTGCTGATGGTCGACACGGCCTATGAACCGACGCGGCAGTTCTGCGACGGGATGCTGAAGCGCTTCGGCGTCGAGACGAGCTTTTATGATCCGCTGATCGGCGCGGGCATCGGCGACTTGATCCGCCCCGAAACGAAGCTGATCTTTCTGGAATCGCCGGGCAGCCTGACCTTCGAGGTGCAGGACGTTCCCGCGATCACGCGGGTTGCGCGCGAGCGTGGTGTCGTGACGATGCTCGACAACACCTGGGCGACGCCGCTGCTGTTCCCGGCGCTCGCGCACGGCGTCGACGTGGCGATGATGAGCCTCACCAAATATGTCGGCGGCCATTCGGACGCGATGATGGGCTCGCTCACCGCGACGCCGGCGCTGTGGCCGCGGCTGCGCAAGGCGACCTATCAGCTCGGCCAGGCGGTTTCGCCCGACGACTGCGCGCTGATGCTGCGCGGCCTCCGAACGCTCGACGTGCGGCTTCAGCGCCACGGCGTGAACGCGCTCGCGGTCGCGGAGTGGCTGGCGGCGCGGCCCGAGGTCGGGCGCGTGTTCCACCCCGGTTTGCCAGGCGATGCAGGGCATAGGCTGTGGTCGCGCGATTTTTCGGGGGCGAGCGGATTGTTCGGCTTCACGCTGAAAGGCGCCGGCGATGCGGCGCGCGCGCGTTTCATCGACGCGCTCGCCCATTTCGGGCTGGGCTTCAGCTGGGGCGGCTATGAAAGCCTCGCGGTGCCCGCCGACCCGCAGGCGATTCGCAGCGCGACGGCGTGGACCGATCCCGACGCGCTCGTCCGCCTGTCGATCGGACTCGAGGACCCCGCCGACCTGATCGCCGATCTCGAACGCGGCTTTGCCGCGATGGGCGGCGGCGGATGATCGACGACCTGCTCGTCCGCATGGGCTTTCCGCGCGTCGAGGAGGCGCAAATTGCCGAAATCGGCATAGCGGCGATGATCGCGGGACTCGCGCTGATCGCGGGCTGGGTCGCGCGCCGCAGGCTCGGTCCGCGTGTCGCCGACTGGCTGCATGGCCGCGATATTCAGGCGCAGAGCCCGCTGACCGCGCATGTTCCCGCTCTCCTCGGCTGGGCCACCGCGCTGCTGCTCGCGGCGGTGGGATGGGGCGCGTGGCCGTGGGACCCTTATGCCGGGCTGCTGCTCGGCACGGTTGTCGCCTTCACGGCGGCCGCGGCGGTGCGCAATCTGGTCCTCGGCGTCGGATTGGGCGAGGTGCCGGCGCTGCTGATTGCGGCGGCCGCGCTCGCCGCGCTGCTTTCGCATGCGGTCGGCGGACTGGCGCTCTTGCAGGACCGGCTCGACAGTGTCGGCTTTTCGGCGGGCAAGATGCATGTCTCGCTGCTGACGCTCATCAACGTCGCGCTGACCTTCCTCGTCCTTTTCCTGCTCGTCCGAATCGGCAACCGCCTCGTGCGGCGCGTGGTGCGCGGCGGCCGCGACCTCGATGCGACGCAGCAATTGCTCGTCGAGAAAATCGCGAGCGTCGTCATCGTTATCGCCGCCTTCTTCATCGGCATCGACCTGCTCGGCATCGACCTCACCGCCTTTGCGGTTTTTTCGGGCGCGCTCGGGCTCGCGGTCGGCTTCGGCCTGCAAAAGACCTTCGGCAATCTGATCGCCGGAATCATCCTGCTGATGGACCGTTCGATCAAGCCGGGCGATGTGATCGTCGTCGCCGATTCGGTCGGGCGGGTGAACAAGATCGGGGTGCGCGCGGTGTCGGTGATCACCCGCGACGGTAAGGAGCACCTCGTTCCCAACGAGCTGCTGATGACCGAGCGGGTCGAGAATTGGAGCTATTCGAACCGCGACGTGCGTGTGCGGATGAAGGTCGGGGTCAGCTATGACGCCGACCTGCGTCTCGCACAGCAGCTGATGCTCGACGCCGCGGCCGAATCGCCCCGCGTGCTCAAGTCGCCCGCGCCGGTTTGCTGGATCACCGAATTCGGCGAGAGCAGCGTGAACCATGAGCTGCGGATCTGGATCGCCGATCCCGAAAGCGGGCTCGGCAATGTCCAGGGTGAAGTGTTCCTGCGCATCTGGGACAAGTTCAAGGAGGCGGGGATCGTCATCCCCTATCCGCAGCGCGACGTGCATGTCCGCACGCTGCCCGAGGCGCCGGCAAAGGAAACGCCCGCCGCGGCAAAGCCGAAGCGGGCGCCCAAAGAATCCTAGCACATGATCGTCGTGACTGAGTAAATCCGTGTGCTCCCGCGAAGGCGGGAGCCCATCTCCCGACGGTCCGATCTTGCACCGGCCGGAGATGGGTCCCCGCCTTCGCGGGGACACACAATCTTTGACGCGTCTGGCTCATCCAAAGACGATCAGCCTCTGGCCAGCGAAAGCGATCAGAATCCCTTGGCCTTCGCGCGCTCGATTCCCGCGACGATGATCGCCTTCGCCTCGTCGACATCGCCCCAGCCGCCGAGCTTCACCCATTTGCCGGGTTCCAGATCCTTGTAATGCGCGAAGAAATGCTCGATCTGCTGGAGCACGATCGGCGGCATGTCCTGATAGCTCGCGACTTCGGCATAATAGGGGAAGGTCGTGTTGACGGGGACGCACAGCAGCTTTTCGTCGCCGCCGGCATTATCCTCCATCTTGAGCACGCCGATCGGACGGCACTTGACCACCGCGCCGGCGACGACGGGCGAGCGCGCGACGACAAGGGCGTCGAGCGGATCGCCGTCGTCGCCCAGCGTGTGCGGGATGAAGCCGTAATTGGCGGGATAGCGCATCGGCGTGTGGAGGAAGCGGTCGACGAACAGCGCGCCCGACGCCTTGTCGAACTCATATTTCACCGGCTCGCCGCCGATCGGCACCTCGATCAGCACATTCAGGCTGTCGGGCGGGCTGTCGCCGGCGGGGATGAGGTCGATGCGCATGGGAGAAATCCTTCGTTTTTGTAATCGCGGCGCCCCTTAGCGCGCTGCACCGCACAAAGTCGAGAGCCCCGCGGCGCTTTTTGCGCGCGCGAGGCTCCGAAATCGACCAAATGAGGCGGGCGTCAGAGCGCCCGTTTCGGCGCGAACAGCCGGTCGAACTGGTCGGGGCCGCTGCCGGCCTTTTCGAGCCACGGCCAGCGCAGCCCACCGTGATAGTCGATCTCGACCGTCCGATAGCGCCCGCCGCGCTCGACGAGCAGCGTGATCGGCGCCTTGCCGTCGCCGGCCGCGGCCTTGATCGCCGCCTCGATCCGTTCCTTGCTATAGGCGACGCCGTCCACCGCGACGATCTTCGTCCCATTGACGATGTCGGCGCGAAAGGCGGGGCCGTCCCACAATATGCCCCCCGCCACGCCGTCCTTGTCGATCGTCAGGCCCAGCGAATGGGTAAGGTCATAGCTTTTCGACAGCGCCATGCGCCCCTTGTCATAGGCGTTCGGCGTGTCGCGCCACACCAGCCTGTAACCCGCCTTCTCGATCCCGCCGACCGGCGGCGGCGCGCCCGGTTGTTGCAGCCGGGTGCGCAGGAAGCCCGCCCAGTCATAGGGATAAACCTTGTTCAGCGCCGCTGCGACGTCGTCGAAGTCATAGACGACCTCGCCCCAGTCGCCCTCGCGCCCGCCGAAGAAGAGTTTCGCGAAATCGTCGAGGCTCTTCTTGCCGCCGGTCGCGTCCCTGATCAGCATGTCGGCCTCGAGCCAGACGAGCGAGCCTTCGTTGTAATAATCCTCGGTGCGCGACCAGCTCGGGAAAGGCCTGGGCTTGCGCGCGGCGATCACGGGGTCGAGCGTCGTATCCTCGACCGAGCGCCAACTGCGCCCCGGCTGCGCACTATACCAGGCCGCGCTCGTCGCCCATTGCGCGAGCGCCATGTCCTTCGACTGCATTCCCGACCGCGCGGCGAGGACAATGTCCCAATAGCTCGTCTGGCCTTCATAGACCCACAGCAGATTGTCCTGCATCGGGGTGCGATAGTCGGGGGTCCACAGCTTTGCGGGGCGGCGATATTTGCCGTTCCAGCTGTGCGTCAGCTCGTGCGGCAACAGCCCGCGCAGCACTTCGCCATCGTCCCATTTGGTGAAATAGTCGGTCTTGCTGCTGTTCTCGCTGCTGCGATGATGTTCGAGCCCGATGCCGCCGAGCTCGTCGGTCAGCGCGAGCAGGAAGTCATAATGGTCGAAAGGACGCGACCCGAACAGCGCAACCGCCTCGCCGACGAGCGCCGCATGGGTCGCGATCTGGTCGGGCTTCGCTTCCAGATATTGCGGCTCGTCGGCAACGACGTTGAGCGTGACATTGTGGCCGAGGTCCCATTTGCGGAAATAGCGCCCCGCGAACATCGGGCTGTCGACCAGCGTTTCATAGCTCGTCGGTGCATAGCTGTAGCGATTGCCCGCGACCTTCAGCCCGTCGAGCGCCGCGGCGCCGGTCCACCCCTGCGGCAGGGTGACGTCGAGCTGCACCGGAATCTGGCGCGTGAAAGTGCCCGCGGGATAGAGGCTCACCTGCTCCCATTGCAGGTTCATCATCGCCGGGGTGCCGACGATGCGGCCTTCGCTGCTGCGCGTCGGCGACAGGAAATCGAAGGCGACGTCGATGCTCGTCGCCCCCTCGGGCACGTCGATGTCGAAGGCATAGACGTCGGTGGGCTGGCGCGTCCAGCGCAGCGTCTTGCCGCCCGCGCTGGCCTTGAAGCCCGCGAGTTCGGCGATCGCCCCGCGCGGTGCGTGCTTGCCCGGCAGCCATTCGGGATAGAGCAGGGTCAGCTTGCCGCCCTTTGCAACCGGAATCGTCTGGCGGACGTGAAAAATGCCACGCGCGACATCGGTCGCATCGACCTTCAGCACCATCGTGCCCGGATAGGGCTTGTCGGCGGGCAGCGGGACGATGTGCGGCTGCACCGACAGGCCGGGGGCGCTGTTGCCGGTCTGGGCGTCGGTGGCGGCGGGAAGAAGGGCGAGGGGCGCGGCGAGAAGGGCGGCCGCGACGAACGGTGCGTTTTTCATGGTGCGCGTTACTGCCTTGAAATGGCGGCGAGGTCCAGCGCGGGCTCTGCGAGCACTCTTTGCGTTTCGTCGAAAAGCCTTTAGACGCCGCCGCCATGAGCAAGGACAAGCCCGCCAGAATCCCGACGCCGCAGCCCGTGCGCGGCACGCAGGACATGCTAGGCGATTTCGCCGACCGTTTCGCCCATGTCGTCGAGACGTTCGAGCGCGTGCGCCGCCTCTATGGCTTCAAGCGTATCGAGGTGCCGGTGATCGAGCCGACCGCGGTGTTCGCACGCTCGCTCGGCGAAACTACCGATGTCGTGTCGAAGGAAATGTATTCGTTCGAGGATCGCGGCGGCGAATCGATCACCTTGCGCCCCGAATTCACCGCAGGGATAGCGCGCGCCTATATCACGAACGGCTGGCAGCAGTTCGCGCCGCTGAAAGTCGCGACGCACGGGCCTTTGTTCCGCTACGAGCGCCCGCAAAAGGGCCGCTATCGCCAGTTCCACCAGCTCGACGCCGAAGTGATCGGCAGCGACAGCCCGCTCGCCGATGCGGAACTGCTGGTGTTCGCCGATCAGCTTTTGAAGGAGCTGGGGATCGCCGAGGGCGTGACGCTGACGCTCAACACGCTCGGCGATGCGGCAAGCCGCGATGCGTGGCGCGGCGCGCTCGTCGAGCATTTCGAGGCGCATCGCGGCGATCTGTCCGAGGACAGCCTCGCGCGGCTCGACAAGAATCCGCTGCGCATCCTCGACAGCAAAGACCCGCGCGACCGCCCGGTCGCCGACAGCGCGCCCGACATCGACGCCTTTCTGACCGGCGAGGCGCAGGATTTCTTCGGCGCGGTGACGGCCGGTCTGGACGCCGCGGGGGTCGCTTGGCAGCGCAACGCGCGGCTGGTGCGCGGGCTCGACTATTATCGCCACACCGCATTCGAATTCGTCACCGACCGATTGGGCGCGCAGGGCACGGTGATCGGCGGCGGGCGCTACGACGGGCTGATCGAGATGCTCGGCGGGCCGCCGACCGCGGCGGTCGGCTGGGCGGCGGGGATCGAGCGGCTGGCGATGTTGTTGGATGAGAACAAGTTTGAAAGCCCTAAAATCGATATTCTGGTGACCACGGAAGATGAGGGAGATTTGGCCGAGCGGATCGTGATGGTTATGGCGATGAGGTTGCGACACTACAATATCCGCGCTGGTTACCTCGCTTCGGGTTCACCGAAAAAGCGCATCCAGAAGGCACAATCATATTCGCCTCGCATAGTTGCTGTCGTACGTACGCCTGACGATCGTTTCCCAGGCAAAACCTTGGTCGACATCAAGCGCGGGAGCGGGTCGTTATTCTCGGAATATGCCGACGCAGAACAAGAAGCGATCCGTTTGTTCAGCCTCGCCTATGTGATTGAAACAGCACGGCAGAATGAGCCGTTTGACGTGATTCTTACACCCCGAGAACGACTGTCGAGCACGCAGTGATAGTTTGTTTTATTTCGTCATCCCCGCGAAGGCGGGGATCCAGTTTCCGGCTTCGCTTGGTCAACGGCCGTCGCAGATGGATTCCCGCTTTCGCGGGAATGACGAAGTAGAGAAGGCCCTATGGTGACCATCCCCGAAAAGCAGATCGACGCGATCATCGAGCGTCACGCCGCCTTGCAGGCGCGGATGGCGACGGGGGACATGGCGCCCGCCGATTTCGTCGCGGCGTCGAAGGAGTTCGCCGAGCTCGAACCCGTCGCGAAGGCGGCGCGCGAGGTGATCCGGCTGCGCGGCGAGCTGGTGTCGCTGAAGGAGATGCTCGGTGATCCCGAGATGAAGGCGATGGCCGAGGAAGAGATCGACGCCGTCGAGGCGGCGCTGCCCGCCGCCGAACATGCGCTCGCGGTCGGGCTGCTGCCGAAGGACGTCGCCGACGAACGCGCCGCGATGCTCGAAATCCGCGCGGGCACCGGCGGCGACGAGGCGGCGCTGTTCGCGGGCGACCTGCTGCGCATGTACAGCCGCTACGCCGACACGCAGGGGTGGAAGGTCGAAATCATCTCCGCCAACGAGGCCGAGGTCGGCGGCTACAAGGAAGTCGTCGCATCGGTGAAGGGGCAGGGCGTTTTCGCCAAGCTGAAGTTCGAAAGCGGCGTCCACCGCGTCCAGCGCGTTCCCGTCACCGAAAGCGGCGGGCGCATCCACACCAGCGCCGCGACCGTCGCGGTGCTGCCCGAGGCCGAAGAGGTCGACGTCGCGATCAACGAGGGTGACCTGAAGATCGACATCTATCGCGCGTCGGGCGCGGGCGGGCAGCATGTCAACACGACCGATAGCGCGATCCGCATCACCCATATTCCGACGGGGCTCGTCGTCATCCAGCAGGACGAACGCAGCCAGCACAAGAACAGAGCCAAGGCGATGCAGGTGCTGCGCGCGCGGCTGTTCGACCTCGAACGCTCGAAGCGCCACGATGCCGAGGCGTCGGCGCGCAAGGCGATGGTCGGGTCGGGCGACCGATCGGAGCGCATCCGAACCTATAATTTCCCGCAAGGCCGCGTGACCGACCACCGCATCAACCTGACGCTGCACCGCCTGCCCGAGATATTGGAGGGCGAGATGGGCGAGCTGATCGACGCGCTGATCGCCGAGGACGAGGCGCAGCGGCTGGCGGGGCTGGGTGACAATTGATTCCCCTCCCGCATGGGGGAGGGGCTAGGGGTGGGCATGTCCGCATCCGACGACTCTGACCGCGCCCACCCCCCGGCCCCCTCCCGCAAGCGGGAGGGGGAGGCAAGCGCAGCCCTCCGCAACGCCGCCGCGCGCCTCGCCGCCGTATCCGGCACGCCGCGGCTCGATGCCGAGCTGCTGATGGCGCATGCGCTGGGGGTCGAGCGCGATCGGCTGCTGCTCGATCCCGCGCGCTTCGACGTGCCCGATGGCTTCGAGGCGCTGGTCGCGCGGCGGTTGGCGCACGAGCCGGTCGCCTATATCGTCGGCCATCGCGACTTCTGGACGATCCGCCTGGCGGTCGGGCCGGGCGTGCTGATCCCGCGGCCCGACAGCGAGACGCTGATCGAGGCGGCGATCGCGCATTTCGCGGCGGCCGCGCCGCGCACCATCCTCGACCTCGGCACCGGTCCCGGCACCTTGCTCCTCGCCGCGCTTGCCGAGTGGCCGGCCGCGTCGGGGCTCGGGGTCGACGCGAGCGAGGACGCGCTCGGCTATGCGCGCGCCAATGCTGCGGCGCTGGCGATGCAGGACCGCGCTGATTTCCGGCGCGGCGACTGGGCGCGCGGGGTCGAAGGGCCGTTCGATCTCATCCTCTGCAACCCGCCTTATATCGCCGATACCGAGGCGCTGATGCCCGACGTCGCGGCGCACGAGCCCGCGGGCGCGCTTTTCGCCGGCAGCGACGGGCTCGCCGACTATCGCCGCATCATCCCAGACCTGCCGCGCCTCCTCGCGCCCGGCGGGGCGGCGGTGCTTGAAATCGGGGCAAGTCAGCATATGTTGGTAGCAGCTCTGGCCCGCAACGCCGGCTTTGCGGTGGATTGCCGCCGCGATCTCGGCGGGCGCGATCGTGCCCTGATCCTGACGCTTTGATCCAGCCTGCGACAGAAATCGCTTGGTTTCGACCGCAAAGCGCGTTAGGTGGCAGCCACAGGCCCGATGGGGGTCCCACCGACGGTGCAACGACGCACCGCAGGGGGCTGGCGGACCTGCTTCCCAACCGAAGCGCCCCGGCGGACATGGTTTCGCAGAGGCGGTGAAGGGCAAGAACCCGCGGTGACGCGGGATGCGATCGGCGCAAGCGGCGCGATCGGCCAAAAGGGGTTTGGCATAGCTTTTCGACAGGAAGTTTTCAGTTGAACATGAACAACCGGCAGAGCGGCCGCCGGCGCGGCCGCAACAACAGCAACAACAATCGGTCGCAATCGGGCGGACGCGGGGGCGTCGACCAGGCGAACCGCATCGACAGCCGGGCGCGCGGCAACGCCGTCCAGATGATCGAGAAATACAAGAATATGGCGCGCGACGCGCAGCTTGCCGGGGATCGCGTCCAGACCGAATATTATCTCCAGTTCGCCGACCATTATTTCCGCGTCCACAGCGACTTCCGCGCGCGTCAGGAAGAAAAACAGGGTCACGGCGGACAGGATCGCAGCCATGACCGCAGCCGTGAAGTGCGCGGGGTCGAGGATTTCGACGGCCACGACGAGACGGACAGCGACAGCGAGACCGACCGCGAAGAGAGCGACAACCGTTCGCAAGGCGGCCGCGACCGCGATCGCGACGAGGATGATTCGCGCGGCAATCGCCAGCAGGGCCGCGGGCGCCGCAACAATCGTGAGCGCGATTCCGGACGTTCGGATCGCGACGCGGGCGACGGCGACAAGGAAGGCGCCGAAGCGTCGGGCGACGCCGAAGCCGCTCCGCGCCCTGCGCGCCGTCCGCGCCGCGCGCGCAGCCAGGACGGCGACGAGGGCGCGGCGGGGATCGACAGCGCTGCGCTGCCGCCCGCGATCGGCCGCGTCGAAGGCGGCGAGGGCGACGAGGGCGAAGAAACGCCCGCGCCCAAGCCGCGCCGCACCCGCCGCACCGTCGCACGCCCGGCGGGGGTCGAAGCCGCCGAATAATACCAAGGTGCGGTGATCACGACCTATGAGGATTGTCGGTCCCGTCCGCTGGACGTCGTCGCAGCGTCGCGACGATGAACCACATCGCCGCTTCCGCTGCTCCTCGCCAGCAAACGGGACCGACAATCCTCATAGGTCGTGATCACCGCACCTTGGTATAAACCATTCGATTTCGGCTGGTTTTTCCGCGTCCCATCGCTAGACTTTCCTGAGCACAGCTTCGGGGAGGGCGAATATGCGCGCTTTGGCAGGGATTTGCGCACCGGTCATGCTGATCGGCGCGGTGGCGGCATGTCCTGCCGCCGCGCAGGACGCGGGCAATGCGCAGGGCGAGTTGTCGGTCACCATCTATAATGGCGGCCAGTCGCTCGTTCAGGACGTGCGCCGGCTCGCGATCCCCGCGGGCCGCTCGCGGCAGGAGTTTCCCGACGTCTCGGCGCAGATCCGCCCGCAGACCGTCTCCTTCGCCGCCGACGATACCGCGATCGTCGAACAGAATTTCGACTACGACCTGCTCTCGCCGAACGCGCTGATGGACAAGGCAGTGGGCGAAACGATCACGCTGCTGCGGATCAACCCCGCGACCGGTGCGCAGACGAGCGAGCGCGCGAAGGTGCTCGCGGTCAACGGCGGCGTCGTGCTGCAGATCGGATCGCGGATCGAAGTGCTGCGCGACGACGGGCTGCCGGTGCGGGTGATTTTCGACAAGATCCCGCCGAACCTGCGCGCCAAGCCGACCCTGTCGATCACCGTCGACAGCGACCGCGCGGGCACGCGCCCCGCGACGCTCTCCTATCTGACCAGCGGGCTCGGCTGGTCCGCCGACTATGTCTCGCTCTACGACGAAAAGGCGGGGACGATCGACGTGCAGGGCTGGGTCACGCTGACCAACAACACCGGCACGACCTTCGACAACGCGCGCACCCTGCTCGTCGCGGGCACGCCTTCGGGCAGCGGCGCGACGCCGCGCTATCGCCCGCGGCCGCAGGCCAATATCCGCAGCGCCGGGACCGAGAGCGCACCGCGCGAACAACTCGGCGATTATTATCTCTATCCGCTGCCCGAGCGCACGACGATCGCCAATGCGCAGACGAAGCAGGTGAGCTTCCTCGACGTGTCGAAGGTGCCGGCGCGCAAAGTCTATGAATTTACGCTGGGCGGCTTCCAGACGATGACCGAGCCCGCGAGCGCGGCGAGCGTGATCAAATTCACCTCGAGCGCCGACGGCGGGCTCGGCGACGCACTGCCCGCGGGGACGGTGCGCTTCTATCAGCGCGACCTGCGCGGCGACCCGCAATTCATCGGCGAGAACCGGATCGGCCACACGCCGATGGGCAGCGAACTCGGCCTTGCGACCGGCGAGGCATTCGACGTCAAGGTGCAGGCGACGGTCGTGTCGCGCGAACGGCGCTCGTCGACGGTCTGGCGCACGTCGATGTCGTACCGCCTGACCAGTGCGCGCGCAGAGCCGGTGACGCTCGACCTCACCCAGCGCGGGCTCGACTGGTATTGGGACGAGACACGAATCATCACCGAAAGCATGAAGAGCAAACGGCTCGACAGCGACGGAGCGCAGTGGAGCGTGACGGTGCCCGCGAACGGCGAGGCGACCGTCACCGCCACCTTCGAAACGCGCTACTGAACGGACCGGCGATGCGCCGCCTGTTGCCCCTGCTCCTGCTCGCGGCGGCGTCGCCCGCTGCCGCGCAGCCGGTGGTGACCTCGGCGGCGCCCGATTCGGTGTCGGTCAGCATCTTCCGCGATCCCGAGCGCGGCGAGGGCGGCGGCATCGGCTTGCGCTGGCTTCAGGGCTTCGCGCTGATTTCCGAAACGCGCACGATCGACCTGCCCGCAGGCGATGTGCGGCTGCGCTTCGAAGGCGTCGCCGAAGGCATGGTCGCGGTGAGCGCGATCGTGACCGGACTTCCCGGCGGGGTGGTGCAAAAGAATCGCGACGCGGCGCTGCTATCGCCCGCGAGCCTGCTCGACGGGTCGCTCGGCAACCGCGTCCACCTCCGCCGCACCGACGGCGCGACGGGCAAGGTCACCGAGGAAGACGCGATCATCCGTTCGGGGCCGGGCGGTGCGGTGGTGCTGCAGACGCCCGCCGGGTTCGAATCGCTGCGTTGCACGGGGCTTCCCGAATCGCTCGTCTACGACGGCGTGCCGGCGGGACTCACCGCGAAGCCGACGCTGTCGGTGACGACGCGCAGCCCGGCCGCGCAGCGGGCGACGGTGACGCTGACCTATCTCGCGGCCGGCTTCGACTGGGCGAGCAATTATGTCGCGCGCGTCGCGCCCGACGGCCGCACGCTCGACCTCTTCGCCTGGCTGACCGTCGCGAACAGCAATGGCGAAAGCTTTGCCGATGCGTCGCTTTCGGCGATCGCGGGCACGCTCAATGTCGAAAGCGATTTCGATGATCTCGTCGAAGCGCCGCCGCAACCCTATCTGCGCCTGTCCTGCTTCCCGACGGGAAGCGGCCGCTATGGCCGGCCGCCGCCGCCGCCGCCCCCACCGGCCCCGCCCGCGCCCGCACCCGCGCCCGCGCTCGAAATGGCCGATACGCTTGTGGTGACGGGCTCGCGCAACCGGGCGATGGCGTCGCGTGCAGCGGTCGTCGCGGCGCAGGAGAATCTCGGCGATCTCAAGCTCTATCGCGTGCCGATTCCGGTTACCGTCGCTGCGAACGGGCAAAAGCAGGTCGCGCTGCTGGTCAAGGATGCGGTGCCGTTCCGACGCATCTACCGCCTGCGCGCTTGTCTGAGCTGCGAAGATGGCGCGCGCGAGGCCGAGATCGTGCTGCGGATGGAGAATAGGAAGGCGGCGGCGCTCGGCGTGCCGCTGCCGAGTGGCGAGGTCGCGGTGTTCGAATCGGCGATGGGGGAGCAACTGCTCGCAGGCGAGGGCAGGCTGCGCGATCATGCGGTCGGCGAGACGGTCAATCTGGTGATCGGCGACAGCAGCCAGGTGCGCGTCAGCATCGAAAATTACGTCGCGCCGAAAAACAGCGAGGCGGACTATCGGCTGACCGTGACCAACGCCAATCCCTTCGCGGTCGATTTCGAAATGGGATTCGAGGTCCATGACACCGCGGGGCTCGACAGGCGCATCCGCAAGCTGCCGCGCCGCGACGGGCTGCCGACCTGGGCCGTCGCGGTCCCGGCGAACGGCAGCCGCAGCTTCGACTATCGCGTGAAGGAAGATTAGAAACTGCCCGGTTCAGGCGCAATCTAAAGCATGATTATCTTACATTGAAGCGTGTGTGCTCCCGCGAAGGCGGGAGCCCATCTCCTGCCGGCGCCATCTTGAACCGCTCGGAGATGGGTCCCCGCCTTCGCGGGGACACACGGGCCTCTTTAGAGTGCGTTCGGTTTTGATAGAATCAAAACCGGCGCTCTAGATTCTTGTTTTGCCGTGATTTCCGAGCCGTGAAATGTTCCATTTCACTCGAAATCACTCTAAGTGCTTCGCGCAAGGTTGATCGCGCTCTAAACGGACAAGCCTCAGTCCGCCGGCAGCGGACGCGGGCGGTGATTCTCGTCGAGCGCGACGAAGGTGAACAGACCCTGCGTCACCGTCACCTCGGTCTCGCCGCGATCGCGCGTCGCGATGACTTCGATGCGGATACCCATCGAGGTGCGCCCGCGCTTTTCGAGATGCGCATAGACCGAGATGATGTCGCCGAGCAGGATCGGCGCGATGAATTCCATCGCCTCGATCGCTACCGTCGCGGTCGGTCCCTGCGCGATTCGCCCCGCGACGATGCCGCCCGCAATGTCCATCTGACTCAAGACCCAGCCGCCGAAGATATGGCCGTTGGCGTTGATGTCGGCGGGGCGCGGCACGACGCGCAGGATGGGGTCGGGGCGCGAGGGGAGGTTGTGAACGGCGTCGGTCATGGCTTCAAATCCGGGTCGTCTTCGAACGGATCCTCGATCGATTCGTCGTGGCCGCTGCCGCTCGACAGAAAGACGAGGCCCATCAGCGCCGCGCCGAGCATCACCGACAGGCCGATGCCCGCGGCGGTCGCGATGATCATGTGGATGGTCAGCGCGTCGCCCAGCGACCAGCGCAGCCAGGACAGCGCCCCGACGACCGCGAGGAAGGACACAATGGTCATGCCGCGCATCAGCCGACGATAGCGCGCCCACGCGATTTGCGAGGTGCCCTTGTCGTCGAGGGGGGAGCGCTTGACCATCGGCGCCGTCATGGACGATGCCGGCGGCAAGGCCAAGCGCGAAAGCTGGCGCCCGCGCTTCGGCATCGCCGCGAATCGTGATAATATGGCTTCAAAGCCGGAGAAGCGAAGGGAGCGGGACGATATGACGATTGCAGCGATTTTGCAGGGGCGCACGGGGCCGATCATCTCGGCGCGGCCGACCGATACGGTGCGCGCGGTCGTCGATCTGCTCGCGCAGCACCGGATCGGCGCCGTCCCCGTGGTCGATGGCGATTCGATCCTCGGCATTTTTTCGGAGCGCGACCTCGTCCGGCTGACCTCTTCCTATGGGCCCGAGGCGCTCGATCGGCGAATCGACGATGTGATGACCAAATCGCCCGTGACCTGTGAGGCGTCGATGGCGGTCATAGCGGCGCTGTCGCAGATGACGCAGAAGCGAATCCGCCACCTGCCGGTGGTCGACGGCGACCGGCTCGTCGGATTCGTGTCGATCGGCGACCTCGTCAAATATCGCATCGACAAGATCGAGGCCGAGGCCGCGGCGATGCGCGACTATATCGCGTCGTGACGATTCGCCGACGTCATCCTGTCGCGTCGGCCGCGGGCGGGCGGCGGCGAATCACCAGCCGCATCACTTCGGCGATCGCCTCGCGCTCGAGCAGCCAGAGCAGCGCCGTATAGAGGAGCGCCCCGAGCGCGACGAGCAGCGTCAGGCGAATCGGCGCCGCGAGCGCGAGCGGCCCGAGCAGCCACCGGTCGGCGAGCGCCACCGCGATCGCCATCACGAGCGCGGGGGCGAGCCCCGGCAGCATCGCGCGCGCAACCTGCCATAGCGAAATGCCGAGTCGCGGCCCGGTCATCCGTGCCGAGAGCAGGTACAACAGCGGCGCGGCGACGAGCCACGCCCACGCGATTCCGATGAGTCCCCATTCGGCGCCGATCAGGAAGGCAGTGGGGAAGAGAATCGCGCCGCCGAGCGACGAGAGCATCGTCACGAAAGGCTTGCCGAGCGCATTGTTCACGGGCGCGAAGAGAATCTGCACCGTCATGAAGATCAGCGCGAGCGACAGAATCTGGATATAGGGCACCATGCCGAGCCATTTGGTCCCGAACAATGTTTCGACCATCGGCGCCGCGGTGACTGCGAGCCCGCAATAGAAGGGCGCGGCGACCAGCATCAGCACGCGCACCGTCTTCAGGAAGCTCCAGCGCATCGCCGCCGGATCGTCCTTGATTCGCGAATAGGCGGGAAAGGCGACCTCGTTCAGCGGCGGCACGAACTTCGCCATGAAGATCTGCGCGAGGAACAATGCTTCGGCATAGAGGCCGAGCGCATGCGGTTCGA